>DASWRI010000062.1:0-67673 GCA_036403235.1 Pyrinomonadaceae bacterium | reverse complement strand
CCGGCGTCATCTTCGCCTCGCCTTATTATGCGGCAGGCGAGGTTGCGGACAGCCCTTATACCTACGGCCGTTATCACAATCCGACGTGGACGCAGTTTGAGCTTGCGCTTGGCGAACTGGAAAACGGTCGCGCCCTGACATTTGCCTCCGGGATGGCAGCAGTGGCAGCAGTTTTCGGCACGATTTTGCGCCCCGGCGACACACTTCTGATGGCTTCGGATTGCTATTACACGGCGCGATTGCTGGCTGACGGATTTTTCACCGAAATGGGTATCGAAGTGAAAAAAGCGCCCGCCGCTAGTCGCGAATTTGAAGAGATGATTAACGGTGCAAAATTGGTCTGGATTGAGTCGCCGACCAACCCGAACCTTGATGTCGCCGACATTTCCCAACTGGTAAAGACAGCTCGCAAAGCGGGCGCCGTAGTTGCCGTCGATAATACTACAGCGACGATTCTCGCTCAGTCCCCTCTCTCTTTGGGTGCTGACTTCTCGGTTGCTTCAGACTCAAAAGCGTTGACCGGGCACTCTGATTTAATTCTCGGTCATGTCGCGGTGCAAAACGAGAATTTAGCGACCGCGCTGCTAAAATGGCGAACGCAGATGGGAGGAATTCCCGCGCCTATGGAAGTCTGGCTCGCACACCGTTCGTTGGCGACCCTTGAGGTTCGTTTTGAGCGTCAATGCCGAAACGCACAATTAATTGCCGAATATCTATTGCGCCGCGACGAATCGATGAATGTCCGTTATCCGGGTTTGCCGAACGATCCCTCGCATGCGACGGCTTCCAAACAAATGCGCTATTTCGGGCAGGTAATTGCTTTTGAATTGAAAGACAGAGGGCAAGCCGAGCGATTTCTCGCGGCTTGCCGATTAATCACCGAAGCGACAAGTTTTGGCGGCATTCATTCGACTGCCGAACGACGTGCCCGGTGGGGCGGCGACGCAATTGGCGAAGGTTTCATCCGTTTAAGCGTCGGATGCGAAGACGCGCGGGATTTGATTGGAGATATGGCACAGGCTCTCGATAAAATATAATGCTCGGATTATTTTTTATGTGCCGCTTTAATTTGCCGTTGCCCGTTCACTAAGTTTTTGTCGCTGGCGAAACCTATGAACCCGCGCCAGTAAACTGCAAGCGTCTCTACAATAAAGTTTCCCGCCGCTTTTACTTGAATCATAAAATGCGAAACGACAATCTTCGTTGGCACAAATTCTTATTCGTTGTAAATCGAAATCCGCGAGAAGCCGCGCGAAATCGGCGGCAATCTCGACAATCACCCAATTCCAGTCACGTATCGGCGGTATCATTTTAAACTCGAACTTCCCTTCCTGATAAAACACCTGTCCGCGTAACTGAATAAGCGAAACAAATTCATTTAATTTTTTCAAATCACGCTTCGCGGGCGCTTTCTCAACGGCGAGGACTGCGGTTATCCGCCACATGGTGTCACGCAAGTTTTTAAGTTGTTCAAGGATAGATTCTGTGATTTTTGGGGAAACTCCAAGCTTCCAGCGGCGCAGAAACTCACGCCGCCACGCCGCTTCATCGAGCCGGTCGATTCTTGACTTGGCGCGCAAGTCATTAAAATCGCTGTTCATAAAATCAAAGCTTATCATCTTTATAATCTATGTAACCCTTATTTAATCTTTGACCGTTACACAAAGATATACTATCATTAATCCTTGAATAAGGGAACTTTTACATTAGCGGTAAATCTTCAAGCGTAAAAGCGAATCGGTGTTTTTTAAAATACTGATTTCTCGGATATCAATGAGTCCAATTATTTTTATGATAGCCGCCGGCTAATAAAAAGTCGAATTTCTATTAAACGATGCTTGATTGCCAAATTATTCAAACTAAATCAGACAAGTTTTAGAGTTTGTATAAACACATATTTTGCAGCCGCTTTTAAATGCCGATTGGCTATAAGGCAGAAAAAAGTTTTTCTTAAGTCGCAGAATTAAGGACGCCAGGTATTAAATTAACTTTGCTTAACCTCAATTTATAATATTTGCAGAAGAAGATAAGCTGGTCGAATCACAACAAGTTAATGCGATTGCCGAAAGATGGATTAAAGCATGGAACGAACGCGACATTGAGGCGATTATGCATCATTACGCCGATGATATAGAATTTCGGTCGCCGTTATAAATACGTTAATCGCATCAAACAGGCGAAATTGCAATGTTTTTTACAAGACATTTATGAAATCTTATAGCTACAAAGTTTTTACAAAGAATAAAAACGGCGGCAATCCGGCAGTTGTTGTCTTTGGCGATGGCTTTAACGTCGAAGACTTAGAAAAAAAAGCCCGCTCAATCGATGCATATTTAACCGTTTTTATTTTACCGGAAGAGAGTCGTCCCGACAGTGTCCGCTTACGTTTTTTCGGTAGAAAGGGCGAGATGGATTTTTGCGGTCACGGCATACTGGCTGCCGGCTACACTTATGCCCAAAAATCCGGCAAATCGGACTTTTTATTCGAAACCAATGTAAAAACTGTTGCTTTAACCGTCAGTAATGATTCATTAGTACAATTTTTAACCGAAAAAATCGATTTGAGCGAAGAGCCTTCGATAAACAAAGACGACATTTTGCATCGTTTTGGCATTAACCCGCGAGTCATTGATTTTAGCAGTCCGTTTTCTGTCGCTTCCATTGGCAGCCCGAAACTGCTCGTTCCGATTATCGATCTTCAATCTTTATGGCATCTCGAATTCGATCTGGCCGCTCTCGAGAAATGGAGTGCTGAGACTAAAGTAAACGGAGCTTATTTTTATTGTCTCGAGACAGTAAATAAAGATTCGCTTGCTCATGCGAGAGGTTTTAATCCTCTTCTGAGCAAGAGCGAAGACGCGGGCACAGGAGTAGCCGCAGGTGCGCTGGTAGAATTATTAAAGGGAAAATCTTCCGCCGGGAGTGGCGATTACGTAATTGAACAAGGAGACGTGGTCGGAGCCAAATGCGAGGTATACGTCAGCCTGCGCCAAGATTATATAAAAGTCGGAGGATTTGTAACACCCGCTTAAAGACGCCGCTTTAGGCCAATGTTTTAGCTTACAGCCCGCTTATTTATGAGAAAAAGGTATCACGACTGCGGACACTCCGGCACGATATAAATTAATCTTTTTTACCAACGAAAAATAAATTTCATTCTTTCCGCTTTCTAATACGGTATCAAGACGTCTTTTTATTAATTTAATTAGTCCATCTTCTCTTTTGTTAGCGCTCCCGACAACGATAATTTCAAACAATTGGCATTATAAAATTATTAATATGTGGCTCTTGTTCGCTTAAATTATTGATGAAAAAATTTAGTATATTCAAAATGAGCGGGAAAAGTAGATAAAACTTCTAAGGCCTATCTTTGAATGACTAAGTTAAGGGAGTCAATAAAATTGGAAATTAAAAAAGATGAATACCCAAAAGATAAAATTGTCACTACGAATTGTACAAATTTTTCCGGTAAGCTTTTTAGGGTGTTTGTTACTTGCTTACGCGCCATATTCTTACGGTCAGTCGCCATTGAGCCCGTCGCCATCAAACCTCCGGGAAAAACCATATGCGCCGACTCGGCGGACAAGTCCGGAATATAAACAATTCGACTTATGGGTCGAAAACTGGCGCTCTTATGACGCAAAAAGTAGTTCATGGCAGAAAATAAAGATGATTTCGGAGAGAGCGCAAAAAGATTTTGCAACGCAACGATTCAGTTGTTTTCATGAATTGTCAGCTTATCCAAATTATTACCGTTAAATTATGTGAACGTATCGGATTATTCAAAATATGAACCAAGTAATAAATCGAACTGAAAGAACATCGCTTAAACGCCTGCCAAAACGCGGCGAGTATAATCGAGAGGTAATTTATTCGATACTTGATGAGGCTCTCGTGTGCCATGTCGGATTCGCTGTTGAAGGAAAAACTTTTGTCGTCCCAACCGGATACGCGCGGGAAGGCGACAATCTTCTCATTCACGGCTCAAGCGCCAGTCGAATGCTGAAAACTTTAAGCGGCGGAATTGAAGTTTGCGTAACGGTGACTTTACTCGACGGTTTGGTGTTAGCTCGCTCGGCATTTCATCATTCAATGAATTACCGGTCAGTAATGATATTCGGCAAAGCATTTGCCGTAAGCGAAGAAAACGAGAAGATGAAGGCGCTTCGCGCTTTTTCCGAGCATATTGTAAAGGGGCGTTGGCAGGAAGTTCGCTCGCCTACTTCAAAAGAACTTAAAGGAACACTGGTGTTAGCTTTACCCCTTCAGGAGGCTTCAGCAAAAATTCGCAACGGCTCGCCGGTGGACGATGAAACTGATTACGAATTAAATGTTTGGGCAGGCGAGATTCCGCTTCAACTTGTTGCCGGCGCTCCTATTGATGACCCGCGACTGACCAGCGATATCAATCAACCTGACTACGCCCGAAATTACACAAGAGTAAAAAGGAGTGGGAATGAGTAATTGAAAAAGTTATAAGTAATTTATCTAAAAATCGGTATTAAAGTTTAAGGGTTTAATAAAAAACAGACAATAAAAATATGATTAGTAGAATTTGGCGCGGCTGGACAACTTATCAAAATGCAGAAGCTTACGAATCCGTTTTAACTACGGAAATTTTACCGGGTATTGCGCAGCGAAATATCGCAGGCTATCGCGGAGCGCATCTGCTCCGCAGGGAGTTGGAAAATGAAGTGGAATTCATCACGATAATGTGGTTTGACTCGCTTGAAGCAGTCCGAAAGTTTGCCGGAGAGAATTACGAGGTTGCCGTCGTTCCGCCCAAAGGAGAAAGACTGCTTTCAAGATTTGATGCTAAATCCGCGCATTACGAAACGCTTCTTGAGCCAAATTAAAGATAAATGGTTTTTTTAAGAGATACAGCAAAAAAGTTAAGAATCTCAATTTATTCATTATCAGGAATGCCGGACATAATGCATGGCTCGACGATTGACGGGCGTTCAGAAAAGCGCCTGACGAGGGACTCAGCAAGAAAAAGCCGGCATAAATACGTTAAAATTCATTAACCGGACTGATTACAGAGGCGAGCTTTTGCTTTCGACAGGAAGCTATCAAAGCGCTTTGAGAATTCATATATTAACAACGCTGAACTTGGTGAAGAGCTTTTCTTGTCGGGTATCGCGCTTAAGGCTTGTTTTTGACGAAACCGCGGGAGCGATTAAATCAAACCAAAAATAAATCCGAAACGCTCAGAAAAATGGACTGCAAAGATTCCTGCAAATTGGCACTTGCGTCGCCGCAACCCTCTTTTATCATAGTAATTATAGTCGAGAGCTTTTATGCAGTGCTTTCAAATAAATTTAAAATTGAAAATTATTAATAAAGAAAGCTAATCAAATGAAGATTAAAATAGCGGACTCTGCCGAAGACATCGACCGCTGTTATCCGGTAATAAAACAACTCCGCCCGCATTTAAGCGGTAATGATTTTTTAGCGCAGGTGCGGAGGCAGCAAAAAGAAAACTATTCCATAATCTTTCTCGAAGATGAAGGAAAAATTAAATCTGTTGCCGGTTTTCGCATTATCGAAATGCTTTATTGCGGACTTAGCCTTTACGTTGATGATTTAATTACCGTTGAAATGGAGCGTTCAAAGGGCTATGGCGAGGCGCTATTTGATTGGATGGTAGATTATGCAAAGCGGCACGGTTGCCGGGAACTTCATCTTGATACCGGAATTCAGCGTTTTAATACGCATCGATTTTATTTTAGAAAACGCATGAAAATCACGCTTTATCATTTTTCGCTCCCGCTGGCGGAAGAAGTAAACTCATCGAAAAATATTTAAAGCTATTAAAGGAAAAATTAAATGATGGAAACTAAATTAAATTCTGTAAACCATTTACGAATTGCTCTTGTCGGGGATTATTCTTCGCAAATCGAAGCGCACCGGGCAATTCCTGCCGCCTTAGATTTGGCGGTACCGGCAGGAAATTTCAAAATTGTAACTGAATTTGTAGAAACCGAATCGATTTCAGAACCCGGCAAACAAAAACTAGCAGCTTTTGATGCTATATGGTGCGTTCCGGGAAGCCCCTACCGAAATATGGACGGCGCGCTTACCGCGATTGGCTTCGCTCGTGAAAATGAAATACCTTTTCTGGGGACGTGCGGCGGCTTTCAGCACGCGCTGGTTGAATATGCCCGGAACGTTTTGGGTATTTCCGAAGCTGACCATGTGGAGTCGAATCCTGACGCGAAGATGCCGCTGATTTCGCCGTTATCATGTTCTCTTGTGGGTAGATCCGGCGAGATTTGGCTGAAAGAAGGAACGCGGGCGAAATCCGCTTACGGCACGGAAAAAATCACTGAAAACTTTCACTGCAATTATGGACTGAATCCGGATTTCAGCTCTCTTTTGGCGACCGGAGATTTAAAAGTATCCGGAGTTGATGAGCAGGGAGCGGTGCGCATCGTCGAACTGACGAACCATCCTTTTTTCGTCGCGACGTTATTTCAACCGGAGCTTTCGGCACTGAGCGGAAGTAAACATCCGTTAATTTTAGAATTTGTTCATTCGGCTACCAATTTCCGGGCGATGAGAAAAGCGCAGTCAGCAGCTCAAAACAAGGCTTAGAACCGGGAGAGTCAGGACACTGTGCCGAATATTTTTATTCTAAAACTATTCTTAACCCCATCGCTTATCGGCCTGGCGAGTCTCGTAGAAAGAAAGTGGGGAGCGGCGATAAGCGGGTGGCTTATCGGGTTACCGCTTTCTTCCGCTCCGATTATGCTGTTTCTTGCCTTGGAACACGGAACTTCTTTTGCTTCCGATGCCGCTCGCAGCATTTTATTGGGACTAATTTCAGTTGCGGTCTTTTGCCTTACCTACAGCTGGATTGCTTTGCGCTTTAACTGGTTTCCGACGGTGATTGCCGGGTGGGCAACTTTTTTTACAGTAACTTTTTTTCTGCAAACGGCGGCGCTCGATGCGGCAGCAGTCTTATTATTTATCGGAGTTTCTCTGGTCTTGTCTGTAACCTACGCTTTGCTGCCGAAGGTTAGAAAACATTCTCTGACTACGCTTATCCGTCCTAGATGGGACGTGCCGCTGCGGATGATAATTGCTGCCGGCTTTGTGTTTCTGTTAACCGGAATGGCAAACGCTTTAGGACCGCATTTGAGCGGATTGCTTGTTCCCTTTCCGCTTTTCGCAACTATTCTGTCGGTTTTCACGCATCGATTTCAAGGCTCTCAGGCAGTCTTGAGCCTTTTACGCGGGGTTGTAATGGGCGCATTTAGCTTTGCGGTTTTCTTTCTGACGGTTGCGCTCACGATTGAACCGTTCGGAGTTGCGTCGGCGTTTATTCTCGCTACGGTTGCGGCGCTCTCCCTGCACGGCGTTACATTATTGTTCTTAAAAAGAAATCAATACGAGGAGAATTTTTAAATTTTTGTTCTAATCGGAGTTGGAAAAGTCGCAGAGTAATTAATTCAGTTTTAGAGAAATTTCGCCCTATTGCAATAATCCTATTCGCGACGCGATTTATCTGAAAAAGAGATTGTAAGGAAGCAAAAATGAAGAAAATTGAAAAACCCGGAGAAGATGAATACGCGCCTTATACCATTATGTATATCGGGTTGCTGCCCGACGACGGTTTGGTATTACAGCATTTGCAGAATAACTTACAGGCGACGATTGATTTTATTCTCTCTCTGCCCGAAGAAAAGCTCTCCATTTGCCCTGCCGCAGGCAAATGGACGATAAAGGAGATACTCGTTCACATTATTGACGACGAGCGTATTTACGCCTATCGCGCTCTAAGATTTGCGCGAGGCGACAGTACCGAATTACCCGGCTTTGAGCAGGATGTATACGCGCTTGAATCAATCGCCAATGAACGCGCTATTACAGATATTCTGGATGAGTTAAGGACGGTGCGCGCGGCTACTATTTCCCTTTTCAATAATTTCGACAGAAAGGTTTTTACCAGAAAGGGCATCGCCGACCGGAATGTGATGAGCGTGCGGGCTATTGCATATCATATTGCCGGGCATGAGCTCCATCATATAAATATTATTGAAAACCGCTATCTGTAATAATCAAGCGAGCGGCTTGGAATTTTTATTCTGCCCGTTCGCGGTAAATTTTATTTATTCTAAACCAGCAGAAAGAATGGCGGCGTTCTATTTCTGGTAGCTGTTTTCCAATAAACTTATTTTCTCTTCAACCACATTAAATGCATCGGACATTAGCTGCGTATTATGTATATCGATATCGAGAAATCGTTTTAACAGAGTATCCGGCGAAGCATTAAAACCGTTTTTCAAAAGCGCGATATAACGCGGCACAAAATTCTGCGGATCTCGCTTGTACATTTCGTAGAACTTGAGGGCAAGTAAAACGCCGTAGACATAATTAATATTGTAAAACGGATCTTCAAACATCAATCTGGTTAACATCCATTCATATTTCAGCTCATCGACTTTTCCAAGATAACTGGAAAATTGTTTCGAATATATCTGCCCGGTTAGAGCATCAAGGTCATCCGCTTCTTTAATACTTCCCTTCACTACCCCATCATAAATCTGTTCTTCAAGCATTGCCTGAAAGGCGGCAGAAAACATTATCAATCCTTTGCCTTCAAAAAACTGCTCTAAATAATATCTTTTGAGCGCCGGATCGGTTTCATTGTCGTACAAATAATCAGGTAGTAAAAATTCATTCAGAATGGCAAAAGCTTCGGATAAATAGTGCGGGCCTTCGGCGTATGCGGGAAGAATCTTATTTCTGCTCATTAACTGTCGATGAACGGCATGAGTCGATTCGTGAGTCAGCACTCTCACGTCATTATAAAAACCTTTAAATCCGCCGCTGAAGAAAACACTGTCGCTACCGATAAAGCCCTTTGAAAATCCGCCCCTTTTTCTGTTTTTGCCCGGAACAATATCCATACGCCCGTTTGTCGGGTCAAGCAGTTTGCCGAGCTCCTGTCCGTAGTCAGTCCCAAGCGGGGTAAGTGCTTTTTCTATAATTTGAGTTGCTTGTTCAATGGTAAAACGAGGCTCTTGTATGTTTTTTGAAGAAAGCGATAAATCCCAAATATTTACGTCTTTATAGCCGGTGATTTTCTTAATGTAATCGGTTTTTATCTGTCTGTAGCGATTGTAAATATCTGCCCGCCCGGCAACTTTCTCCAGTAAATTGCTTACTTCGGTTCTTGTCCAGTAGCGGTCAAAATAAAATTGGCTCGGCGCGTCTTCAAATCGATGAAGCTTTGCGATTTGTGTTTTTGCCGCAACAAGCCGCATTAAGGTGAAAGCATAAAGGTCGCGTTGCGATGCAAATCCGGCGTATTCGCGTTTAAATTCAGCTTCGCGGTTTGCTCTTTCGGAATCATCATTAACGTTCTTTGTCCGGTTTGTAACCGATTCTATCGAACCTCTTCCGGCATCGTTTTTCGCCGGAAGCGCTATCCAGTTATGCGGTATTAGTTTCTCGTAAAGGTCATTTTGCCATTCGCTGTTAATAGGACTGGTAATACTTAATAATTCCTCTTCTTTCAACGAAAGCGTAAAAGGGCGATAACGCCTAATATTTTCAATTGCAAATAAATAGTTTTTCAGCTCGGGTTTTTGTCGGACAAATGCGGCAAAATTTCGCTCCGCAAGCTGAATTAGCTCTTGATTGAGAAAGGCTGTGCGCTTGGTTATTTCGGCGTCCAGCGCCGCTGCTTCAGCATTGCTTGTCTCGTCTTTGGTATTAACGGCGTAACGCAGATATAAATAATTATAATGCCGGATAAATTGTATTTGTATATTATCGTTTAGTTGGAGAGCCCGAAGCAGATTTGCGGCCGAATCAGCGATTTTCCCTTTAATGTTTTCTAAATCTTTTAGGGAAGCATAAAGTTTGGCGCGTTCTGTTTTCTCCGCCTCAGGACTGGCAAAAAAATTCCGGGCGAAATCTATATGATATTGCGCCTTGCCGGCTTCCGGAATCGGATTAAAATCTTCCTGACAAAAAACGCCCGTCGGAAATACCGAAATCAATAAAATTACCGCAATAAAACGCTTAAGATTGGCTAAATTAGTAGTAACATTCATTTTAAGACCTCATCTTAAATAAAGGCTATCACGAATTTTATTGCGCAGTATTGTAATATCCGAACCCGTTTTAGTATAAATTTAGCGTTTGCAGAAACTGGCGCGATGTGCTGCCGGAGTAGTGTTCATCACGCGCTTAAAAATTTTTGTAAAATGGCTCTGGTCATGAAAACCGCAGATAACGGAGACTTCCGCGAGCGAAGCTTCCGGTTTCATCATTTCACGGCACGCAAGCTCAACACGTAACCGTCGAACGTAGTCGCCAATTGTGCAGCCGTAACAGCGGCGAAATTCCCGGGCGAGATGAACCGGGTGGACGCCGACGGTTACGGCTATCTGAGAAAGCGACAGATTTTCGGTCAAGCGGGCGTCGAGTAATTCCCTCGCGTCTTTGAGCCAGCGCGCAGGAAGCTGCCCTTGAGAAGAGCGCTTTCGGGAACGCACGGCTTCGCCTAAAATTTCAAGCGTGAGACCTTCGACGACGAGCGGTGAGACACTATCTAATTTGCGGAACTCGCAATAAAGGCTTGCCGCCAGCCGACAAACGACATCGCCTTCAAAAACGGCGGACTCAAATTTTACCGACTCAAATGCCGCAGTATGACGGGCAAGCCAGAACGGATTTATCTCAACGCGAAATAATTTCACATCTGTCCGGTCAAAATACTGCGAATGAGTTTCTCCCGCAGGATGAAAAGTAAGCATTGATTCTCTGCTTTCTCGCGTTTTCCCGCCGAAATTTTCAATATACGTTCCGCTGAGAGTAAATTTAAAATAAGGGTTTTCGTGCGAATGATGACGGAGCTTACAACGCAGAGGATAGACGGTTTCGCTCAATCTGAGTTCATCGGTTTCATAGCTCATCGAAGTGTTTCCGTAAAACCGACCGGGCGAAAAATTTAAACTCATAACGTAATTATCCGGTAATTTTAAATATAATATTCCTGCAATGCATTTAAAAACAGGATGGTTTATGCGGCCGGAAACTCAGAATCAGGTTGAGTTTACTTTTTCAAAGCCGCTGCCATCTTTCCCAGGACTTCAATCGCGCCGGCTACCTTTTCTGACCAAAACGCCGCATTAAGGCGGATGCAGTTGCGATACTTCTGCTGAGCGGTAAATATTAAACCGGGAGCGATTGTGATTCCCGCTTTAACAGCCATTTGGTAAAGTTCGAGTGAATCAACGCGGTGCGGCAATTCAATCCATATGACGAAGCCGCCGCTTGGTCTGGTGACTTTAGTTTCGGGCGGAAAGTAACGACCGATTGCGTCGGTCATCGCCGCAACCTGTCTTTCGTAAATGCGTCTGATTCGGCGCAGGTGATGGTCGTAACCTCCGTTTTCCAGAAATTTGGCGACAGCCATCTGGGTTGGAACGGCGGTCGACAGGTTAGTCGCCATTTTTAAGTGCTCGACCTGCGTTTGGAATTTGCCGGGAGCCACCCACCCGACGCGATAACCGGGGGCGACGGTTTTAGAAAATGACGAGCAAAACAGAACATTTCCGCTCCGGTCAAAAGATTTGGCGACTCGCGGGCGCTCCGTCCCGAAATAAAGCTCGCCGTAAATATCATCTTCGATTAGCGGAATCTGGTGCTTGGCAAGAAGTTCGACCAGCGACTTTTTGTTCGCATCGGGAATGCAGCTTCCAAGCGGATTACTAAAGTTGGATATGACCAGGCAGGCAGCGACCGATTGACGGGCAACGGCATTAGCTAACGCTTCGATACTGATACCGTCGCGCGGATGCGTCGGTATTTCCAGTGCTCGTAATCCCTGACTCTCAATCGCCTGAAGAATTCCATAAAACATCGGGGATTCGATGGCGACTGTGTCCCCGGAACGGCAGACGGCTTTTAAGCTTAGGCTGATTGCTTCCTGACAGCCCGAGGTAATTACAATTTGGTCCGGCGTCAAAGTACATCCGGCTTGAAGCATACGCCTGACAATTTGTACGCGCAACGGCTCGCAGCCCGGCGGAACATCATAATCGCCGCCGAGCGAATTATCCTGACGAACGACTGCCGCGAGCGTACGACTGAGTTTATCAAGCGGTAAAAGCTCGGGATTAGGCGTCGCGGCTCCGAGATTGAGCAGATTCGGATTAGAGGAATCGCGTCGCACGCGGGTAACAAGTTCACTGCTGACCGACATCGGCTCACAAATCGGTGCTGACGTTTCGGGCTCGGACAGTATCGGCAATGGTAGGCGAACGTAATAGCCGGATTGCGGTCGGACTTCGATTCGCCCGCGGTCTTCCATTAGCCGGTAAGCTTCCATCACCGTCGAAATACTGACTTTAAGCTGTCTGCTCAAAGCACGTACGGAAGGAATGCGGTCGCCCGTCTTGTAAACTCTTTGGTCTATCAGTAGAGAAATACGATTGGCGACTTCTTCATAAAGATTTACTTTGGGCACGATTTGTTTAAGCGCAGCCTTTTCTAAATTTGTAAATACTGCTGACTTCATTTCAGTGAATGTCTGCGTAGCTGCCCCGAGCATTTTAATAGCTTCTCTGTCCATTATATCTCACTCTAAAATCAATCGCATCATGACGTCAGCCCGCTGATATCTGTCATCGAACGCGCACGGGACAAACTCAAAACCATACTTTTTATACAGATTGATTGCCGCCTCAAGTTTTTTATTTGAGTAGAGAACAATTTCCCGCGCTCCCTTCTCTTTTGCAAAAGCGATTGCCTTTTGCATTAAACGGTCGCCAAATCCTTTTCCCCGCGCGGAGGCGTCAACCGCCATTTTAGTCAGCTCATAAATTTCTGTTCCGTTCTCAGGCATCATAGCGCAAGTTCCCTGCACACGATTATTCTCAATTATAAAAAAGATTTGCCCGCCGGGGACTATGATTTTTCCGGCAGGGTCGGCAAACATTTTTTTATCCGAATCCTCAAGGGTAAAAAATTTCTCGATCCATTCGCGATTGAGTCGTTCAAAATCCGCACGGTATCGATCCTGATAAGATGTAATTTCAAAACCGTTCTGGGAATTGTTCATATTTTCTCCTTAAATGTTTTTCGCAACCTAATAATAAAATTAGATGGGCTGCTCCGGCGCATCTACGGACAAGATTTTTTATTTAAGCTCATCGTGATGCGCCGCAATCGCACTCAATTCCGATAATCTCTACTTCCGTTTTTTATTGGAAATAAAGATTCCATGCAAAATATAATCAAAATAACCTTTTCGCGGTAGATACAATCAACTTAAAAAACAATCGTAACAGATTTGGTTTAATAAAAACTGTCATGGTTACAATTTATAATAATTGCCTCTGTTACGCTTTGTCTCAATGTTCTATGATGAATTTATCCGAGCGGCTCTTTTGAGTAAAAAGCAGACTTAATAATTGTTATGTCTGTTTTTATAAAGGCTCAGATAGAGTTGTAATGAAATTAAAATATTAAGTTTATATGAGGTATTAATAAATGAATGAACTTCTGAAATGGGTTGCCGAGCGCGCAATTGATTATCAAAATAATTTAGATAATCGCGGCGTAGCGCCGTTGCCCGAAGCGATTAATCGATTGAAAGAGCTGGACATACCGCTTCAAAATGAATCCCTCGAGCCTCAAACAGTTATCCGTCAGCTTGAAGAAATCGGTTCGCCTGCGACCGTTACGACGAGAGGCGGGCGCTATTACGGTTTCGTTAATGGAGGCTCGTTGCCGGCAGCTCACGCCGCAAGCTGGCTGGTTGACACTTGGGATCAAAACGCCTGTTTGAGCGTTATGTCGCCTATTTCAATTGCTCTCGAAGAGATTTCACTCAAATGGCTTTTGGACGTTCTCCGGTTACCGCCTGAATCCGGCGCCGCTTTCGTCACCGGCGCTTCGATGGCAAACTTTGTGGCATTAGCAGCGGCACGTCACCAAATACTGGCGCGAGAAGATTGGAACGTCGAACTTCAGGGACTGTTCGGCGCGCCCGAAATTACAGTCATCGTCGGCGAAGAAGCTCACGCGACAGTATTAAAAGCATTAGCCTTGCTGGGCCTCGGACGGAGCCGCGTGGTAACCGTTCCGGCGGACGACCAGGGACGAATGCGCGTTGACACCCTTCCGCCGCTCTCCAGCCGAACAATCATCTGCATTCAGGCGGGTAATGTAAATACCGGAGCTTTTGATTATGCCGAAGAAATTTGTTCCATTGCGCATAAGGCAGGCGCATGGGTTCACGTCGACGGCGCATTCGGCTTATGGGCGGCCGCCGCCCCGGAAAAAGCCTATTTGATGAAAGGTTTTGCCGACGCCGATTCCTGGGCGACAGATGCTCATAAGTGGTTAAACGTAACTTACGACAGCGGAATCGCTTTTGTCCGTAATCGGGAGCATTTGCGCGCCGCAATGACTATGACGGCGGCTTACCTCCCTCAAGCGCACAAAAGAGAACCGATGGATTATGGGCCGGAGGCTTCACGACGGGCGAGAGGCGTTGCTATCTGGGCGGCAATGCGCTCGCTTGGTCGAGAGGGTTTAGCGGATTTGATTGAGCGCACTTGTCAATATGCGACGCGTTTCGCCGAAGGATTAAATGCTGCCGGCTATGAAGTTCTAAATGATGTGGTAATTAATCAGGTGCTCGTCGCGTTCGGAGACGATGAAACGACGCAGAAAATTATTGCCGACATTCAAGCGGACGGCACTTGCTGGTGCGGAGGAACTTTTTGGAAAGGTCATACGGCGATGCGTATCAGCGTTTCATCCTGGACTACTACCGCAGAAGACGTGGAACGCAGTCTGGCCGCGATAATTCGCATCGCGCAAGCAAACTCTGCGTCTAAGACGTTAAAAGAAACTGCTCTCGGAAGTCAGGCAAATTGAATTACGGAGACTTGTTTTGAATCGCTTTCGTTTCAGATATCAAGTCAAGTTCTGGAACTAACTTTGCTTTTTACAATAGCTCTAAATTATTAAATGAATCATATGAAATCAGTATTACAAAATGCCGTTCTGTTACTAATAGATATTCAAAAGGGTTTTGATGACCCGAAATGGGGCGCGCGTAATAATCCGCAAGCCGAAGATAACGCCGGACTGCTGCTAAGCGCGTGGAGGCGACAAAAAAAACCGGTCATTCATATTCAGCATCAATCATTAATCGAAGGCTCTGTATTTCAAGCCGGTGCCGTCGGCAGCGAATTAAAGGACGTAGTTCGACCGAACGAAGGAGAATCCGTCATCACTAAAAATGTTAACAGCGCGTTTATCGGCACTGATTTGGAGCAAAGATTAAGGGAAAGCGGCTACGACACCTTAATTATTGCGGGAATGACTACGCCGCATTGCGTTTCAACAACAACACGTATGGCTGGTAATCTCGGCTTCAAAGCCTATCTTGTTGCAGATGCGACCGCCGCATTTGATTTAACGGGTCATGACGGCGTGCTGCACAAAGCCGAAATTGTTCATGCTGTCTCTCTGGCGACATTAAACGAGGAATTTGCGACTGTAATTGATACCGAGACCGTGTTAGCGATGCTCGATTAGCCGGATATTAATGTATTCATTTGCCGATAAACCATCATTTTCGAGTAACGAAATTTTGGACTCGAACGCTCGCGCCGGTTAATTGCCATTAGAAAAAAATGAAAAAGCAAACAAGAAGTTTTCCGTTTGTTTCCGTCTCTGAAAAATCGTCCGCGTCCGCACCGATGCACCGACAAATTTACGGGCAGTTGCGGCGGGCAATTCTGAACGGCGAGATTCCGGTGAAATCGCGTATTCCGTCCAGTCGAGACTTAGCCCGGCAGCTTGGAATATCTCGAACAACCGTCATCAATGCCTACGACCAGCTTTTCGCCGAAGGCTATCTGGAGGGAAAAGTCGGTTCCGGGACTTTTGTCGCCGCCGAGCTTCCCGAAAAATTATTGCAAATACCGAAAATTGAGCGACCGCAATCTGCCGCTTTTTTGCGCAAACTCAATCTTTCAAAAAAAGGCGCTCAGCTTTCAAAAAACAGCGGCGATATTTTGACTGATTATTCGACCGTTGGATTTAAGCCTTTTCAGAACGGTTTAACGGCAATTGATTCTTTCCCTTTCGACACTTGGGCGAAAATCGCCGCCCGCCGGAGTCTTTATCAATCCGCCGAAGCTCCGGGCTGTCACGATTCGACGGGTTTCCGACCGCTGCGCGAAGCAATCGCAGCTCATTTAATGTCCGCGCGCGGTGTTAACTGTGACAGCGAGCAGGTGATTATTACGACCGGAGCGCAACAGGCACTAGCCTTAATCGCTTCGATTTTTCTGGGGACTGGAGATGAAGTATTAATAGAAGACCCCGGCTATCCGAATGCTCGAAACATATTTGCTCTTTCCGGTGCCAAACTAATACCAATTGCCGTAGATGACAACGGTTTCGACTTGAAGAGTGCGATAAGGCAAAGCAAAAAACCGAAACTTATTTATGTGACGCCTTCGCATCAATACCCGCTCGGCATCACTATGAGCCTGGCGCGCCGCTTGTCTTTAATTGAATGGGCAAAGCAAAACGACGCGTGGATTATTGAAGACGACTACGACAGCGAATATCGCTACTCAGGCCATCCGTTAGCTTCTCTTCACGGATTGGATGTCGAAGGGCGGGTTTTGTATGTCGGAACTTTCAGCAAAACGATTTTTTCTTCCCTGAAACTCGGATGTTTGGTCGTACCACCGGATTTGGTAAATACATTTGCCGCCGCCCGCGTCCTGAGCGGCGCGCATTCGCCTTTGATTACTCAGGGCGTCCTTGCCGAGTTTATCGCCGAAGGACATTTCGCACGTCATATCCGGCGGATGCGAACGCTTTATGCGGAAAGACAGCGAATTCTGGTAGAAGCGGTAAAAGAAAAATTAGGCGGATTAATTGAAATAAAAAAATCCGATGCCGGAATGCACCTTATTGGCTGGCTGCCTGCAGGAATTGAGGATTTTCTGATTTCGCAGAAGGCCGAACGGCAAAACGTGAAATTATCGCCCGTGTCCGCTTGCTGCGTAAATAATTGTTCCTACAACGGATTAATTTTCGGATATGCGGGATTCGGCGAAAAACAAATTAGGGAAGGCATCGATAAATTAAGCGAAACGCTCGCCGATATGCTTCAAAGTAAAAGAATTTCCGCCGAAAAAACTCAAAACCCAGCTTTCCGCTATGCCTCAGCTTACAATCGCTGAGTTTTTAGCCAGCGGTAAAAATTCAGTTGGTATCAATTCCGCGCCATAGCTTGGATACGGAAAAATGTTTTTTACGCAAACTAAATTTATATAAATTGGAACGGTCAAGAAAACAAAAAATGGCTCTTGTCCTAATGCTCCTTTAATACAATTATAGTGATGCGGTTTCAATAATGCACGATTTGTAGAAGATGATTTCTGGAAACCATTTTCTTTAATAACAGCGATAAAAATATGGAACGACAATTATTCAATTCAAACGGGGATTTGGAAATTACGCCGTCGAAAAATTCATCTCACTGCGATTTCGATTTTTTTGTCGGAAAATGGAAAGTTCACAACCGGAAATTAAAAACAAGACTGAACAATTGTCTCGAATGGGCGGAATTTGAGGCGAAGGATAAGTGTTACAAGGTTTTGAACGGTTTCGGAAATATAAATCAATTTTCCGCGATGTTTGACGGCGTCGCCTTCGAGGGGGTGACTTTGCGCCTTTTTAACGCTCAAACCAAATTATGGAGTCTTTATTGGGCTGATAGCAGTGTCGTAGTGCTGGATGTTCCTCAAGTCGGATATTTTGACGGCGACATCGGAAAATTTTACGCGAGAGATGTTTTTCAAGGAAAAGAAATTATCGTACAGTTTCGATGGGATAAAACCAACCCGGACGCGCCTGTTTGGAGTCAGGCATTTTCCGATGACGATGGCGAAAACTGGGAATGGAATTGGTATATGAATTTTGAAAGGCGACTCTAAAGAAATGAAGAAATCAGACATAAATCCGATGCCGCAATATTTTGACCGGTATATCAATTTGGTTGCTGACGTGGAATTATCGCAAGCCTTTGATGACAGTTTTCGGCAGATTGAGAAACTGGACACAGATTTGTTGGCAAAAATTGGTGGCAAAACGTATGCGTCCGGAAAATGGACAATTAAAGATATTTTTCAGCACATCGTTGATTTTGAAAGAATATTAACATACAGGGCTCTGCTTTTTGCGCGACAAAATCCCGAGGCACCAAAAGGAATTGACGAGCAATTGTTCGCTTCAAACGCAAATACTGAAAAAAGAGCAATCGGTGCGCTAATTGAAGAATTGAAAATCGTGAGGACGGCGACAAAATCTCTATATTCGACTTTTGATGACGAAACCTTATTAAAGACAGGTCTCAACTGGAAATATGAAATCTCCGTTCTGGCAATGGGATTTAATATCGTCGCCCATCAAATTCATCACTTTAAAATTATCGAGGAAAAATACTATCCGCTTGTCGGCAAGAATCAAGATTTTTAAGTCAGATGCTTTCTCGACAAGTAATATCTGCCGTGTCGGGTTTCCGCAAGCTCAAAATCATCGTCAATATCTTGGATTCGACGCTTTCGGATTTTCCAGCAAAGCTCGCTTTTAGTAAGAAATTATGACAATGACTTACAAAACTTCAATCGACGGCCTTGCTGACGGAGAGGAAAAGACAGCGTTAATAATCGCTCGACTTTCGGTTTTGTTGGGGACTTGGAAAGGCGAAGGAAACGGAAGGTTTCCGACTATCGCACCATTTAATTACACGGAAGAATGTGTTTTTACTGGATTTGAAGATATTTTGCTTTTGAAATTAGAAAGCATTATGTTGGGCAACGATCCGCGATTAGTTAAAACAATGCGGAAATATGAGCTACAAAGAAACATGTTGAGTTATTTGATTGAAATGGCAACAGTGAGAACGCCGAACAAAAAAATATGAAAGTCTTTACAACCTTCGGAGATGGCATTGACGGTTTAAAATTAAACGAGCTGCCGATGCCAAATCCCGGAACAGGCGAAATTTTGGTCAAGATGACGGCGTTTGCACTCAATTATCGTGATTTGCTGGTTATTAATGGCATTGGTAGCTGGAAGCCGTTATCGAACCGAATTCCAATTTCAGATGGTGCGGGAGAAGTCGTTATGATTGGGAAAGGCGTTTCCCGGTGGAAAGTCGGTGCTCGTGTTTGTCCGATTTTTCTTCCGCGATGGCTGGACGGAGAACTTACGTCTGAAAAGTTTGTTTTGCCCCTTGGCGGGGCAGCGTCGGACGGCGTGCTGGCGGAATATGTCATTTTCAATGAAAATTCAGTTGTCGCTGTTCCCAATCATTTATTCGATACGGAGGCAGCTACTTTGCCTGCTGCGGGCGTTACTGCTTGGCATGCAGTCGCCCGGCGAAGTTGCGTTCAGCCCGGTGAAACCGTTTTAATTCAAGGCACTGGCGGGGTGTCGATTTTCCTTCTGCAATTAGTCCACGCAATTGGCGGACTGCCGATTGTCATATCCAGCAACGACGAAAAGTTGTCCAGGGCCAAAGATTTGGGTGCGGTGGGCGCAATCAACTATAAAACCCTGCCTGATTGGGATAAAGAAGTTCTCGATTTAACCGAAGGCAGAGGTGTCGATCATGTGATGGAAATAGTTGGCGGCGAAAATCTGAATCGCTCGCTGAAAGCGGTTAAAATTAGCGGTTCGATTAGCTTTATCGGTTTGCTCGGCGGTTTTGACGGCAACATTAACACCAATCAATTTATATCCAAAAATGTACGAATTCATGGTATCGAAACGGGTTCGAGAGAAATGCTGGAGGAAATGAATCGTTTTGTTGAACTTCACAAACTAAAGCCAGTTATAGATAAAACTTTTGCGTTCGAAGAAATTTGCGAAGCGTTAAAATATTTGGAAAGCGCTAATCATTTCGGGAAAATAGTGTTAAAAATCAATTAACTTCAGTTTTAACGTAATTTCTAAATAATGTTTCATAGTATAGTGCGGCTTGAAGAAACTTAGACGCCCTGCCCGATATTAAAACTCTTTCATCCAAGCATTCGCAAAACATCTCGCCGCCGCGCTTTGAAAGCTGACGAGCGTGAAGTTTTAATTTACCTGATGCATTCATCCAAAAGGGCGCCAGCGCACGGTGAATCGAGCCCGTCGCGGGGTCTTCAGGAATTCCGTAGCTCGGCGCAAAATACCGCGAAACAAAGTCCACTTCCCTGCCCGGCGCGGTTACGACCACTCCAAAGGGATGAAGTCTTTCGAGCAGAGATAGATTCGGAGACATCTCCCGGATATCTATTTCATTATCGTACACGGCGTAATAGTTAGGATCATTTTTAGTGGCTAAAACTTTGTACGGAATTTTCCCTAACCCATTCAACAATTCGATTGGAGCAGCGCACTCGATAGGATTTTCCCGCGGAAAGTTAAGGGTTATCAGGTTGCCGCCGCTCTGCGTAACAGTCAAATCGCCGCATTGCGTCCTAAACCTGATTGAATTTTTCAAACTATCATTTTCAAATATAACGAAGGCGGCAGCCAACGTCGCGTGTCCGCAAAGCGGCACTTCCTGCACGGGAGTGAACCAGCGAAGACGAAAATCATCTCCTTCGGGTACAAAAAAAGCTGTTTCCGAGAGATTGATTTTCGCTGCAATCGTTTGCATTTGTGCATTTTCCAGCCATGCTTCAAGCGGCAGAACGGCTGCCGGATTTCCGCCGAAACCATCGCCGGTAAAAGCATTTATTCGGTACATTTTTAATGATTTCATTTTTTACCGCTCCAATTTAAAGATGCCAAAATCAGTCGGCGTGCCGTGCGTTCTGTTGAGCCGACTGATGCCATCGCACATTCGGTAGGCGGCAAGCACGAATGAAAAATGAAAGCAATAAAGTCTGACCGTGAAATGCGCCGTGTGCGTCCATCCTCCTTTAGAGAGCTTTAGAACTTATCAGGAGTGCCGCAAATAAATTGATTTCCGGCACTCTCTATTTATCTTTCAGAAAGATAGAACCAATCTGACATGGCTCCACCTTGATTTTTCCCCATACTTTTCCGGTGATGTAAGGCTCGCTTATAAACCAGTCGTCAATTTCTCGTCGTGATTCAAACTCACAGATGAAGACGGAACCTATCATATTGCCATCATCGTCAAGAAGAGCCGCCGCAATATGTATCAAGCCGGCATCGGTCATCTGTTTAACCAGAGCGAGATGTGCGCCGCGAACGGCTAAACGGCGACGAGGCGCTTCCTCGTCCGTTAAATCATAGGCTGTTACTAAGAATTGCATTTAATTTGTCCAAATTTAGTGCGCCCGATTTTCCTGCGCTTTGCTGATAATGTCGGCGACCGTCCGGCGAGCGTGGTTTTTTGAATTGAGTACTTCCAGCACGTTATATTCAACCGTTTCCCGTATGCGGCTGCGACAAACATCGTCGAGATATGATAACTGCTCCGGTTTGACGGCAAGATTTCGGTTTTCCCATTCGAGACGCGTGCCGATTAATCCGCCGCAGTTAACCAGAATATCGGGCAAAACGATGACTCCGTTATCTTCAAGATAAAATTCAGCGCTTTCGGTCAACGGATGATTTGCGCCTTCGACAATAATTTTCACACCGGTTTTTTGTAAAAACTGAGTTACATCTCTCGCTTCAGGATTCTCGCGTCGGGCGAGCGACAGCTCTTCGGGCGAAGCGAGAACCGAAGTTCTCGCCACTGGAATAAATCCATCAACCGGCACTTCGAAGATTTTCTCGGGTTGCGAACTTAGCAACAAATCATCGCTTTGATTTCTATCGTTATAGATTGGCAGGCATTTGTTTCCCCACTTTTCCCAAAGGTCGTATAACTGCGCTATATCCAATCCATTTTGTGAGTACAGCAAGTGCTTACTATTACTTACGGCTTTAATTATCCCGCCGCTCTCAAAAATCAGTCGAGCCGTGCGGCTGCCGACTGAGCCGAATCCTTGAATACTGAATGAGCGCGACTTGATTTTCCCGTTCAACGCTAAACTGAGCGCATGTACCAGTCCAAATGCCGTATATCCTCTTTTATTTATTTCGAGACCGCCGATTTCTTTTGTTAAGCCCGTAACATGCGGAAGCAAATCTTTATGTTCCGCCACGCGGCTTAAAACGTCTTCCGCGCATCGCATATCCGGACCAAAAACTGCGCCCTGATCTTGTTCGATAACGGTGCGAAAGTGCTCGACTAAAATCGCCGCTTTTTCCTCGATATCGCAGAGCTTGCCGGGCGGGGTAATTATTATGCTTCTGAGAGCATCAATCGGCAATCGACTCGCCGTGCATTTTTCGGTCATAGCTTTAGTTAGGTTTGCTAACTCTTCAATGTTTCCGCCCCGGTCGACGAAACGAACTCCGCCCTGACGCTCGCTGTGTTTTTGCCGATGTATGGCAGTTATCGCTTTCACACTTCCCTGAAGGTGAAGTGTTTCTATCAGTAATGCGAACGTGTTGTTTTTAATTTTCACGCCGCGTAAAATTATTGTTTCGCTCATTACCTTGTAAATTCACTCGTAAATTTAATTGCCGTTAATACGCGCTTTTGTATAAAAGGTCTTGTGTAAATTTTTGCCCAAAACGGTATTACAAAGGCGAAAGCCGCAATTTATGAAGTGACTTTATGCAGTTTGCTACAGACCAAGATCCTTTAAAATTATCAACTGTCCGTTTAGCGAGCTCTTCAGGTTTTTACCTGTTTGGACACGCATCCTTCCGGTTTATAGATAAGCTTGTCGGAAGCGGGGTGGTTTTTTAACTCCCATACGGGTCTTACGGGGCGTGGTTCAAAATTTCCGCCGCAGTTCGGACAGACAAAATTTAATTTATGTTCGACACAATCGCGGCAAAACGTGCATTCAAAAGTGCATATCATTGCCTCGCTCGACTCGGGCGGTAATTTTTTGTTACAGCATTCACAATTTGGGCGCAATTCTAGCATCTTTTACTCCTCTCCGGCACCTGTTTCTCTGCACCCGTGAATATCAAATTTACTCGCGCAGCCGCGAAACTTTCGCGCCGGAATATTTTTTCAGGCTATATAAATTTTATGGAAAGCATTTACAAATTCAAGAGCCACTTTTAATTTTTCGCGACGAGCCACTATAATACCCAACTTGGGGATTTTATCTTTGCTCCCGCCGGAGTTGAACATCGCTTTGTAGATTTTGACGATTATTTAATTGTGTGGGTTATTTTTTATGGTTCTCAAGGAGGAGAGCTCAGCAAGGCATAATTTTTTATTGTAAGAGATATTTCATCTTTTCTCTTTTATAGCAATAATTATTTTATTGAAATGCTTGTTCTATTGGTGAATTTTTCAGTCAGGAAAAATTCACCGGCCGGCTTTTGATATAAATTGCAGTGGTATCTTTTACCTGAAGTTTAGTAGTTGCTTCAATTTTGAGTTCATTACAAAAAACGATGCATAACAAATGCATTAACCAGTCCTAAATCTCGATGCTGAAAAGCTTTAGGTAAAACACCAACAATTGAAAAACCAAGCTTTTTCCATAATAAAACTGCCGGGTAATTCGTGCCTACCACTAAATTAAACTGCATGGCTAGAAAGCCGGCGCGGCGTGCTTCAGCCATCGAATGCCGACACATCGCACAGCCGACGCCTTTTCCTCGACTACTTCCCTTTACCATATAGCCGGCGTTTGCGATATGAGAGCCGAGTCCCGGCTGATTCGCTTTGAGAATGTACGTCCCGACAATTTCGCTATCGAAACAGGCAACATAGGTTTTAGCTTCTTTCGACATCCAAAGCGAGCGAGCTTCATCTTTTGTCGTATCAGGATTATAAGCATAAGTGTCTCCTCTCTGCACGACTTCGTGGAAAATCCACCAGATGGCATCAAAATCTGTTTCATTTGCTTTCCTGATTTTAATCATTTGCCGCCTCACAATTTGAGAATAAAGACCCAAGCCAAACTTTTTTCTCAGTTTGGTCGGGTAAGCTCAGGTTAATTTCGTATTCGGAAAATTTCTTCTGATAGAATCCAGACTGCATGGTGAAATGCGTGCCGAATAAACCCAAATTTTTAACACCCATTATAGAGCGGTAGTACTCAACCGTCGATTTCGGCCCGATACCGCCTATAAAACCAAGAGTTTTCATTTTAAGCCCCGATTTAGAATCATATATTATCCTAATTTGTCGTAACACTCAAAAAAGCCAAGCATGTTACAGCGAAAATGGTAAAATACCACAACTGGTTTTTCCTAATCAAACCTCTCTTAAATTTTTTAATTTTCACAATATATCTAATTTGATTGTTATAAAAACTGGTTTTGTAACAGGCATTTATAAATTGACTGTTACAAAAGAATAAGATACTATCAGAAAAGCTTTGAGCAAAAGGCTAATTCATCGCTCTGAAATAATTTTGTTTCAGCAAACTCATAAAAAAATTAAGGAGAATTTAAATGGCTGTGTTCCGTCCAAACAGTTTAGCTCGATTTGTCATAATCGCTCTGACACTCGTTTGTCTGAGTAGTTGGTTTGCCTTTCGGACTCATTCGCAAAACAATGCGACGCTAAATTCGGATAGCAAAGCAACCGCGCCCGGCGTTGCGCCGGGGATTTTTCTGGCAGCAGTAGAACAGTTTGGCGTCGGTAGCGGTCAAGTCGATCTGTTCAACGTCGCGCTGGGCGGCAGCGGCGGCACGGATATTATCACCGCGGCCTCGCCCGCAATCATTGCGGTGACCAATTCGACTAACGAAGGCAAACCGGATATTGATAACCCGCTTAATATGTTGTTCGATACAAGCGGTGACCTGCTGATCGGCAACGGCGGTACCACGACAGGAAACCCGCCGGATAACGGCAGTCTGGCTTGCATCCCGGTCGGCGCAATTGCCACCGGACAGAACACTTCGACTACCGTCTCGACGAACATCGATGATCCGGTCGGAATTGCCTATGATAGCCGCGACGGCACTGTCGCGCTCGCTAACAATCCGGCCAGCGCCCCGGTTCAGCTAGCGGAGTATCTGCTGAATGGCATATATACCGCTGCTCCCTCAGGACGCAATCTGACGGCAGCCGGATACGGCAGCTTCTCGGTAGTGAATTTACCGACTCAGCCCGCCGGCACGTATGCAATCGGACTCACCGACGGACTCGAAACCGACCCCGCCCACAACGTCGGCAAGTCCAAGATTGCCATCATCACGCCAACCAGCTCAACGACCAGCGCCGAAACCGATATCATCGACGGAGCTGGCCCGAATTTCTCGGTCGACATTCCTCGCGGACTGGCATGGGACACTCAAAACAGCCAGCTCGTCATTTCGAACAATTCCGCGTTTCACAAACTACTGAGTTTCTATACAGTTTCACCGGTTGCGCTGGTCAAGACAGTCAATACGGGCGGCAGAAACGATAAAGTCGCGGCATCACCCGACGGTCATATCGCGGTGGCGACATACACAGCGTTCGGAACTGCGCAGGTCAAAGTCTACGACAACACGGCAGCACGCAATCCTGTCTCCGGGCCGATTCCGTTCAACGGGACGACGACCTCCTGCGGCAGCACCTACATATACCCTCAGTCGATTGTGAACTCGCTGACGTGGCTGTCGAACACGAAACTGCTTATTGCGCTACAGTCATACAATGGTTCGATTGCGTCCGCGCAGAACGGGCTTTATATCTTCGACATCAGCGCGACAGCGATACCGTCCGGCTTCGATGACATCTCGTGCAGTGCGTTCTCGGCGGCTCCCAAGCAAACCGGATTCGTTCATCTCACCAATAAGCCGCTTGCAACGGCGTATATATCGACGATTATGTATGCTGACTCGGCGGGTATCTGTGGCGGCAACGCGCCATGTTTTACGAGTATCCAAACAGCGATTGCAAACCAGCTTCCCGGCGGCATAGTAGACGTTTACGGCGGAACATACAATGAAAGCGTGAATTTGAATAGCAATGTAACCGTGAACATTCTCGGCAATACTACGATTAATGATTTTACACTCTCCGCAGGTAAGTTGAATGGCGGCGGTGGCGGGAACTGCGGACAACCGGCGAGTTTTACTTTGAAATTAGCCACTGGTAACTGGGTTAACAACGGCGGAATTTTTAATCCCTTGAATGGACAGGTCGTTTTCAACGGCTCGGCGGCGCAGACAATCGGCGGCGCGACCTCGACAACGTTTAATAATCTGATTATCAGCAATCCGGCTGGAGTCAGTCTCGGCAATAACGAGACGGTCAGCGGCACTCTGACGCTGACGAGCGGCGCGCTCAGTGTGGCTTCCAACACTCTGACCTTAAACGGAGCAGTCTCTTTTTCAAGCGGCACATTCAATAGTAATGCGGCGGGAACCGTTAATTACAATCAGTCATCTGCCGGACAAAACATAGCTCCGGGGCAATACGACAATCTAACTTTCAGTAATTTTAACAAGATATTGCCAAGCGGAACTATAAATATCTCCGGTGTTTTCACGCCGGGCAGTGCGACCGGGCACACCATTGCCGGCAACACTGTTAATTTCAACGGCGCAGCGGCGCAAACGATTCCGGCTTTTACCTACAATAATCTGACCAGCAGCAACAACGGTTCTCGAACCCTCGCATCAAGCGGCATTATTAAGATTGCCGGCACATATACGCCCGGGACGAATTCTTATACAACTAACGGAAGCACGATAGATTTCAATGGCCCTGGCGCACAGACTGTGCCGGTGTTCATTTATAACAATCTGACAATCAGCGGCAGCCGCGGCAATGCAAACGTCACATTAGCCAATGGGGTTATGCAAATCTTAGGCGCATTCAGCCCGAGTGCTACAAATGTCGGTTATCTAATGACCGGCAATACGCTTCTTTTTAGCGGAACTGCGCTGCAAACGATTCCGGCATTTACCTATAACAATCTGTCTACTGCCAACTCGGTTGCGCTCGGCGGCAATATTACGGTTCTCGCCACGTTATCGATGGGCGGCGCGACAACGTTTGACGTCAGCTCGAATAATTACAGCATAACCATTGGAGGTAATCTTTCAATCAGCGGCGGATTTAACCCTCAGGCCGGAACGGTTATATTTAACGGGTCGTCTGCACAAAATGCCGCCGGCGGTGCTCTTCCGATTCCGTTCGGCAATTTGACCGTTAATAATGCGTCAGGCGTTACATTCGGCAATGATGCGAGCGTTACAGGTCTTTTGACCTTAACAAACGGCAATATTTCGATGGGCGGTTCGACACTGTCGATTGGTTCTACAAGCACGATTTCGCGCACATCCGGTTATATTATCGGTAATCTGAAAAAGACTTTCGGAGGAACCGGCGCTTTCACTTTTCCGGTTGGCACATCCGTCGGCCAGTATTCTCCGATTGATGTCGTAGTTACGGCCGGGGCGGGAGATTTAAGTGTAAAGGCGAATGCGGGAACTGCTCCGGCAAGCCCGTCGCTCAATGCAAACAAGACGCTTCAACGCTACTGGACACTTAACGGCTCGGGTATTACCTCTAATGTAACGTGGAACTATCTGGACGGCGACATTCCGGCAACCGCCACCGAAAGCGCATTTAATATTTTACGTGTCTCGACATCAGGCGCGCCGGTTATTCGATATGCGCCGAATGGTTCGACGTTTATTCTCGATACGACAAATAATAAGTTCACGGTCAAGAATTTGTCGGTTTATTCAAATTGGACTTTAGGAGAACCGCTTGCCCCGACTGCCGCCAGTGTAAATATCGGCGGTCGCGTCGTCGATACAAACGGGCTCGGCGTTTCAAACGCTCAGGTTTCGATGGTCGATTCAAACGGCAACGTCAGGCTGTCCAGAACCAGCCCGTTCGGCTACTACAGTTTCTCCGATGTTTCAGTCGGAGAAACTTACGTAATCAATGTCTCGCACAAGCTGTATGAATTTGCTCCGCGAGTTGTTTTCGTTTCCGAAGAAAGTTCAAACATTGATTTTATCGTTTTAGCGAAGTAGTAAACTATGAAAATTAAAATCTATCAGAAATAACTGATAATTATGCTAAAGCTGATAAATATTTTAATACTCTCGCTATTCGTATAGCAATCGAAACTGAAAATAAAATAAACTTAATTCTCTGCCCGTTGTTATTCTAAAAAGATTCGATTCGAGTAATTGGATGAATCTCCAATAGAATCGCCCGACGAAGGTGCGACTTTTACAGCACAGCTACCGGCGGCCGATGTTTTCTGAATATTTGGAGTAAGTTCGATAGTGGAAAAAATGAAAGAAATATTATTGTACCAGATTCAATTACCATTTCTGCTGCGTTCAGTAAATAAATCCGTTAAATAATCAAAGTATCAAAAAGGTATTATCGGAAAATTTTCTACGAACCATTTATTCCAATGTCAGTTTACGAATTCTTTGAGCGAACGTTTTGTGTAGCTTCTCCAATTGCGCAAGCAGCCATTGATGCTGATTGCTCCAATCCGCGCGGTCTTGAAGATTAACCGTTTGTCGAACATAAATTCGACAGGCTTTAACGTTTTCGGGATTATACCAAAACAATTCATAACCGATTTCGGCAGAATGTTTTATAAGTCTTTTTTTAAGTGGAAGTCAACGAAAAATTTGATTTCACTGAAGTTCTGGGTATAGCTCTTTCCTTAAACAAAATCAGCAAACAAAATCAGCCTAAATTTTTAGGCGAACTTTTACAGAAAAGAGCTGAATTTACTTTAATCTTCTTACGAATACAGGTGAGAAAAATATATTATTGCCTTAATTAAGAGCCTCAAAACCGTTCGCTTTCATTACGGATTTAGCTTCAAAAATTAAATTAGTAATTAAGTTAGTTTGTTCTCGCAACAAACTAAGTTTGCACTGTCATTAAAATACATTTATAATCACGAAACATTCAACCGAATTCTTGTTATTTTCCACTATCCGAAAACTGCTTTGGATAGAAAATTTTCAATTTTACAAATTGTTTCTCCCGCAACGAAAAGTTGTGCGGAACAGCCAGAAAGGAGATTTCCAATGAAAGTTACTCTGAAAAACGTCGCATCTTTTTTCCTTTTGTTTTGTATAATTTCGATTTTACCGTCTGCCGTAAAACCGGCTGATTTTAAACACGAAACCATTTATCAAATTATTACCGACCGTTTTTACAACGGGAGTGCGTCAAACGATAATCCGGCTCAAAGCTCAGGGCTTTTCGACTCGGCGCAATCGAATTGGCGTTTGTATTGGGGCGGAGATTTGGCTGGAATTCAAGCCAAGATGACATATCTGAAAAATATGGGCGTCACGGCAATTTGGATTTCGCCGCCGGTTGATAATTTGAATTTGAGCGTTCCTTTTGCCGGACAAGCGACCGCGCCTTATCACGGTTATCAGGGACGCGATTTCAAACGTATCGAAGAACATTCGGGCAACAGTTCAAATACTTGGACGGACTTTGACAATATGGTCAGCGCTGCGCATACCAATGGAATCAAAGTCATCGTCGATTTTGCGCCGAATCATACCAACCAAGACAACGACGGCGAGTTCGGGGCATTTTACGATAACGGAACTTATGTCGGAAATTACCCGAGCGATTCAAACGGATATTTTCATCATAACGGAAATATCTCCAATTTTGACGACCGTTATCAGGTTCAGTATTATTCGCTTTTCGATTTGTCGGATTTGAATCAGGAACAGGCGACGGTCGACGCCTATTTGAAAGATGCTGCACTCTTGCTTCAAACACACGGCGTTGACGGTTTTCGCATTGACGCCGTTAAACACGTCACCTGGGGCTGGGAATACAGTTTTGCCAATACGGTTTACACCAACAAAGACAGTTTTTTATTCGGCGAATGGTATCAGGGCACAACGGGCGACCCGCTTTACCGGGATTCCTACAAATTTGCTAACAAGAGCGGAATTTCCCTGCTCGATTTTCCTCTAAATCAGGCGATTCGAAACGTCTTTGCCGGAGCAAGCAATTTCTCGGACATCGATACCGTTCTAAATCAGGAAAACACAAATTTTGCCTGGAAAGACGATTTGATTACGTTCATCGATAATCACGATATGAAGCGTTTTTTATCGGTCAACAACAATAACAATCGCCTTCACGAAGCGATTGCCTTTGTCCAGACAGTTCGCGGAATTCCCTGTATTTACTACGGCACGGAACAATATCTGCATAACGACACGGGGGGCGGCGACGACCCGTATAATCGTCCGGCGATGCCCGGCTTTTCGACGTCCACAACGGCTTACGGATTAATCAAAAAACTTTCCGATTTGCGAAAAAATAATTCCGCGCTAGCTTATGGTTCGATGCAGCAGCGATGGATGAACAATGACGTCTATATCTATGAGCGCAAGTTTTACAACAACGTCGTTTTGGTGGCGATTAACAAAAGCACTATAAACACATACAATATTTCCGGTTTGAACACGGCGCTTCCGGCGGGAACCTATTCCGATTATTTGACGGGAACGCTCAATGGTTCATCTTTGACCGTAAATACGGGTTCGGGCGGCAATAATCCGGCGGTTAGTTTTAATATTGGGGCAAATACTGTTGCTGTCTGGAGTTACATTGCGCCCTCGGCGACAACTCCGCAAATCGGCTCGATTGGCCCGACTAACGCGCAATCCGGCGTAAAAGTAACTATCGGCGGAAAAGATTTCGGCGCGACGACCGGAACGGTCAAATTCGGCACGACGACCGCCACCGTAACTTCGTGGTCTGACACGCAAATCGTCGCTACCGTCCCGAATGTTACAAACGGCGATTACAGCGTAACGGTGACGCGCGGAGCTTCCGTTTCCAACGGAATTAATTTTACCGTTCTACAGGCGAAACTGATTCCGGTGACGTTTACGGTCAATAATGCGACGCCGACCAGCACGGGTGACTACATTTTCCTGACCGGAAATACGGTCGAGCTGAGCAACTGGAACACGACTTGGGACGGAGCGGTCGGACCGATGCTGACGCCGAACTATCCAAATTGGTTTCTAAACGTCAGCGCTCCGGCGGGCAAAACGATTCAGTTCAAATTTATTAAAATCGCCGCTAATGGAACGGTAACATGGGAAAACGGTGCTAACCACAGCTATACCGTCCCGACTGCCGGAACGGGTTTTGTCAACGTCAATTGGCAGTACTAATAACTTAAGAAGTTTAGATTTTAAGGCGTGTCTAAGTTTTCAGGCACGCCTTTTGCACAGGTTTCAGAATAAATGTTTTTGACACTTTATATGCAAATTCACAACAGGACGAAGTAGGGTTTTTCCGCCCAAACCCACGAAAAGTATCAATAAGGAATTTTAGTATAGAATCGAAAATTACCCGATTTCCAATGAAAGCGAGTGGCCATAACCTATAGCGGCTTACCCAACAACGCTCCGGCTTGCAATAAGACTATTTTATACGGCTTTCCCCTCTGTTTATAGGATTTCTACATACCCAACACATGTCAAAAACAGGTGTTAACATTTTTTCAAAAAAATTGTTGAGATTACTGGCGACCTCAAATTTTACCCTGTGTTATGATTACGGCGATTTCCTATAGGAGATAACTCTCAATGAACAAGAAAAATCTTCCATCGCCGGACGTAGATAAGCCCGAGAATAAATCTAAAAAACCTAAAAAAGATAATAAACCCAAAAAAGATAAAATATCTGAAAATAAAGATGAAACTCTTCATTTTCTGCTCGGACAAAAACTTATCTATTTAAATACGATTGCAAAAGTTTGTATGTCGTGGTGGGTTTCATCGATTGTATTCTGCGGGACAATTTTAGCTGCCGTCTGGCTCAGGCGCGGTGAACTGGTCGATTCGGGAATAATCAACTATCTGGGATTTTTCGTGGGCTGTTTCTTTCTCAGCTTTATTGGTTTCGGAATTGCCGCGCTCTATTATTTATTTAAATTTAGGGATAAAATTTCCGAACTCATAGCGCCGCCGAATTCAAGCCAAACTCAAACAGATTCAAAACAAATTTCGGCAGATGCCTTTAACATTGAAATTCATTCGATTATGTGCGGGATACTAATCGGTATAGTTACTTTTATATTAATTCTGATTGTTTGGATTATTCTATTTGTAAGTTTATACCAGGGCTGCTGTAAAGTTTTTCAATAGACTTTTTCGGATTTAACAAGTAATCTGACAATATCGCACAACAAGAGGACGACCCCTTATATCGTCTGAAATTTCGATTAATTTTACTTAAGTCCGATTGCAGCTCCCAAGCTCCAATCCCAAACATTTCAAGGAGATAAACATGCAGAAAGTTAAAAATTTAATTCGTTCGAGAGTATTTCTTCTGGTTATTTTTGCGATAACCGCGTCCACCGTTTTAATGGGCACTTCGCTTTTGCAGAACAATTCTGCCGGCGCGAAACCCGAGCACGAAGTTTTCATCGATTATTACGACAGCACCTGGTCGACCGTCGTCGGTCACCGGGACGTCACCTGTTTCGGCGTTTTTACGACCGGACAGGTCACACAGTATTATGTCGCTTATGACGGCGACTCGTGCGGTTATCCCGATTTTTAGATAATCGTCGAAAAACCGTGAAAATAAAAAAGAGGCTTAGATTATTTAAGCCTCTTTTTTATTGTCTGTATTACGTATGAGAGATAATATTCAGACCTTTTTAATTGCAGACCCACACTCCGTTGATGCGTTTCGATATAGCACCGCTTCCGCCGCTCGTGCAGGGATTTGTCGTCTGGCAGCCCAACTCAGGAAATAAACGCAAAAAGACAATTTCATCAAATCGTCGCACCACTTACAAATTTGTCCGGCAGAATAAAAGCATCAACCGTCGCAAGCCTAGGCTGTCGACCAAAAAAACACGAATAAATCGGAAAAATTACTGGAACTCGGCGTAACAGTTAAATGCACCCGCCGATTTCGTCGGAATCCGGCTTCAAACTTCCTGTTTTAGATGCAAATGGCGGTAGAATGATGTGAATAGCCGAAAGAGTTAATCTCGACACAGTTTTTCAGGCAGGCGACCGTGTGCGTCTCGCAATTGAATCTTCAAACTCGTGTTATCTTTATGTCATTAACAGCGAAATTTATACAAACGGCACTTTCGGCAAACCTTTCTTGATTTTTCCCGCTTTAGCAGAGGAAGATAGTCGTGTTCAGTCAGGTCTGCTTGTCGATATTCCCGACCAAGCGGAGGAGTTACCGTATTTTGTAATTAATCCAAAAAAAGATAATTATTCGGGCGAGCTTTTGACAATTATTCTTTCGCCAAAACCTTTGACCAATCTTAAAACCGATTCAGACGGGAAAATGAAAACTCTTGAAACATTGAGTGATTTGAAAGAACTTCGAAACGATTTTGAGAGATGAAGCTTTTAGAATAAAAGGCGCGAGTTTTTGCTTTGCGCCTTTTATTCTAGCCCTTTATCTTTTCGGTCGTATTCTAATCCTACGATGCAGAAAAATATTTACTTTCCGTCATCTCAAAAAGGTCGTTTTTCGAGCTATTTTGTAAAAATACCCCATCCTTTCAGAAATAAAACAGGATGCTAAAGACTAACATAGCCCTTCTCAAAAAGTATTACTCTCCATCCATGACCTGCAACGCTATACCTTGCTTTCAGAATATCGGTCAGATTAGCTCCGGTCGAAAGCGTAGTTGATGTAATGGTTGAGCCGAGAACGAAACCATACATTCCGGTTGCCAGTGTAAGCGTCCGGCTACCTGTTGCGTCTTGCTTAATCTCCCAGGTAATCTCCTGACCGTCTACCGGGTTGAGCGGGGCATTGAGATTTCTGTTACCTCCAAGTGTTACCGTAAACGTATTGCCCAGTTTAGCGTTTGTCGTTATATTAGCTTCATCAGTTAAAGCTACTACGCCGGATGTAATGCGCTGCGCTGCGGCGATGTCCGCGTTAAAGTCATAGCCTTTATACGGCTCGGATTGATTTCCGGCAAACTTAAATCGCCCGTCTTCATAATCTCGTTTTAAGTCATAATAATAATCAAAATCTTCGGTTGTATAATTAAGACGACCAATGCGAAGCATCTGTTTGCTATATACTGACCCGATTCCTACTACCGGATTGCTCGGGTCAGGGTCTATACCGAACTCGGGACCGAATTTGAAGTCGGTCGGCATCCTGAACGCCTGCCGTTTTACGCCATCCATTGTGCCGGGCTCGTTAATCAAAAGAGGTCCGCCTAAGTTTTCACCCAAAAGACGCGGTGTCAGAAGCGTTACGCCGATGATTGCAGGCAGAGGCTTGGGATTGATTGTCCATTTTTTTACATAATCATTTACCGAGCCGATTCTTGCCCCGCTATCTGCGCCGATAACATATGTCTGTGAATAATAATGATTGCCGATTGAGTTAACCGTAATGGATTTATTCAGCAGAATGGTTGACTGGACGTTATTGCCCATAAGCGTGAGCGGAAACTCCAGCTGTCCGACAGTATCGACAATAATAAAATACTGAAAGCCTTCATCCTGACTTCCGATAATATTTATACAGCCGTGTGAGCCTGAAATGTAATATGCGCATTTAGCCATACTACGGTAAATCTGCATCGACTCACCGCCGCCCGTTGTTGTTCCCGTCGCGTTATCCTTAACGGTTGCGGTATTTGTGGTGGTGTTGATGCTCGCAATATAAGAATTCAGCTTTCCTGCAATAACTACTTTTTGCCCAATATCTAAGGTAGCCGGCGCGCCGGTCACGAACGTCAGGGTTTTCGTGCCGGAAGTAATGGAAGCCGTGACCGTGCGATTCACCGACGTAACCGGGGGCGGAGCGGAACGGTAAATACCAGTTGAGCCGGAAACGGTAGCGGGCGCAGTATCTTCTACTGTTGCCGACTGCGATCCGGTGACGGCGGTAATATAAGAGTCGAATGTACTTGATACGCCTGTAATAAGCACTCTTTGCCCTATATCATTAACAGTTAACGCGCCGGACGAGACTGTCAGGTTGGTGCCAGTTACGGAAGCCGTGACCGTGCGGTTGAGCGTCGTTATAGATTGAACGGAAGAGATGCCGTTGTGAGTCGGATTGACAACCGTAATCGAGCCGACCTGAGCCAGATGTATGTTAATCGCGCCGACAGCCGTATAAAAAAACGGCTGGTCGAACATTAACGAGCAGTTGGGCGTAGTGCACTTAAAACCCGTTCCTTCAGGCGGAACAAACCATGTGCAGTGATTAAACTTGACGTTAATTACCTCCCAGGTGCCGCCTAAATCTTTTATAAATGCCTGCGCGGGCGCGCTCGTACCTGAACCCATAAACGTAACGTTGTTCAACTCCAGCCCACTGGATGAGTATGGAGCAGTTCCTTCGGCAATAAGACAGCTTGCCGTCGTTGATGTTGCAACCGAGATAGTTAAATCGCGGATAATAATATTGCGAAAGCTTATATCTGAAACTTTCACAACACAGTCGGTCGAAGCTAAATCGTAAAGAGTCAATACCGTCGCGTTTGTTTCGGAAAGTCCAGACCCTGAACCTTGAATTATAGACCCCGAGGGCGGAACAAAAGATGTGGTTTTCCACACTCCGGGCGGTATTTTCAAAATACCGCCTAAATTATTGTTCAGGCTTTGCCTTGCCTGTTCAAAAGCATTCCTATCATCGCCGCTGCTCGTAATGCCAGCCCACCACGAAAAATTCATCTCCGCGACGGCGTTCTTATTGAATACGACCTTACCAGGACCGACAAATATTTGGCGACTGCCTGCATCCTCCATTGAATTGATTGTTACCACAGCTCCTGAGCTAACTTGCAGACGAGCACCGGGTCCGAACCTTAATATTACATTCGCAGGAATGGCGATGCTTGAGCCAATCTTATAATCTCTCGTCTCGGCATCGTCGCTTCCTTCGAAATACACAATACCGCCCTGATGATACGTTTGAAGCGTGCCATTGACGAGCGTATCAAGAGCGCTCGCATCATCCGTAGAGCCGTTACCTGTCAGCCCATACGCCGTGGCGGCTTTTATTCCCTGAAGACGAGGGTCATTATCACCCACCGCAATTGGCGCCATCAAATCAATGGGATCGACGCTTAGAAATGTCGTCCCTTCACTACTTTTCGAGGCTTGCGTCATAATTAATTCTCCTGTTTGATGCATATGGAAAATAGTAAATTGCCGCTGCATCGTTTCGGCAATTAACTTTCCTCAAATTAATCGTGACATTGTCCGGATTTTTTACTCACTTTATAATTTTTCAAACTACGCGCGTTTAGATTCAAGTTTCATTGCGGTAACTCTTAAGTTGTAATGATAAAACAACTTATTTATACATGAGTTTGAATAACTAAACGGATAAATTATAATACATCACTTCTATGGTGGAAGAGCCGGGCCGCAAGACACGGCTCTTCCTTGAGTCAAAAAGGCTTTTGCTTCTAATTACAGACCCACGCTCCGTTGATGCGTTTCGATATAGCGCCGCTTCCGCCGCTGGTGCAAGGGTTCGTCGCCTGGCAGTCCGAACAATAATACATCGTTCCGTTGGTCGTCGTTCCCAGGCCCATATTTACGAAAACCGTCGAGCCGAGAGTTATCGTTCCGTTGCCAAAGCGAAGATTACTGTCATTTATGGTAAAAGGCGAGTAATTTCCGTTAAAAGTAAACCCGTCGCCAGCCGTATCACTTGTAAATGTATTGTGACCGTACTTGGAGCTTCCCGTGAGGCGATATTTACTGTAATCGACGCTGCCTATGGTACAAGGTGTCTGTCCTTCAAAACAGAATTTATCACCGAACGAATAAATCACGGAATCGCCCGTCACGTCCGCGAAGGCAACCTTATTTATTCCGGCGGTCGAATCGTAGTAACCGAACTGGTTGCCGGTCGATGTGACGGTCGAATCTTTTATCGATACGCCGTTCATAAAATGGTTGTTTATCAAAGCGACCGGGAAATTTTTCGTCGTCGAGTTAACGCCCTCAATCACCAGGTCACTGGTAAACGACTCGCTGACGGCGTTTTGAATGCTTATATTACCGTGCCTGATAATTTTAATAAATGTTCCGGCCGTCGGCGTCGGCGTCGAGCTTAAAGGGTACGGGCCGTTGCCGATTACTAAATTTAACGAGGTGTAGGTGCTTCTCTCGAAGAAAAAGCCCATTGTTTCAGGCCCTTCCTTGTACTGCTCCGGCACCAGCATATCAATGCTCGTAATATTCCATCCCGAGTTCATCGAATTAACGTGAACTCCGATATTGCAGTTTATAAATGTGCTGTGGTCGAGCCTGACGTTATCAAACTGCCACGGCAATTTTTCGTCTATCGGCTCTACAAATATTCCTTTATCGAAATTCTCAAACCTGAGATTGCTAAATTGGAAAAACAGGCTCGAACCGTTGCCGTAGGCGTGAATGCCGATGTTAGTTCTGGGACAGTCGACGGGAGTTTTATCGCAGTCGGTTTTTTTGGAAGCAGGAAAAGACGTGCCAGCCAGCGCTAAATCACGAATGGATATTTCCTGGTCGGTGTCGCCGATAAGGAAAATACTCTCGCCCGAAGTTGTTTGAATAATTCTTGTCGTAGTAAAGGCGCTCGGATAAGTCGGATTATTACCGATTCCTTCAAGAATTAAATAAGAATGAAGCTCCAAATGGCCTGAAATGGAATAATTGGTTTCGTTAAAAATCAATTTTCCCTGAGCCGCCGTGATTGCCCTCCTAAGACGCAGCGTGTCATCGGTTTCCCCGGTATATAACGGGAAACAATCTGTAAAGTAAATTCCGTAGCGCTGCCCGCCGCTACAGCTTTGACCGAACGTATTAACCGTAAAAACGAAAAGGCATACACAAATAAATGTACTTGCGACTAAATATCTCATTTTTTTTCTCCTAGCTGTTTAAGTGATTATTGGGAAAAAGACAAGAAGATTAACGATTAATCTTCTTGAAACAAAAAACAATTTGGGAATTGAATTTTATTTAGGTTTGGTTAAATATTATATCTACATCTAAAAAAAATACAATAAGAAAATTATGGGCTAAATATACTTAACTCACCAATGACATAAATCGTGAATGAGCACGCAAGTATGATTGGCAGCAATATAGAAATCAGAGCAACTGGGAAACAAGGAATTATACGTGCGTTTGGGAAACAAACACACGTGTAAAAAAGGAGTACTCACTTAAAAATAAACTGCCCCGCAGAGAATTTTTTTCACGTCAGGAATAATAATGCATTCGAAATTTTCCCGCAATAATTTTGAGAATTATTCGGGTATAAATGGGATTAATTTAGTTGAAATTACTGCTCGCTTTTATGGCGAAAAAATTAGGAAATTTTTCAACTTATTTCAACTAATTTTGGAAATAATATAACTCATCTTATTCACGTTTTTACTAACATTCTGATGTGTTTTGTCCGCATACTTAATTCAAATTTTATTCCTTTTTGAAAACTATAAGAGCACGAACTTAGCGGAGCTTTAACAGACCGTCAGAATATTATTTTTGTCTTAATTTTAATGTCAATTCTCTTGCTACTACGAAAATTTTCCTTAAAACACTCAAAATCGTCATTAAAATGCACAAAAATCTGGTTGAGCAAGGAAGGTGGTTTTTAAAAATTAATTTCTTTGTTTTCAGCACTTAAGATATAAATTTCGAATCTCAAAGAGCCTAATTAATCAATCGCGTCTGATAATAAAATCTGACATGCCCAAGAAATGTAACAGCAAAACTCTGAAAGCGAGTGTTCGATAAAACTTATAAATCACAGAAAACTTCTGGCTTCGGAAGTTCCGCCCATGTAAAACCGGTTTTTTACCTATCTTTAAAAACTTGTATCTCGGGTATTCTGGTTTACTGGTTTACTGGTTGTCGGGGGTTCCAAATTTTTTGTTTAATGCTGCAGTAACTTCGGCGGTAATACTTGTGCCGGAGCGCTTAGCTTCGGCCGTCCAGTGGCGGCGGAGTCTTTCCGGCACTTTGATGCTTAAGTTTACTTCCCTCTCCGCTATTTTGACAGTTTCCTGTTTTTCTGGCTTGCCATCTTTCTGGTTTTCTGTATTACCAGATACATTATTTTTAGCCTGACTAATTAAATTACCGAATTTACTCATTTTGTTATCTCCTTTATCTCATTGCCTAAAGCAACATAATCATTCCAGGCGGCGAGAGAACGTATCGCGTCGCTACCGCTCAAATCGCGAATGGGAACGCCTGCCAACGCAGCCTTGGAAAAACCGACCGTTCGACGAATCATAGCTTCAAAAACAGGAATACCGCCTTCGCGTAATTCGTTTCGCATCAGCTCGCCTTCCCTGCTCGGATACGGCGGAACAAGCGTAATTAATGCCCTGTATTTTGCATCTTTCCCGAGTGCCTGGGCAGTTTGAAGCATCGGCTCCAGACTGACGACATCCGGCGAAGTAGGTAAAATCAGCAAATCGCATCCTTTGGCCAATTCATTTAAGTCTTCTGAGTCCGGCCGAGCAGGCGTATCAATGATGATGTATTCCTTTTGCTGCACGATTCGCATCGCCTGCCTTTCATCAGCTACGACAAAGGGCATTTCGCCGCCGCTTCTTTCCGCCCATTTAATTGCAGTTCGATTCGGGTCTCCATCTACGAGGACGGTTTTTCCAAACTCACTAAAGTAGGCGGCTAAATGAAACGCGGTGGTACTTTTCCCGACGCCTCCTTTATATCCGGTTACGGTTAAAATTCTCACAGGTTTTCTCTCTTTCCGGTTTTCTGTATTTCTGGTATTCTGGTAACAACTTTAGCCAGAATACCAGAAAGCATAATAAATGCAAAATTTAATATGTAAATTTGACAGGAAAATTTATCATGAAATTTCAGGACTTAACAATCCATTTTGCACAAAACCTGTTAATTACTGCGACCGGCGAGTCCACAACTTACTAAAATAAATTAGGACGGAAGGCAGAGAAGGAAGTATATTTGTTTAAAATCAAATTTGAGGCAAAAGATGACAGTCAAAAAAACACGAAAAGCCGCGCAACACAAAGAATCCGATTTAAGCTCGGCACCGAGACAATTATCAAAAAGAAAAATCGAAGATTACAGCCAAAGCCAGCCGACTCAACTAAAGTTGTTTGAGCTTTTACAGCCGACCGAGAGCAATTATTCAAACACAATCGAGCTGTATGATTTTATGCCTAAATATGTTTGGGGAAAGGTCGAAAGAATTCAGGAGAAATTTCTGGAACCGGTCGAGCGCGAATTCGAGTGCCGCGGAGTTCGTTATCGAGTTCGCATCGTTCCGGCCAGGGTGAAAGATTCAGACGGAGTCTCGCGCGACTATCTGCCGGGCAAACGTGAGGAGCTGGTCGAGGACGCTTTGCGAAAGATAGCTACCGAAGGGCAGGGAATTTTTCTCGACGATGAGGCGGCCGTCACTTTCACGCTTTATCAACTTCAACAGGAACTCAAAAGAACCGGGCACAGTTATTCGATTACCCAGCTTAAAGAATCGCTGATGATTTGCGTCGGAACGCTCCTGCATCTGACGGATGAGAACGAGCAGGCGATATTTGCTTCGAGCCTTTTTAACACCATCGGTCTACAGACAAGAGAAGACTGGGAAGGGCAGGGCGAGAAGTCGAAAGCCTTTGTGCGCTTTAACGCCCTCGTCACTACCAGCATTCGCAATCGAACGTTTCGGCAGTTTAATTATGAAGTCAGCATGGGCTATCAAAACGTTATTTCAAGACAGCTTCATAAACGGCTTTCTCACCATTACACGCAAGCCAGTCTCTCACAGCCGTACAATATCTTACTGACAACTATCATTCGAGATTTCGGCTTAAAAAACTACGAAAAAATTTCTCATAACCTGCGCGACGTAGAAATGGCTCTCAAGGAAATGGTACAGGAGGACGTTATACTGAAATACGAACAGGACAAGATTATGGATCCTAAAAAAGGCAATAAGATACTAGACGTGCGATTAATGCTCACGCCGCATCCCAAATTTATAAACGAAGTCATTAAGGCAAACAACCGACAAAAGGAGTTGCGGGAAGCCGACGTCGCTCGTCTCCGATAAGACTTTAACAAAAACGTGGAGTCAGAACTACATATTTGAAAATATAAAATCTTTTTTCCTGATATGTTGTTACCTGTGGAAAACTCACTACAATATGTAGTTCTGACTTCACGAAATATGTAGTTCTGACTCCACGAAATATGTAGTTCTGACTTCACGTTGCCTAAAATATGTAGTTCTGACTTCACGTTTTGCGAGTTTTCCACAGGCAAATATGTAGTTCTGACTTCACGAATATGTAGTTCTGACTTCACGTTCGGCAAAAAATATGTAGTTCTGACTTCACGAAACGTCTAAAATATGTAGTTCTGACTTCACGTTTTCAGACGAGACCGGTCAAATATGTAGTTCTGACTTCACGTTTACTATATGCAAACAGTGAAAGCACGCGACTTACGGGAAATTTTTCGCGCCTATCCTTTTAACCTTTTCTTTAACCTATTATTTAACCATTCTTCTTATATTATCAGACGCGCTGGTTAAATTTTTTTTGCAGCTTTTCTAATACGCCTATTAGCAGAAAAAATTTGTATAATTTGAGCTCATTAGTAATATAATTTGACACGGACAAAAAACCCGAATCTCAGACTCACAAACTAGACTTACAGGAAAAAAGATAGCGGAAAAAATTTTAACAAAGCGGCAGCAAGTTATCGAACAGATGCTGCGCGTTCTGATTGAGCAGAAGTAGATATTAGCGGAGAATTTATTTCAATGAGCTTATTCGACGAACAGAAAGTTAATCAAGATGAAATCAATCACGTTGCGTGGGCGGCGTGCATCGAATGGGGTGATATGCTCAATAACCCGAAACTGATTGAAACCGATTCTTTGATGAGGTTTGATATCGTCGTCGCTAATCCGCCTTTTTCGCTGGATAAATGGGGCGCGGAAAATGCGACAAGCGATACTTACAGCCGGTTTCATCGCGGAGCGCCGCCGAAAAGCAAGGGCGATTACGCTTTCATCTCGCATATGCTCGAAGTCGCGCAGGCCAGCGGCGGCAAAGTCGGCGTGATTGTCCCCCACGATGTTCTGTTTCGCGACGGTGCCGAAGGCAGAATCCGTCAGAGTCTTATCGAAGAAAGCCTCTTAAACGCGGTTATCGGGCTTCCTGCCAATCTTTTTTTCGGAACGGGTATTCCGCGCCGCCATTTTGCTTTTCAAACGCGGCAGAGAGCATTCTGACGTTCTTTTCATCGACGCGAGCAGGGAATTTGAACAGGGCAAAAACCAAAATCGTCTGCGCGAAAGCGATATTACAAAAATCGTCGAAACCTACCGCAATTTCGAAACGATTGAAAAGTACGCCTACCGGGCGACGCTCGACGAAATCCGCGAGAATGATTTTAATTTGAATATTCCGCGTTATGTCGACACTTTCGAGGACGAAGAGGAAATCGACATCAAAGCCGTGCAGGAAGAAATCGTCGAACTCGAAAAACAGCTCGTCGAGGTCAGAAGCGAAATGAGCGGATACTTGAGCGAGCTGAATTTAGTTTGAAAAAAATAAAAATGAAATCTTTTCAAAACAAATTTCTGGAAAATATGCCAATTACGCAGAATATTCTGCGCTCCGTCAGGCTTCTCGGCGAATACAAGGGAAAACAGGATTTGTTCGTCCGCCAGATTCCGCAGGCGCTCGAAACGCTCAAACAGGCGGCGATTATCCAGAGCATCGAATCTTCGAACCGCATCGAAGGCGTCACCGCGCCGGCAAAACGGATAAAGGAAATCGCCGCCGAAAAGACGACGCCGCAAAATCGCTCGGAACAGGAAATCGCCGGTTACCGCGACGTTTTGCAGACAATTCACGGGAGCTTTGCGGATATTCCGTTTAACAATAATGTCATTTTGCAGCTTCACCGCGATTTATTTAAGTATTCGGACGCGCCCGGCGGCAGGTGGAAAGAGGTCGATAACGATATTCTCGAAAAGCGTCCCGACGGAACGGAGTTTATCCGCTTCAAACCAATTTCCGCGTTCGGCACGCCGGCGGCGATGGACGAATTAACCGAAATTTTTAACCGCGAATGGCGCGCGGGCGAAATCGAAAAGCTGATTTTGATTCCGGCTTACGTGCTGGATTTTCTTTCGGTTCACCCGTTTCGCGACGGCAACGGCCGAATGGCGCGGCTTTTGAGCCTTTTGCTTTTATACAAGGCCGGCTACGACGTCGGGCGCTATATCAGTCTCGAAAAGCTCGTCGAAGACTCGAAGGAAAGCTATTATGAGACGCTTTATAAATCGTCGCAGGAATGGCACGAAGGCAGACACAATTTATTGCCGTGGACGGAGTATTTTCTCGGAACGGTAACGGCGGCTTACCGGGAGTTTGAAAAAAGAGTCGGCCGGCTGAATACCGCTCGCGGCGCGAAAACGCAGATGATTTTCGACGCTTTAAGCGGATTGCCCGAAACTTTTCGCATCAGCGATTTGGAAAAAGCCGCGCCGCAGGTTTCGCGCGAGATGATTCGTAAAGTCTTCGCCGGATTAAAGAAGGATGGAAAACTCGTCAGCGAAGGTTTCGGACCGAACGCGACGTGGCGCAAAATCGGCGATTTTTAGAAATATGTATGAAAAATTTCGCTAAGTCCAATTTTTGAACCTAGTGGTAATAACTTTTACCGTTATGCGGAAATTTTCCCGCTAAAGGGAAATTTAACAGTAACTTACACCTAATAGGTAATAAGGGTAACAAAAAACGAGTAGTAGTAATTGTAGTGGTAATAACTCTCTAAAATAACGAAAAGTAGAAATGGAAAATTGGATGAAACTAGAAATCAGTCAAATCGGTAAAGTCGTCTCTGGTGGAACGCCTGACACAAATAATCCGGCTTTTTGGGATGGAAACGTAAATTGGCGTACACCGCTGATATTACCGCTCTAAAAACAAGATTCTTAGGCGAAACAAAAAGGAAACTTACTGAAAGAGGTTTAAAGAAAAGTTCCGCGACCGTTTTACCAATCGGTTCAGTTATAGTTTGCACGCGCGCAACGATTGGAGAATGTGCAATAAATACCGTCGAAATGACGACGAATCAAGGCTTCAAAACAATTATTCTAAAAGACGATTTCGACTCTGATTTTATTTATTATTCAATCGTTCTCAATAAACCTGAACTGATTCGGTTATCAACCGGAAGCACGTTTGGAGAAGTTCCCAAAACCGCTTTTGAAAAATTAAAAATAGACACTCCACCACTTTTTGAACAAAGGAAGATTGCGGAAATTCTTTCGACCTGAGATAAAGCTATCGATTTGAGAAATTCCGCCGGTATGAAATCCGCTTCCTTCGATTTGTTTGAGACGAATCCCGAAACGCTGGGGAACGTGCAGTGCCAAAGGCGTTATTCATTTAAACGCTGACTTGAGTAAATTTCCGCCGGCCTGTATCGAATACGTTATCGTTCATGAGCTTTGTCATTTAATCGAACCGCATCACAATCGAAATTTTTATCAATTTTTACAAAGGTTGTTGCCGGATTGGATAAAAAGAAAAGACATCCTTGAGAAAACAAAATACTGATAATCCTGTAAACCAACTCGGCCGGATTAAGACTGCATCTTTAACCTTTTCTTCGATTTTGAAGGAAATTGCAACAAAATTCTACATAAAAACAGGGGAATTTGAATTTCGGCAAGCTTGCCGAAATTCAAATTCCCCTGTTTTTATGCGAGACTTCCTCTAATATGAAAATCACGCTTTTGAATACAAGTGTTCTGACTTCTTTCGGAACTTTTGATTTCCAGCCGGTTTCTCTTTCGGAAGCAAAAAAAATGGTAAAAAACAATCAGGTTGTTTCGGCTATCGGACACGCGGCGACCGCCGAAATTTTATCGAATTTGCTGAAAATCAAAGTCGCAACGAACCGCGTCGACTTTTTTCAAGCCGTCGACGACACGGCGCTTATCTTCAAACTAAAAGCGCGCATCCCGGAAGGAAAAGTTTTAAACCAGGCGGAGATTGAAGAAATCGGCTACGAATTCGGAATTTTACAGAGGTTGAAATAATGGAAGAATTTATCAAATGGTTTGGGTTTTTCGGAACTGCTTTGGGCATAGTCATCGGAATAGTTGGAACATATTTTTCCTGGAACGCCTGGAATGAAAGTAAGAAGACACAACAAATTGTTAAAAAAGAAGAAGAGAGAAAAAACGAAAAAATAAAGGTGGCGTTGAAAGCAGGAAAAAAAGAATATATTTTGCCGGCAATGCGCCGCCAAGATGTTACCCGAGGAGAAATTCTAGGTCGTTTGGGCGTAATTCCGATGAAAGTAAAAGGTAATAGATATTCAATCGAATTTACCAACAGCCCTGAATTTTACAAGCAAATTGATTTAATATCGGCAGGCTCAAATGAATTAGGAAATTCAGATTTAATAATAGATTGCTCTAACAAAGAACTAGGTCAATTTAATTTTGACCAGCCTAAAATCGAAACAAAGAAAAAAACGTAAAAATCCGGAAAATAAAAATGAAAAATAGACGAAATATTTTGCTTTGCGTGGCAGGCTTGACGCCGCAGATAATCACCGAAACTTTGTATGTTTTAGCGGTCAAAGAAAAAATTCGAATTGACGAAATTCAAGTTATTACTTCTACACTTGGAAGAAAAATAGTCAAGGAAAGACTTTTCGATTCTGGGAAATGGCAAGAATTTTGTATTGATTATACGAATGCAACAAAAGGTTTGAGGTTTGATTTAGACTCTTTGGAAATTCTAAAGGACGCAAAAGGGCAAGAATTGCCTGACATTCGTTCAACCAGAGAAAACGAGTTGGCGGCAAATCAAATCTGCGAAGTTGTCAAAAAACTGTGTGAACAAAAAGACACGAAAGTTTACGCTTCGGTTGCGGGCGGGCGCAAAACGATGGGAAATTATCTGGCGTTTGCGATGTCTTTGTTTGCCCACACAGGCGATGAACTTTCGCACGTTTTGGTTGACGAAGAATTTGAGCGTCCGCGAAAACCGCCACTTGATTTTTACTACGAACCGCCAACGCCGAAACAAGTTTTTGATTTGGACAAAAATCCTGCCAAAACATTTGACGGAAAATCGTTGATGACCGATATGGCAAAAACGACTTTGGCCGAAATTCCGTTCGTCAAATTAAGGCGGATTTTGGATGAAGATTACGGCAAAAACCCGGTTGTCTATAAAGAATTCGTCGAGCAGGTTCAAACACAACTCAATCTTTTGGAAACCGAACCCGACCTGGAAATTTTGCTGGCTGAAAATAAAATCAAAATTTCCGATTGTGAAATCGAACTGACTCCGAGAGATTTTTGGATTTACCTGATTTTTGCTCTGCGCCGAAAAAAAGCGGCAAACGATGAAACGTCAGCAATTAAATACGAAGATTTAACGCTTGAAGATTTCGACAACTCGCTTCGTTTGATAACCAAAGCCGATAATGACGAATTCGGAATTGACCGAATTTCAAATAATGACGATTACGGGTTTTTACTCGATTACGTGAAACGCCTCGGCGGCCAAGAAGTTTTGAACACAGACAGTTTAAAAAAATCTCTCGGCGTAGGTATTTCAAGATTGAACAGAACACTTCGGGAAAACAAAATTCCGTTGCGTTACCAAATTAAAGCCAAAAACAAATCCGACGGATTTTCTTTTAATTGGATTTCACTTTCATCGGCGAAAATCAAGTTTATTCCGCCAATTTAATTCTAAGGATTGAAGGAAAATCAGCCGCCTTTTTCGGCAAATTTGCCGAATCTCGAACGACTCGAAAATTCGATTATTATTTCCTTTGCGTGGAGGAAGTATGTCGAAAATTTTCTTCGGCGAATTCGAGCGAAAAATGGCTTCCAGGAGAAGAATTTCCGCGACTCAAAATTTGTCTTATTCGGAAATCCTCAAAAGGCAGGTTTATCTTCTGGTCAAAGTCGTCAACGGCGAGGAATCAATCTACAGGCCTTTCCGGCTTGTCTGAGATAAATGATTTATGCGATATGTTGTGTCTTATGACGTTACGGAAACAAAGCGCCGCACGCGTCTGCGGAAAAATCTCCTGCGGTTTGGAAACGCGGTGCAGTTCAGCGTTTTTGAATGCGACCTGACGCCGCGCGAGCTGGCGCGAATGAAAAAAACGATCGGCCTGATAATTGACAAGCGCACGGACAATGTGCGAATTTACCCGATGTGCGAAAAGTGCGCCGGTTTTGCGGACGTTTACGGCGGAAAACCGCTGGAGAAAAACGAGATTTGCTATGTGATTTAAGTAATAAATCTTGTATCGGGTATGAAACGGAAAAGGGCTAAACGTATTTTTTATAACTCTTTACAAGCAAAATCCCGCGAACCTGCGGATGTTTCCGGTTAGACAGCCTCCGAATTCTTGTAACTACTGCAATAATACAAGTTATTGTCAGATTGAGTGGTCGGAGGTTCGTAGTCGTTGATTTTATTGGACTTAGAGATGTTTCTATGCTACAAAATAGTTATCTGTCGGCAATAAAATTTGGGGTTGGGAAAACGCAGGGTTTAATTGGTGTTTTCACAACAGTTAAAAAGCCAGCTATTGGAGAAGGCATCGCGTTTAAAGCGGATTGAAACTTAAATTGCGTTTCTAACCATTCGGCATCACCACATTGGAGAAGGCATCGCGTTTAAAGCGGATTGAAACTATAAGCCTCCTTTGGCCATATAAAGAACTATTCAATTGGAGAAGGCATCGCGTTTAAAGCGGATTGAAACGTTAATTAGCTAAAATAGGAACCTATAATGCATTCATTGGAGAAGGCATCGCGTTTAAAGCGGATTGAAACTTTTTCTGGATTCTAAACGCTGCGTCGTAGCACATTGGAGAAGGCATCGCGTTTAAAGCGGATTGAAACATTAGTTCCAATCGCAGCGATGGCTCCAATGATAAATTGGAGAAGGCATCGCGTTTAAAGCGGATTGAAACTTTTATCGCGCAGTTAACGAGCTTTCCGTTTTGCATTGGAGAAGGCATCGCGTTTAAAGCGGATTGAAACGTTAATCGTAGATTAAGTAATCCGCGCTAACTTCATTGGAGAAGGCATCGCGTTTAAAGCGGATTGAAACTAATCCCTCAAACCTCCGTTTAAGTTCTCTAATGTATTGGAGAAGGCATCGCGTTTAAAGCGGATTGAAACTTGGCTTTCGGCTTTGCTGCTTTGCACATTCTAATATTGGAAAAGGCTTCGCGTTGAAAGCGGTTAAGCGACAGTTCCGCCCGGAAAGCTTTTGATAATCTTTCGGCAAGTTTGCCGAATCGTTTAATTTTATTTTTCTGTTTTAGACTTTTAATTCCTGTATGAATTAAAAGTCTTTTTTGTTTTGGAGGTCGCGGTTAATGAAAAATCTGAAAAAAAGAATTCTTCTCGTCTCAGCCGCTGCGGTCGGTTTGTTTTTTATCGGCGTGTGTTTCTTTTTCGGGCTTTCTCATTTTTTGTATTCGAGCGTCGAAGATTGGGTAACTTCGCGGCTCGGGCTGGATTATTATCTCGCGCAGCTTTTTTCTACCGCGATTGTTATTGCGTTGACGGCGATTTTCCCGATGCTGGCGTGGTATCTGATTTTCGGCAAAAAGAGATTTTACGGAGCTTTGGCTTTAATCGGTATCCAGGCCGCGATTTGTCTGCTTATCTATACCGTCGGCGGAAAGGTCTGTTTTGACCGCCGCACGGGAAAGCCGCTTTGCTGGTTTGCCGACACGGACAAAGGCAGAGTTTGGAGCTACACACCCGGTTTTGAACCCGAAAGCGGCAAGCCTTTCAAGCTTTTTACACGCGAGTTTAAAGACGCCGAAGAGGTAAAAAGTAAAAGGTAAAAGGTCAGGCAAGTTTGCCGGAAACCGGATGAATGTTTTTCCGCGTTATGATTGTTCCGGTTTAGTTGTTATAGAAAAAAAATGAGTGAAACATTTATGCATAAACTAAAAAAATTTGGAATTCCAATCCGTAAATTCTTTTGGTGGTCGGCGGGCGTCGTGCCTTCGATTCTGGAAAATTGTCCGACCAATCACGGCAAATATACGGCAATCGGCGTGATTATGGCTTTTATCGCCGTTTTAGCCAGCGTTTCCTTCGCGTTTTTTCTCTCGCATACTTTCGTTATTCCGGCCGGCGCGGCTTTGCTCGGCGGCATTTTCTGGGGAATTTTAATTTATTCGCTCGACCGCGCGGTTTTAACTTCGTTTCGCAAGGACGAGATGAGCAGAATCTCCGTCGCCCAACGCTTTATACTGACGATTTCTCTCGCTTTAATCGTCGGCGAGCCGCTTTTGATGCATCTGTTCCGCAAGGAAATCGCTTTTGAAATGGCGCGAAAAAGCCAGACCGTCTCGGCTAATTCCCGTCAAAACGCGACCGACCGTTTTCAGACCGAGATTGATTCGCTGCTAACGTCGAACAGGGAAATCGAAAACCGTCTGGACGAACTCAAAGCCGACCGCGACTCAAAAGAAAACGCCGTCATCGGCGAAATCGAAGGCGCGAGCGGTTCGGGTAAAAAAGGCGATGGCCCGGCTGCCGCCCGCAAAAACACCGCTTTTGCCGAAGCCGACGCGAAATACAAGGAATTCAAGACCGATTCGGCGGAAACTTTATCGGAGAATAAAAAACGTCTGGCGGAGATTCGCGGCGCAATCGAGGACGAAACCAGAAAAATCGGCGACGCGAACGCCGAATCGGACGGCGTTTTGGCCAAACACGAAGCGCTTTTCGACATTATCAAAACCCAGCCCGGCGCCGCGCTTGTCTATTTTCCTCTGTTTCTCGGCTTGTTGTTTTTGGAGACTTTACCGCTTTCCATCAAAGTTTTCGGCAAAAAAAGCGTCTATGACGCCGCGCTCGAAGCCGTCGAAACGGAAACCGTTGAAGAAATCGAAGCGGAAAACAATCGCCGCCGGAATATCCGAAAAGCCGTCGAAGACAGAATTTCGGCTTCGATTATCCGGGACGAAATCGAAAATCTGCGTCATAAAGCCGAACGAAAGGTCGCCGAAAAAATATCGGCCGAAGTTTTACGGGAAATTGAAAACAGGACGTTTAGACATCGCGCGGCGAAAAATTCGGATATAAAATTCGGCGAGGAAATCGCGGTCGAAGTCGTCGGCTGCGACGATTTGCAAATTAAGCTGCAGCTTCCCGAAAGCGTCCGGCGCGAAATTTCGCTGAATGAATTAGGCGGCGACATTAAAACTATCGCCGACGAAACCGGCGCGGAAAATTTGAAATTGACCGGGGTCTTTTCGTCGGAGGGGCACGAAATCTGGGAAGATTTACCGCTTTTGCCGCAGCTCGAAAGCGACCAAAAGTTGATTTTACAATTTGAACCGGCACAAACAGTTTGATGGAAAACAACGACAAAATTTATCCGGCGAGAATCAGCTTTTCGGCTGATTGGGAAAACTTCGCCGGCCAGGCGAAGAGTTTGTTTTTCGATTTTCTGCGCTTTGCCAAAACACTGGCGATTTTTGCGTTGTGCGCGTCCGGTTTTTTGATTTTACAGCTATTTTGTATCGGCGTTTTCGACCGGATGGGCGTTTCGCCGAAAATCAGTTTTCTAATTTCGAGCGTTTTTTACGTCGCCGGTTTTGCGGGTTTGGCAATCGGCGGCGGCTTGAAAAGAAAGCCGGCGGAAATTGCCGGAACGAATTTTAATTCACGACCGATTTGCAAAATGCTGATTATAAAAAGAAAAACTCGGGAGATAAAATTATGACGAATTTCAATTTCGCAAAAATTTTTCGCAAAACCTCGGCGCGCGCTTTTCTAATCAATTTCGCCGTTTTCTGGACGCTTTTCGCCGGGCTTTTCTATGCGTCTTATCGAGCGGCTTTCGTGCATCTGCAAGCAAATAATCCGGGCGAAATGCAAAACCGCTCCGAACTCGAAGTTTTTTACGCGCCTTTGACTTTGCGCGTCGGCGAAGAATTTTCCGAGCAGGATTTGACCGACTATTTCAATCAAGCGGGTTATGATTTATCGGAAAGCCAATCGGCAGGAAGTTATTCGTTCAATAAAAATTCGGTCAAATTCGTGTCGCGTTCGGACGCTTTTGCGAGCGGCGAGATTGTTTTTGAAAAAAAAGGCGTCAAACAAATTCTAATCGGCGGGCAAAAAGCCGGGGAAATCGAAATCGAGCCTTTGCTGATGCGCTCGTTTATTAAGTTTATCAATGACGAGTCTCTGCGCGAACAGAGAGTTCGCCGAACGATTTTGAACGTTGACGCGATTCCCGAAACGCTCGCCGACGCCGTTACGAGCGCGGAAGACGCGAGGTTTTTTGAGCATTCCGGCATCGACGTTTTCGGCATCGGCTACCGGCTTTTGACGTTTCGCGGCGGCGGAAGCTCGATTACTCAGCAGCTTTTGAAGAATAATGTTCTCAAAGGTTCGAAGGAAGAATTTTGGCAGACATATCTGGGCTTTCTGCCCGAAACAGCGCAGCGCAAACTGATGGAAATTCCTTTCGCGCTCGCCGCTGAAGAAATGATGAGCAAAGACGAAATACTGGCGGCGTATTTGTCTATGGTTCCGCTCGGCGCGTCCGAAGGCGTCGAGCTTCAGGGCGTTGTTTCGGCAAGTCAGGAATATTTCGGCAAACCGGTTTCGGCGCTGAGTTTATCCGAATCTGCGACGCTTGCCGGAATGATTCACAAGCCTTCATTTTACATCGGTTTGGCGCGCAAAAACGATTATGAAAAATTAATCGGCAGGCGCAATCGAATTTTGGATTTGATGAGCCGCAATTACCCGGAAAAGTATTTCGCCGAAATTATAGAAAAAGCTAAAAATGAGCCTTTGAAATTCGTCTTTGCCAGCGCGAATCGCGCCGAGCGGCCGGCGGACGCCTACAGCCGTCTCTTTTCCGCGTATGTCGCGAGTCATCTGCCCGAAAATTTGTCGGAAATCCGTGAAACCGAAGGCCGCCTGCAAATTTTTACGACGCTCGATTATCGTCTGCAAAAGAGCGCAACCGAAATTTCCGAAAAAGCAATCGCCGACATCTCTAAGCAAATTTATACCGAATGTATCCGGCAAAATCCGGAAAATATTGACTGCAAATCGGTCAAACCGCAAGTCTCGCTCGTTGCAACCGAAGCGGAAACGGGCGAAATACTGGCGATGTATGGCGGAAATTCGTCTGAGATGAATTTTGCTTTGACACGCCGCTCGCCCGCCAGCGCGATAAAACCATTCTACTATTTGCAGGCAATAGAAAGCGGCGTCTGGAACGGCAAACCCTTTACACCCGAAACCATTATCAATCCCGAAACAGATGCGGTCAGCTTTCATCCGACCAAAAACATCGGCGAAAAATCAACGGCGACAGTCGGTTTGGCGAAAAGCTACAACTTTCACGCGGTCGCGGCGGCAGAATCTGTCGGCATAGAAAAAGCCGTCGAGTTTGTCGGAAAATTGACCGGTTCAAATCCCGAAACGAGCGGAATGTCGGCAATCGGCGGCTCAAAAAATTCGGAAACGACCCTGCTCGATATGATTTCCGCTTATTCGATTTTTGCCAACCGGGGCGTTTTCGTCAAAGCGACGCCGAACAAATTTTATCTGCAAAACGGCCGAAAGATTTTGTTTGCAAAAGACGCGGCGAAACGAATCGCGTCGGTTCGAAGCGCATCGGAGACAAACGAAATGATGAAGCTGGTTTTGAGTGAAATCGGCACCGCGCCGAATTTCAAACAATCGGCGAATCTGCCGGAAAATTTTGAAATTTCGGCGAAAACAGGTTCGGGAATGGTCGCCGATATGTGGTTTTTCGCCGTTACGCCCAAAATCGTCGTCGGAGTCTGGGTCGGTTTGCCGCGCAACGAAATTAATTTGGATATGGAACGGGGCTTTACCGGCGGGAAAATTGCCTCACCCGTCGCGGCCAGGTTTTTCCGTGTTTTGCAAAAATTAAAGCCAAATTTACTTCTGTCGAAAAAATAATTTGTTCTTTAGAAAAACTATGTTATAAAGAAACCGAAACACCTAAGATTAACCAGCCAAGCTTGCGGAAGGCTCAAACCTTCTCCCGAAATTTATGTATATTGTATTGCTCGAAACATCAGGAAACCAACGCTATATTTTTTCAACCAACAAGCTCCGCGAAAACGTCGGCGCATCCGAATTGACCTATCAAATCGGCACGAAAATCGTTTTGGAAGCAGTTAAAGCGGAAACGAATTTAGAGATTTACGACGATAATCCGGGCGAACTCAGAAAAAATTTGTCAGATAAAAGCAAAAATCCCGAAATCAGTGACGGAAATAAGGTCGAAGTGATTATCGCTACTTCTGGCAAAGCGATTTTGTTGATTGACGATGACAAAGACAAAACTATTTCAAAACACATCGTCCGTGAAGTCACAAAAAACGCTTTAATCAAAATGCCCGGATTAACCGTGCACGGCGCGATTTGCGAAGTCAAAAATAATCCAGATAAAAACGAAGCGGAAAATTTAGACGACGCAGTTAGCAATGTTCACGAAACACTTGAAAAAAATCGCTATCAATTTCCGAGCAATCTCCAACGCTTTCAACGCATTCCGTTTGTTGCTCAGTGTAATTCGAGCAATTTGCCTGCCGAAAAACTTTATGTTCACGAATCGATAAAGAAAGAAGAAGAAAAACCTCATTCCATTGTTTCAATTACCAAACAGGAAAACTTAAAAAGGGGCAAGGACAGGCTTGAAGAAACGATTAGAAAAATCGAATCGGATGTATATTTTGCTAAAAATTCAAATGATTTAGACAGGCGTTTTGAAGATACAAAATGGTTCGCCGTGATTCACGGCGACGGAAACGGTTTAGGACGGATTTTTCTCAAGTTTCAGAAACATATTAAAGCAAAAGACGGAAAGGAATATCGTGAAAAATATCGAAAGTTCTCGCTTGGACTTGATGAATGCACGGAAAAAGCAGCAGCTTTCGCTTTGAAAAATTTACAAGACGCATATCGTGCGAGGAGAAAAGATAAATTAAAAGATTCAATCGAAGTTCCGGCAATTCCTTTGGTTTTGGGCGGAGATGATTTGACAATAATTTGCGACGGGCAATACGCAATTAAATTCACTAAAGATTTTCTAAATAAATTTGTCGCGGAAACTAAAGATAATCTAAAAATCAAAGAAGTTTTTCCTGATGGAATTGATTTGGGCATTTGTGCGGGAATTGCGATTATCAAGCCGCATTTTCCGTTTCATCAGGCTTATCATCTAGCCGAAGAGCTTTTGCAGTCGGCGAAAAAGAGCAAGCAAATTTCGAGTTCGCTTTCAGCGTTCGATTATCACATTCTTTACGATTCGAGCGGCACGACGCTGGATGAAATCCGTGAAAAAACCCCGTTTGTCGCTCGTCCATATGTTGTTACACCGAAAGATGAGGCATTAAAAGATAAAGACCAGACTCAGCAATACTGGATTGAGAATCATCATTTTGAAAAACTTGAAAAGCGTGTCGAAGCAATGACTGAAAAAGATGACGACGATAAAAACAATCTGCCGAATTCACAGTTGCACGTTTTACGCGAAGGTTTGTTTGTTGCCGATAATACTGAAAAGACTCAGCAGGAAGTTGATGCGCGGGCAAAATTGATTGCTCATCGTTACGATAACTTCGAAAAACTTTTTGTCGAAGATGGAACTTTATTTTTCGACGCGGTTTTGTTCGACAAAAATGATAACGAAGAAACAACCAAACGAACGCATTTTCTCGATGCTTTGGACATTGCGGAATTTTGGAAATAAGGAGGCTCACGAATGTCAGAAAATAAATTCAAAATCAAATTAGAAATGCTTTCGGATTGGCAAATCGGGACAGGGGCGGGCATTCCTGGAAGCACGGACGAGCTTATCAGCAAAGACGCGGACGGTTTTCCGCAGGTTCCGGCGAAAAGTCTGGTCGGCATCTGGCGCGACGCTTTGGAACGCCTGTGCGACGGTTTGGGCGGCAATTGGTCGAACTGGGTTGAAGTAATTTTTGGCATTCAGCCGAATTTGATTGATAAAACTGAGTTGGCAAAGCGTTTGAAAAATGGAGAAAAAACATACAGCAATTCGATTCTTTCAATTCAACCGGCGCGAATTTCCGAGAACTTGAGAGCAAGAATCGACGAAGACAGACGACTCAAACAAGCCTTAACTTTCGTCAAAGTCGGCGTAAAGATTGATGCAGATTCGGGAACGTCGGAAACCGAAGCGCTCCGGTTTGAAGAAATGGGCAGAATCGGCACGGTTTTGGACGCGGAAGTCGAACTTGACTGGAGCTATTTTACTGATGAACAAACAGAAATCGCGTCGGCATTATTGATTTTGAGCGCGAAATTAGTTGAACGAATCGGCGGAAAGCGTCGGCGCGGCGCGGGAAAATGCCTCTTTAAAGTTTTTGATTCGGAAAATGTAGAGCAATCGGTAAAAAATGCCAAAGACAAAATTGCCGCAAATAAAGACGAAAAAATTAAACCACCGAAGAAAGCGGAAAAACCTGATGAGCAAACAACCGGCGATAAATCCGAACAAAACGATTCAGGTTGGCAAACTTGCGAATACACTTTGACGCTCGAAACGCCCGTTTCGATTGTTACAGCAGTTCTCGGAAACGTTTCGGAAACGCTCGATTTTGTTCCCGGAACTTATCTCATCTCGCACTTTGTCAAACATTTCGGACAGGAAATTTTCAATGCGATTCAAGCAAATAATTTTCAAATTTCGCCCGCGACGATTTGCATTGACGGCAATCGAAGTTTTCCCGTGCCGAAAGTTTTCGCGCAGGAAAAGATGAAGAAAATAAACGCGGAAAAGAAAGAAGTTTATAATCGGCTGCTTGAGTCTTTGAAAGAAAAAGACCAAACAAAACCAATCCGCGAAGGTTTTATTTCCGGCTTAAATTCAAATGCCGTTTCACACGCCGCAACGCCGCAGACGATTTTGATGCACAATGCGGTCGACGATAAAGTTCAGCGGCCGACAACAGATGTAATCGGTATCTATTCGCGTGAAGCAATCAAGGCGGGAACGATTTTGAAAGGCGAAATCCGTTACAAAGGTTTAGAAATTGACTGTCAAAAACTAAACGGCAGAGTTCGCATCGGCACATCGAAAAAAGACGGCGGTTCGGCAAAAATCGAGTTTCAAAGGCCGAAATTATTTGAATCAAAATCGGTTGCAAAGAATAATGAACTTGTCGTTTATCTGGCTTCGGACGCAATGCTTCGCAACAAAAATTTGCGGCAAACAAATCTGGCTGAAGATTTAGCCGAAGCGCTCGGACTGAAAGGCGAAACGATTAAGTCTCAGCAGATTCAGGTTCGGCGAATCGAATCCTGGCAAACAAGTTGGGGCTTTCCGCGTCCGACTTTGACGCTGATGCAAGCCGGTTCGGTTGTTTGTTTTAAGACTGATAAAACGATTGACTTTGACAAAATCGAAGCCGAAGGAATCGGCGAAAGACGCGGCGAAGGTTACGGGCAAATCATTTTTAATCCGCCGGTTTTGACCGAAAAAATAAACGATTGGAAACACATTAAAAAACTGGATTTTGATAAATGCAAAAATCTAAGCGACGAAGAAAAACAGAATAAGAAAGCGAAAATTGATAAGGAATTTGCCGAAGAACTCAAAAAAGACAAATCACTCAAAGACTTTGCTGAAATTATCGAAGAAACCGCGTGGCGCGAAGAATTGAAAATCGCCGTTTCAAAAATCGCCGCTGAAGAAAAATTACGCAAGGAATTTTTCGGTTTTGAAATTGATAGAAAGGAAAACTCTAAAAAATCTATTCCTCCGATGTCGCAAATCGGCGGTTTACGCTCAGCAGTTATGCGTTTGCAAAGTAATACTTCCGAGGAAAAACGGCAATCAAGTAAAATTGTTACGGATTGGCTAACGCATCTCAAAAACACACAAAACAGGTTTGAAAAATGGGGCAATGAACGAATCGGTAAGATTAGGAAATTGATTGATGAAGACATCAAAATTTGGTTGATTTTGTGCGAAACGGAAATTGACGGCATAAAAGTCTGGCAGTCGCCGAAATCCCTGACACATAAAAAAGAAGATTTGCAGAAAAAACTTTGGGCGGAAGCGGTCAAATCGCTTTTCTATGCTTGCCAGCACGCGCATAAACGCGACACAGAAAAACCGGGAAAGGAGGACGAAAATAATGGCGAGGAAAATTAACTCACGTTTGAGAATTTACGGAACTCTGCAAGCCGAAACGCCGCTTCACGTCGGCGGTTACGGCGTCGACGTTGATACGGATTTGCCGCTCGCGCGTAATGGCAAAGGCGAGCTTTACGTTCCGGGAACGAGCCTGACCGGCGTTTTGCGGGCGTGGTGCGAAAAGAATTTTGGTGAAAATTTAATTAAAGAAATTTTCGGTTTCCAAGAAACTGATAAAAATAAAGTCGGAACAAGCCAAGATAAAAGTCACGCGAGTTTTGTTTTGATTGAAGATGCAGTTGTAACTTTACCGCCTAATCTGCAAATCGAAATCCGCGACGGCGTTGGCATTGACCGTTTTTGCGGAACTGCTGCCGATAAATCGAAGTTTGACCGCGCGATTTTGCCGAAAGGTTCACAACTTAACTTTGAAATGACGGTTGAAATTAAAGATTCGGAAAGTTCACCGCAAATTAAAGCGATTTTCGGACATTTACTCGATGCTTTGCAAAAATGCGAGATTCGTTTTGGCGCTTCAAAGACCCGCGGGCTCGGAAAAATAAAGCTTACGACTTGCGAAATTAAAAGTCATAGTTTGAACAGCTTTGACGATATTTTAAGTTTCCTGAGCGGCGGCGAAAACACTTGCTCGATTCAAGATTTGAAGGACGCTTTGCCGGCATTGAAACCAAATCCGTCAAAACCGACACTGGAAATTTCCATCAAATGGCAGCCGGCTTTGCCGCTGATGAATAAAGCCGGCTACGAAGGCATCGGCGTTGATATGCTGCCCGTAACTTCGGGCGTGGCGGACGGCAAACTCTCGCTCGTTTTGGCGGGAAGCTCAATTAAAGGCGCGTTTCGTTCACACGCCGAAAGAATTGTTAGAACTTTAAAGCCGGATATAGTAACCGCCGATAATTTTAATGAACAAATAATAGTTCCGATTGTCAGCGAACTTTTCGGCGGAAAGAAGGAAAAAGATAATCTGACTCAGCCGAAATCAAAACTCGGGCTCGGCGCATTGAGCATTGACGATTGTTATTCGGTTGAAAGTTTCGATCCGGAAATCTGGCGTGAAGTAGAGCAGGGAAAGCTTTACGATGACAAATCTTATTTTGAAAGAGTGACAAGTATAGTAAATGAGCGCGAAGTCGAGGAAGTAACGCTTCATCAGGCATTAAGAAAGCTCGATACGGGAAAGCCGGATGTTTCCGATGTCGAGATTAGAGAAAAGACGGAAAAATTTGCCGTTTCGTATCACACGGCGATTGACCGTTTCACGGGCGGCGTGGCGGAAGGCGCGTTGTATTCGGTTCTAGCTCCGCACAATATCGAATGGCAGACGATAAAAATGTCGCTCGATTTCGGACGCGCCGGCGACAACGGCAAATGCTGTTTGATGCTGCTTTTATTAGTCTTGCGCGATTTAGCCGAAAACCGTCTGCCGCTCGGCTTTGCGACAAATCGCGGAATGGGCGAGATTAAAGTCGAATGGATAAAGCTGGAAAGCAAAAACTTAGCGAAAATCGGCTTGCCGAAAGCTTTGGACATAACTTTGCCAAATGGCGATGTACGAGAAATTGACGCGGAAATTAAAGAATCATTAAAAGGAGCGTGGGACGTATGTCTGAAATAAAACTCTTCGCTGTCGTAAACGGTTTCAAAGCGAATTCTTACGCGATTTTGTATGCGCCGAAAAAATGTTACCTGGCACTTTTCGACGGCACGGATTTTGTTGATGAATCGGGCAAAATAAATGTTTCGGATGTTTATGAGGCAAGAATTTTCAATGCCGAAAAAGAGCTTCGTTGGCTTTCAAGCGGCGAAACGGAAACTTTAACTGATGACTGTTTGAGAGAAGTTGACGGTTTTGTCGGCACGATTGACCAGAAATATCTGCTTTGGGGCGAAATTTCGCCGTCAAACGACTCGAACGTAAACGGTGAATGGACGGAACTCGCCGAAGCGCGAATCGGTAAATTCTATGTTCCAATCAAAACGACTTCACGAGCTTGTTTTGAAGCAAAAGAATATCTCAAAGAATTTGCCGACGGAAACGTCGCGGTTTTTGAAGAAAGATTGACGGGAATTTCGGAGGTGAAATAATGGCTGAGAATTTGGAAGGAACGATTTCATTTAACAAAAAAGGGCAAAGATTCTTAGACTTTACGACGGCGAAAGGCGGGAAAATAAATCTTGTGCCGTCGCCTGATATTCTTTCGCCTCAAATCAAGGAAAGCAAGGAAGAAAAAATATCGGTCAAAGTAGATACGGGTTCGGATGGTCGTCCAAACAAAGTTTATATGGACGGTGAATCCTTTACGCCCCAATCGCAAATCCAAAGAAACTCTAATCTGCAAAATCAAAGACAAGGCGACCAAAATCAAAGAAATGTTCAGAATCCGCCAAGAAATAATTTTGTCCAATCCTTAAAAAGCGCATTTCATAATCCGTATAATTTTGTTCCCGCAATTCCACGAAATCACATTGACGGAAAAATAGACGAATTGGGCGACCGTGAACCAAGCGGACACGACCGTTATTTTTCGGATAAGTTTAGCGGAAAACTGACCGTGAAAATGAAAGTTGAAACGCCGCTTATTGTGCTTGATACCGCAAGAATGATTTACACAAATGATAAAGATAGAAACATCAAAGAACATAAATCTTTTCCTGTTCGGATTGAAAATAGCAAACCTTTCATCAATCCAACCGCCGTCAAAGGAATGTTGCGTTCTGCCTACGAAGCCGTTACGAATTCGAGAATGAGCGTTTTTGGCAAGAAACAAACGGAAAGATTGGCGTTTCGCGCAGAAGTTGGTGAGGGCTTATTTGTTGTTCCTGCCAGAATTGATGACGAGAAAGTTTTTCTATATACAGGAACTTCAGGTCAACCGACAATTAGTGGAAAACCTCAAAACGGACAACCGATGTATGCGGCTTGGGTGAGAAAATATAAATGGCACGGAAATTATTCAAATGCTAAATTAAATGTCAGTCACAAGCAAAAAGTTTGGGCTTATATTAATCTTTGGGAAAAGCGAAGGAAATTTACTTTTTGGAATGTTGTTGAAATCCAACCACATTCAGCAACCCCGCCACCCCATACACCAAGTGAAAATAGAGTAAGCCAAATACCCGGAACTAATAAATTTTGGCGGGACGCTTCAAGCTTAAACAAACCCGGAAAATGGGTTGAAGGTTATTACTGTAGAACAGGTGAGAATATCAAAAATAAACACGATGAGCGTATTTTCTTCGTTCCGCAAAGTCAAAATCCGATAAAGGCTGTGGTAAATGACTTTGAAAAACTTAAAAAAGAATGGAAGCGGTTAATTGAAGACTATCAAGAAGAACACTCCGACGGTAAAGGCGGATTAGAAAAACTGCCTAAAGATGTTCCGGAATGGTCGCGTCAGATTAAAGGCGGAAATAATGAAACAAAACTTGAAACCGGAACTCTTTGCTATGCAAAAGTGCAAGAAAATGGCGGCAAATTTGAAATCTTAGAACTTTATCCTGTAATGATTTCGCGCCGTTTGCACGAAGTTTCGCCCGAGTCGTTGCTTCATCCGACGTTGAAACCTGCTAAAAATATTGCACAACTTTCGCCTGCCGACAGAGTATTCGGTTGGGTTGGGGACGGCGTAAAGAAAAACGGTAATTATCGCGGACAAATTCGCATTGGCGTAATCAAAACTGATAAAACCGATACGATGCAAGAGTTTGACGATTTGCCTTTGAATATTCTCGGACAGCCAAAACCACAGCAGGGACGTTTTTATGTTGCCAAGGATAATAAAGGAAATGCACAGGAAAGAAGTTCTGATTTAACCAATGAAAAAGCAGGTTATAAGAACGATAAAGGTTTGCGTGGTCGCAAGGTTTATCCGCATCACACAGGGTTGCCGGAAGATTATTGGTTTGAAAAAACACTCCCCAACTTTCAAAACAATTCTGAAGATTACACACAAAATCCGGTTGGAACAAGCGGCAATAAATTCCGCGAATATCTGCGACCAAAAGGTTTGAATGAAAATTCGAGACAAATCGAACAACAGCGCGACAGCCAAAATCGTTCAATTAAAGGTTGGATAAAACCCGGGACTGAATTTGAGTTTGATATTCATTTTGCAAATCTTTCTGAAGCCGAACTCGGTGCTTTAGTTTGGCTTTTACAGTTGCCCAAAAGACATTTTCATCGTTTTGGCGGCGGAAAGCCTTTGGGTTTTGGAAGTGTGCAGTTGAATTTGAAAAAAAGTGAAATCACAAGCGGCGAACATTTGAAAGAATTTTACAATTCGCTTGACGCAAGTCTAACTCAATCGAAAACGCCCGAAAATTGTAAAGCAGAATTCGAGAAATCGGCTAATCAAGAAATTCTCGAAGCATTCAAAACCGCTTGCAAAGGTTTCTCCACAAGTTTGCCGATTCATTATCCGCGAGCAAGACATTATGAAGAAATAAAGCGGCGAAATGAACACGGAAACGGTTGGCATACAGACAGAGTTGAATACATAAATCCAAAAAATATTCCGTTGCCGCCTCACCAAGACGGTTTAAGTTATGAATGGTTTGTCGAAAATTCCAAAGATAAAGTTCAACCGTTTGGAGAAGAAATGATTTCATCAAGATATGCCTTAAAAGATATTACTGATGATGACGGCTTACCAATAATGCCGCATAAGTCAGGTGAAAGAAGAGAAGACTAAGGCTATGAAAAGAATGGCGTGTTTTATCAGCGATATGATTTTGCCGAATTTTATTCCGTTGAATGAAGCGGCGACCGAGCCGGATGTGCTGCACGCGATTTTTACGCCGTCGGAGGCGCGGATGCGGAAGCGTTTGGATGATTTGAAAAGGGTTGTGCAGAAAAAGTTTCCGCAGATTGAAATTGAAGAAGTGCCGATTTCCGACGCTTTTGATTCGGCGGAGATTTACCGGAAATGCAGGGAAGTGGTCGAGGCGAATCCGAATGATGAATGGTCTTTAAACGCAACGGGCGGAACGAAACTGATGTCATCGCCGGCGGACGAATATTTCCGCGATAAAAATCTGGCGGTTTACTACGTTGACACGCGCAAAAACTGCATTCTCAAAATCGCCAAAGACTGGAGCTTCACCGAAATTCCGTTTCAAAATTCGATTGACGTCGAAACGTATTTCGCTCTGCACGGGCATAAAATCAGGGTTGAAGAGCCGCGCACGCCGCAGGAACGGACAGTTTTCAATCAACTGAAAAAACTCGATTGGGACGTGTGGGCGAGTGTCAACTGGCTTCGCCCCGACGACGATAAATTGCAGATTACCGAATACGATATAATTTGCATAAAAGATTACAAAATGTCGGTTTTTGAATGCAAAAGGCTGAATATAAATCGTTATTCGGTTTTATCGGGAAGCGCCACCGAAGAGGAATTGGAAAGAGTCGAAAACGACATTCTGAGCGATTTATACAAGCTTTCGCAGGCGCAGAAAAGCTTCGGCGGGTATTTCAGCAAAATATACTGGATTTTCAACGGCAAGGCGAAAATCAACCGGACAAATTACGAACGAATCAAGGAATTTAACATCAAATTGATAAAAGGCGACGAGGCTTTTCAACTGGTGGAAAAGGCAGATGAATTAGGATTTCCGCCGACAAAATAGAAAAGAAATGAGAAAAATCCGAACCGGCATTATTAGCGTATTTTTATATTTTGATGATGTAAGTAATATACCGGCAACAAGTTACAATGAAATTTCCACGAACCTCCGGCGATTTCAGGTCAAAATGACACGGAATTTCCTTAAACTATGGAATATATTGAAGTTAAGCACTATCAAAAACCCAAAAAATCGTCCGGGGTTCGTAGTCGTTCATTTTATTGGACTTAGCAGTGTTTTTATGCTAAAAAATAGTTGTCTGCCGGTTAGTATTTTTGAGGTTGGGAAAACGCAGGGTTTAAATTGTGTGTTCTCAACAGTTAAAAGGGCAGCTATTGGAGAAGGTTTCGCGTTTAAAGCGGATTGAAACTTTTAGAAAAGTCTCTGCTATAAGTAAAGGACTAAATTGGAGAAGGTTTCGCGTTTAAAGCGGATTGAAACTGATAGACTGACCAGCAAGAGCGTCAATTTTCAACATTGGAGAAGGTTTCGCGTTTAAAGCGGATTGAAACACAAAGTCCGGTTTCCATATCTGAAAAATATACGTATTGGAGAAGGTTTCGCGTTTAAAGCGGATTGAAACTTTGGTTGAACTTCCTCCACCTGAATAGTCGCGGTATTGGAGAAGGTTTCGCGTTTAAAGCGGATTGAAACTCTTATTTATTAGCCTATAGCTCTTAATTTAAAAATTGGAGAAGGTTTCGCGTTTAAAGCGGATTGAAACTTTGCTTGCTGTAAATAGAAGTCGTAATTCACCCGATTGGAGAAGGTTTCGCGTTTAAAGCGGATTGAAACTTTAGTTTTGCAAAACTAAAGCCAGCTTTTTTTTAATTGGAGAAGGTTTCGCGTTTAAAGCGGATTGAAACTATTTGGTTTTGACCTCGCAGAGCCGGGTCTTCATTGGAGAAGGTTTCGCGTTTAAAGCGGATTGAAACTTTTATCCACGCAAAGGATTTTGCCATCCACTGATATTGGAGAAGGTTTCGCGTTTAAAGCGGATTGAAACTCTCAGCTAAATTGTTCAATTCCCTCTTGATATAATTGGAGAAGGTTTCGCGTTTAAAGCGGATTGAAACATTTACTGACACTTTGCGAATTGTAATTCGGAGAAATTGGAGAAGGTTTCGCGTTTAAAGCGGATTGAAACGCGAATTGCAATATCGTGCTGACAATCCCGGGTACGTTCATTGGAGAAGGTTTCGCGTTTAAAGCGGATTGAAACGGATTCATACAGTGCTTCAGAGTTATGACAACTTCATTGGAGAAGGTTTCGCGTTTAAAGCGGATTGAAACCGTCGCTACATACTTTCACAAACCCTTTGACCTTTCATTGGAGAAGGTTTCGCGTTTAAAGCGGATTGAAACTGATTCGCCCGTTCTTCGTACTCTTCCTTTCCAATATTGGAGAAGGTTTCGCGTTTAAAGCGGATTGAAACTAATCTATCGCGGCGATTAAGTCAGCGATTTAGATTGGAGAAGGCATTGCGTTAAAAGCGGATTGAAACTAATACTGCCTTCGGAGATACTTGCCTGTTCACCATTGGAGGAGGCTTCGCGATAAAAGCGGATTGGCTGGATTTTGGCGGGCGTAAATTCGAAAATTGATGTATAAAGGAATCATTGTTTTTAGAAAATGCTTCTTCATCAACTTTCCGAATTTCAAATCGCGCGTTTTGAGATTGTTATGCAGTCGCAAAGCGAAGCGGTTTTGCCAGCTTTGATTGGCTCGACGCTGCGCGGCGCTTTCGGACACGCTTTGAAGGCGATTTCGTGTTCGGTGCAGCATCGGGATTGTGAAAACTGTTTTCTCTCCGAAGTTTGTCTTTATCCGACCGTTTTCGAACCGACCTCGACCAGTAAAATCAAAGACATTCCGCGCCCGTTTGTTTTTCAGCCGCCGATTCCGCCTTTGACACGCGAAATTTCCGAAAATCAGACGCTAAAGCTTCGTATCAACGCCGGCGGGAAAATTCCTTTCGGCTTGATTTTGATTGGCGAGTCGGCAAAAAAACTCCCGTATTTCATTTATGCTTTTGAATTGATGGCGCGCCGCGGGCTCGGCGCGGCGCGCCAGTCATTCGCGATTTCGGAGGTTTTTCATTTTAACGCGGAAGACGGTAAAAATCTGATTTATACGTCGAATTCGCCAAAAATATCAGCTTTTCAGGAAACGAATCTGGCCGAGTTAATTCAGCGCAGACTCGAAAAAATCGAGCTGACCGAAAATCTGAAAATTCAATTTCAAACGCCTTTGCGAATTCGACGCGGCCGCCAGCTTTTGGGAAAAATCAGCTTTGCCGAAATCTTCAAACAATGTTCTCTGCGGCTGAAATTTTTGTCGGAAAACTACGCCGCCTCTCTGGATTATGATTATCAAACTTTAATGAAAAACGCGGAAACGGTTGTGACAATTTCCGATAAACTCTGGAGACACGAGCTTTCCCGCCGCTCAAATCGGCAGAACAAAACATTCGACCTCGACGGACTGCTGGGCGAAATCGATTTTCGGCACGATGATTTTTCGGGTTTTCTGCCTTTCCTCGCCGCTTGCGAGTTTTTGAACATCGGGAGCGCTTCGAGTCTGGGTTTGGGCAAATATAGATTTGCGTGAGCCGACGTTTTGCCGAAAATTATAAAATATTCCGGATTGAAGCTTCCGCACTAATATTACTGAAAAATAATGTTGACATCGGATTTAGCAATCAGCTTTCGGCGCGGCGATAAAATTTTCCCGCGTCTTATTCGCGTTGGCGACGCCGGTTTCCGGCGCGACGCTGTAAATCTAATCGAAATTTTCGAGAATTTCGCGGGCAAAACGCGAAGCGAGCTGGACGCCGAGCTGGAAGAATATGTCGGGACGGGGACGGACTATCGAATTTTGCGCGGATTTATTAAACTGCTCGCCGACCGTTGCGAATTTGAAACGGCGAGCGTGGCCGAACCGGAAGAGATTCGCCGAAAAATCTTTCTGGCGGCGCGGAAATATCAGCCGGTTCAGCCGGATTCGGAACAAAAGGAAGAGATTTTGCAGCGTGTCGCCGAAGAATTTGAGACTGATACGGCCGCGATTTATTCAAATCTTTACGCCGATTTACACGGCAATCAAAAACTGATTTCCTTTGCCGAAATTGCGCCCGAAGATTTGCTTGACCGATATAATCTGGCGCAGGCGCAGGCATTACTTTACAAGTGCGTCGAGATGAAAATTCGCGTCGCGCCGTCCGATTCGGTAAATTATCGCGCGATTTTCGGCTGGATAAAACATTTCGGCTTGATTTATTCGGTTTTGGGAAATCCCGCGAGCGGTTATGAAATTACTTTGACGGGCGCGGCCTCGCTGTTTCATCGCTCGCAGAAATACGGAATTAAAATGTCGGTTTTTCTGCCCGCGCTGCTTAATTGCTCAAACTGGAAAATGCGTGCGGAAATCGCGCATAAAGAAGGCAATCTGTTTTACGAAATCTCCGGCGAGCAGACGGAGCTCGCTTCCTGTTATTTTGACGAGCCGGAATATGAAAATCCCGATATTCAAAAACTGAAAAAAAACTGGGAAAAATCCGAGGTCGGATGGCTTTTGGAAGAAAATAGAGAAGTCGTCGATTTGGGCAAAACCGCTTTTATTCCCGATTTGGTTTTAAGCTCGGCCGAAGGCGAAAAGGTTTTTCTCGACGTTCTCGGCTTTTGGACGCCGAAATCGCTGCAAAAGCGTCTGGAAGAATTTCGCGGCGCGAATTTTCGGCGATTTATTCTCGCCGCCTCGCAGGAGCTGCGCGGCAGCCGTGAGGAACCGCTCTGGACGAGCGAAAACGTCGTATTTTATAAATCTAAAATCGAGCCGCGCCTGCTGGCGGAAACGGCGGAAAAGCTTATATGATTTTGTTTTCGTTTGGCGCGCCCGATTCAGTCGGGCAAACTGCCGTCATTTCTCGTTTTCGCGTCCTGAAATTGCCTCACATCGGTTCGCCGCTGGCTGATGGCTTCCTCGGTCGTCCCGCGCGTCACGACTTCATACAAAACGGCTTGTTTATCTTTGTGTTTCCGCAAAATTCGTCCGAGTCTTTGAATATGCTCGCGCGATGAACCGGAACCGGAAAGAATTATCGCCACGCTTGCCTCGGGAATGTTGACGCCTTCATTTAAAACTTTCGACGTCGCCAGAGCCAGAACGTCGCCTTTATTAAATGAATCGAGCCAGAATTTTCGCTCTTTAACATTGGTTTCGTGGGTGATGGCGGGAATCAAAAAATCCTTTGAAATTCGGTAAACCATATCGTTTTCGTGTGTGAAAATCAGAACCCTATCGTGTTTGTGGCGAATGAGCAAATCCTTTAAAACACGAAATTTTGCTTCGGTTCCGAGCGCGATTTTCTTTGAATTTCGATAAGCCTTCATCGCGCGTCTGCCGTCCTCGCTTCGCGCGCTCTGCATTATGAAAGTCTGCCAACCGTTAATCGAGCCGAACGAAATATTTTTCGCCCGCGCGAAATCGCGGAAAATCGCTCGCGTCCGGTTGTATTCGTCCTTTTCGTCCGCGCTCAAATCGACTTCGATGCGTTCGACGACGTAATCGGCCAGATATTCACCCGCCAGTTGCTGGGCTTCGAGCCGGTAAACAAATTTTCCGATTAATTCTTCAAGCATCGTTTCGCCCGCGTCCGAGCGTTCCGGCGTGGCAGTCAAACCGAGTCGAAACGGGGCGATAGCAAATTCCGCCGCGTATTTAAAACCTTCGCCCGGCAAATGATGACATTCGTCGAATATTACCAGACCGAATTGATTGCCGAT
>DASWRI010000061.1:0-1500 GCA_036403235.1 Pyrinomonadaceae bacterium | reverse complement strand
GTAACCGCTGCCGTCGGGGCGGGCGCTCCGGCTTTTAATCAATACATAAAATTAAATGCCGATAAAACTTTTTCTGTTTGGATGCTGCCTGCTTTTCAAACAAACGGGACAGCTGTTTACGGCGGCGAATTTATTTATACGATTGACCAGACAGGAAATAAAATTACAAAAGACGAAAGCTATTATCAGGGTGGTTTTCGCGGCTTCAAGACAGACCCGCCGCGAGAAATCTGGCTCAACTATCGCGAAAAAGATAAACCGACTCTCGGCGCGATATTTTTTGTCTGGTATTACAGACAATATTTCACAAACATCTATATCGATAATTCCGCAAGTACAAGCACCTTAATTAAAGATAAAGACAAAGGCTACATCTGGGTGCATGTCGAAAAAGATTCGGAAACAAAACCCAAAGCAAATTAATTTATTCTTCGTCTGCGCGCAGTTTTTCCAAAACCGAGAAATCTTCGAGCGTCGTGACGTCGCCCGCGACCGTTCCGCTCGAAGCTAGCTCGCGCAAAAGACGGCGCATGATTTTGCCCGAACGCGTTTTCGGCAAAGCGTCGGTGAATCGAATATCGTCGGGCTTTGCCAAGCTTCCAATTTCTTTGGCGACGTGATTTCTGAGTTCCTGTTTGAGCGCGTCGTCGCCTTTGTGCATGCCTTCGAGCGTGACGAATGCCGAGATTGCCTGACCTTTTAAATCGTCAGGGCGACCGACGACGGCCGCTTCTGCAACAGCCGGATGCGAAACGAGCGCCGATTCGACTTCGGCCGTTCCGAGGCGGTGACCGGAGACGTTTATGACGTCATCGACGCGTCCCATAATCCAGAAATAGCCGTGTTCGTCGCGCCGCGCGCCGTCGCCCGCGAAATAAACGCCGGGAATTTCCGACCAGTAGGCTTTTTGATAACGCTCGTCGTCGTTCCAGATGGTGCGCAGCATCGACGGGAAAGGTTTTTTGATGACCAGATAACCGCCTTCGCCGTTAGGAACGGAAACACCCGCTTTGGTCACAATATCGACGATAATTCCCGGAAAAGGACGCGTCGCCGTGCCGGGAACGGTCGGCGTCGCACCGGGAAGCGGCGAAATCATAATCGCGCCCGTTTCGGTTTGCCACCACGTATCGATAATCGGACAGCGCTCACCGCCGATAATTTTGTGATACCACATCCACGCTTCGGGATTTATCGGCTCGCCGACCGTTCCGAGCAGGCGCAGAGACGACAAATCGTGTTTGTTCGGATACTGCTCGCCCCATTTGATAAAAGAGCGAATCGCCGTCGGCGCGGTGTATAAAATTGTGACTTTGTGACGCTCGATTATGTCCCAGAAACGGTCGAAATCCGGAAACTGGGGCGCGCCTTCATACATCAAAACCGTCGCGCCGTTGGCGAGCATTCCATAGACGACGTAAGAGTGTCCGGTAACCCAACCGATGTCGGCGCTGCACCAATAAATGTCTTCGTCTTTCAAATCGAAAACCCATTTCGCGG
>DASWRI010000060.1:0-28615 GCA_036403235.1 Pyrinomonadaceae bacterium | reverse complement strand
GCGCGCCGACTTTGCCGTTTACAGGCAGGGCGTCTGGTATATTCTGCATTCGAACGATTCGACGACCAGGACTGAGTTCTGGGGACTCGATTCAGATATGGTCGTCCCCGCTTCCGACTCCGCTTCCTGATGCGATAATTTGTTTTCAAAAGAATAGAGTTCAAACAAAAGTTTGAACTCTATTCTCACCAGCTTCGGCGAGCTTTAAACGTATTTTTAATATCTTGCGAGAGAAACTTTTTGCAAGACTTTTATCTAAAACCAGCGCAAAGCCGGATTCGCCGGAGAATCAACGCTGGGAAATCTTTGCGTTTTCCTTTTGTTTGTCGGTCAGCTCGATTCCCATTTTTTCGAGTGTGATTTGATTAAGCGTTCCCGTGACTTTCAAATTGTTTGCCTCCTGATATTTTTTCAAGCCGTCGCGCGTCGCGTCGTCGAGCTTTCCGGTTTGCTCGCCGCCGTACATTCCTTTATCTTTCAAAGTTTTCTGCGCCTGTATTATCTGCTCTTTGCTGGCACGAAAGACGGGCGATTTTTTTGTCGTCGAACTTGAATCGCCGGTCGCAAAAGAATTCCGGTCGACCGGCATCTCCTTTTGTTTGTCGGTCAGCGTAACGCTCATTTTTTCAAGCGTTGCGCGGTTTAGCGTTCCGGTCTGTTTGAGCCCGTTGTCTTTTTGAAAGCTTTTTATCGACGTGCGAAACGCGTCGTCCATTTTTCCGGTCGCTTCGCCGGCGTATAGATTTTTGTCTTTCAACAATTTCTGAACCTGCGTGACCTGCTCTTTGGTCGGCCGGAAAATTTGTTTTTTAACTTTTTCCGCGCCCGGCGTTGCGGTCGGTTTGCTTTCGGTCGTCTGCGCGCTGATTGATGCGCCGAATAAAAAAATCGCGAGTGCGATTAAGATTGGTTTTCTCATAAAATTTCTGCTCCTTTACTGTTTAAATTATTCAACCAAACAAATAAACAAATAGAAAAAGGCTTAAAATCTTTTTCCCTAAACAACAAATTTTACTTCTGATTAACGAGCAGTATCTAACTATTTATTAAATATGTCAAGACAATTTTTTGCAATATTGTGGGTGCGGCTGTTTTTGCGGCCCGGATTGGCGTAATTAAAGAGCAAGCGCGCCGAAATTAATTATAAACATTCAAATTTTTAAGAAAATAACTTGCTGAATGAATGCTCATTCAGTATTATATTAGCCAACTTCTATACAAAACAGGAAAGGTCATAATCTATATATGTTAAAAATCGGAAAAGCCGCCGTTTTAGGTGCGGGAACAATGGGCGCAGGCATCGCGGCGCATCTGGCAAACGCCGGAATACCAACTTTGCTTTTGGACATCGCGCCGAAGGAATTAACTGCTGACGAAGAAAAAAAAGGCGCAGCGCTCGAATCGAAAGCGGTCAGAAACAGGATTGTCAATTCTTTATTCGAAGCCGCGAAAAAGCTCAAGCCCGCGCCGTTTATGCTGAACGAAAACGCCGCGCTCATCTCGACCGGAAATTTTGAAGACGATTTGGCGCGCATCAAAGATTGCGATTTCGTCATCGAAGCGGTCGTCGAAAATCTGGAAATCAAACACAAGCTTTTCGCCGAAGTCGAAAAACACCGCAAACCGGGCGCGGTCGTCGCTTCGAACACGAGCGGAATTCCGATTGAAAAAATTGCCGAGCCTTTTTCCGACGATTTCAAACAGCATTTCGTCGGCATCCACTTTTTCAACCCGCCGCGCTATATGAAGCTCGTCGAGGTCATTCCGACCAAAGACACGAGCGGCGAAATCGCCTGCGCCGTTTCGGGTTTTCTCGACCAGCGTCTCGGCAAAGGCGTCGTTCCGGCGAAAGACCGCCCGAATTTTATCGCCAATCGCATCGGCGTTTTCGGTATGATGGCGACGATTCACGAGATGATTCGGATGAATTTGACGCCGACCGAAGTCGACCAGATTACCGGAAAAGCAATCGGCCACGCATCGAGCGCGACTTTCAGAACGTCGGATTTGGTCGGGCTGGACGTGACGGCGCACGTCACGAACAATCTTTATCCGGCGATTCCCGGCGACGAAGACCGGGAGGTTTTCCAGCTGCCCGAATTGATAAAAACTCTGCTGGAAAAGAAACTTTTGGGCGACAAAACCGGCGGCGGATTTTTCAAAAAATCGAAGGACGCCGAGGGCAATCGCCAGATTCTCGAGCTCGACTTAAATACGTTTGAATACAAGCCGCAGCAAAAAACGAGATTTGCCTCGCTGGACGCCGCCAAATCCGTCGAAGATTTACCGGCGCGCGTAAAAACTCTCGTTTGGGGCGACGATAAGGTCGGCGAATTTTTGTGGAAGACGACCTCGCGCGTGTCGCGTTACGCGGCCAATCGAGTTCCGGAAATCGCCGATACGATTGTCGAAATTGACAACGCGATAAAATGGGGCTTCGGCTGGGAAATCGGCGTTTTCGAAGCATGGGACGCCATCGGCGTGCGCCAATCGGTCGAAAGAATGAAAGCGGAAAATCAGCCCGTTCCCGAAAACGTCGAAAAAATGCTCGCGTCCGGCGCGGAAACTTTTTACAAATACGAAAACGGGCAAAAATCATTTTATGATTTGGTCAACGGCGGCTACAAACCGCTGCCCGACGCGCACGGCGTCATCGTTCTCAAATCAATCAAAGACCGGACGGGCGTTATCAAGAAAAACTCGGGCGCGTCGTTAATTGATTTGGGCGACGGCGTGGCGTGTCTCGAATTTCATTCGAAGATGAATTCAATTGGCGGCGACACGGTTCAGATGATGAACTTCGCCGTCTCGGAAGTCGAAAAGAATTTCAAAGGCCTTGTCGTCGGCAATCAGGGCGGAAATTTTTCGGCGGGCGCAAATATTATGCTGCTTCTTTTGGCGGCGCAGGAAGAAGAATGGGACGACATTAATCTGATGATTCGCGCGCTGCAAAACGCGGTGATGCGTCTCCGGTATTCGGCAAAACCCGTCGTCACCGCGCCATACGGTTTGACGCTCGGCGGCGGCTGCGAAATCGCGATGCACGGCGACAAAGTGCGCGCGGCGGGGGAAACTTATATCGGTCTGGTCGAAGTCGGCGTCGGATTGATTCCGGCGGGCGGCGGCACGAAGGAAATGACTCTGCGCGCGATGGACGCGGCAAAGAAAACGCCCGACGCCGACCCGCTCGCGTTTTTAAGAAAAACTTTCGAGCTCATCGGAATGGGCAAAGTCGCGACTTCGGCACAGGAAGCCAGGAGCTGGGGAATTTTGCGGCCTTCGGACGCCATCTCGATGAACGGAAACCGTTTGATTGCCGACGCCAAACAGGAAGTTTTGAATCTGGACGCGGCCGGCTACGTTCAGCCGGTCGAGCGCGAAGACATTCTCGCGCTCGGCGAGCAGGGACAGGCGGCGATGAAGCTCGCGCTGTATATGATGAAAAAGGGCGGCTTTATCTCCGGGCATGACGAACTAATCGGCAAAAAGCTGGCGCGCGTGATGAGCGGCGGCGATTTGAATCACACGAGTTTTGTCAGCGAGCAATATCTGCTCGATTTGGAGCGCGAAGCGTTTTTATCTCTGTGCGGCGAGCTCAAAACGCAGGAACGCATCGCCGGAATGCTCAAAACGGGCAAGCCTTTGAGAAATTAATTTTCAACGTAAAGGTATTGTTCCCTGTAAATTCTTTGTTTTTCAGAGGTTAGATAAGACTATGAATAACGAATTAAACAATTTGGTTTTGGGATTCGAAAAGATTTCCGAAGATGCGCAAAAAACTTTCGGCAGCCTTTCGGCTGAACAAATCAACTGGAAACCGTCGGCTGAAGGTTGGAGCGTCGGGCAGTGTTTTGACCATTTGATTAAATCGAACGAGGCTTTTAAGCCTCAATTTGAAAAAATCAAATCGGGTGAAAAGAAGCCTTCGTTTTGGGAAAAATATTCGCCTTTGACCGGATTTTTCGGCAATTTTCTTTTGAAATCGTTAAAAAATGACGCGAGAAAATTTAAAGCTCCGAGCAAAGATATTATTCCGCCGAGCGATATTGCGCCGGACATTATCGGGCAATTTGCCGGACACCAGGCGGAAATCGTCGAAAGCGTCAAATCGCTCGGTCATATCGATTGGCACAAAACAGTTGTTACTTCGCCGTTTTTGAAAATTATGACCTATCGGCTCGACGCGGCTCTTGAATGCGGGCTGGAACACACGAGACGGCATTTTCGCCAAGCCGAAAGAGTTACGCAGGCGGAAAATTTTCCGAAATGAAATTGACGGGAAATTTATATGAAAACTCTCGCTGCGGCTGGGCGAAAAACGATTTGGCGATTCGATATCACGACGCCGAGTGGGGCGTGCCCGCGCACGACGACCGAAAATTGTTTGAATTTTTGATTCTCGAAGGCGCGCAGGCCGGGCTCAGCTGGGACACGATTTTGCGAAAACGCGAAAATTACCGCGCGGCTTTTGACGATTTCGACGCGGAAAAGATTGCGCTCTACGATGCGGCGAAGATTGCAGGTCTTTTGCAAAACGAAGGCATCGTGCGCAATCGTCTGAAAATCGCTTCGACCGTTGCAAACGCCGAAAGTTATTTGAAAATCAGAGACGAATTCGGCTCTTTCGACTCTTTCATATGGAGTTTTGTCGACGGGAAACCGGTAAAAAACGCTCGCAAAAGTTTGTCCGAGATTCCGGCGAAAACGGAAATTTCGGACGCGCTCAGCCGGGAATTGAAAAAACGCGGCTTTAATTTTGTCGGCTCGACCATAATGTACGCGTTTATGCAGGCCTGCGGGCTGGTCAACGACCATTTGATTTCGTGTTTTCGATACGATGAAGTTTAATTAAAAAATGTCTGAATTTATTTACGTAGATAACTCAAATATTTTTATCGAGGGCAAACGCATCGCCGCGGTTCGGCAGGGTTTGGCGAAAAACGCGTCTCATGCCAACAAAAACGATATTGTCGACCACACGTTTCGGCTCGATTTCGGTGAGCTGTATGATTTTGTCGCCGACCATAATCCGGAAAAGGTTGCGCAGGCTCTCCTGTTCGGTTCGAGCCCGCCCGAAAGCGACAAAGTCTGGGAAATTGCCGAGCGCGTCGGATTTGAAGCCGTCGTCGTCAGCCGCAATTCGGCAAATCAGGAGAAAAAGGTCGATATGGGAATCGTCGCGGCGATGGTGCGCGACGCATATACGAGAGCCGACCGGAAAAAAGACACGATTACGCTCGTTGCCGGCGACAGCGACTACGTTCCGGCGGTCGAGCTTTTGACCGACGACGGATTTCGCGTCGAAGTCGTTTTCTGGAGCAGCGCTTCAAACGAGCTGAAAAGCGTTTGTTCGAGATTTATAGAGCTCGACCGATATCTGGAAAAGCTCGAATACTGAAAATGAATTATCCGGTAACGCCCGCGATTCGCGTTTTGCGCGAGAAAAAAGTGGAATTCGAGCCGCACGTTTTCGAATACGTCGAAAAAGGCGGAACCAGACATTCGGCGGAAGTTCTGAACGTGGACGAACACGCGGTGGTGAAAACTCTGATATTTGAAACAAGCGAAAAAAAGCCTCTGATTGTGCTGCAGCACGGCGATTTTCAGGTTTCGACAAAAAGCCTGGCGCGAATTCTGAACGTCAAAACGGTCGCGCCCGTCGCGCCGGAAAAGGCGAATAAATTGACCGGATATCTGGTCGGCGGAACTTCGCCGTTCGGCGTCAAAACAAAAATGCCAATTTACGCCGAGAAAACGATTTTCGATGTCGAGCGAATTTACATCAACGGCGGAAAACGCGGATTTTTAATTTCTATAAACCCGAAAGTCCTGGAAACGGTTTTAGAAATAAAAAAGATTGAAGCGGCGGTCAGAGAAGAGTAATCTTTTATTTATGGAACAAGCAGGGAATCACTCGGAGCATTTAAATAAGGTTACGTTTGCGGGACTTCTCATCGCGCTCGGTATCGTTTTCGGCGACATCGGAACTTCGCCGCTTTACGTTTTCTCGGCGATTATCGGCAAGCGGACGATTGAGCCGACACTGGTTCTCGGCGGGCTTTCGGCGGTTTTCTGGACGCTGACGTTTCAGACGACTTTGAAATACGTCATCATCGCGCTTCGCGCCGACAACAACGGCGAGGGCGGAATTTTTTCGCTTTACGCGCTGATTCGACGATATTCTGGGCGGTGGCTGATGTATCCGGCGATTATCGGCGGCTCGTTTCTACTCGCCGACGGCATTATCACGCCGCCGATTTCGGTGTCTTCGGCGATTGAAGGCTTGAAAATTTATTCCGAGCATATTCCGACAATCCCGATTGTCATCGGAATTCTGGTCGCGCTTTTTGTCGCGCAGCAGTTCGGAACGCAGTTTATCGGCAAATTTTTCGGCCCGGTGATGTTTGTCTGGTTTTCGTTTATCGGCATTATCGGCCTGCTTTCTTTGACAACCGATTTTTCCGTTTTGAAAGCCATAAATCCGATTTACGCGTATCGGCTTTTGGCTGAGTATCCGCGCGGTTTCTGGCTTTTGGGCTCGGTTTTTCTGTGCACGACAGGCGCTGAAGCATTGTATTCGGATATGGGACACTGCGGCCGCAGCAACATCCGAATCAGCTGGATTTACGTGAAAATCTGTCTGCTTTTGAATTACGCCGGACAATCGGCCTGGCTTTTGAGTCACAGCGGAAAACAAATCGAAGGCCCGACGCCGTTTTATTCGATTGTGCCGGCGGCGATTTTGCCAATCGGAATCGGAATTGCGACGCTCGCCGCGATAATCGCTTCGCAGGCGTTGATTTCGGGAAGTTTTACGCTTATCGGCGAGGCCATCAGGCTGCATTTCTGGTCGCGCCAGCGGATTATCTACCCGACCGATTTTCGCGGCCAGCTTTATATTCCGCAGGTCAACTGGCTTTTGATGGCGGGCTGTATCGGGATTGTTCTTTATTTTCAGGAATCGAGATATATGGAAGCCGCCTACGGCTTGTCGGTCACGCTGACGATGCTGATGACAACCGTTTTGATTTCGGTTTATCTGCGCTCGCGCAAAGTTCCGCTGGTTTTTATAGTTTTGATAACGGGCTTGTTTCTGGCGATTGAAGTTTCGTTTCTTATCGCCAATCTCGAAAAATTTCCCGAAGGCGGCTGGATTTCGATTCTCGTCGGATTCATTTTGTTTTCGATTATGTGGCTCTGGTTTAAGGGCCGGACTCTGCGGCGTTCTTTGACGGTAATGGAGAAAACCGAGCCGTTTTTCCAGACGCTGACGGAAATCAGTCACGAAAAATCGTTGCCGCAATACGCGACGCATCTGGTTTATCTGACAAGCTCGCATACGTCCGACGAGCTCGAACAGGAAACGATGCGCTCTATCCTGGAAAAAACGCCGAAACGCGCCGATGTTTACTGGTTTGCGCACGTTAAGACCGACAACGAGCCGTTTACGATGAGATACAAGGTCGATACGATTTATAAGGAAGACGTTTATTTCATCACGTTTACTTTGGGTTTTAGAATCGAGCCGCGCGTCAATTATTTCTTCGAGCTCGCGCTCAAAGATATGGAGCAGAAAAATGAAGTGACGACCGTCAGCCGTCATCCGGCCTTGAGCAAATACAACATTCGCGGCGACATTCGATTCGTTTTGCACAGCTCGTTTTTGAGCTACGAAAACGATTTGCCGTTCAAACAGAATTTTGTGATGCGCGCCTATTATTTTCTGCGCCGCTGGTTCAGCATCAGCGAAGACTCCGTTTACGGTCTGGACGCGAGCAACGTCGACATCGAGCACGAGCCGATTGTCGTCCGTGTGCCGGAAAACATCAAGCTCGAAAGAGAAGCGTGAAAAGGAAATCTGGCATCTAAATGTACACGCACTGGGCTTGTTTCGACTGCCGTAAAAGTTTTGCCAAAGACGAAAGCGCGACCGCGCGCAAATGCCCCGAATGCGCTCGATTGATGATTGATATGGGAGCCTTTTTCGAGCCGCCGCGCAAACTGAATCGAAAGCGTTGGGCAGTGATGCGCGTGCTGGCCGATTACGGCTATAAATTCGACACGAAAGATGCCAGAGTTTATATTCAAAACCGAATTTTGCAGATAAAAAATCCGCGCATAGCGGACGTGATTGAAAGAATCGAGTTGGAAAGGCAAAGGAAGAATGCAGACAAAAAAGTTTAAATAATCGTTTTATGGAATTAAATAAACTTAGCTTTCAAGTTATAGAAGGAGAGCGGAATTCTCTTACAGGACTTTGTTTTGAGTTATTAATTGACGGCGAATCGATAGAAAAATTTATTGGAGAAGATAAAGCGATTCCTTATTACTTATTTGAGGAAGATGAGGTTGATTTGCCCGCGTTCCTGGATTACGAAAAAAAGAAATATCACGTGATCGGAGTTTGTATTTGCGGAGACGCGGGCTGCGGAAGCACAGATTGTGAAATCGAAAAGGATGAAAATGTGGTAGATCTTCAAGTCATTTTTCGCGGCGGCTATCAGCCTCCGGAAGATATAAAGTTTAGATTCTCGCGGGAAAATTATGATGCCGTAATTGGTGAAATAAAGCACAGAGCGAAGGAATATAAAGAAGCTGGGGAAATTAGATAGTCTTAAAAGTTGAGAAAAATTATGAAAGAAGCAGTTATTGTATCGGCCGTACGAACGGCAGTCGGAAAAGCACCGAAGGGAACTTTGAAAAACACGCGTCCCGACGAACTCGGCGCGGCGGCGATTAAGGAAGCGGTCGGAAAAGTCGAAAATCTCGACAAGACGCAGATTGAAGACGTGATTATGGGCTGCGCATTTCCCGAAGCCGAACAGGGCATGAACGTCGCGCGAACCGCCATGATTATGGCCGGGCTTCCGGTCGAAACGTCGGCGATGACGGTCAATCGATACTGCTCGTCGGGCTTGCAGACGATTGCGATTGCCGCCGACAGAATCAAGACGGGCGGCGCGGAAATTATCGTCGCGGGCGGGCTCGAAACGATGTCGATGATTCCGATGGGCGGAAACGTCGTCCGTCCGAATCCGGGACTCGTCGAAACTTATCCCGATTATTATCTCAATATGGGCTTGACGGCCGAAAATCTGGCGCGTAAATACGAAATCACGCGCGAGCAGGCGGACGAGTTTTCGCTCGGTTCGCACCGGAAAGCGGCGGCGGCGATAAAAGAAGGCAGATTCAAAGACGAAATCATTCCCTTCACGGTTCGCGTTGACGAACTCGACGAAAAGGGGCGCGTCCGTCGTAAAGAAATCGTTTTCGACACAGACGAAGGCGTGCGTTACGACGCTTCGATTGAAGGCTTTGCCAAATTAAAGCCCGTCTTTCACGCGAAAGGAACGGTGACGGCCGGAAACGCTTCGCAGATGTCGGACGGCGCGGCGGCGGCGGTCGTCATGTCTCTCGAAAAAGCGAATGAACTCGGTTTGAAGCCGCTCGCGCGTTTTGTCGCTTATGCGACCGCCGGCTGTCTGCCGGAGGAAATGGGCATCGGCCCGGTTTACGCGATTCCGAAAGCTTTGAAAATGGCCGGACTGACGCTCGACCAGATTGACATTATCGAATTGAACGAAGCGTTTGCCGCGCAGGGATTGGCGGTGATGAAGCTTCTGGAAATAAATCCCGAAAAAGTAAACGTCAACGGCGGCGCGGTCGCTCTCGGGCATCCGCTCGGCTGCACCGGCGCAAAATTGACGGCTTCAATCCTGCAGGAAATGGAGCGCCGGAACGCGCGCTACGGAATGGTCACGATGTGCGTCGGCGGCGGGATGGGCGCGGCGGGCATTTTCGAGCGGATTTAATGTAAAAGATTGATTAAGTCGCGCTTTACAGCTATCCGGCTGAACTCTAAAACCGCCAGGTTTTAGAGTTCAGCGAACACGTTGAAGAGTTCAGCGAACACGTTGAAGAGTTCAGCAAAATGGATTTTCAACTGGTACAAGAAGATAAATTGCTCGGAACTTTGCGCTCTTATGACTTAGATTTCCCGTGGGCAATCTGCAAGTTCGAGGCGACCGAAGAATTTCAAAAAATCAAACCGATATTCGATGAAGAGCTGAAACTGTCGGAAAGCGAAGATTTTGAAAAATGGAAAGAAGTTTACAAACAAATAGAGAGCCTGAATCTTAAATTAATCAGCGCGGAGGACGAAAGGATAATCGAAGAATTTTTGCTTCATATCAAAGACGATGAAGCGTGGTTTCGAATGTAATTAAATTTCAAATTCTAAATTATTGAGGAAAAAATTATGGATGCAGCAGCAGTAGAAAAGGATTTTATCAAGGGCGGCGCGTTTTTGATTGAAAACCGCGAAGCAGGAGAGATTTTCACGCCCGAAGATTTTACCGAAGAACACAAGATGATTGGCGAGACGATTCGCGAGTTCGTCGATAACGAAGTGCGCCCGAATATTGCGGCGATGGAGCAGCATGACTGGGAAACGGCGCGGCGGCTGGTGCGCGAAGCGGGCGAGCTCGGACTGCTCGGCGCAAGCGTTCCGGAAGAATACGGCGGCGCGGCGCTCGACCAGGTTACGGGCGTGATTATCGCCGAAAACGTCGGACGCGGCGGCGGTTTCGGCACGACTTTCGGCGCGCAGACTTCAATCGGACTTCTGCCGATTCTCTATTTCGGCTCGGCGGAGTTAAAAGAAAAATGGATTCCGAGAATCGTTTCGGGCGAAGTCGTGACGGCCTATTGCCTGTCGGAAGCCGGTTCGGGCTCGGACGCACTCGGCGCAAAATGCAGCGCGAAATTGAGCGAAGACGGCACGGAATATATCTTAAACGGCGAGAAAATGTGGATTTCAAACGGCGGTTTTGCTGACGTTTACATCGTTTTCGCTAAAGTCGACGGCGAAAAAAACAAATTTTCGGCTTTTGTCGTCGAGCGCAGCGAAAACTGTCGCCCCGGCAATGAAGAACACAAAATGGGCATCAAATCGTCTTCGACGACGCCGCTTATTTTGTCGGACGCGCGGATTCCTGCGACGAGCTTAATCGGAAACGTCGGCGACGGGGCGAAAATCGCTTTTAATATCCTGAACGTCGGAAGATTTAAGTTAGGCGCAAGCGTTACGGGCGGCGCAAAGCTCGCGCTGCACGAAGCGATTCGCTATGCAAACGAGCGCCATCAATTCGGCAAACCGATTTCGGGTTTCGGCGCCATCAAGCACAAACTGGCGGAAATGGCGATTCGCTGCTGGGTTGCCGAATCGATAACGTATCGAACGGTCGGAATGATTGACGCGCTCATCGGCGACGGCGCGGACAACGAGAAAAAGCTGCGCTCGATTGAAGAATATGCGGTCGAATCGTCGATTAACAAAGTCGCCTGTTCGGAAGCGCTCGATTACGTCGTCGATGAGATGGTGCAAATCTACGGCGGCTACGGCTATTCGGCCGATTATCCGGCGGAAAAAGCGTATCGCGATTCGCGCATCAACCGCATTTTTGAAGGCACGAACGAAATCAATCGAATGCTCATTCCGGGACAATTGATGAAACGCGCGATGAAAGGCCAAATCGGGATTATTCAGGCGGCGAAAGCGTTGCAGGAAGAACTCTTAAATCCGCAGCTGCCGTCGTTTGACGAGGAAGAAGGCGTTTTGCAGACGGAAATGAAATTAGCCAATAACGCGAAGAAAATCGCCCTGATGATTCTCGGAACGGCGGCGCAGAAATATATGCTGGCGCTCTCGGAACAGCAGGAAGTTCTGCTCAATGCGGCCGACATCATCATCGAAGCGTATTCGATGGAAACGGCGATTTTACGCGCTCAAAAGCTCGCCGAAAACGGCGACGCCGGGCGGCAGATTGATATGGCTTCGGTTTACTGCAACGACGCGATTCAACGCGTCGAGGCAAAAGCGAAAAACACGATTGCGGCGCTCGCCGAGGGCGACGATATGCGTATGCTTTTGACCGCTCTCAGGCGGTTTACAAAAAACAATTCGCCGGTCAACACGATTGCCGCAAGACAGAGAATCGCCGATAAATTGATTGAGGCAAACACATACGTTTTTTAGATACACAGGATTTTCACCACAGAGACACAGAGATCTTAAAGATAAGGAAACCACAGATAAACGCAGATTGTTTTTAATTATCTGCGTTTATCTGTGGTTTCTTTGTCTCTATGCCTCCGCGTCTCTGTGGTAAATTTCACCTGATAATTCTTTTCTGTGGCAAAATAAAAATATGAAAATTGTAACGAGGACGATAACGGCGGTCGAGGGTTTCCCGAAAGAAATCGGGTTTTATCTCGACGCCTGGGAAAAATCGCGCGCCGAGCTGCGCGAAAGCGTTGCGGATTTATCGAAAGAAGAATTGGCGCAAAAACTTACGCCCGCCGCGCCGCAAATCGGCGGTTTGATTTTGCATATCGGCGAAGCCGAAGCCAGTTGGATTCATTCGATTGTCGCCGAAAGAGAATTGAGCGTCGAGGAAAAAAAAGCGGTTCACTGGTGCGACACGACCGAGACGGATTTTGCCGAAAAAGGTTATACGGCAAACGACTGCGTCCGTCTGCTCGACAAAATCGGCGCGACGTCACGCGAGATTCTGGCGCGCTTTTCCGACGAAGACCTCGAAAATCTTATCAGCTACGACCGCCGCGGAAAGCGCGTCGAGGTCAGCCTGCGCTGGGTTTTGTGTCATTTGATTGACCACGAAGCGAATCACAAAGGGCAGATTGCGATGCTCAAACGCCTTTTGCGCGAGCGCGATGAGTAGTTACCGAATCGAGCGCTGGACGCAAATTCACGAGCCGAACGCGGCGATGCTGCGATTTTTGCTCGAAGGCGAAGGTTTCCGCGTTTTTCAATGGTCTGACCGCGCCGGTATGATTTACGCGCAGCACAAACACGAAGAAGACCAGACGCACTGGATAATTTCCGGCGCGCTCGAACTGACAATCGAAGGAGTCGGAACTTTTGTTCTCAAGGCCGGCGACCGGGATTTTATGCCCGCCGGAACATATCATTCGGCGCGCGTCGCCGGCGAAGAAGCGGTCGTTTATTTGATTGGTGAGAAGCTAAAATAAGATAAAAGACAAAAGTAAAAAGGGCAAAAAAAAATTCTTAGTATTGCCCTTTTACTTTTTGCTTTTGCCTTACTCTCCTGTGCGTTAGAATGAATTTATGAACAAAGCAGCAACACTCAGCGAACTCAAACAGAGCAATTACGCGGCGCGCTCGGTCAAAGACGAGATGCGTGCGAATTTGATAAAAAAACTCAAAGCGGGCGAAAAACTTTTTCAAGGTGTTTTAGGTTATGAAGAAACGGTCATTCCGCAGCTCGTCAACGCGGTTTTGGCGCGGCATAATCTCATTCTTTTAGGTTTGCGCGGGCAGGCGAAAAGCCGGATTATCAGACAGCTGACCGAGCTTCTGGACGATGAAATTCCGATTATCGCGGGCTCGGAAATAAACGATAATCCCTTTCAGCCTTTGAGCGCGTTTGGTCGTCAGCAAATTCAGGAAAACGGCGACGAGACGAAAATTGATTGGGTAAAACGCGATTCGCGTTTTGTCGAAAAACTGGCGACGCCCGACGTCACGATTGCCGACATAATCGGCGACGTTGACCCGATAAAAGCGGCGAAAGGCGGGCATTTACTTTCAGACGAACTGACGATTCATTTCGGTCTGCTGCCGCGCGCCAATCGCGGAATTTTTGCGATAAACGAGCTGCCGGATTTGGCCGGAAAAATTCAGGTCGGACTTTTTAACATCATGCAGGAAGGCGACGTGCAGATAAAAGGTTATCCGGTTCGGCTGCCGCTCGACGTGATGCTCGTTTTTTCGGCAAATCCCGAAGATTACACGGCGCGCGGGAAAATCATCACGCCGCTCAAAGACAGAATCGGCGCGGAAATTCAGACGCATTACCCGAAAAACATCGGTCTCGGAACATCTATTACAAAACAGGAAGCATGGACTGAGCGCGAAGGTTTTGAAGGTTTTACGGTCGAAATTCCGGATTTTATCGCGGAAACAATCGAGCAAATCGCCTTTGAAGCGCGCGACGACCAGCGCATCGACAAGCGTTCGGGCGTTTCGCAAAGATTTCCGATTACAGCGCTCGAAGCGGCCGTTTCAAATGCCGAGCGGCGCGCGCTCATCACCGGAGAAAAAGAAATCATCCCGCGAATTTCCGATATTTACGCGGCGCTTCCGGCAATGACCGGAAAAATGGAGCTCGAATACGAAGGCGAGCAAATCGGCGCGGCGCGTCTGGCCAGAGATTTAATCAAGCGCGCGGGCGGCGTCATTTTCGAAGGCTTTTTTCTCGGAATCGATTTTGCGCCGACGATTCGATGGTTTGACGAAGGCAATAAATTACTGCTTTCAGAGACGGCTTCGGCCGAAGAATGCGCGATGCTTTTGGAAAGCGTGCCGGAATTAATCGAATCGACGCTCGTTCCGCTCGAATTCGGCAGAAATGAAAAAGCGAAACTCGTTTCGGCGTGCGAATTCGTGCTCGAAGGTCTCTACGCAAACAACAAAATCTCGCGCAACGAAGAAGGCGGATTCGAAGCCGTAACAAAAGCCAAGCGCGACCGCCGAGGAATGATTTACGAAGATTTTACGGATATTGAAGGATACAATTAGCGAAAAATTAAAAATGAAAAGTGAAAAAGCCTTGATGAAAATTCATCAAGGCTTTTTCTTTTAGTTTCGCTAAAGATTAACGACGATAGTATCTGCGCTGTTTCGGTTTAATTTTGTAGGTGTAAAGAGCCGAACCGCCGCCGCCGGCTAAAGCGCCGATGCCCGCGCCGCGTCGTCCGCCGATTAATCCGCCGATAAGCGCGCCTGCGCCCGTTCCGATTGCAATATTCATCGCGTTACGGTGACGCCGGTAAAAGCTCGGTCGTTTGTAAGTTTGAGTCGTATAGGTGCGTCTCGTGACGCGTCTGGTTGTCTGCGCGTCCGTCAATACGGGAAGCGCAATCGCCATCATTGCCATCATCAAAAATGTTGCTATAAGTTTTTTCATTGCTTTTCTTCTCCCTTTTATAAATTGAAGATTCGAAATCTTCATTTGCCCTTATATATCGCAAGCACCGTGCCAGAAAATAGTAATCTTAATGTCTTCAACAACTTACCAAATTTTAGAAAATTTCCTGTATCTTTTTAAGACACTATATCGGTTACGATTGAACAATTTCGTATGAAGCGCAAAAAGCAAAAAAAGCCGCTGTGCGAAAAACACCGCGGCTTTTTTCGATTATCTGCTAAAGGGGGCTAGCGTCGATAATATCTGCGTTTTTTTGGATTGATTTTGTATGTATAGAGCGCCGAGCTGCCCGCGCCCGCCAGCGCGCCCCAGCCTGCGCCGCGCCTGCCGCCGATTAAAGCGCCGATAAGCGTGCCCGCGCCCGTTCCGATGCCGACGTTAATCAGATTCCGGTGGCGCTGGTAAAAATTCGGGCGTTGCGAAACATAACCGCGGGTTTGATAGTAAGAGCGGTTATAGTTCCGGTTGTTGTAATTACGATTGTTGTAATTTCGGGAATTGTAATTTCTCGAATTGTAATTCCGGTTTCGAGACGAATTCCGTCTGCATTGAGCATCTGCCGAAATCGGTATGGAAATCAGCAGCATAAATAAAACGACGAGACCTGCCAAAAACTTTTTCATTTTTTCTTTTCCTTCCTCTTAATAAAATTTCAAATCGGAGAGAGAAATGTGTTAAGTTTCTTGGGGAAAGTAAAATGTTTGGGCGAGAGCTTTTGTTATAATTTCAATTTACAAAATCGTCTTACGAATGGCAAGAGAAAAGGGGAAGTTTTATGAAGTTTATCCGCTATTCAAAGTTCAAAGGCTTCGACGTCGGCGGCGTAAATCTCGGTGATTTAATGCAGTCGCTGTCGGATTCGCTGCTCGATTCGGGCTACAACGAAGATTATTACTGGACGCGGCAGCGCAATGAAACCGACGATTCGCTCGACGCGCTCCGGCACGCGATTTTGCAGGCTCTGCTCGAACAGGAAATTTTGTCCGAAGCCGACATCGAGCAGATGCTCGCTGAAAACGAAGGGAAATTTAAAGGCTCTTTGCTCGAAGAATTGATTAATCAATTGATTGAGCGTCTCGTCGAAGAAGGTTATCTCAATTTAAAGGAAATCGAGCAGCCGCAGACACAGCAGCGGCAAAACGGCGAAGGGCAGGGCGAGGTCGGACAAGCCGCGCCGCGCGACGTACGTTTTCAGTTGACGGAAAAGGGGCTCGATTTTCTCGGCTACAAAACTCTGCAAAAACTGCTCGGCTCGATGGGGAAATCTTCAATCGGCCGGCACGACACGCATTATCTCGACACCGGCATCGAAGCGTCGGCGAGCGCGAAACAATACGAATTCGGCGACACGATAAATCTCGACGTCACCGCCACGCTGCTTTCAGCCATTACGCGCGAAGGCCTGCAAGTTCCGCTCAATCTCGAATACAAAGATTTATACGTTCACCAGCAGGATTATCAATCTTCGTGCGCGACGGTCGTCATGCTCGACTGCTCGCATTCGATGATTCTTTACGGCGAAGACCGTTTTACGCCCGCCAAAAAAGTTGCGCTCGCGCTGGCGCATCTGATTCGCACGCAATACGCCGGAGATTCTCTGAAAATCGTTCTTTTTCACGACGGCGCGGAAGAGCTGCCGATTGCAAAATTGGCGACGACGCAGGTCGGCCCGTATCACACGAACACGGCCGAAGGCTTAAAGCTCGCGCGCCGTATTTTAGCTGCCCAGCGCAAGGAAATGAAGCAAATCGTGATGGTCACGGACGGCAAACCGACCGCCGCATTTATCGACGCGCAGAATCCGGCGTATCTTAATTACCGGCGCTATTCGAAAACGCAGAACGATAAACGGCTTTTATATAAAAATTCGATGGGCAACGACCCATTCGTCATGGCGGAAACTTTCAAGGAAGTTCAGGCGTGCCGCAAGGCGGGAATAATGATAAATACGTTTATGCTCGCGTCGGATTATTATCTCGTCGATTTCGTCAAGCGAATGACGGCAATGACGCGCGGCAAAGCGTATTTCGCCAACCCGAACAATCTGACGCAGTTTGTTTTGATGGATTTTCTCAAACGCCGGACGAGCCGCGTCAAATAATTTATGAAAGTAAAATTTCATACTTTTATATTGTTTTTTTTGGCTTTTTCGATTGACGCCAAAGCTCAAAACAAACAAATGTATGCAGATGTTCCGACAATTTCTTATTGCGAGCTTATCAATAATGCGGAAAAATACGACCAACGGTTTGTCAGAGTCAGGGTGACTTATTCAATTAGTTTTGAACAGGCGCTTTTCTTTGATGAGTCGTGCGAAAATGTTCGAGTTTCCTGGGCCGAGTTTATTCAGGCTTCCGAAGATAACACAAAAGCCTATCTTTTGAAAAAACTTCACAGATTAATTAAAAGGCGAAGATTGGATACGCCGAGAAAGGCCGAGCTTTTAATTGTCGGAAAATTCGACGGGGAAAGACAAATTTCAATCTTAAAAACGCCGGTTAAAACTTTTACCTTCAGCATCGGTTTCGGACATATGAACTCGTTCGACTATCAGCTGACGGTTTTAAAAATTGAAGAAGTAAAACCCGTTGCAAATTAATTATGCTTTATCGCGAACTTTTAACCGACGAACTCAACAAGCAGCGCGAGGAATTTGCGCGTTTTGCCGCCGAGCAGACGAGCGATTTGGGCGATTACGTGCAGAGATTGGCGCGGCTTGAAAGTTTTTCTCACGAAGAAATTGCGGAAGCGCTCGCCGGACACGAAAACTGCGGCGCGCGCCCTTCGGCCGAACTCGATAAAGCGCGGCGTTTTTCCATCGCTTTCGGAGAATCGTGGCAAAATCACGAGCAGGCGCGTGGCTGGGCGTTTCAAATTCTGCAAAACCGGACGACGTTTGCGGCGGACGGAAGCCAGCTTTTTGCCGAAAGGGAAGTTTCTCTGCCGGTCGCGGCGATTCAAATCGGCTGGTTTGAAAATCCGCACAGCGAAACCGAAGGCTACGAAAAAAACGCGCGTTTTTTCGTGCTTTCGCCGGGCGAGCTGCTCTCGCCGGACGAGCCGATTATTCCGCAGACGCGCGTCGGTCAGCGGATGTTTGAAGCGGAAATCGAAAAGGCGTCGGATTTTCTGCACAAAAAAAGCGGCTGGCGCGAGCGCGGCGAAAAAATGCCGCTCGCCTTTTACGACGGCACGCTTTTGCTTTCGATTGCGCTGCCGAAAAGTCAGCTGCACGCGCAATTTATCGAAAAACTGGTCGAACTGGCGCGTCTATCGCGCGACACACAGGTTCCGCTCGTCGGCTATGTTGACCGCAGCTACGCACGCGATTTGATGTCGATGCTCGACACGTTTGCGGGCAAAAAAGGCGCGCCCGTCAAAACGCTCGACGACGTTTCGGTTCTTCACTCTTCGACGCTTAAAAATTGGGGCGACCGAACTCCTTTCTGCTATTCGCGCCGCCGCGGGCTCGACGCATTTATCGATTTTCAGACGGGCGAATCGCTCGTCGGATTCGTTTATCTGCAAACGACCGGCGACAGCGTCGCGGCACGGCTCGACGTCCCGTCGTGGATATACGAGCAAAATCTTCTGGACGAAGTTTTAGACGTCGTTCGCGCCGAATGCATCATAGGTTTAGGCTATCCTTACGCGCTCGAGACGGCCGACCAGACGGCGGTTATCACTCTGCGCGACCGTGAAATTTTTCTTCAGGCTTTACAAGGATTTGCCAAAGAGAATAATCTTAATTTTAGAGTTTCGCGCAAAAGCGCAAGCAAAGGCAGAAGAAGATAGTGGAAGATGGAAAACAAAAAACGGAAAATGAAAATCGTGAGATAAATCACGAAGAATTTTCCGCTTTTGATTCTCAAACATCCGTTAATGTGAATTGTCCGGCCTGCGGCGCCGAAGCGCGGCGCGGCGACGCGAAATTTTGTCTGACCTGCGGGAAACGGCTTTGGAAAGATTACGAGCCGCTCGACGCCCTGCGCGCGTCGTATCGTCTGCAGGGAAAAACTTTTTTAATCGAAAACGCAAAAAGCGAGGAAATCGGAAATTTGTTTGAGCAAAATGGAAATACAATCGCGCATACGGCCTGGGCGTGCGTCGTTTATTCGCTCGTGCCTTATCTCGGGATTTTGTTTGTTCCGCTTGCCTTTGTCGTCGGCGGTTTCGGCTATCTCGTCTCGCAGCGTCGGCCAAATCTCGGCGGCCGACGCCTCGCGCTCATCTGCGTCGGCCTGAGCTTTGTCATTTTAGCGTTTCAAATCTTTTTGTGGTGGCTGCTTTATATTATTCCCGAACTTGGAAGACAGATATAGTAGCCAGCCAGCAGCGTAAAAGCCGGCTCCAACTGATTACTGATTACTGATTACTACCGAATGAAAATCGCCAAAATCGTCAGTTCAAACTCACATATCGATTACGTCGGGCGCGTGATTGACGAGCTCGACGCGGAAACGCCGCCGTCGGCCGAAGATTACGGCTTTGCCCAGTTTGTCAGTTTGCCGCTCGAAGACAAGGACATCATCGGCGTCATTTACAATTCGATGCTGGTTAATCCCGAATACGCCAATTACGGCCCGCGTCTTTCGCCCAAACCCGAGCTCGGAAGCTTCAGCCCCGATTATCTCAACGAGCAGGGCTTTTTGATTGGAATTTTGCTGCTCGGGACAAAAGACAAGAGCGAAAAAATTCTGCACGGCGTTCCGCGCCGCGTCGTTCCGGCCGGACAGGACGTTTATAAAATCGATGCGGCGGAAGTGAGAAAATTTCACACCGACGAGAGCGACTGTCTGCAGATTCATTATTATTCGCAAATCGTCGCGCACGCCGGACTTTTTGCCGTTCCGCTGCTCGAAGCGATTATCGAACAATTAAGCCTCGACTGCTCGGAATCCGATAAACAAAGGCTCGGTGTTCTAAAACAAACGCTGGCCTGGCAACGCACAATGGGCGGAATGCGTCTATAATGTTGCTTGCAAATTTTGATTGAAGATTTTCAGTCTAAAGTTTCATCAAACACGTCAAAAATTCAGGAGAAGTTTATGAAGAAAGTTATATTACTTTTGAGTGTTGTTTTCTGCTTTTCGGCAATCGCCTACGCCCAGCCGCGTCCGGTTGAAAATCGCCCGCAAAGCACGACAAAAAACACCTCGCTCACATCGGTTACCGCTAAATACGAAGGCGGCATGTTCGGCTATTCGAAAAAGGAAGAAGGTACTTTAAAGCTCGACAACGAGAGTCAGAGATTGGTTTTTTACGGCGAAGACAAAAAGGAAAAATTCGCGATTCCGTATAAAGCGATTGTCGTGATTTACCCGAGCGAAAGAAAAGTTCAGTCCGGCACGGGCCGGGCCATCAGCGCGGTTCCGATTTTCGGCGCCGGAATCGGCGGAAGCCTTTTGAAAAAGAAAAAGCACTACCTCGTCATTCAATTTGACGACCCGGACGTCGACGCCAAAGGCGCGGCGAACTTTTTGATTGATACGGACGAGCTGCTCGATTCGGTTACGCAAACGCTCGGAAAAGAAGCTAGCTTGACGCAACGCGGCGACGCTTATTATCGTCCGCGCGAAGTGCCGAAAGCGATTCTCTAAATTTAATTAAAATCGCCGAAGCGATGCTGCAAAACGGCGGCGACTGCAATCGCCGCCGTTTCCGCTCGCAAAATCCGACCTTTCATCGTTACGATTTGAAACCCCGCACTTTTCGCCGCTTCAATCTCGGAATCTTCCCAGCCGCCTTCCGAACCAACGACAGCGATTATTTTTTCGCCCGCATTTATCGCGGAAAAACTTTCGCCGCCGCGTTCCGAAAATAAAAGAAGATTTTCGCCGCCGGAACGCTCGGACGCGGAGTTTTTTATAAAATTTGCAAATTCAATCGGCGGTTCGATTTTCATCAAATCCGCGCGCCCCGATTGTTTGGCGGCTTCGAGTGCGATTTTCTGCCAGCGTTCGACGCGTTTTTCCGAATCCCTAATTTTTACGTCAATTCGCTTTGTCATGACGGGGACAAGACGCGTAACGCCGAGCTCGACCGCTTTCTGCACGATTAAATCGAATTTTTCGCCTTTCAGGAGCGCGACCGCCAGCGTCAAATTTAGATTTGATACGGGCGCAGAGGGCGAAGCTTCCTTGAGAATCGTGAGAACGGTTTCCCGCTTTTCGATGCGCTCGATTGCGCACGAAAACTCTCGCCCTTCGCCGTCGAAAACACGTACGATTTCGCCCGCGCGAAGCCGCAGGACATCGCGCAGATGCCGTGTTTCTTCGGGGCTCAAAGCTATTTTGCCGCCGCTAAAATTTTCCTTCGGCGCGTAAAAACGTCGCATTTTTAAGAATATTAATAAACAATATGAGCAGGATAAAATTCAATATTTAAAAGCTGCCGGTTTTATCCTGTCCATGCTGCTCATCCGGTTTGAATTTTTCTTTGAAATCTTTTGAATTTTGCCGCAGCTCGACCCAGCTTTCAAAAATCTCAGGGTTTTGCAGCCAGATTGTAAACCATTCGGCGATTTCGGCTTTTTCGTCGCGTTTTTTCTGCTCGACCTTTTCGTTTTTGGAAATCATCTGCGCGCGGCTTTTTCCGCGCTGAGCGGTTTCGCGGACGAGCCGCAAGCCTTCCTTATCATTTTCGCGCGTAAATTTCCGGCGCAGGTTTTCAAGATTTTTGATTGAAGCCGCGGCCTGTTTAAAATCGGAAAATCTCAAAACATTGCGAAACATCGCGTCATACGGCGATTCGCTGCGGCGTTCGGCATCGAGCGCCAAAATCTCCGAGTGGCGAAGCTCCGCGCCTTCGTCGGCTAAAAGCCGCGCCAGAATCATCGGCGATTCGACCGCACCGTCGCCGAATTGCCCGCGCACGGCTTCTTCAATCGCAGAAATTTCCTCTGCGCCGACCGATTCGCAGTCGAGCGCTTCCCAGACTTCGATGATTAAATCCGTTTTTGTGCGCGATTTCCACATAAAAAAGTTTACAGAGTTACAGAGTTGCAGAAAGTTGCAGAAAGTTCAAACCACCCGCAACTCCGCAACTCTGTAACTATTTACTGACTTTTTCGATTAATTCGGTCGAGGAGTGGTCTTTCGGGTCGCCGACGATGGCGACGCGACCGCCGTATTCGCGGACAATTTCTCTTTCGGGGACGGTTTCGGTCGTGTAATCGGTTCCTTTGGCGTGAAAATCGGGACGAATGGCGCGAATCAATTCTTCGACCGACGGCTCGTCAAAAATTGTTACAAAATCGACGCATCGAATCGAGGAGACGATTTCGGCGCGCTCGGTTTCCGGCATAAAAGGTCGATTTCCGCCTTTTAGATGACTGACCTGTTCATCAGAGTTAATACCGACGATTAAGATGTCGCCGAGCGCCCTGGCGCCCGCCAGATAACGAATATGGCCGACGTGAAAAAGGTCGAAGCAGCCGTTTGCGAGCACGATTCTTTTGCGGCTACGCCGCTCGATTGCGACGCGCGCGACAAGACGGTTTCTATCTAAAATCGGCGCGAAAAAATTATTCATCAGACTAAGTTCGAAGGTCAAAAGGCGAAGGTTAAAGGTCAAAATCAACTGACTTCGACCTTTGACTTTCAACTTTCGATTCTTCTTTGTATTTTTCAATCGAAGCCAGCAATTCGTCTAAATCGACCGAAGCCGTTCCCTTTTTCATAACGACCACGCCGCCCGCGTGGTTTGCCGCCCGGGCTGCGTCGGCAAAGCTCAAACTCGAAGCCAGACCGAGCGCGTAAGCGGCAATAACCGTATCGCCCGCGCCGGTTACGTCAACCGGTTCTTTTGCACCGACGGCTTCGAAATGAACGGGCGTTTGACCGTTTTCAATCAAAAGCATTCCGTTGTTTCCGCGCGTCACGAGCAAAGCCTCGTAGCCGAGCCTTCGGCACAATTCGGCGCAGCCCGCTTCGGTAAAATTTTTGCCTAAAATCTGCTCGACTTCTTCCTGATTCGGCGTGGCGGTCGTCGCGCGCGCAAAATCGCGGAGGCGAAAACGCGAGTCTATCAGCAGCGGAACGTTTTTCTTTCGGGAAATTTGCGCGGCAAGCTCAAAAATTTCGAGATTGGCGACGCCGTAATTGTAATCGGAAATGATGATTGCATCAGCGTGTTCGACGGCGGAAAGCAAATTATCTTTCAGATTTTTTTGTAATCCGGCGGGCGTTTCGGCTTCGTTTTCGTAGTCGATGCGAATGACCTGCTGGCGCGCCGCGTAATGCTGGCCGGCGAGCACGCGGACTTTCGTCGTCGTTTTGATTTCATCGGAAACAACCACAAAATCGCAGTTGACGCCGGACGAGTGAAGTTTTTCCAAAAGCGCGCGGCCGTTTGCGTCGCGGCCGACCGTGCCGACGAGTGTGGCGCGCCCGCCGAGCGAAGCGACGTTAACCGCCGCGTTTGCCGCCGCGCCCGCCAGAGTTTCGGTTTCGTCGTGGCGCAAGATAAAAACCGGCGCTTCACGCGAAACGCGCGCAATCGTGCCGCGAAGAAACTGGTCGGCGACCAAATCGCCGACGACGACGATTTTTTTTGTCGGAAAATTTTCGCTGATTGCAGCCGATAAATTCATCATTTCCGATAAATAAAAAGGTTGAAGACCGGGTAAAGCCTTCAACCTTTTGTTTTGACCATTTAGCAAAAATTAGTGCGTGTCGTAGCTGGCAACCGGGTAATCGCTCGACGCGCCCCATTGCTGTACCAGCGTACTCGTAAAGCCGGTGCTGCTCATCAAGACATAAAACGTACCGTTTGAGTCGCGCCAGACGGCCGGGTCGCATTTGCCGTCGCCGTCGTAATCGTTCTGCGCATTTAAGTCAGAACCGGTGATTCCGAACGAGGTTGCGAAAAATCCGCCGTCGCTGCTTCTTAAGACATACCAGGCTAAGTTTGAAGTCGGCGTCGCGCCTTCGCGAACGACCGCAACGTCGGTTTTGCCGTCGCCGTCATAATCGCCGGGAACGACCAAATCGCCGCTCAAGCCAAAGCCGACGGTGTAAACCGAGCCGTCAACGGTTTTGCGGATATAGAAGGTTGACTGCGTTGTGGCGGTCGCGCCGGGACGCTGAATCGCAACGTCGAATTTGCCGTCGCCGTCATAATCGCCGGGCGCGGTGTAATCGGTCGAAATTCCGAACGGCAAGGCAATAAAGCCGCCGGTCGAGCTTTGCAGTATATACCAGACCATTCCGCCGCCGGTGCGTCGAACAATCGCCAAATCGGTTTTGTTGTCGCCGTCAAAATCTCTGGCCACAGGCTCGTCGCCCGTAATTCCCCAGGCCTGCGCGAAAAATGTATTGGTCTGGCTGTTTATGCGATACCAGACGCCGTCGGAGTCGCGCCAGACGGAAATATCGCCTTTGCCGTCGCCATCATAATCGCCCGGCGTCGGGTAATCCGTATTTGCAAGTCCGAACTGTTGGAACGTAAATCCGCCGCCGCTTTTGTTGATATACCAAACATTATTGCTCGGACGAAAAACGGTAAAGTCGGCCTTATTATCGGTATCGTAATTAACCGCATTGCGCAGTTTTAACTGGGCTGTCGCCGAAATAACTAAAAGCAAAACACAGGCAAAAGCCACGCTAAATTTGCCGCCTTTGGTCAAAAAATTCTTCATTTTCTATATCCTTCTATTAAATTAATTATCTTACAAGATGTTTTGGCGCCGCTTGCACCGATTGAATGAGAAACTCAAATATACTACTTAAAAGCTTATAAATGCAAGAATTCTATACAGATTTTCATTTTTGCACAAATGCTTTTCCAATATAATAGGTTGACTTCTCTCAATATTAGACGCCGTATTATCAATAAAAGTTTGATACAAACTCAAACTTCAGAAAAAATTATTGGCTCTGCATCGAATTGGCGGTGATTTTCATAGTCGAATTTCCCCAGCCGTAAGCCGTAAAGCCGGCCGTGCTTCGCTGGACGTAATAAACGCCCGATTCGCTCTGGCTTTGATTGGCGCGCCAGACGGCAAAATCGGTTTTTCCGTCGCCGTCATAGTCGCCCGGCGTCGGCAAATCGCCGTTTAAGCCGAATTGGAACGAAGTGTAAGCTCCGTTCGAGCTTTTCAGATAATGCCAGACGCCGTCCGAAGGCCGCCAGACGGCGATATCGTTTTTGCCGTCGCCGTCGTAATCGCCGGGCACGACTTTATCGCTGCTCAAGCCGAACTGGACGGTTGTAAAATTAGTCGGGTTCGAGCTGCGGCGTATCCACCACGTCCCGTCGACGGCGCGGAAAACGGCCATATCGGCTTTCGAGTCGCCGTCGTAATCGCCGCGCACCGGCCGGTCAGTGTTGTTTCCGAATTGAACCGAACTGAAACCGGCGGTCGAGCCGGAAATATACCAGATAAGCGAGCCGCCCTGCGCGCGCGTGACCGCAAAATCGGTTTTGCCGTCGCCGTCGAAATCCTGAGAAACGTTCGGATTATCGCCCGCGAGGCCAAATTGGAAAACGCGCGCCGTATTGTTGCTGCTTTGCAGAACGTAAAACGTACCGTTTGAATTGCGCCAGACCGCAACGTCGGTTTTGAAGTCGCCGTCGTAATCGCCGGCAACCGGCGTGTCGTCGCTGAAAAGACCGAAACTGATGGCCGAATAGCCCGCCGAGCTGTTGAAATTATGCCAGACCATCGAGCCGGAAATATTTTGAATCGCCGAAAAATCAGTCCGCCCGTCGCCGTCGAAATCCAAAAACGCGTGATTTGTGATAAACGGCGAGCCCTGCGTGACCGTAAAAGTCTGGTCGCCAATCGTGATTGTGCCGGTGCGCTGCCCGTCGGAGAAAGGAAACGGCTGCGCCGTAAAGTTGACCGTCCCGTTTGAGCTTCCGACGTTAGCCGAAGTTACCGAAATCCACGCGGCGTTGCTTTTTATCGAGTAATCGCAGTTGGCCGGCGCGGTGACGTTAACGCTGCCGTTGCCGCCCGCCGTCGAAATTGACATTTGGGCTGTAGAAAGATTAAAAGTGCAGACCGTCTGATTGCGCAGCGCGCGGTCGATGTTAAGACGTCCGCCGGATTTAACCAGTCCGTTCCACGCCGGAAGCACGTCGACCGTATTCATCAACGTCGCTTTTAAAGACGCGACCGAAAGATTCGGATTGTAAGCCGAAAGTAGAGCGACTGCGCCGGTGACATGCGGCGTCGCCATCGAAGTTCCGCTCAAGGTCGCCGTCGCCGTGTTCGATGAATTGTAAGTGCTCAAAACGCCCGAACCGGGCGCGGCGAGGTCGATGCTTGTGACACCGTAATTTGAAAAACTAGAGCGCGCGTCCGTCGTCGTCGAAGAAGCTACCGCTATCACGCTCGGGCTCGTATAGCGAGCCGGATAACCCGGACTCGGATTTCCTCCGGAAGGAAATGAATCGACATTCTGATTGTCGTTGCCCGCCGCATAAACGCTCACGATTCCGGCATCGCCCATCGCGTCGAGCGCGTCTTTCGTCGCCTGGTCGTAGCCGCAGGCTTCGCCGCAGTCGCCGTAAGAATTGTTCGTCGCGCGAATATTGACGCCGCGAAGCTTCATCATGCGGATATAACCATAGGCGTTGACGAGCATCGAAGAAGTCGAATCCGTTCCGTTCGGACTGTAAATTTTTATCGGCATAATCTTGACGTTCCAATTTACGCCGACGACATTCAGGCCGTTGTTTCCGGTCGCGCCGATTGTTCCGGCGGTGTGCGTTCCGTGGCCGCCGGCATCGTCAATCGGGTCCGAGTCGTTATAAAAGAAATCCCAGCCATGCACGTCGTCGATAAATCCGTTTCCGTCGTCGTCGATATTATTTCCGGCAACTTCGCCCGTATTTATCCACGCGTTCGGTGCTAAATCCTGATGCGTGTAACGCATTCCGGTGTCGATGTCGGCGACGACGACGCTTGAGCTTCCGGTCGTCAAATCCCACGCCGACGGGGCGGAAATTTTCGTCAATCCCCACATTCCCGTAGTAGGAAACTGCGGGTCGTTCGGCGTGGCGAGCAGGTGATAATAAAAATTCGGCTGCGCGTATTCGACGTTCGGCTGATTCGCATAATAAGCTTTCGCCGCTTCGACCGACATATCGCCGGGAAGCTTGACACGCTGCCATTTCAAATCGGGAAATTCTTCCAAAACGAGCGCGCCGATTGAGCTGTTGGCGCGCGCCGCCGAAGAGGAAACCGTTCCGTCCTTATATTTGACGAGCAATTCGCCGTCAGCATACGGCTTTCGGGTGAACTGCGCCGAGACGGAAATTGAGGCCAGCAAAACTAAAGCCAGGCAACCGAAAACAGATGCGAATTTAATAACGGATTTCATAAATAACTCTATAATACAACAATGCTAACTTTTAACGAAAAAATACGAAAAATTGTTAAATTTCGAGCTTAGATGCCGGAAAAACACAAAATGTTCGGAAAATTATCAGGAGGGGAAAATGGGGCGGCTAGTGGGATTCGAACCCACGACATCTTGAACCACAATCAAGCGCTCTAACCGCTGAACTATAGCCGCCATATTTTGACTACGTTTGATTTAAGATTTCGAGCTTGGGTTTGCCGAAAATTTTCTCTCAAATCAAATTCGTATTATACACCAAAATCAAAAATCAAAAATCGAAAATATGAATACCCCCGGCACGACTTGAACGTGCGACCCACAGCTTAGAAGGCTGTTGCTCTATCCAACTGAGCTACGGGAGCATAAAAAGAGCGAATAAAAATCTTAGCGATTGTTCGCTTGATAGTCAAACAAATACAAAACGAAAGCGGGAAAATCAAAATCCGGACGACTCATCGCGCTTTAACGTGAAATTAAGTGGTTTCGTTTTGCTTTTCACGTATGACCGCCATCATATGTTCGAAAACTTCGGTCAAATCAAGCTCGCTCGTATCGATTACGACGGCGTCTTCGGCAATCGAGAGCGGCGAGTCTGCACGCGAAACGTCGCGCTCGTCGCGCAGATTTATCTCAGCCAAAGTTTGCTCGTAGGTGGTCGCGCGCCCTTTTCCCGTATCTTCGAGAAAGCGGCGGCGCGCCCGCGCTTCGGGTTTGGCGGTCAGAAAAAATTTGACGTCGGCGTGCGGAAAAACGACTGTTCCGATGTCGCGCCCGTCGAGCACGCAGCCGTTCGGCGCGTTTTTCCCCAAAAATCTTTGATGCTCGACCAGAATTTTGCGAACTTCCGAGATAATCGAGACAATCGACGCCGCCTGCCCGACCTCGTTGGTGCGAATTTCGTTTGAAACGTTGCGCTTGTTTAAGAAAACCTGCAAATCGTCCGGCTCGCCGACCAATTCGATTTGCGCGCGCTCGGCAATTTCGGCGACTTTCTCTTTATCCGCAAAATCGACGCCGCGCGTCAAAACCGCCAGCCCGACGCCGCGATACATCGCGCCCGTGTCGAGATAAAGCAGATTCAGTTTTTTGGCCAGCATCTTGCCGAGCGTCGATTTTCCCGCGCCCGAAGGGCCGTCAATTGCAATTATCATTCTATGAATTCAATTTATTTTTTACGCCTTTCGGCAGTTTTTCCCAAACCAGTCGATACGAATTTTTGATTAAATCCTT
>DASWRI010000059.1:0-38469 GCA_036403235.1 Pyrinomonadaceae bacterium | reverse complement strand
GCACTGAAGGCGAAGCCAAAGGCGACAGCCAGACAAAAGAAACCGTCAAACGCGGCGGCATCGGCGCTGGTCTCGGCGCCATCATCGGCGCGATTGCGGGCGGCGGAAAAGGCGCGGCAATCGGTGCCATCATCGGCGGCGGCGCGGGCGCAGGCTCGGTCATTTTAACCGGAAAAGAAGAACTTGAACTCAAGCAAGGCTCTTCCGTCACGGTCGAAGCATCTTCGCCAAACAGATAAGTTCACAGACAACGAACAAGGGGCGCGAAAAAAGAGACGAAAATTTCGTCTCTTTTTTCTATTTTATTCTTTTCATACGTGCGAATCTGTGCCATCTGTGATTAAATTTTCTTATGCAAATTTCGTTTGAAGAAACCGAAAATTTCCGCGATAAAAAATGGCGACGCGAGGAAACTTTGAAAATCGAAACTGCTGTCGAGGTCGAGCAGATGGTCGAAGATTTGGGCTTTTGCTTGGTGCTGACCGACGCGCGCACGAACTTGCCGAGCGTTTATATCGCCGTCTGCGGCCGTCGCGACGCGTTTTCGCCGAAAAACGTCCAGAAAGATTACGAAATGAGTCTCGCCTGGACGCTCAAAGATGAAGTGATGATGCGCGGAAAAATTTATTATGCAAAGCTCTGCAAAGGTCGCTCGATGTTCGTCGCGCCGCGACTTGTTCCGTTTTTCAACGCGATTTGGGGCGTTCCGAAAAAAGAGGAAAAGGCAAAGTTATCCGAAGAAGCAAACAAAATCTTAAAAGTTTTGCGCAAAGAATGGGAAATGGCGACTTCGGATTTGCGCGCGGAAACGAAAATCGAGAACCGCGCAAAACTGACGAAAGCGCTCGACGAGCTGCAAAAATGTATGAAGGTCGTGCCGCAGGAAGTGCTTTATCAACCAAAGTTTACATACATCTGGACGTTAGCCGAAGCACGTTTCCCGAAGGAGCTGGCGAAAAAAGTGTCGCGCGAGGAAGCCGTCAAAGAGACGGCGCGCAACTTTTTGAAAATATGCGGCACGACCGCGCTCGGAGAATTTGCCAAAGCGTTCGGCTTCTGGCGATGGGAAGCCGGAAAAGCGAATCACGCTTTGGTAGCGGAAGGCTTTGCGGAAAGATTGGCGACCGGAATTTATAAACTGAAAGCCGAAAATTGAAAGAATTCCTACAGTTTTCGGCTTTCAGTTCGCAGTAAAATTAATATTTCATCAATTCCTGCACCGCTTTTTCGACGTCTTCGATTTGCGGAAGAATAAAATCTTCGACTTGCGGCGCGTAGGCGACGAATGTGTCGGTTGCGGCGACGCGGCGAACGGGAGCGTCGAGATACTCGAACAATTCGTCCGAAATCCGCGCCGCGATTTCCGCGCCGTAGCCGAAGGAAAGCGAATCTTCGTGAGCGACGATGACGCGCGAAGTTTTCCTGACCGAATCGGCAATCGCTTCCCAATCGTATGGCGCGAGCGAGCGCAAATCAATTAATTCGACCGAAATTCCTTCTTTATCCAGTCTTTTCGCCGCCTCAAACGAGCGCTGGACGAGTGCGCCGTAAGTGATAATCGTCACGTCCGTACCTTCTTTTACCGTTTTCGCCTTGCCGAACGGAATCAAAAATTCCGCCGAAGGATACTGCGATTTGTTGTAAATCTGCCGGTAGAGATGTTTGTGTTCCAAAAATAAAACCGGGTCGTCGCAGCGAATCGCGGTTCGCAGTAAACCGTTCGCGTCGAGCGCGTTTGAAGGATATGCGATGCGCAAACCGGGAATGTGCGAGAAAAGCGTCGTTCCCGACTGCGAGTGATAAATCGCGCCGCCCTTCAAATATCCGCCGACCGGAACGCGCATTACGAGCGGGCATTTCCAATCGCCGTCCGAGCGCCAGCGCATCAGCGCGAGCTCGTTTCTGATTTGGTGATAAGCCGGGAAAATGTAATCGAAAAATTGAATTTCGACGACCGGCTTGAGACCGCGCGTCGCCATTCCGATGGCGCGGCCGACGATGTTTGCTTCCGCCAGAGGCGAATTGAAAACGCGCGCCGAGCCGAATTTTCTTTGCAGGTTCGCCGTCACTTTGAAAACGCCGCCTTTGCCTTTGACCTGTTCGAGATATTCTTCCTTCGAGCAGTCGGCAACGTCTTCGCCGAAAACGATTATCGACATATCGCGCTCCATTTCCTCGTGCATGCATCGATTGATTAAATCGACCATCGTTCCCGCGTTGCCGGACAATTCCGCGCCGTCCTCGGTATCGAAGTCCTTTGAAGTCGGGTCGACGTCGGGCGAATAAATGTTTCGGAAAGCCGTCTCGGGCGCGGGCTGCGGCGTTTGAATGGCGATGTCGGCCGCTTCGTTGATTTCCGCGTCGACCGCTTTGCGCAAATTTTCCAAAGCTTCCGAAGAAGCGATGCTTTCAGTCATCAAAAATTCGCCGAAAGTCTTTATCGGGTCGATTTCCGCATCACGCTGGCGCTCTTCTTCGGGGCGATACAATTTTTCGTCGTCGGACAAACTGTGCGAATATGGACGGACGACTTTGGCGTGAACAAATGCCGGGCCTCGTCGCTCGCGGCAGTATTCGACCGCGCGTTTGAAAGTTTCATAACTTTCGAGCGGGTCGGTTCCGTCGCATTTTTGGATGTAAAGATTCGGGAAACCGGAAACCAGCTTTGAGATATCGCCGCCCGCGACACCGACTTCGACCGGAACGCTGATGGCATAACCGTTGTCTTCGACCAGAAAAATGACGGGCAGTTTTAAGTTGCAGGCCGTATTCAAAGCTTCCCAGACTTCGCCTTCGCTCGTCGTTCCGTCGCCGACCGACATATAGACGACTTCGTCGCCTTTAAAGCCCGTAACTTTTTCCTTTAATTCTTCGACGAGCGACGCGCGATAACTTGCTTCAGCCGCGCCGACGGCCTGCAAAGCCTGCGTTCCGGTCGGGCTCGACTGCGACGGGACGTTTAATTTTACGCTTCCCCAGTGCGAAGGCATCTGGCGACCGTGCGAATTCGGGTCGATTTCCGCGCCGACCGCCGAATAAAACATTTCAAGCGGCGTCATTCCCAATTGGAGCAGCAGCGCGCGGTCGCGATAATACGGGTAAAACCAATCGTAACCCGCCTTCATCGTTAAACCGGCCGCCACCAGAATGGCCTCGTGTCCCGCGCCCGAAATCTGGAAAAAGATTTTGTTGAGCGCTTTGAGCTGGATTTCCTTATCGTCGACGCGCCTCGATATATACATCGTGCGATACATTTCCAAAAGCGTTTTTTCGTCGAGACCGTGATATTTTTCCGTCTTGCCGCTTTTCTTCGCCGCTTTTTTCGGCGCTTCCGATTTGATTGCTTTGGCGGTTTTCTGGACGGTCGTGTGGTCGAGCATTCCGTCGCCGACGGTCATCGGCTTTTTCTCAATCGTTTTCGCCGTCGAGGCCTTCACGCTTTCCGCTTTTTTCTTCGGCGTCTTTTTATTATTGCTTTTGTTATTGGTTTTCGCCGTTCCGGCTTTTTTTGCTGCTGTTGCCATTTTAATAATTCCTGTTTGATAACGATTTTTGATTATAGACAAAGTTATAAAATACCAAACTTGCGAGACGCGGGCAATTTGCGAGCATTCCAACTAATCCGCGTAATCCAAATCGAGCGTCATCCGGTATTCCTGCGCCATCGATGGATGACCGTGAGCCATTGATACCTCGATTCCCTTTTCGTAAATTTCCCGCGCCTTTTCCCTGTCGCCAACTTGCTCGTAAGCTTTTGCAAGCATTCCGTAAGCCGCGCCTTCGTCGTCCGACTTGGCGAGATAATTTTCGAGCGTTTCAATCGCGTTTCGCCAGTCCGAGATTTTTTGATATTCATTCGCCAGACCGAACAAAACCATCGAATTTGACGGGTCGGCTTCGAGCATCTGTTTGAAAACTTCGATTCTGTTTTGCATAAATTTCAAGATACCGAATTTTGGAGAAAAACTGAACCACAGAGACACGGAGACACAGAGAAAAGAAAAAACAATTAAAATCTCTGTGCCTCTGTATCTCTGTGGTGAAAAATTCTTAAAATAATTTCTGCTGAATCGGTTCGGCGTTTTCTTCCGCAATCTCCCGCGCTTCGAATTTCTTGAATCCGAGGCGTTTGAAATGCAAATCGAACATTTTCACGGCCATCTGCCACTGCTCGGTTTTGCCGCTCATACGACTGCCGAATTCGCTCGAATTTAATTTTCCGCCGCGCTCGCGCTGGATTTGATGAAGAATTTTGTCTTTTTTTGTCGGAAGGCGTTCTTCCAGACGCGAGACGAAAAACTCGCGCAGAGATTCGGTCGGCAGCCTGAGCATTGTCATAAAAGCGCGCGTCGCTCCGTGTTCCCTGGCTTTTTCCAGAAGCGCCGGAATGTCCGATTCGTTGTAAGAAGGAATAATCGGCGCGATGGCAATCCCGACGTTGATTTTGTTTTCGGCCAAAGTTCGCATCGCGCGAAAACGTGCGTCGGGAACGGGCACATACGGCTCGAAAGGCTTCGATTTTTCGGTCGTCAAAAAAGGAATCGAGAAAAAAACCGTGGCGCGCATGTTTGATAAAACGTCGATGTCGCGCGTTATCAGCGGAGATTTCGTGACAATTCCGACCGGAATGCGAAAATCGCGGCAAACTTCCAGACATTTTCTGGTCAGCTCGTAATTCGCTTCAATCGGCACATACGGGTCGGTCGTAAAAGAAAAACTTAAACTGTCGATTTTCCGCCTCGAACGCTTCAATTCTTCTCTCAAAAGACGCGGCGCATTAATTTTTGCGATGATTTTTGTCTCAAAATCAGTGCCCGCGCCGTAGCCCAGAAATTCGTGATAAGGCCGGGCGAAACAATATGTGCAGCCGTGTATGCAGCCGCGATAGCAGTTGACCGAAAACTCGAAACCGACGTCGGGCGAGTTGTTTTTCGTGATGATTTTGCGCGTCGCGGTTTCTTCAAAAATTTCGAGCCTCGCCGTCGGCGGCTCGCCCACATATTCGGCTGAATATTTATCGTAAGGATTCGGCGGATTTTTGATGTATCGCATAAATGAAACAATAATTCATCTGTGCATCAATTGCAAGAAAAAGTCAAACAGGGTGGACTGGATAAGCAGAATGGAAACTTTTCCATTTTAAGCTTGAGAGTGAAGGTCGAATCCTAAATTTAACAAATAATTATCCAGTAAATCCTGTTTCAATTTCCCTCTGCATTAAAAGGTCTGTCTGCGGGTCGGAGCCGAGCAAAAAGGTGTGTTTTCCGATTTCGCGAAAACCGTATTTTTCGTAAAATCTCTGCGCGCGCGGGTTATATTCCCAGACGCCGAGCCACATCGTATCGCAGTTTAATTTTTTGGCGAGCGCGAAACTCTCTTCCATCAGGCGCGCGCCGACGCCTTTGCCGAGAAATTCCTGCGCCGAATAAAGCCGGTTTAATTCAATCGGCCTTGTCGCGTCGATTTCCGGTTCGCGACTTCCGACCATCAATTTCGCGTAGCCGATTGGCTCGCCCGCAATTTCGGCGACGAGAAAAATTGAATCGTCCTCAAAAAGCTCTTTGCGAATTTGTTCGAGATTAAAAGCTTTCTCCATATAATCCGCCAAATCTTCGGGCGCGTTTTTCGGATGCTCGTGAAACGCGTCCCGGAAGGTTTTGTAAGACAAACGGGCGAGCATCTCCGCGTCTTCGATTGTCGCTTTACGAATATTTATTTCAGACATAAATGGAGACAGGATTTACAGGATAGGCAGGATTTTCGTTTTTTATCCTGTAAATCCTGTCCGTCCTGTTTCAATTTTCGTTTAATTATTTTCTGCTCATAATCAGTTTCGCAATCGTCTGAAGCTGCATGTTCGACGTGCCTTCATAGATAGCGCCGATTTTCGAGTCGCGCCAGAATTTTTCGACCGGATAATCTTTGACGTAACCGTAGCCGCCGTAAAGCTCGATGGCTTTTGACGAAACTCGTTCGGCGACGCGCGAAGAATAAAGTTTGGCCATCGCCGCTTCTTTCAAAAACGGAAGCCCGGCGTCTTTGAGCCGCGCCGCGTTGTAAACCAGCAGCCGCGCGGCTTCGATGTCGACGGCCATCTCGGCGAGCTGGAATTGGACGGCCTGAAAACTGTTGATTGACTGCCCGAACTGCTCGCGCTCGGCCGTGTATTTGAGAGCGTTTTCATAAGCGCCCTGCGCGATTCCGACCATTTGCGCGCCGATTCCGATGCGGCCTTCGTTCAAAGTTTCGATTGAAACCTTGTAGCCTTTGCCGACTTCGCCGAGCACGTTTTCCTTCGGCACTTTGCAGTTGTCGAGAATCAGCTCGGTCGTCGAAGACGCGCGGATGCCGAGCTTGTCTTCTTTTTTCCCGACCGAAAAACCTTCAAAACCCTTTTCGACGATAAATGCCGTGATGCCTTTGTAGCCCGCGTTCGGGTCGATTGTCGCAAACAAAATAAAGATTTCGGCCTCGTTGCCGTTTGTAATCCAGAGTTTCTGGCCGTTGATTTCCCAATGGTCATCTCTTTCGACGGCGCGCGTTTTCATCGCAAAAGCGTCGGAGCCCGAAGCGGCTTCCGAAAGCGCGTATGCGCCGACTTTGCCTTCGGCCATTTGCGGCAGATATTTTTTCTTCTGCTCGTCCGAAGCCCAGCGCATAAACGCGTTTGTGACGAGCGTGTTGTGGACATCGACGAAAACCGACACGCTCGCATCGACGCGCGCGAGTTCTTCAATCGCTAAAATCGCGTTAAAAATCGTCGAGCCCGCGCCGCCGTATTCTTCGGGCGATTCGATGGCCATCAAGCCCAACTCAAAACACTGCCGGATTAAATTTTCGTCCAGTTTTCCGGCGTGCTCCATCTGCTCGACGCGCGGCAGGACTTCGCCTTCGGCAAATTCGCGAACCGACGCGCGAAACAATTCTTCTTCTTCGGTCAACGCGGTCAAGGCCTGCGGTAAATATTCTTTTTCTAAAGCCGTCGCACTCATATTTTGTTTTCCTTATATTGTTTTGTAATTAAAAAGTAAATGAAATAACATCATAATAGGCGCATCGGCGAAAAGGCAAAAGCAGTGAATTCCGAAACAGAAGTTCAAACTCCAAATCTCAACCCAAACAGCTCAAATCAGAAACATCTCGACCGTTTGAAAATCGCCGCCGCCGTTTTTACGGTTCTCGGCATTGCGCTTTTCGGATATTTTATCTGGTCGGTCGGCTTTTACGAGCTCGTTCTCGGAACACAGAAAATCGGCATCGACGGATTTTTCGCGCTTATCGTCATTTATTTTTTGCGTTTGATGGCGCGCGCCGAAGCGTGGAAGCTTTCGGTTTACGAGCCTTACGCGCTCGATTTGCGCGACACGCTGCCCGCCGTGATTATCGGCGAGGCGATGAGCACGATGATTCCGCTCGGCATTTTGGTCAGCGGCACGACCAAAGCGGTCGCCGTCCGAAAACGCGTTCCGATGGTCGTCGGTTTGTCTTCGGTGGCGACGGAAAATCTTTTTTATTCACTTGTTACGGGACTTTTTATCGTTCTCGGCGCGTTCGCCTTTTTGCGCAGTTTTGAATTGGCCGAAGGCTGGACTATCACGATTGACGCGCTTATCGGCCTCATCATCGCGCTGATGTTTCTCGGCGTCGTGATGGTCGTTCGCCAGTGGCATTTTGCGAGCGCGATTTGCGAAAAACTTTACGATAAAGGCTACGCCCGAAAATCTCTGGAAAACGGAAGGCTTCACGTGCGTTTGTTTGAAAATCTGATTTACGGATTTTATCGGCGCTACCCGAAACGATTTTTGCCGATAATTGCGCTCGAAACCTTGTTTCACGCGCTCGGGATTCTGGAAATCTGGCTTGTCCTGAGCCGCATCACCGGAACTTTTCCGAGTCTCTTCACATCTTTTCTGCTCGAATCCGTCAGCCGCATCATTACGACGACTTTCAAGTTGATTCCGTTTGTCATCGGCGTCGACGAAGCCGGAGCGAAATTCGTCACCGAAACGCTCGCGCTCGGCGCGGGCATCGGCATCACTTTGGCGATTATTCGCAAGGGCAGAGTTATTTTCTGGACGATTGTCGGTTTGATTCTGCTTCTCAAACGCGGACTTTCGCTCAAGGAAATTTCCTCTTTAAGGCACGAAAACCACGAATTAAAGCCGGAATAAGGCGCGAAAAGGCAATAAATTTTTATTTTCATTTTTTACTTGTCAATCGTATTCGGCGTTCTTTATACTTAAAAGTGGCGATTTTGCTTATTTGAAGGAGAAAAAAGTTGCAACCTAAAGTTCATCAGGGACTACTAACGGCGCAGGGCTTCCGCTTTGCGATAGTCGTGTCGCGCTGGAACGATTTTTTGACTTCCAAGCTTTTGGAAGGCGCTCTGGACGGTCTGGAAAGACTCGGCGCGAGCGAGGATGCGGTTGAAATTTTTAAAGTTCCCGGTTCGTTCGAGCTGCCTTTGACGACGCAGAAGGTGGCGGCAGGCGGCAGTTTCGACGCCGTCATCTGCATCGGAGTCGTGATTCGCGGCGAAACGCCGCATTTCGATTACGTGGCGGGCGAAGCGGCAAAAGGCGTCGCCAACGCGGCGATGCAGACGGGCGTCCCGGTTCTTTTCGGAGTCGTGACGGCCGATACGCTCGAACAGGCAATTAATCGCGCCGGCGTCAAAGCCGGAAACAAAGGTTTCGAAGCTGCAATGTCGGCGGTCGAACTGGTTAATTTGTATAAAACAATGGATGGCGGCGAAAAAGAGCGGAAAGAAAAGGTTTTTCCGCACGTCGTTTGAAAAAGAGCAAGGATTTATGGGAACACGACGTAAAGCGCGTGAATGCGCTTTGCAGATGTTATTTGCGGCAGATGTGGCGAAAACACGCGAAGGCGTGTTGACCCAAAACTATTGGAGCGAGCTCGGTGAGTCCGGTCTCGACGATTCAACCCGCGCATTTGCCGACAAATTGACCAACGGCGCGCTGACCAGATTAGACACGATTGACGAGCGCATCCGGACGCGCGCCGAGCACTGGCGAATCGAGCGCATGGCAATCGTCGACCGAAACATTCTGCGCCTCGCCGTCTACGAATTTCTTTTTGAAGAAACTCCCGCCACCGTCGTCATCAACGAGGCTCTGGAAATCGCGCGCCGCTTTTCGACCTTTGAAGCGACGCAGTTTATCAACGGAATTCTGGACGCCATCAAGCACGATTTGGAAAAGGAAAAACCTAAAAAAGCTTCCACCGACGAATCTCAAAACGAAAAATCCCGCGCTTCGTCTCCTTAGAAAATTTTAATCGAATGAACAATCTGCAAAAGGATTTTCTGCAAAGGTCAATCGCCCGTCTGGAAAATCTGTCGGAAAGCGCGAACCGGGAGAAAAATTTATCGCCCGAATTTTTGCGCGAAACTTTCCGCGCGCTGCACACCATCAAAGGAACTTCGCAGACTTTCGGCTTTTCCGCGGCGGCGCGGCTCGCGCACGAGCTTGAAAATCTTCTTTCGAGCGCAGAAAACGATACGAATTTTAAAAATAATCTGCTCGAAGGCTTCGCGCTTTTGAGAGCGTCTTTCGAGCGGAACGACGCTGCCAATCACCACGCGTTTATCGATAAAATCCAGCGAATCGCGCCTGATTCTGCGCCTTTACAAAACGCTTTTTCGCCGGAAATACCCGAAGAAATCTCGCAAAAACTTTCCGAATACGAAAAAAACGCGTTCGCGGCGGCGATGCGCGGCGGGAAAAACGTCTTTTGCGTCAAGGCCGATTTCGATTTAGCAAACTTCAGCGGCGAATTTAAGGATTTGCGCGAAAATTTAAGCGCGTCGGGCGAAATTATCGCCACGCTGCCAAATCCGGCGAGCGCCGCAAACGGAAAAATCGGCTTTTTAATTTATTTTGCCTGCGAAGACGCGGAAAATATTCGTGATGGCGCGCGGAATTTTACATTTGAAATCGTCCGGCAAACGTCTTTTTCCGACGACCTGAACGGCATTTTGTCGCAGATTGTCGCGCACGGAAAAGGTTTGGCGCAAAAGCTCGGAAAAGAAGTCGGGTTTGTCACATCAGCCGATAAAATCGAGCTTTCCGGCGAAAACATGAAACTGATTTTCGACGCGCTCATGCATTTAACACGCAACGCCGTCGACCACGCGTTCGAAAGCTCCGAAGAAAGAATCGCCAAAGGAAAAGACAAGCGCGGGCACCTGGAAATTTCTCTGGAAACAAAAGACGACCGATTAAAGCTGTCGGTAAAAGACGACGGCCGAGGCATCGACTTGGAGAAAATAAAGCGCAGGGCGGCTGAAAAAAATCTGCTTCCGGCGGAGAAAATCTTGACCGGAGCGGAATTGCTTGATTTAATCTTTTTACCCGAATTTTCGACGCGCGAGAGCGTTACGGAAATCTCCGGCCGCGGCGTCGGGCTTGATGCGGTGAAGAATTCAATTGAGACCGCAGGCGGCGAAATCCGCGTCAAGAGCGCGAAAGACGCGGGAACAATTTTCGAGATTTTTCTGCCGAAAAAGGATTGAACTACAGAGAGCACAGAGATTTTTAAAACAGGATGGACAGGATAATTTATTTTAATTCGCGCTATTCATATAATTTTCGCATAAAACTTCTGTGTGTTTTCTTCGTTCTCTGTGGTTCGATTTGTATTAAAGCGCAGGACTATCCTGATGAAATTCGCGGCTACAAAGTTCATAAATCAAAAATTTTCGTCCAAAACAAAAACGAGCAAATCGATAAAAAAGACGATGCGGAAGCGTTTGTGACAATCGGCGAGCCGACCGTCGAAGATGTTTCGCTGACGGGCGTCACGCTCGAAGTCGCGGCCGAAGTTTCGGCTCTCGAACAAAGCGGGAAAATTGATTTTCTGGCGTTCAAAGATTTTCGCGTCAACGGTCTTAAAGTCGACGTCGAGGAATATCGCGAATCGTTCTCCTTCAAAAAAAATGAATCGACGGCGCTGCCGAAGCCGGTAAAAATCTTTATCGGCATCGGGCAGACTCTGCGCGGCGCGCTCGGCGAGCTGCGCGACTCGAAAGACGAATGGAACGTGACGGGAACTATTTTCGTTTTCGGAAGATTCAAGAAAATGGGCTTTAATTTCAAACGCGTCGTCCCGGTCGAAATCAACATCAAGATAAAAAATCCGCTCAAAAACAACAACTAACAATTTAATTTCCTGCTTTGGTTTTGTATTTCGCTTATTATAAGTTTTGCAGAGTTCGCCAAACTTTAAGATTGAGAATGACAAAGACAATTTGAGAGATATTTTAAATATTCGTTAGTGTAAACAGGAGCTAAGATGGACGAAAAAGTTTTATTTTCAGCCGGAATCAGAATCGTCGGCCTGCTGTCTTTCGGGCGCGGTTTTTTAGATTTGCTTTCAGTTATTTTTATAGAACTGGGTTTATCTTCCGCGTCCGTCGTAACGGACAGCTATTTTACAACCTTAAAATTGGGATTGTTATATCTGTTGATAGGTCTTTACCTGATGCGCGGCGCGAAACTTCTTGTAAGATTTGCCTTTCCCGGCAATGCACCGTCAAACGAAAATTTGCCCGACGAAGAAGATTTCTCCGCGCCGCCGGATTAGGACGCTATCATTTCCTCTGATTGGTGTAAGATTTCCGCGTTTTGCGGTAAAATTATTTTTTACAACCGAAATGTTCAAACGAGGTTTATAAAAACAAAGTGAGTGATACGATAAATAATATTTCAGAATATATTTCAGAAAATTTCGGCGCGAACGCAAGCTACGTCGAAGGTTTGCTTAATCGCTATAAGTCAGACCCGAATCTGGTCGACGAATCGTGGCGCACGTTTTTCGGCGAATTGCTGAGCGGCGCAGCGACCGCCGCAAGCGGCAACGGACAGCCTTCGACTGCACCGACGACTGAAAAAGCAACGGCCGGCCAGACCGCTGTGACGCCGCCGCCCGCGCCCGCCCGGCAAAGCCAGCCGGCTGTTTCAATCGGCGCGGGAATAGAAGTCAAACCGATTACCGGCGCTTCGAAAAAAATCGTCGAGAATATGGAGCAGAGTCTTTCGGTTCCGACGGCGACGAGCGTGCGGACGATGCCCGTCAAGCTTCTCGAAGAAAACCGCCGCGTTATCAACGAGCATTTGCAGTCGGCCGGACGCGGCAAAGTTTCGTTTACGCATTTAATCGCGTGGGCGATTGTCAAAGCTCTGAAAATCTACCCGCAGATGAATTTCGGCTACGGCTTTGTCTCGGGCGCGCCCTCGCGTCTGCAAAACGAATCGGTTAATCTCGGCATCGCCATCGACATCGAGAAAAAAGACGGTTCGCGCAATCTGCTCGTGCCGAACATAAAAGGCGCTAACCGGATGAATTTTGCCGGATTTTTCGCCGCTTACAACGAAATCGTCAAACGGGCGCGCGACGGGAAACTGGAAATCGCGGATTTTCAGGCCACGACCATTTCGCTGACAAATCCCGGAACAATCGGGACGGTTTCGTCGAATCCGCGCCTGATGAGCGGGCAGGGCGTGATTATCGCGACCGGCGCCATCGAATATCCGGCGGAATACCAGGCGATGACCGCCGCCGCTCTCTCGCAACTCGGCATCAGCAAAACGGTTACGCTGACTTCGACTTACGACCATCGCGTCATACAGGGCGCGGAAAGCGGTTTGTTTCTGGCGAAAATCCACGAATTTTTAATCGGCCAGCACAAATTTTACGACGAGGTTTTCGGCGATTTGGAAATAAATTACCCGCCGCTTCGCTGGGCTGAAGATTACAATCCTTCGCTTTTCGGCGGCGACATGATGAGCGCGCAGACCGAAAAACAGGCGAACGTTTTGCAGCTTATCAATGCTTACCGCATTCGCGGGCATCTGCTCGCCGACATCGACCCGCTCAATATGACTTCGCACACCGAAGCCGAGCTCGATTTGGAAAGCTTCGGTTTGACCATCTGGGATTTAGACCGCGAATTTATCACCGGCGGACTTCACGGCACAAAAACGGCGAGCTTGCGCGAGATTTTGAGGATTTTGCGCCGCGCTTACTGCGGCAAGGTCGGCATTGAATATCGCCATATCCAGAGCAAAGAGGAAAAGGAGTGGATTCGCGAGCAGGTTCGCCAGCAGTTTGTCGATACCGAGCCGCTCGACGCGGAAATCCGCAAGGAATTGCTGCAAAAACTTATCGAAGCCGAGCAGTTCGAGCAGTTTCTGCACAAAAAATATCTCGGACAAAAACGATTTTCGCTCGAAGGGACGGAAACGGTTATTCCGCTTCTCGACCAGATGGTCGAAAATGCGGCGGCGCGCGGCGTCGAAGAAATATTTATGGGCATGGCGCATCGCGGGCGTCTCAACGTTTTGTCAAACATCATCGGCGACCCGGAAACGGGCAATATGGCCGAGCGCATTTTCACCGTTTTCGAAGGCACTTCGCACCCGTCGTTTCCGGCTGACGAAGGCGACGTAAAATATCATCAGGGCGCAATCGGAAAACGCCGCACGACAAACGGGAAAGACGTAAAAATTCAATTGTCGTCAAATCCTTCGCACCTTGAATTTGTCGACCCGGTCGTCGAAGGAATGGCGCGCGCGCGTCAGGACGAACTACTCGAAGGCGACGAGGCCAACGACTCGAAACGCAATCAAGCCTACGACCGCATTTTGCCCGTTCTGCTGCACGGCGACGCGGCTTTTGCCGGTCAGGGCATCGTCATGGAAACTTTGCAGCTGGCGAATCTTCGCGGCTATCGCACGGGCGGCACGATTCATATCGTCATCAACAATCAAATCGGTTTTACGACTTCGCCCGAAAAAGGACGCAGCTCGATTTATTCGACCGACGCGGCGCAGATTACGCAGACGCCAATTTTCCACATCAACGGCGACGACCCGGAAGCCGCTTTCCGCGTCGTCAAAATCGCGCTCGATTATCGCCAGGAATACAATAAAGACGTCGTGCTCGACCTGGTCGGCTTCCGTCGTCTCGGCCACAACGAGGGCGACGAGCCGAGCTACACGCAGCCGCTGATGTACGCGCGCGTCAAAGCGCATCCGGGCGTCCGCTACATCTACGCGCAGAAGCTCATCCGCGAGCAAATCATCTCCGAAGACGATTTGAAACGGATGACCGACAAGACGCAGGAAAAATACGAAGGCATTTTGCAGCGCGCCAAACAAATTGCGCACGACAAACCGGCCAAGGCTAATCTTGCGCCGCCCATCGAGAACGAAGACGGCTCGGTTGTTTTGGAAACGGCAATTTCAAAAGAAACGCTGCAAACGGTTTCCGAGGTGATTTCGCTCGTGCCCGAAGGCTTTAATATCAACCCGAAAATGGTCGGGCAGCTCGCTCGCCGCGCAAAGATGGGAACGGGCGAAGTTCCGATGGATTGGGGCTTTGCCGAAGCAGTCGCGTTCGGCTCGCTCGTTCTGGAAGGCAGACGGATTCGTCTGAGCGGTCAGGATTCGGGACGCGGAACTTTTTCGCAGCGTCACGCGCTGATGTACGACACGATTAACGGCTCGGTCTGGTCGCCGCTCGGAAATCTTAAATCCGGGCAAAATCCGTTTGCGCGTTTTCAGGTTTTCGACAGCTCGCTTTCGGAAAACGCCGTTCTCGGTTTTGAATACGGCTATTCGACTCATATGTCGGACGCGCTCGTTTTGTGGGAAGCGCAGTTCGGCGATTTCGCAAACGGCGGTCAGGTCATCATCGACCAGTATATCGCCGCCTCGGAAGACAAATGGAAACAACGCTGCCGTCTCGTCATGCTTCTGCCGCACGGCTACGAAGGTCAGGGGCCGGAACATTCTTCGGCGCGACTCGAAAGATATTTGCAGCTTTGCGCGGAAAACAATCTGCAGGTCTGCTATCCTTCGACTCCGGCGCAGTATTTTCACATGCTTCGCCGCCAGGTCAGGCAGGAAATGGTTCGCCCGCTCATCGTCATGACGCCGAAAAGCCTGCTCCGGCTTCCGGCCGCCAATTCGACGATTGAAGATTTGACTTCGAGCGGTTTTCAGCCGGTCATCGATGATGTCGCAATTACAAACAGAGAAAAAGTCAAACGCGTCGTCGTCTGTTCCGGCAAAGTATTTTACGATTTGGAAGCGGCGCGCGAAGATGCGCGCGACCAGCGGACGGCCGTCGTCAGGCTCGAACAATTTTACCCGTTTCCGGCCGAGGGATTGCAAGAAATCTTCGCGACTTACCCGAACACGACCGAGATTTTCTGGACGCAGGAAGAGCCGCAGAATATGGGCGGCTGGGCGTTTGTCGAACCGCGTCTGCGGCAGATTGTGCCGGCCGGCGTCGACTTTAAATACGTCGGCAGAACGGCCTCGGCAAGTCCCGCGACCGGCTCTTATGCCATTCACGAGCTCGAACAAAAACAGATTGTCGAGCAATCGATAATCAAGGATTCGGAAGAAATCTCGGCGGCCAGCAAACCGGAAATCACGGAAAAAATCGCGCCCGCCGGAGCCTAGTTAGTTTCAAGTTTCAGGTTTCAGGTTTCAAGTAAATCAAACCCGGAAATTGAAATCTGAAACTTGAAGCTAAATTAAAATATGACTAAAAAGCAAGTTGTTTGGTTGATAATCAAACTTATCGGAGTGTATCTCGTTTATTCGACGATTGTCGCTGTTTTCGTTTTGATGAGCTCGATTTACACATACATTTCGCTTCCTTCGCCGCCGCGATTTCCGAGGTCGGAAAATCCGGCGGTCAACAGTCAGCCGGTTTCTCCGAATTTTCCCGGTAATCTGACGATTAATAATCCGGCGAATCCGGCGCTGCCGAAAACCGAAACCGAAACTCCCGCCGAAAAAGCCAAAAACGACGCTTTGAAAAATCTTCTCTGGGATTTACTTTTGACTGTCATCTACGGTCTGTCGGCGTGGTATCTTATCAAAGACGGACGATTTTTGTTCGCCGTTCTGAACCGCGAAGAGCCGTATAACGAATCGGGCGAGCCGGTCGCCGACACGGCGTTTTTATCTTCGAAAAAAAAGGAAGAAGTCGTGACGACGCTCAATCTCTCCGGCGGGAAAGGAGAAATCACGTCGCTCAATCTCTCGGATTTACCGCGCGAAAAACCGGAGCCGCCCGCCGCTTCGCCTGAGCCGACAAACGCGCCTGTGATATCTGAAGAACAACCGGCGACTCCGCCGATTGATTCGCCCGAACCGCAGATAATCGCGCAGAACAATTTTGAGGACGACACGTTAATCGAGCAGTTTAATATTAATTCTCCCGACGAACGGAAATAATTTATACTTTAGACGCACTAAAAATTCATGCGAAAAACTCGCCTGTCCGAATGAGCGCGGATTGAAGTTCGAATGCCGCTCGCCAAAATTTGAATTTATAAAAAAACTAGCGTAAATTAGCTTCGCATCCCGCATTATTTTTTAACACTTTATTATAATTTTGCATCAAATCTCCCGGAATTTTGAAATTATGTCAAAACGCAAAAATTTATCAATCATTTTAGTCCTTCTTTTAGGAATCTTCGTGCTCTTTGCGTGCAGGCCGAAAACCGTCAGCAGCGAGGAAGTAAAAAATCCGAATCCGCTGCCGACGCCCGCGGCCAAATCGACCAATAAAGACCCGGTTACGATTGCCGCCGTCGGCGACATTATGATTGGCTCGACCTCGATAAACGACACGTTTCTGCCGCCGAACGACGGCGCGGATATTTTTAAGGAAGTGACGCCGATTTTATCAAAAGCCGACATCACTTTCGGCAATCTCGAAGGCCCGATGCTCGAAGGCGGAACGACGACGAAATGCGCGCCGAATTCGACCAGATGTTTTGCGTTTCGCGTGCCGACGCGCTACGGCAAATATTTGAAAGAAGCCGGTTTCGACGTGATGAGTCTGGCCAATAATCACGCCGGCGACTTCGGCGATTACGGCCGCGAAAGCACCAGAAAAGTCCTCGACGACCTCGGCATCAAATACGCCGGCAGCGACAAGGCGCAGTTTTCGACGACATATATCGAATCGAAAGGCAAAATTATCGCGTTCGTCGGCTTCGCGCACAACAACATCGTGCCGAACGTCAACGATTTGGCTTTCGCGCGCCAGCTCGTCCTCGAAGCCGACAAAAAAGCCGATTTGGTCGTCGTCTCGTTTCACGGCGGCGCCGAAGGAACAGACCAGCAGCACGTTCCGCAGCGAACGGAGATTTTTGCCGGCGAAGAGCGCGGAAATCTGCCGCTTTTTGCCCGCACGGTCATCGACGCCGGCGCGGATTTGGTAATCGGACACGGGCCGCACGTCCTTCGCGGAATGGAAATTTACAAAGACCGCCTGATTGATTATTCGATGGGAAATTTCTGCACATACGGGATGTTTACGCTGCGCGCCGAAACCGCCCTGACCGCGATTTTTGAAATAAAAATCGATGCCGACGGCAAATTCTTAGGCGGAAAAATCTACGCCGGAAAACAATTCGGCAAGGGCGGGCCGGTGCTCGACAAAGCGGGCGACGCGATTCGTAAAGTCCGCGAGCTTTCAATCGCCGATTTCGCTGCCACCGCGCCGAAAATCGCCGACGACGGAACGATTTCAAAATAATCAAATTCGACAATTTAGATAAAAAAGCGAGCTGATTTAATTTCAGCTCGCTTTTTCGCTTGAATCTTTTTCAAAAAAATTATAAACTTTGTAGCCAATCCGAACAAAGTTCTTAGAAGTAAAATAGTATGAAAAAAATATTCAGTCTCCTGGTTGTCGCTCTGTGCTTTTTATGCGCGGCGACGCAAATTTTCGCGCAATTTAACACGCCGACGATAAACGGCGCAATTTCCGCCGGAGAATACGGCGTTCACATCGACGGCCAAAATCAGAAAAACACAGGCTCGGCGCAGACCTGGTATTTGACGTGGGACGACACAAATTTATACGTCGCCGTCACCAACGCCAATTTGAGCGAAGGCGCGGTCATCAATATCGACCGCAATCCCGTTTCGCCGCCGAACAGCGGCACGAACGCCGACGGAACTCTGAACGCGCTCAACTATGACGGAACGGCAATCGGGACGCTTCCCTTTCGCGCCGATTTTCGCGCTTATTTCAAAGACGGCTACCGCGATTACAACACGGCGAACGGCGCGAACGGCTGGAATTTCGGCGCGTCGGGATTCGGAACATATGCTTCGGGCGCGGGAAATGTGCGCGAGCTTGCGATTCCCTGGTCGACCATTACGGGTGGCGGCCGGCCCGCATCGTTTTTATTTCTCGGTTATATGAGCTCAAGCGGCGGCTACATTTACGGGCAGGTTCCGCAGGGCAACGCCGAAGGAACTTCGCCGGGAAATTACAGCCGTTATTACGCGGTCGTCAACACCGAAAACGGAACGGCGACGAAACCTTTTTCGCTTGACCAGACGGTGAGCACCGACAACATTCAATATCTCGGATTAAAACACGACACTTTCGACAGCTATTATCGCTCGCCTTTCGGCGCGGTGACGACCGGCTCGAACGTCAACTTAAAATTCAGAACCGATTTGCTCGACGTCAGCAACGTTTATCTGAGAGTTTATAAATACAATTCGGCAACGGCAACGACCGACGCGGCCGTCGAATATCCGATGACGTTTCTGGAAAACCGGGCGGAAAACGGCACGACTTACGCGATTTACAGCGTGAACTACACAGCGCCCGCGACGCCTTCGATAATTTATTACAAATTTCGCGTCGTCGATGGCGCGGCGCAGGCTTTTTACAGCGACTCTTATCTTGACGACCACGACAATCTCGGACAGGGCGGCGACGGCGTGGCGAGCGCGGGCGAGCCTTTCCCGGCTTTTCAGTTGACGGTTTACGACGCGGCTTTTACGACGCCCGCGTGGATGCAGAGCGCGGCGATTTATCAGATTTTCCCCGACCGTTTTCGCAACGGCGATATTACGAACGATTGGTGTAGAGGCGGCTCGACGACCGGCTGTCCTTCGCTCTACGGCGATTTGCCTTCCAACAACATCGTCCAGACCGTCTGGAATACGCCGATGGTCGACCCGCGCGCCACCGGAAACAACAGCGCCTACGGCAGCCAGTTTTACGGCGGCGATTTGAAGGGCGTCGAGGACAAGCTCGATTACATCAAAAATCTGGGATTCAACACGATTTATTTCACGCCGATTTTTGCCGCGCGCTCAAATCACGGTTACGACACGGACAATTATCTGGAAATCGCGCCGCAGCTCGGCGGCGACGCGGCTTTTACCTCGCTCGTCAACGCGGCCAACGCGCGCGGGATGCGAATTATCGCCGACGGCGTTTTCAATCACGTCTCGCAGGACAGTCTTTATATGGATTATTTTCACCGCTACCCGACCGACGGCGGCTGTGAAAGCTTCTCCTCGCCGTATCGAAGCTGGTTTACGTGGAACGCAAACGCGACGACCGTGCCGTGCGACTACACGCATTACAACGGCTGGTTCGGCTTCGGCGGTCTGCCCGAGCTGACGGAAACCAACGAAGTAAAAGACTTTATTTATCGAAATCCGGCCGACAACGTCACTAAACACTGGCTCGACCGCGGCATCAGCGGCTGGCGTTTCGACGTGGCCGATTCAATCTCGCACGAATGGTGGACGGAATATCGCGGCTACGCCAAATCCTACAAAGCGGACGCGCCTCTCATCGGCGAAATCTGGTATGACGCGAGCCAGTATCTGACGGGAAATCAGCTCGACGGCGTGATGAATTATCGTTTTCGCCGCAACGTTTTAGGCTTTGCGCGCAACGCGGATTGGGAAGACAACGACAACAGCGGAAAGAATAAAATCGTCGGGCTTGCGCCGTCACTGTTTAACCGCGCGATGATGGCGATTCGCGAAGATTATCCGCTTCCGGCGCAGCAGTCGATGCTCAACCTGCTCGATTCGCACGACACCAACCGCGCGCTTTACACTTTGACGGTGACGGGCGACAGCGGCTTGACCGAAGCGAAACAGCGCTTGAAGCTCGCCGCGCTTTTCCAGTTTACATACATCGGCGCGCCGACCGTTTATTACGGCGACGAAGCCGGGATAAATTCGCCTTCGCTCGGCAACAGCGGAAGCGGTTTGCCCGAAGACGACCCGTATAATCGCGCGCCGTATCCGTGGGCTGACGAGGGCGGAAACCCGAACGCATACGGGCCGGCCGATTCCAGTCTGCAAAGCTTCTACGTTACGCTCGGCTCGCTGCGGCGAAATCACACGGCTTTAAGAACGGGCACGTTCGCATCTTTATTGACGGGCGACACGTCGGCGAGCGCGACCGACAACAACACTTTCGCATTCGCGCGCGTTCAGGGCGCCGACAAAATTATCGTCGTCATGAACAACGGCTCGACCGCCAATACGGCGACGATTCCGGTCGGCGCGTATTTCGCCGACGGAACGGTTCTGACCGACGCTCTCGGCAACAGCTCTTTCGCCCGAAACAGAAAATCGCTAGCCGGCTATACGGTCAGCGGCGGCGCGGTGACGGTCACGATTCCGGCGCGAAGCGGCGCGATTCTGGGAAGTTTCACACCTTTGGCCGCGCCGATTTCAATCGGCGGGCGAGCCGTCACGGCGACAGGCGACGGAATCGGCAAAGTTCAAATCTGGCTGACCGATTCGAGCGGCGTCACGCGCGGCGCTTTGACCAATCCGTTTGGCTATTATTATTTTGAAGACCTCGCGGCGGGCGCGACTTACGTCGTTTCGGTCAGAAACAAGCGTTACCAGTTCGACGCGCCGACGCAGGTCGTTTTCGCCGACGAAAATTTGACCGGGGTAAATTTTACGGCTCAGCCGCAAAAATGAGCGGATAAAATTATAAATTGACGCGCCGCAGGATTTTGATAAACTGCGGCGCGTCGTGCAGATTTAAAAATAATGTGTCGCCTTTGAGAGCCGGAATCAAAAAATCGTGCTCGGCGACGGCTTGATTCAAAAACTTAAAGGTCGCCGCCGATACTTTTAATTTCACAGGCGTCAATTTCGGAGACAAGGACGCGCTGGTTATCAAATATGCCTACAGAATGTGTGTATTGTCACCATAAAAGCCAACTTTAATTTTTAGCTCTCACTTGTTTGAATCGAAATTTGAAAAAGAGGACGAGACGTTATTTCTTGTCCTCTTTTTCCTTCTCGGCTTTCTTTTCGATTTCCTTTACCAGCCGCGCCGCGTGATTTCTGGCAATCAAAGGAATTCGCTCGTCGTTATTGAGTTTTTGCAGAAACGGAATCATCTGCGGCGGGTCGGAAATTTCATTGCGTCTCAAATAACCGTCGAGCGCGTCGAGCAAACCCGGAGCTTCGAGCGGCTGATTTTGCCGCGCCAGATTGATGTCGAAAATCCAGACGTATTGATTGGCGAGCCTTCGATATTCGTCCATCAAAAACTTTGCGTCCTCGTTTTCCGTCCAGTTAAAATCGGCTACGCGCTCGCGCCCGTCTTTTTTCATCTTCAGCTTTATCTCGCCGAGATGCGAATAATTTCTTTTCGCGTCCTGGTAATTTTCCTTCGAATCGAGAAACTTCAGCGTCTCAAACGCCGTTTTGATTTTTTCGAGCGAGGCGGGCGAAAGCTGAATCGGGTCGGAAACCGGTTCTTCGAAATCCTTTTTCATAAAAGTGATTTTCCCTTTTCCCGTTTCGTCGTGCTCGATGAAAATCTTCGTCACATAAAAATTCGGCTGCGCAAATTCGTAAAAATAGACGGAATTTTCGATTGCCAGGGAATCTTGACGCGAATTTGTTTTTGAATTATTTTTTTGCGCGTCACTGTTCGAATTCGTATCGGCCGGGCGCTCGTTTTTCTTGACTTCGGTTTTTACCGTCGCGTCTTCAACCGGCGGGGTTGTCGGCGTCGGCGTCGGAGTAACTTTTACGGTTTGTTTGGTAGTTTTTTTCGATACGTTGCGCTTTTTGGCCTGCCCGAAAGACAAACCCGCCACGACAAAAATCAACGCCAGAAATAAAATTGCGAATCTAAAATTTCTCATTTTATTCAAATCTCACCGACACGACTTTCGAAACTCCGGCTTCCTGCATCGTCACGCCGTAAAGCGCGCGCGCCGCTTCCATCGTGCGCTTGTTGTGCGTGATGACGATAAACTGCGTTTTTTCGCTCATCTCCGCAATTTTATTGACGAAACGCCCAACGTTTGCGTCGTCGAGCGGCGCGTCGACCTCATCAAGCAGACAAAACGGCGCGGGACGATATTTAAAAATCGCCATCACGAGCGCAATCGCCGTCATCGCTTTTTCGCCGCCCGAAAGAAGCAGGATATTTTGCAGACGTTTTCCGGGCGGCTGCGCCACGATTTCAATTCCCGCTTCGAGCACGTCGTCGGCTTCGAGCAAAGTCATAAGCCCGTGCCCGCCGCCGAAAAGCTCTTGGAAAAACTCCGTGAAATTGCGATTTATCGCTTCGAAAGCGGCGCGAAATTTCTCGCGCGAGCGTTCTTTTATCTCGCGGAGCGCCGCTTCCGCCGCTTCGATGCTGTCAATAATGTCCTGGCGCTGCGACGTCAAAAACAAAAGACGTTCTTCGATTTCGGACAATTCTTCGAGCGCAAGCATATTTATCGCACCGAAATTTTCGAGCTTTTCGCGCAAATCGCGAACTCGCTCGCTCGCTTCTTCCAAATCGAATCCGTCTTCGACTTCAACTTCTTCCCTTTCGACGAGCTCGACAAGCGAAACGCCTAAATCCTGCGAGCATTTTTCGTTCAAATTTTTCAGACGCGTGACGGTTTCCGCCTGCCTGATTTCGAGCGTCGCCCGCTCGTTTCTGGCTTCGGCCGCCGCTTTATTAAGCTCGGCCAGTTCGGACGACATCGCGTCGGCCGTTTCGCGCTTGAGTTTTAGATGCTCGGTCGCCGCCGCGAGTTCGTTTTGCTCGCTCGCCTGCTCGTTTTCGGCCAGCGTGATTCGCTGTTCAATCTGACCGCTTGAAGCGGTTAAATCCTTGATTTTTCCTTTAATTTCGAGAATTTCAAAATCCTGCCGCGCGAGCCGTTCGCGCAATTCCTTTTCTTCAAGCTCGACGCGTCTGAGCGCGCTTTGCGCCGAACGCCGCCGCTCGCTCGAAGTCGCCGCGAGCGTTCTTTTTTCGTTCAAAACGGCGTTTTCCTTTTCCAGCCCGGCGCGCGCTTCGACCAAATTTTGCGAGATTTTTTCGAGTTTTGCCGTCGCTTCGTCGCGCAGTTTTTCCGCTTTTTGCGCGTTGGCGTGCGCTTCTTTCTGCCGAATTTGCGTTTCCGAAATTTCCGTCTCGATTTGCTTTACTTCTTCGGAGACGACTTTTCGATGGCGCTCGGCGCGCTCGATTTCCTGCGCGATTGATTTTTCCTGAACTTCAAGACCGACAAGCTCGCGCTCGATGCGCACGATGAGCGACTGCAAATCGACGATTTTTTCTTCTTTCTCGGTTAAATTTACGCGCGCTTTTTCCGCTTCGTTTTCGGATTTTTCCGTTTCCTTCGCGAGTTTTTCGCTCTGTTTTTCCAGCTCGCGCAATTCGCGTTTGAAGGCGAGAAGCGAGGAATTTTTCTCGTTTGAATTTGCCTTTCCGCCGACGAAAAGCTTTCCGCCGAAAACAAAATCGCCGTCAAAATTTACCAGGCTTTCATCGCTTTTAACCTTAACTCCGTCAAAACCCTCGACCAGCCGCGCCGCCATCTCGCGCGGAAAAACTTCTTCGAGCGCGACGGCAAAATCTTCCGAAACGCCGAGAAAATCTGTGATTCTCGGTTTTTGATTTTTGATTTTTGATTTTTGCTGACTGCTGACTGCTGACTGCTGACTGCTGACTACTAAAACAGAAATTCGTCCGACATTATTTTTATTTAAATATTCAATCGTTTTCTGCGCGTCTTTTTCCGTTTCGACCAGAATCGTCTGCAAAAACGCGCCGAAAAGATTTTCGACCGCTTTTTCGGCCTTTTCCTCGACGCTGAATCTGTCGGCCAGCGTTCCCAGAAATTTGACGCCGATTTTCGTCTCGTCAGCGAACAGTTTTTGTATCGACGGCGCGTAAACGGCGCGTTTTTCTTCGAGCTCGCGCAAAGTTTCGAGACGATGCCGCGCGCGCGCGAATTCCTCGCGCAGAGTTTTCAAAGCCGTTTCCGCAATCTGCACGGAAACTCTCGCTTTTCCGGCTTCTTCGAGCAGTTTGGCTTTTTCCGCCTGAAAACCCGAAAGTTTTTCGCGCTCGCTTTCGAGATTTTTTGCGAGCATTTTTGATTCTTCCTGGTGCTCGGCGCGCGTTTCTTCGGCGCGGACGCCTTCGCGGCGCAAGCCTTCGGCACGCTCTTTTAAGCGCTCAATCGTATTTTCGAGCTGGCGCTCGATTTCCGTCAGGCGCTCGACCGCCGCCGTGTGCTGCAAAACTTCGGCGCGCTCGGCTTCCTGCCCGGCTTCGATTTGGTTTAATTCAAAGAGCTTAATTTGATATTTCTTTTCGGCTTCGCGCAGGCCGAGCTCGACCTGTTCGGCCGCGCCGCGCTCTTTTCGCTCGTCTTTATCGAGTCTTTGGAGCTCGGAATTAACGAGTTTCAATCGTTGCTCAATCGCTTCGATTTCGGATTTCAGGCTGGCGGAGCGATTATTTAAGCCCGCGATTTGCTCGTTTTGATAACGATGCTCGCGGCTTGCGCGGTCGCGCTCAAGCGCGTTTTCCGAGTGCTTCTGGCGCATCGCGGAAAGATTTTCTTCCGACTCGCGCGCTTCGTGCGTCGCCGTGCGAAACGCTTCGTCCTTTTCCGTCACCTGCGCGAAAATGTCGCGCTCGGCTTTGACGGCTCCGGTTAAATTTTGTTCGAGCTCGGCGACGAGTTCCGAGAGATATTTGCCCTCGGCGGTGAAAACCTGCCGCAAAAGAACGCGGAATTCTTCGCGCAGAATTTTATAGCGGCGCGTTTTGGCGGCCTGGCGGCGAAGCGCATTGGCCTGTTTTTCGATTTCCGAAACGATGTCGAAAATTCGTCCCAAATTTGTTTTCGCCGTTTCCAGACGCGCTTCGGCGGCGCGCTGGCGCGTGCGAAACTTGGAGATTCCGGCGGCTTCTTCGATTAAATTTCGACGGTCGGAAGGCTTCGCCGACAAAATCTGCCCGATGCGTCCCTGCTCGATTAAAGCGTAATGCGCGCCCGAAAGTCCCGTTCCGGCAAACAAATCCTGAATGTCGCGCAGGCGACACGTTTTGCCGTTCAGCTGGTATTCGCTCTCGCCCGAAAGATAGAGCCGCCGCGTCACGGAAATCGCTTCGCCCGGCGCGAAATCAAGCGCAAAAGCGCGCGGCCGCCAATGGCGTCTCGTCTTGATTTTTTTCTCGACGACCTGAACCGAGCCGGCCTGCGCCGCCTGAACTTTCTCGACTTCAATTTCTTCGGAATGAAATCCGTTCGAATCTTCGCCGATTGCTGACGACTGACCGCCGGCCGCTTCCTGCGCTTCGATTTCGTCCAAATCGACGGCGTTTTCGTCTAAATCGGTCAAGCTCGCGTCGATATCGCTCAAATCGCTTTCTTCATCGGCAAAAAAATTTTCTTCGTCGCGGACGAGATGCAAAACGACTTCGGCCATGCCCGACGGCGCGCGCTTGCTCGTGCCCTGAAAGACGACGTCCTTCATTTCCTCCCCGCGCAAAGATTTGGCGCGCTGCTCGCCTAAAACCCAGGAGATTGAATCCGAGACGTTTGATTTGCCGCAGCCGTTCGGCCCGACGACCGCCGTGATGCCGTTTCCGGTAAAGACGATTTCCGTATAATCGGCGAAAGATTTAAAACCTGTAATTTCGAGACGCTGAAGTTTGAACATTTTATATAGTGTTTCGGGGAAAGGCTAGCACTATATTTTGTTGTTTTCGCGGCTTTAAGTCAAATGAAAATGGAGCAGTAAAAAGTAAAAAGGCAAAAGGCAAAAGTAAAAAAGCCGCCGATTAAACTCGAATTGTTTAATGTCGCGGCCTGTTCGTTTTTTACTTTTTACTTTTTACTTTTTACTTACAAATCTTCCTCGTTGAGATTTCGCAAGCCTTGTTTTTCGGCGCGTTCGTTGTCGAGCTCAGTGAGCACGTCGAGCAGGAAATTGGTGTTGCTGGTGACGTTTATGACGACCTGAAATTCGTGTTCCGAGGTCGAGAACTCGAATGTTCCGCTGTTGATTTCGATAATTTCGCGGAAAGCCTGTGTGCCGTTGAGATTTCCGGTTTCGGCATCGACGATTTTTCCTTCATTGAATGAAACGCTCGCCAGATGCAAATCGGATTTGATGACGACGAGGCCGGTCATACGCGAATTTTCAATCACCTGAACGGCGTCGAAAATGCTGACGTAGGCCAGATTCCCGGCAAAAGTCACGTCGGTGCGAACCTTTTGCGGAGTTTTGTCCCGGGTCGCGGCAAAATCCGGACGGCGCGCGCGACGAATCGCTTCGAGACCGGAAGCGACGGAAATTCGCGGGTCGAGAAGCTTTGCTTCCTGAAGCCGGTCATACGCCAAATCGAAATCTTCGCGGTTGATGTAAAGACTGACCAGCGCGAGACACTGTTTGGCGGCTTCGTCCAGATTTTTCTGCGTGATGCAGATTTCGCGCATTTTCTCGCGCAGCGGAATCGAGCGCGGGCTTCGTTCCATCGATTCGCGAAGCAGCGAAAAAGCTTTTTCCGGCGAGCGGTATTTGACGAAAAGGTCGGCGTCGAGCAAAACCGATTCGATGGAAACTTCCGTAAAAGGAACTTCCGATTTTTCTAAAACTTGACTCATAGCTTTTTACGGAACAAACTTGTTCAACATTTATAAGCTACCACAAACGGTCGATTTAGTCATCAAAAATCTGTTTTCATAATTCTTTCTTTTTCTGAAACAATTTCGACTCCGGCTTTATCGATTGAACGCTCTAGAATTCAAATCTGATTCCGAAACGCATCTGACGCGGGCGAAACGTCCTGGTCGGAGCTAGAAATCCAGCCTGCGCGCCGGCGACGGTCGCCGCATTTGCGCTGTTTAAGAGATTGAAATCGATAAAATTCGAGCCGAAGCTGTAAACCGTCATATTAAAAACATTATCGAACTCGGCAGCCGGGCGCAGGCGAAATCTTTCGGTAAATTTGAATTCGCGGCTGACGTTAAAATCGAAAACATACAGTTTCGGCCCGCGGCCCGCATTACGCGGCAGATTGCCCGGGCTGCCAATCGGCGCGAGCGAAAAGCGATTTGCCGAATCCGACGGAAAGGCCGAGTCAAACTTGCGCCAGACAATGCGTCCAGCGTCGCCCGTAAAATTCGGGCGGTCGTTGGAAATATCGTCCAGATTGCGGTCGTTGCCGCCGTTTCCGATGTTAAAAGGCGCGCTCGAACCGAAACGGAAAAGCGGCGAGAGACGCAATCCGCCGAGCCACGACGGCAAATCGAACGTCGCCGAAAAGGCGATGCGGTGACGTCGGTCGAGCAGGCTGCGCGCGTATTCACGCGAAAAATCGCCGGGCAGAGTAGCTTCCGAAGTGTTGACGATGCCGTCGTCTTTTAAGCTCGAAAGCGTATAGACAAAGCGCGTCGAGCCGGCAAAACCGAAGCCGAATTTCCGGTAGCGATTTCTAAGCTCGACGGTTAAGCCTTTGTATTTGCTGTTGCCGACCGAAACGACGCGTTCCGCCTGCCCGGTGACGCCCTGCGTGAGCAGCGGACGCAGATTTTCAATCGCCGAAAATGCGCGGCAAATCGCCGAATTTGTCGTCGAAGCGCAGTCCGAATTGTTTCTCGTGTTTAAGTTGACGACGCACAGCGGCGTCGAAGCCGTACAGGCCGCAGTTCCGCCCGAGACGCGCGTGCCGGTCGTGTCAATTGTCGAGCCGAGCTCGAATCGGTTCGGCCCGGTCGAGACGCCGAGCAGGTAGTCGGTAAAAGTTATCTGCCCGTCGCCATCACGGTCAGGCGTCCCGGCGGGCAAAATTGGCGCGTTGGGATTGTATTCGCGCCATAAACGGACGGTTTTGTTATATGTAAAATTGATTTCGAAAACGATTTTTTTGAAAATTTCGCGTTCAAATCCGACGTTGAATTGATAGCTTTCGGGAATTTTTATGTTCGCGTCCAGACTTCGAAAAGCTTCTCCGGTTTGCGCCAGCTGCCTCACCGTCGCGAATGTTGTCGCTGAAAGCGGAACGATTGTATCGAGTGTTAGAGGCCGCGGGCCGGGGAAATACGTGCTCAGAAAACTGCGAACGATTGTTGCATCCGTTCCGGTCGGGAGACTTCTCGAATCGAAATAAAAATCTTCGGAATCCGAACGAAAATCGTCAATCGTTCGCAACAGCGCGCGGTTGTAAAAAATGCCGACGCCCGCTCGAATCACCGTTTTTTGTCCTTTGAAAGGATTCCACGCGACGGAAAGTCTCGGGCCGAAATTGTTTTTGTCGTTGATGATTGATTCGTTTTCGTAGCGGACGCCGGAGCTTAAGGTCAGATTTTGGCGAATGCGCCAATCATCCTGAACGAAAACGCCGTAGTATGTGTTTTTGATTGTCGATGCGTTGTTGAAAGCCTGCTGAAAACTTGAGAGGAAATTGGCGTTGAAAAAGGCGAAACTGCTGAAGCGATAAGTTCCGGTCGCGTCGAAGCGGTCGATAAACTCAGAATTAACGCGCTGAAAATCGCCGCCGATTCGCAAAGCGTGCGAGCCGAAAACGTAATTAAATGTGTCCTGAAATTGCCAACGGTCTTCTTTCCGGTCGCTCGAATTGGTTGTCGACGAACCGAAAACCTGCGTCGTCGAGCTTTCGCCCGGCGGCGTAAAAGTAATCAAAACGACGGGCGCTTCAACGTTTGCGGTCGAAGCGTTCGGGCGAAGCCGCGAATATTGAAAACGAAACTGATTAACCGCTTTCGATGAAATAATGTAGTTGTATGTCCAGTTAAAAGCGTCGGTGTCGCGAATTCTGCCGATAAGAGAATCGGCCAGACGATTTGTTCCGCTAAATTGCCGCAAATCGTTCGAGCGTCCGAGTTGAAAGCCAAACGTAAAGTTTTGTTTGCGATTCGCGTTCCAGTCGAAGCGCGCCGAAAAGATGTGTTTTTTAAACGGCGTCTCGAACGGCGCAATGTAGGGCGCGACCGAAGCGGTGACAATCTGGCCGTTGACGTTTGAAGAAACAATCACGGCACTTTGCGGATTGGTCGGCGCGGGCAGCGAAAAGCGCGAATTTGAGCTTATAAGCGGAACCCACGCGTCGATTAAAGTGTCTTCCCCGATATTGTCGTATTCGTATGCGGCGAAAAAGAAAAGCTTTTTTTTGACAATCGGGCCGCTGAAAGTTGCGCCCGCGTCGTTGTCGGTAACCGGCGGCCTCAAGATTCCGCGCCGGTTGTTGTTCCAGGTGTTCGCGTTAAGGCGCGCGTCGCGGAAAAAATAGAAAAAGCGTCCGCGAAAATTATTGTTCCCGGCGCGCGTCCGAATATTGACGCGGCCGCCCGAAGCACGACCATATTCGGCGGAAAACTGGCTGGTGATGATTTGAACTTCGGCAACCGCTTCAATCGAGGGCTGAAAACGAAAGGAAGCCGAGCGGTCGTCGTTGTTGTCGAGGCCGTCAATCGTCAGATTATTCGAATACGCCGCGCCGCCCGAAAGCGCGAAAATTCCGGCTTCGTCGGGCGTCGTTCCCGGCGCGGCGAATCCTCGCTGACCTCGGTCGTTGGCCAAATCCCTGGTCGAAAGCGGCTCTTCGGTTACGCCTCCGAGCGTAAAAACCAAATCGAGCGGATTGCGCGTGTTGTTCGGAAGCTCTTCGACTTCGCGCTCGGTCACAGTACCGCCGACCACCGTCCGCGTCGTATCGACGGCCGCCGCGTCATCGCTCACCGCAACGGTCTGCTCGGCCCGAATCTCCGCCGGAGCGAGCGAAAAATCAAGCCGGACGTTTTGTCCCGCAATTGCCGCAAAATCGGGCTGCTCTTTTGCGCCGAAGCCGTTCGCCGAAACTTTCACTTTATAAATTCCGGGCGGAAGCTCGACAATCCTGAAACGCCCTTCCCCGTCGGACGCAGCCGCCCGCTCAAATCCGGTTTGCGCCAGCGTCGCCGTGACGGCCGCACCGGCAATCGGAGCGTTATTTGTATCGACGACCCGGCCGCTGATAGTTACTTCGTCTAAATTCTGAGCAAATCCGGCACCGCTGAAAATAAACAGATTAAAGGCGAGGATTAAAAACGAACGTTTTCCAGGCAAACTTTTCATTTGTTTTCTCCCGTAATTTCGAAAGTTAAATTTTATCGTAGATTGTTTATATATTATAGTGGATAAAATTGCAACACAATATGAGAGAATTTTCGAAAAAGGAAAGTTTAATTATTCGTCTTCGCCCGTTTTGGAGTGGAAGGTGGTGACGGTCAGCCGCGAAATCGGAATTAGCGCCTCCGATTGAGAAAAATCTTCAAATTGTTGGGAAAAGTCGCCGGCGTGCGAGCGCAGATATTCAAAAAAGCGTTCGAATTCCTTTTGCATCGCGTCCATTTTCTCGCGCATATTGAGAATGATTTCGACGCCGGCGAGATTGACGCCCAAATCGCGCGTGAGAGATAAAATTACCTCCAGACGCTCAAGGTCGGCGTCTTCGTAAAGCCGCGTGTTTCCTACCGAACGTGAAGGTTTGAGCAAGCCTTCGCGCTCGTAAAGTCTGAGAGTTTGCGGGTGAATATCGAAAAGTTCCGCGACCGCGCTGATGGTGTATGTTCTGACTTTTTTCTTCATTTTCTTAATTTCGATAAAAATTTGCCCAATAAATTATCGCCTGTCTGCGCCGAGAGATAAACGCCGAAAATTATCGCCACGGCCGCCGAAATCGCCGGCCAGAAAAGGTATCGAAACTCGGTCGAAGGCGTCGTCGGAAAATACGCAAACGTGAACAGCAGACAGCTTGTCGAAAGAACAAAGACGATTTCCCAATCACCTTCGAGCCGCTTTTTAAGCGCCCGGTATAAAAAATACGCGCACAATAAAAGCCACAAAAACGCGCGAAAACCGAAAGTCTGCGCGAATGGCCGGCTAAACGCGCCGAAATACTTCATCAAAATTTGCGCGCCGAGGTTTTCTTCGCGCTGGAATTCCGGCGGATTTGCCGCGAAGCCCAAATCCCAGAAAGGCCTCGTCACGGAGCGGGAAAAACCGCTGAGCTGAGCAAAAATCCGTCCGCGGTGTCTCAGATACGCCGACGGATTTGCCGCGATTGTTTCGAGCCATTTATCGCGCAGCGTCTTGATTTGCCCGGCGTCGGAACTTAATTTTAAAACCGGCAAATCGCCTTGATTCGGCACATTCTCAAATATCAAATCGGCCGCCGAGCGCTCGTTGTATCGCGCCTTTACGGTTTCGAGCGAAAACCTTTCGTCCAGCAAAACGTATTCGGGAAAAAGCGCCGCGTTTTTCTCTTTTGAAATCGCGGCCAAATCATACAGATAAATCTGCTGAAACGGGTAAACCGTGCGTCCTTCGGTCAGCCTGTCGTTGACAAAATAAATCGCCAGAGACAGCGCCGCAAAATAGACGATTCCGGCGACAACCGAAAACAATTTCCCTTTCCCGGTTTCAAATATCCGGCCAAAAACGAAACCGCTCCAAATCGCCAGCGGCAAAATCGCCGGAAGCGCGTTGAGACGCGCCGCGTATGCGTAAAACAAAAACAAAATCGAGGCGAAAAGCGCCGTTTTATTTTTCGTTTTATCCGCCAGATAAACGAGTGCCGCGCTTAAAAATAAACACGTGCCGAGCCCGACGTCTTTCCATACGACCGGAAGCTGCGAAAGGATATGCGGCAAAAGCGCAAACAAAATCAGACACGCGCCGAGACGGATCGATTTTTTGTGCGTCGCGTGCCAGAAAACGGCGCAGCCGCTCCAAAAAACCGCGTTCTGCAAAACGAGCATCAGCGCCGGCCCGGCGACGATTCGGTCGAGCCTTCCCCACAGATAAGACATCACGGGAGAATTTATGTCCGCAAAAACGCCGCTCCGGCCGTCAGCCAGATTGCCGATGGAATCCGGCGACATAAAGCCCGGATAAAACGCCCAGATTGTCAATCCGAAACACAAAACGCAAACCATGTAGCCGAAAAAAGTCTTGTTTCGCGTTTTGCTTTCGGCGCTCATAAATTATTCCAAACCCATCGCCTTGCGCGGGTTTTCGGGATTCGCCTTTTCAAACTGCCGCAAAATCTCCTTCGTTTCTTCCGAGATGACGCGCGGCAGAGTTATCTTTACCTCGACAAACTGGTCGCCGCGCAGATTCGGATTTCGAAGGCTCGGAAAACCGCGTTCGCGCAACCGAAATTTCTGTCCCGACTCGGTTCCGGCCGGAATTTTGAGCTGCGCCTTGCCTTCGACGGTCGGAACTTCGATGCGCGCACCAAGCGCCGCTTCAGAAACGGTTATCGGAACGGTGACGTAAATATTGTCGCCTTTGCGCGTAAAATAGCGGTGCTTGCCGACGTTTGTAAGGATAAACAAATCGCCCGGCTCGGCCCCCAGACGCCCGCCCTGTCCTTTTTTCGGAATCCGCACGCGCGAGCCGGTATCGACTCCGGCCGGAATACGAATTTTCACCTGTTCGGTTTTCGGCGTCACGCCTTTTCCGTTGCAGAGCGAGCACGGCTGACGACGCCGACCCGTTCCCTCGCAATCCGGACAGCTTTGCGAAAATTGAAGACGGCCGCCGCTTTTCTGCACTTGTCCAGAGCCCTTGCAGGTCGGACAGACGACGACCGGGCCGCCCGTATCGCCCGCGCCCTGGCAGCGCGAACACTGCTCGGAACGCTGAACCGTAATATTTGTCATCAAGCCCGTAAACGATTCTTCAAAACTGAGAGCGAGCGGCATCTCGATATCCTTGCCTTTTTTCGGCAGAGGACGCGGCAGCTCGGGCTCGCGCTGTTTTGAGCTGCCACCGAAAAGATCTGAAAAAATATCACGAAAACTCGAACCCGAACCGCTGCCGCCCGGCTCGAAGTTAAATCCCGAAAAATCGAAATTCGACGCGCCGCCCGCGCTGCCGCTCGTTCCCGCGCCATACGGCGAATTTATATCGAGATTGTCGGCGTAGTAGCCGAAACGGTCGAAAACCTTGCGTTTTTTCTCGTCGGAAAGAACGTCGTAGGCTTCCTGAACTTCCTTAAATTTTTCCTCGGCGGCTTTGTCGTTCGGATTTACGTCCGGGTGATATTTACGCGCTAACTTACGATACGATTTTTTAATCTCGTCCGCCTTTGCATCTTTTTTTACACCGAGAATCTGGTAATAATCTTTTTTTGCCATTATTGATAAGGGACAAGTTTTGAGGAACAAGGGACGAGATGAGCTTAGAAGCTAAACTCGTCCCTCGTCCCTTGTTCCTAATCGCTATTTATTTTCTTCATCGACATCGACGTATTCGGCATCGATGACGTTATCGTCGCCGCCCGTCGAAGAAGTAGAATCGCCGCTCGCGCTTGCCGAAGATGCCTGTTCTTCAGTCGCGGCTTCGCCCGTATTTGCCGAGCCCGCCTGACTGTAGAGCACTTCCGCGAGTTTGTGCGAAGCGGTTTGCAGACGTTCGAATGCGTTGTTCATCTGGTCTGAATCTTCGCCCGCAAGAGCGGTTTTCGCTTCGGAAATTGCCGTTTCGATGTCGCCCGCGGCTGCCGAGTCGAGTTTGTCCTTGTTTTCGCCGAACGATTTTTCGACGCTGAAAACCAGACCGTCGAGACGATTTCTCGCTTCAATCGTTCCCTTGCGCTTTTCGTCTTCGTCCTTGTGCGATTCGGCGTCTTTCATCATCTTGTCGATTTCTTCTTTCGACAAACCGGAAGACGAAGTAATCGTGATTTTCTGCTCGCGTCCCGTTCCGACATCTTTGGCCGAGACGTTGACGATGCCGTTGGCATCGATGTCAAACGTCACTTCGACCTGCGGAACGCCGCGCGGTGCGGGCGGAATGCCGACGAGATGAAATTTTCCGAGCGTTTTGTTGTCGCCCGCCATCGGCCGCTCGCCCTGCAAAACGTGAACTTCGACCGACGATTGATTGTCCGAAGCGGTCGAAAAAATTTCTGATTTTCTGGTCGGAATCGTCGTGTTGCGCGAAATCATCTGCGTCATCACGCCGCCTAAAGTTTCGATTCCGAGACTTAAAGGCGTCACGTCCAAAAGCAGAATGTCGGTCTTTTCGCCGCCGAGAACTCCGGCCTGAACGGCCGCGCCGAGCGCAACGACTTCGTCCGGGTTGACGGTTTTGTTCGGGTCTTTGCCGAAAAATTCCTTGACCATTTCCTGAACTTTCGGAATACGCGTCGAACCGCCGACGAGGACGACTTCGTCAATCTGTCCTTTTTCGAGACCGGCGTCTTTAATCGCCTGCTCGACCGGCGGCATCAGGCGCTTCAAAATCGGTTCGACCAGCTGCTCGAATTTGGAGCGCGTCAATTTCGTCACAAGATGTTTCGGCCCCGATTGGTCGGCCGTGATAAACGGCAGATTGATTTCGGTTTCCATCGCCGACGACAATTCGACTTTTGCTTTTTCGGCAGCTTCCTTGAGGCGCTGCAAAGCCATTTTATCCGAAGTTAAATCGATTCCCTGGTCTTTTTTGAATTCGTCGATAATCCATTTAATCAACACTTCGTCAACGTCGTCGCCGCCTAAATGAGTGTCGCCGTTTGTCGATTTTACTTCGACGACGCCTTCGCCGACTTCAAGGACGGAAATATCGAACGTTCCGCCGCCGAAGTCGAAAACGGCAATCGTTTCGTCTTTTTTCTTGTCCAGACCGTAGGCGAGCGCGGCGGCCGTCGGCTCGTTGACGATGCGCATCACTTCGAGACCGGCGATTTTGCCCGCGTCTTTTGTCGCCTGACGCTGCGCGTCGTTAAAATAAGCCGGAACGGTGATGACTGCTTTATCGACTTTTGCGCCGAGATAATCTTCGGCGGCTTTTTTCAATTTCTGCAAAATCATCGCCGAAATTTCCGGCGGGCTGTATTGTTTGCCCTGCGCGTCGATGCGCACGTCGCCGTTTCCGGCTCTTTCGACCTTGAAAGGCACCTGCTTGATTTCGCCCTGCACTTCATCGAACTTTCGTCCCATAAAACGCTTGATTGAATAAAGCGTGTTTTCGGGGTTGGTCACGGCCTGACGCTTGGCGACCTGACCGACCAGACGGTTGCCGTCTTTTGTAAAGGCGACCACCGAAGGAGTGGTGCGTCCGCCTTCTTCGTTTGTAATTACGACCGGCTCGCCGCCTTCCATTACGGCAACCACCGAGTTTGTCGTTCCCAAGTCAATTCCAATAATTTTACTCATTATCAAATCTCCAATTAAATGAAATTATTCCAAAATATTATACTCAATTTGAGCCTACAATGAGTATAATATTTGAGTGAGTTATTGTCAAGTTTATTTCGGGACAAAATATAATGTCGCTGCGAGAAACTTTTCCGGCAACGACATCGATGCTGTGCGCATTAAATTTTACCGCCGAAACGCGGAAAAATTTAAAAATTAAGATTTTTCTTCTTCTTTCATCAAGCGCGCGACGAAAAAGACGTAATGAAAGCCGGAAGCAAACGCGAGAACGACGACTAAAAGGTGAGTTGCGCGGAGATAAAACGTGTAACCGAAAACGTCCGAGAGCAGAATGAGCGCGACGGCGGCAACTTGAACGGTCGTCGAAAGCTTGCCGAGCCAGGACGGTTTGAAGCCGCGAAAATCCGTCATAATATGAATCGCGCCGGCGACAGTCACAATCAGTACGTCGCGCCCGATGACCGCCGCCGTCACCCAGAAAGGGACGCGCACGGGCGGCAGGATGCTCGGCATCGAAAGCACGATAAAAGCGGTCGTCATCAAAAGCTTGTCGGCAATCGGGTCGAGAATCGTGCCGAGCTCGGTCTGCTGTTGAAAGCGACGCGCGATAAAACCGTCGACGCCGTCTGAAACGCCCGCAATCAGAAAAAATATCAGCGCCCATCCGATATAGCCGTAATACAAAAAACTGGCGAACACGGGAATGAGCGCCATTCGCATAAAGGTGAGCAGATTCGGGATTGTAAGAATACTTGAAGACATTTATTAAGTGAAAAGTGAAAAGTGAAAACTTTTCAGCCGTTACCTTTGACCTGGTTGTAACTCAAGCAGCGAAATCTCCGGCGGACAGCCGAAGCGGACGGGCAGAACGACCGTGCCGATGCCGCGCGTTATGTAAATCTGCGTGTTTTTGCGCTGGTGCAGACCGTTTTTCAATTTCCGGCGCGGCAAAATTCTTTTCTCCTCATTGCGCAGCTTGACCTGCCCGCCGTGCGTGTGACCGCTCAAAATCAAATCCACGTCGAAGCGCGCCGCCTGCCGGAAAATTACCGGATTATGCGCGAGCAGCAGCTTCATCTCATCGGGAAATGAGCCGCGCAAAGCCGCGCGCAAATCGGTTTTCCCGACCATATAATCATCGACGCCGGACAGCCAGAAAGACGCGCCGCGCGCTTCGAAGCGAAAGCCTTCGTTAATTAAAACCTTAATTCCGTTAGCGCGAAACTCATTTGTCACCATTTCGGCGTCCGTCCAGTGGTCGTGATTGCCGAGACAGGCGTAAATTCCGAATTCGGCCTTGAGCGTTCCCAGAACGCGCGCGACCGGCGCGATATATTCCGTTTCGTGCGAGACGTAATCGCCGGTTAAAACAAACATATCCGGCTTCAAATCGTTGGCAGTTCGGACGGCGCGCTCAATATGTTCGAGATTTGTAAAAGGGCTGTGGTGTATGTCCGAAAGATGAACGATGCGAAAATTTTCCATCTTTTTCGGCAGTCGTTCGAGCGAAATTTTGATTTTTTCGACGGTTAAAGTATTTGCTTCTTCGAGCGCGTGCCGGGCAACCTGCGAGAGATTGCTCGCCAAATCGCGCAGCGGCGTGTCCGAGGCGACCATCGAATTAAACCGCGCGGACAATCCGTTTTTTTTTGTTCCGGCTAATTTCATCTTGTCTCAAGCTTTGATGCCATCAAGAAGTGGATAGGTTCGGAAAAATTATAAATGGCGCGACCGGGAAAAGTCCAATAATCAACTGAAAACTGTTTTTCCTTTCAGTTTTCAGTTTTCAGTTTCCAGCTTTCACTTATATTAAACCGTTGGCGATTTTCAGACGTATAAAAACTGCTCGCGCAAAAATTTTGTAACCGCTTGTAGAATTGAAGCGTCTTGTGTAGCGACTGCAATTTTCTCAAACTGGAATTTTTAATGGATTATACGACTGCCTGGCACGACGAAATCTTGATGTCGCGCGCTGAAGACGAAAGCGCCGGGATTCGCGTTTGCGTCGAAAAATCGGACGCGCAGCTCATCGCGCTGGTGCTGGCGGGCGATGAAGCGGCGTTTGAAAATATTTTCGAGCGCTACAAGCGTCTGGTCGGCGCGACCGCCGCGCGCTATTTTCGGCGTCCCGAACAAATCGAGGAAATCGTTCAAATCAGTTTTACGAAAATTTATCTCGAACTAAATAATTTTCACGGCGGCCACGATTTTTCGCTCGCCAGCTGGATTGGCCGAATATCGACTAACGCCTGTCTCGATTTGCTCCGAAGTCAGAAACGAAAACCCGAAAATCTGCACTGCGAGCTTTCCGGCGAGGAATACGAATTTTTGTTCGCCGACGCCGCGCCGAGCGACGAAAACAATCTCGTCCGGCGCGATTTGGCGGAAAAGCTTCTCTCGCGTCTGGCAGTCGAAGACCGCGCCGTTCTCGAAATGCTCGACGCCGAAGAAATGAGCGTCGGCGAAGTCGCCGAAATTACCGGCTGGTCAAAATCGAAAGTGAAAGTGCGTGCCTTCCGGGCGCGAAATTCTCTGCGGAAAATTTTAAGAAAGTTTTTGTAACTAAAGCCGCCGGGAAAACGTCTTTTGGAGCGAGCAGGAAAATGAGCAAACACGATTTACAAAAAGAAAATCTCGACCGAATCGGGCGCGGGCTGCTCGAAGCGACGCGCGTCAAAAGCGACGAGCTCGAAAAAATCATCCACGCGCCGCATCTTTTCGATTCGGTCAAAGCGAGAATCAAGGCCGAGCAGAAACCGCGGCGCAAGGCAAAAGCCTTTTTCTTTGTCTGGAATTTGCAGACGGCGTCGGCTTCGTTTGCGATTTTGATTGTTGTTTTGGCCGTCGCGGCGGTGTTAATTTCGAGAGCACCGCAACGGCTGCACGTTGTCGAAGCAATCAAGACGCCGGCCATCGAAGCGCCCGTACCGGAGGTTGGAAACTCGTCGCCGGTGACGGAAATCACCAAAACAAAAGCAACGCCGATTAAAAATCCGGCCGTCGCCGAAAAAGTCGATTTCAAAGCAGAAACGCCGAATTTATCAAATCGCGCGCATAAGCAAAATTCACCGAAACAAGCGCAAAGCGAAAAAAAACAGGTTAAAGACGTATTTTATCCGCTCGCTTTCGGCGGAAACTGGGAA
>DASWRI010000058.1:0-11135 GCA_036403235.1 Pyrinomonadaceae bacterium | reverse complement strand
TTTTTGCCCGCGAATAAACGCGAAAAGCACAAAAAGAAGAAATTTACCAGAGAGGACACAGAGAGCACAGAGGAAATTAAAAAAAATCTCTGTGCTCTCTGTGTCCTCTGTGGTTCAATCTTTTCGCGTTTATTCGCGGGCAAATTTCGTTTTTATGCCCGGATTTACGGTCTCTGCCCGATGTCGAAGCGACCGCGGACGCCGTCGAATTTTCCGTCGGCGAGATCGGCCACCCAGCGGCTAATGACGGACGGGTCGGCGTTGATGTGGACGTGCGCGCCGGTCGAATGCCCGGACGAGCCCTGACCGCCAACGTTTTGTCCGTATTCGACATTCTGACCGCGACGGACATTAATTGACTGCAAATGTCCGAGCATCACGATTTGTCCGGTGCGCTCGTTTTGTATGACGATTTTATTGCCGTAACCGTCGTTTTCGTTTCCGGCAAACAGAACTCTGCCCGCAAGCGGCGACGGGACAGTTTGACCGAAATTGCTCTCGCCGCTGCGCGTCAAAACAATGTCGCGCGCTTCGAGGCGATGCGTCAGCGTCAGACCGCGCATGACGTAGTTGACCGTTTGATAATCGTGATGCGGCTGTAAATCTTCGTAACCGTCGGAAAGACGCGCCGGACGATTTCCGGTGCTGTAAACATTCCAGCGTTGATATTCGGGCGTGTTTCCGTTGTTTGCAGGTTCTTCGGTTTGATTATTTCCGCCGGTGCGCGGACTTGCCGAAACGAGCGCGTGAAAAGTGCTCGCGCCGTAAACGCCGTCGCTCGTTAAATTGTGCTCGGCTTGAAAACGCCTGAGAGCGCCGTCGGTTTTCGCCCCGAAAATGCCGCGTCCGGTGTTGACTTCGGCCCGCGTCATAAAGCCGAGCCGCACCAGATTGTCCTGCAATTCGGCGACGATTCGACCGTGCGAGCCTTTTTTGACATCGGCGGAAAGAATCGTGTCCATCGCAGTACGCGTCGCATCGTCGTAGCTTCCGCTCTGCTCGAGCCCGGCGAATTTTTGAAATCTTTTAACCGCATTTTCCGTGCGCGGCCCGAAAATTCCCGCGCCCGTGTTTTTCTGCGATTCGGTCAAAAGTCCGAGCCGGATTAATTTATCCTGCAATTGCTCGACGGCCTGACCGTGTCGGCCTCTGGCGAGCGTCGTTCCGGCTGTTGCGGTCGGCGGTGACGGATTATCGGGCGCAGAAGTCGTGCCGTGATATCTTTCGAGCGAAGTACTAAAAATCTGCCGCAAGCTGCTCAGAGTTCTTGCGCCCTGCCCGCCGTAATAACTGCCGCCGCCTTCGATTGGCAGACTTGCCCATTCGGGCGCGCCGCGATGAATCGCTTCGGCGAAATCTCCGCGCAAAAGCGGTTCAATCATACCGCGTCGCTGCATCAGCTTTATTGCCGCGATATCCTGTGAATGCGGCGAAAAATCCGGCATATTTAAGCCGCGCCAAGTGCTGTAAAGAAATTGGTATCTTCCGGCCGCGGAGCTCGGCGGCTGACCGTTTGCCCAGCGCACCGCCAGATTTGGGTGATGCGTAAAATCCGTTACCGAAACGTTGCGGCGGCCGACAAACGAGTGGTCGAACGGCGCGCTGCGGTCGCTCGGCCCGAGAACCTGACCGTTGACGACTTTGCCGTAATTCGCGCCCGTGCCCTCGGCGTAGCCGAGAACGTCGAGCATCGCATGCACGCGCGGGTCGCGAAGAAGCTCTTCGGGCGTCGAACGCGCCGTTATTTCGCGAGCGCCGCCGGTAGCGGAAGCTTGATTGTTTGCGGCGAAAAATTGGTTTTGCCGGTATCTTCCCGGCTCGAAAAATAAATTCGCCGTGTAAGAACCGGAAAAAAACGAATTTTGCCGAACGTCGTCCGTTTCCGAAGAATTTGCGTCCTGGCTGGAGTTAAAAAAAAGATTAAAATTTGTTTCGCCGACTTTTCCCATAATTCCCCCGATAGCTTTTGCTTTCAATTTCTTTAGTTAAGTTATCGGAAAAAACCGGGAAAAGTTGAGCGAAATTTCAGTTTTGCCGGAAAATTAATCTAAAAAGCTGAAAACCGAAAGCTGAAATTGCTTCTACTTTTAAGTTTTCAGCTCTATTGATATTTCCCGTTTTTGAAGGAAAAAATCCGGCTCGAAGGCTTCATCGCGACGGCTTTGCTGATTTTTATCTGATTAAATGAATTTTGCTTTTTCGGCAGAACGGCGAGCTGCAGCCCGCTCGCCGAAAAAATCTGTTGGTAGCCGTCCGGAGCATTTTGAAAAATCCAGAAAGGGCCTTGATTTGCGCCGAACAGACACGAATCTTTCGCTTTGATAATTAAATCCGGACGACGGTCGGCGTTCAAATCGATTTTCGAAGCCTCAAACCAATCCGCCTCGTTGACAGCGCCTTTTCCCTTTTCCTGAAAGCAGGCGTCGACCGCTTTGTCGGATTTTAGAACGGCGATAACGGCGTCGGGAATCGAGGCTTTTTTCGAAACGTTTTCTTCGAGATTAAAAATCGTCTGAACTTGCGCGTTGGCGAAGATAGCGGCGGAAATTACCACAACTGTTAAAATAAAAAACTTGCTCGCTTTCATACAGTTTTATTCCTCCAAAGTTTAGTTTAGCGAAAAATATTTTTGGTTGCACCGTTTATTTCCGCGCCGTTTTCGGCAAAAACATTATCCAATGCCGCGAGCGCTGTATTATACTGGTAGCTATAGACAGACTGTAAATTTCAGGATTTGAAAAGTTTACCGACAGGAATTTAGAAAATGGAATCGTCTTCTCAGGCCGAAGAAAACGCGGTCGACCCGTTTGCGGCGGACATTTTTGCGGCAGGGCAAAAACCGGGTGATGAAGCGGCGGAGCAAACAGCGCCGCCCGATTTGAGCTGGAATCGGCTTTTAAAAAGAAGCGCGCCCGCTGAAATCGATTGGAGCGGACTGCTCGCCGATTTGCCGCCGGATTTTACGGCCAAAGTTGCGGCGCGTTTATCAAAAGCGCTGCAAAATCTGCTCGCGCTTCCGGCGGAAAACGCTGTCGAGTTTTTACCGCTTGTCACAAAGGAAATCAACCGCGCCGAAGATTTTCCGTCCTTTTCAAATCAATCCTGGTGGCTCGGCGTCGCAGTTGAACAAAGCGAATTCGAATTTGCAGTCGAATTCGACAATGCTTTCGCCATCTGGCTGATTGACGCCGCATTCGGCGAAAAAGTTTCCGACCGGATAAATCTGCGCGAGCCGACCGAAACCGAAACGGCCGTTCTCGAATTTTTGTCGCTAAATCTTATTTACGAAGCGAATCAAGCTTTGCAATCGCCGATTTTTAAATTCGGCTCGCTCGTTCGTCAAGCGCCTCGATGGCTGGCAGACGCGCGGAAAAATTTTACCGAAGGCGATTCGTTTCTCGCCGTTAACTGGCAGACAATTCACGGTTTACTGCCGAGCATCGTGAGAATTTATCTTGCGCCGGACGTTTTGAAAAACTTGTCGGCCTCGGAAAATCCGATTCTCCGCGCCGCCCGGCCGCGCCGCACCGATTGGCGGCGTTTTGAAAATCATACGAAAGACGTGCGGGCGCGCCTTCCGCTCGGAAAAATCGAGCTGACGCTGGCCGAGCTCGCTTCAATCGAAACGGGCGACGTCGCGATGCTCGAAAATTATGATTTAAATCTGTTCGGCGGAAATCTTTTCGGACGCGCGGAGATTTTTCTCGGCGACGGCGAAAATTTGAAAATTTCGGGCGAAATTTTAGCCCCGGAAGCGGCTTCGGCGGAAGCGTTTGAAGAAAACGCCCAAACAATTGATAATAAAATATTAGCGAGAAAGCTTTCGGCAAATCAGGCGTGGAAATTTGTTGTAATTGATTTGGCAGAAATCGAAAATCCGCCGGGATTCAGACAAGCTATGACGGAAACAGACGAAAATTTAAGCGGCGAAAACGATTCGGGAACGACGGGCGACGGAAAAGGTTTGGCGGTCGAAAATCTGGCGCTGACGTTGCGCGTCGAGCTCGAAGCGCGCCGCCTGACGCTGGCTGAAATCGCCGACTTGCGCGAAAATCAGATTCTCGAACTCGGCGTTCGGCCGACCGACGCGGTCAATCTCTTGATTGAAAATCGCGTCGTCGGGCGCGGCGAGCTGGTCGAAATCGAGGAGCGTCTCGGCGTTCGAATTACAAAATTACTGCGGTGAATTATTTTTTATATCATTTTCTGCTCTGGCAAAACGCGCCGCCCGTCCCGACGGTCGGCTGGCTCGACGTCATCTGGCTACTCGTCCAGACGGCGATTGCGCTCGGAATTGTGTGCGGGCTCGCGATTTTAATTTTCCGCTATATCCTGCCGCGCCTAAATGTCGTTTCGTTTAATAAAAGCATCGTCAACATCGTCGACGGCGCATCGCTCGACGCGCGAAAGCGTCTGATTGTCGTCGAAGTTGCCGGAAAATATATGCTTCTGGCTTTGTCGGAAAGCGGCGTTCAGCTCGTCAGCGAGCTCGACGGCGAAGCGGTCGAAAAAGCCGTCGCCGAAATGAATAAACCGTCCGGCGAGGCGAAAAAAGATTTATTTACGCAGGCCATCGACAAAGTTTGGCGCAAACGAAAATAAGCTTATGCGGCTGGCAAAAATTCTGAAAGCGAAAAATTTTTACGGGCGAGCTCTGCCGGCGATTTTTATCGGCCTGATTTCGGCTTTTGCCGTTTTCGCGCAGAATACGGCGACGACGCCCGCACCCGCGATTCCGGTCAAAGCGGGCGACGGAACGGCCAATCCGGTCGTTTTGATAATCGTGATGGGCATTCTCGCGCTCGCGCCGTTTGCGCTGATAATGCTGACGTCGTTTGTCAAAATTTCGGTCGTGCTCTCGATTTTGCGAAACGCGCTCGGCACGCAGCAAGTGCCGCCGAATCAGGTTATCACGGGACTTTCGCTGATTTTGACGATTTTCGTGATGGCGCCGGTCGTCGAAAAAATGTATGCGCAGGCCGGCGATGTCGGCAACACGGAAGCGATTTTTTCGGAGATGTCTGTGCGCGAAATTTTTGAAGCGTCAAAGCGTGGGCGCGAGCCGCTGCGCGAATTTCTGCTGCGTTACGCGCACGAAAGCGACCGGAAATTGTTTTTCGACTGGTCGCGCCTGCTCGCGCAGCGCAACGGCAACAATCCGGACGACATTCAGCCGAACGAATTTCGCATCGTCATTCCGGCATTCGTCACAAGCCAGCTGGCCGAGGCCTTCGCCATCGGATTTCTGCTGTTTATCCCGTTTTTGATAATCGATTTGGTCGTCTCGAACATCCTGCAGGCGATGGGAATGTTTATGCTCTCGCCGACAATTATTTCCCTGCCGTTTAAATTACTGCTTTTCGTGCTGATTGACGGCTGGGTTTTGTTGATAAAGGCGCTTGTTTTAGGCTATGCCTGACAAAGAAACGGAAAACGAAAATAGAAAATACAGGAAATTTATTTTTTAATTTTCCATTGATTTATTAACTTTCTTTTGCTTGCGCGAGCAGAGCTTTTTCGAGGATTCGCAGTTGGGTTTCGAGCCGCGCGTCGATTGTTCCCGAAGCGCTTTCGATAATGCAGCCGCCGGATTTAACGGCCTGGTCGGCGACAAAATCGATATATTTGGCGCGCCCGAACGAATCTATTTTTTCACGCATATTTTCGAGCAACGGCAAATCGCCGGCGTTTACGCGGACGGTCAGCATTTCCTGCTGGCGCGCGTGTTTGAGCGCGTTGAGAACGATTTCGCCCCGCGCCGTTTCATCGAGTTTTATTTCTTCGCCGATTATTTTTTCGGCTATTTTCACCGCAAGGCGCAAAATTTCCTGTTCGACGTTCGAAAAATTTCGCGCCCGCTCCGCTTTAATCGCCAGAATATTTTCGATTAATTCAGTTTCCGATTCCGCGCGCCCTTTTTCGTAAGATTCATGACGAATATTTTCGGCCGTCTGCTCGGCTGAGTTGATAATCTCGGCGGCCGTCGTTCTCGCTTCGTGCAGAATTTCGTGCGCCTCCTGTTCGGCCTTTAAAACTTGATTTTTTAATAGTTTGCCGGAAATCAGAGAGTTCGTTTTTAAGTTTTTGGCTTTTACGATGCGCTGTGCGCCATCGGGAATCGGCAGAAAATTATCGCTCATAATACAAAAATTTCTCCAAAATAAATTTTATTTCGTCTCAGGCGTTTCCGGCAATCGTCACGGCCAGCCGCTCGATTTCGCCGCCGATTTCGCGCTGCATCTCGGCGGGCGTCAGGCGGCATTTTTCCTCAATCATTTCGGGAAGTTTCAACGCAAACTCAAACGGCAGCTTTTGCTCGGTGTAGCGAATGCGTGCCGGCGTGCTCCGGCAAAGCAAAACGCCGGTCAGCCAGATGCCGAGCCAGTCGAGCATCGCCGACGGATTGGGCTCGATTTCAAAAGCCGTGTGCACGAGATTTTCGGCAAAAGCAATTCTTTCGACGGACACTTCCGGCGCTTTGCCGAGCTGCGCGGCAATCATTCTCGCGTCTTCCGCCGGAAAATTTCTGATAAATGCGGCGACCGCTTCGACCGCTTCGATGCGCAGACAGGCGTTCGCGACTTCGCCCACGCCGGCGAGACGAATAAGCCGCGCCAGCAGCGTTCCGCTGAGACGGTCAAAAGCGGTCGCGTTTTCGATTTCGCGGAGCGACACGAATTGGGCGGCAAAAGCGCGCCGAATTTCTTTTTCCAGAAAGCGCTTGTGCCGATTTTCGGCGGCGGAAGTTTCAAAATTTGAAAGCGCGTCGGAAATGATTTTGCGAATCGGCGGAATTTCTTTTTTAAGCGCGTTTTCGATGTGCGAGCGATGTACGCTTTCGTCGATAAACTTTTCGTCCGCGCCGATTGCAGAGCCGATTTTTTCGCGCCAGACTTCCCTTTCGGCTTTGTTTTTATTTTGATAATTTGAAAGCTCGCGGCGAAATTGCATCAGTTGAGTTTCGCTCAATTGTTCGAACAAAGCGGGAAAATCTTCTTCATTCAAATTTTCACCTGCGAATTCGTCCTCGGCTCGCGGCGCAGTCAAATTTGCACGCTCCGTCCGGTTAAGCGCGAGCAGGAGAAAAATCTCGTTTTTTTGCGGCCTGTCTTTGTTCAAATCCAAACTTTCCTTTTAGAATTTATTCGTCGCTTTCGCCTTCGAGCGCCGGACGCGTTTCCGGCTCGGGCGCTTCAAATTGCGGCCCGGATTCAGCGGATAATTCGTTTTCAAAGGCTTCCCGCTTTCGACGCTTGGCAATCATCCAGACGCCGGCGAGCGTTGCGCCGAGCAAAATTATAACTCCTGTGCCGAGCACGAAAATCACGTTGCTGCGACGCTGGGCGGCGAGCTTTTCAATCGGAACTTCGCTCTGAGGCTGCTGCGTAATGGCGACTTTGACGTTTTCCGTTTTTAAGTTCGGCACGCCGCCCGAGACGAGATTCTGCACGTCTTGAATCGAAAATTTCGGCTCGGATTCCTTGACGACCAACGAAACCGAAGCGGTCGGCGGCGTCTTTTCAAGGCTTAAAACGTCGTCCTGCGGCAGAGCGATAATCACGCTCGCGCGAATTACGCCCGAGAGAGTGTAGAGCTGGCGCTCGATTTGTCTTTGCAGCTCGCGTTTCTGTTTTTCTTTTTCCTCGCGGTCGGAGACGATGCCGAGCGACGAGCCGTTGTCCTTCGGCTCGGGTTCGGGCGGTCGCGGCAAGCCGTAATCGTGGAGCAGTTGAATCGCTGCCGCCGCTTCGCCTTCGCCGAAAAAGCCTTCGTCAATCGTTATGCTCCACGTTTTCAAATCGCCTGCGGGCGCGGTTTTCCCGACGCGAAAACCGTTGGAATTGAGAATGACGAACATCTGGTTGGCTTCAAATTCGTTGTCGGTCGTCGCTACCGGCTTTTCTCCGCACCCGGCGGAAAAAACAACCAGGACGAGGACGCCGGACAATAAAACGCGTCGGCGATAATTCCGCAATTTTGCTTTTAGCATTTTTATAAAAAACCAATTCACAAAACTATTTTACGCTAAAACAATCAACGTTGATACATTTGAGAATAGCTCGCCTATCAACAGTTCTCCAACATAAAAATTTTAAAGCCGGATTTATGTCGTAGAAATGATGTTTAATCAAAAAACAAATGCCCGTCTGCGGGAGAAACGGGCATTTGTTTTAGTCGAATTTACTAAATTTATTAAAGTTTGGTAAATCCGACCGCTTTCGGGACATAGTGCGGGAAACCAGCCCAGCTGTTTAGAATTACTCTCGTATGCGCGCCGAGGCTGACCGTATAGCCGCAGACGTGCATCGGAGTCGTGTCGAGAGTCCACTTGCCGCTCGGGTCGATGCCCGTATCGCCGGTGTCGCCTAAAGCCGAGTAGCTTCGCGAAGCCGGAACGGGAACCGCTCCGTTTGTGTGCGCGGTCGGCTGCAAATCGAGCGACCATGACGCAAAATACGGGTGAGTCGCCCTGACGTGCCCGGTAATAATGGGAGCTTCCGGTTTATAAAACTTACAATCTCCGCCGTCAATCACAAGGTCGATGTCATAGGCCAAATCGACCGAAGTATTGGCCGTCGGGCTTATCGTCATTCCCTTGTTGCAGACGATAATCGAGAACTGGTCGGCGATGACTTCATTGTTCAATTCGTCGGTATGAACGAAGCGAATCGTGTATGTTCCGTCGGTCATTCCGCTCGCGTTCCAACCGGCCAGATAATTGTAAATGTTGTAAAGTCCGATTGCCGGATTTTGCTTGTAGACAAACCAGCCGTTCGGGTCTGACTGCGGGTCGTTAAACGGCGGCGCGGGAGTGTTCAAATCGTCCAAAACGAAATTTTCGGCAGTCGAGACGGGTTGATAGGTCAAATCTGAAGCGCCGAATTTTTTATACAAAAATCTGTATTTAATCGTCCCGCCGAAACCGTTGCGGTCGATAATTCCGTTAAACGTAATAAGACCGCCCCACGGTCGATTATTATTCGTCGAAGGCGCGACGGCCTGATAATTATAGAGATGCTCGGTCGGGTGAATCATATTGCGGTCGACGCTTCCGACCAGATAAAGCGCGGAGTGAATTCCCGAACCGGGTTTAAGCGCCGGTCTCAGCTGCACGAGCGCGTCTCTGAAATTTCCCCATGTGTTCAGTTGATTCGGGTTGGTCGTCGAAGGCAGAGATTCCCATGAAAGCACCGCCCTGACGCGAATGACGTTCGGCGAATCGCACGTTTTCAGATGTCTGGCGGCGTCGAACGGCAGCAGGACGTTGTAATACAAACCCTCGCGCGGAATGTTTTGAATATCGTGAACGTTGAGACTGACCGTTCCGAGATACTGGTCGAACACCCCGTTGTTGTTCCAGTCCGCCCAGAAAGCGACGTGCTCCATCGAGCCTCTCGAACACATATTCCCGTTAAAGCCGGCATTTCTTTTTATATGAATCACCGCTCCGAGGCTGTCGGTCGCAGTATTTAAGCCGACGCAGGTCAGTTCTTCAAAAGACACGTCGGCCTCTTTGCCTTCGCCGTTAAAAAATTCTAAAAATTGACTTAAATCGATTCCGAGCTTATCGATATTTTTAATCGAAAAATTTGAAGAAGCGCTGCTGAAATTTAAGTTTGAATTGAGCTTTGACCCGAGAGTCGAATAAAGCGTTCGGTGGTCGGGCACACCGGCCGCTTTGTTCGATTTCAGAATCGTTTCGGCCGCCTCGATTTTGGGCTGTTTCAGGTCAAGTTCAAGCTTCGGGTCGAGATATTTTGTCAAATCCGGAAGATTCAGAACATCGGCTAATTCAAAAATCGGAAATCTCGTTTTTCTCGCCAGTTGAATATCGACGTCAAGCCGGTTGCCGTAAAACGGCATGTGATTCGGATTGGTCGAAGGAACCGAATTCCACGACAAAACCGCGCGCAGACGCGGGATAACCGCATGGTCGCAATCCTGAAATTTTTTATACCGGGCGTCATCGATAAACAGATACGCCAGATAGCTTAAAGGATGCTGCGGCCCGGGCGGAGCGTTTGAAATATCGGCCACTTTAAAACTCGTGTAGCCCATATCCTGAAAACCCGCGCCGTCGTGAAAATCGATAAAGAATCTGACGTATTCGGCCGAGCCGTGCGAACATAAATTACCGTTGTAACCGGTAGTTTGATTGACGTTAACCACCGCTTCGAGCCGCCGGTACTGCGGGTTGTAGCCCGCGCACGTGAGCTGTTCCCAGTAGGTTATGTTGTTTGGAAAGCTAATCGCCGTCGTCAGCGTGTTCAGTCTGAACAACTGCCTGTTTTTGGTCATTTCAGTCAGGTCATTCGTGCTCAAATTTGCATATCTTTGTTCAAGTTCCATTGGAACCTCCTATTTTGGCTGGCGCCTACTCTTTCAACCCCTTTTCGGCAAATCGGGGAGCTTACTCTTTTGTCTGATAGGATTTTCGGCATATTTCCTTTATAGGCTGGTTTTTTCACAACTAAATTTTGTTCCTTCAGGAGCTTTCCTGATTCAGCGTGCAGTTTGGGAAAATTAACGACAAAAAATGGAAGTTAAATAGCAGTAATTAATAGCTGACGTTGAATAATCTATTTAGCTTATTCATAAATACTTAACCTGTTTCCACTCTCCGGTGGCATCAGAACCTTTGCAAACACGTTGTTTCTAAAGACAGCTTTTATTTATTTTTTTTGCATAAAAATAAGCAAAGTATTTTTTAATACCGTATTTTTTGTCGATAAAACGCAGTTATTTTTTTGATTCTTCTGTAATTGCAGAAAATTTTTAACGGATTTTTACAATAAAAATTTTTATTTATTTAAGATAAATTGTGAGGAGATTTGAAAGCGGTAAACATTTCATTTGAGCTTGTAAAGGTTGGCGTAAATTTGTTTCAAAAATGGCTATAGACACACAAAAGCAAAAAGGGCAACTTTGATAGTTGCCCTAATTTGTTGAATTTAATGGTGATTCGAGAAGGACTCAGACCTTCAACCCAATGGTTAAGGAACAAAAGCATTCTCAGTCGGAATATCAGTTGAAATGCCGAACTGCAATGCGGTAAAACCCTGTGTGCTTTTCATCAGATACCAGATACCTGTCGATGGACGAAACACGGCAATGTCGGCTTTTCCGTCTCCATC
>DASWRI010000057.1:0-47051 GCA_036403235.1 Pyrinomonadaceae bacterium | reverse complement strand
CGATTTGGTTCTGTGGTCTCTGAAAACGGGCGAGATTCTAAAATAAATTCTGCCGAAAACAGGAAAGGAGTTTCTATATGAAATTTACAGATTTTAGGACGAAAATATTTTTTCCTTTCCGTCTGAAACTTTCTGCCGCGCCGTTTTTCGCTTGTTTTTTGATTTTGATGTTTTCGCTGTCTGTTTTTGCCGATGTTCAGCAGATTGACGCCGAAAGCGTCAAGCAGTTAATCAAACAAGCCGAAAAGCTGACAAAAAGAGGAAATCTCGAAGAAGCCGAAAAGATTTTGCGGCGCGTCATCGAGCAAAATCCGCGCGAATCAAAAGCGAAAGTCAAACTTGCCTTTGTTATGCTGAAACAGCGTCGGCTGCTCGACGCCTACACTTTATCGGTCGAAGTCGCCAAAGCCGAGCCGAAAAATTCCTACGCCTTCGCCGTCCTCGGAATGATTCTTCTGGATAACGGAAATTTTAAGGAAGCCGAGGTTGCGCTTGTCAACGCCCTCCAGATAAATAAAAAAGAAGCGTTGGCCTGGATGGGACTCGGAATGCTCGATTTTTATCAGAATCGCATTTTCGAGAGCATCGACAATCTGCGCATCGCCGATTATATCGATTCGGACGAGCCCGATTATATTTTCGCTCTGGCGCAGGTTTCGGCGCGCGCCGAACAATACAACCAGGCGGCGAGCGCTTACCGGCGCTTTTTGCGGGTTTCGCCGCAAACCGATACGGAAAGACGCGAGCGCATCAAAGGTTTGGTCGATTTTCTCGAATTTTTAGGCGGCAAAATGTCGCTCTACGATATCGGCGACGAAAAACAGACGAGCGTTCAGTTCAAGCTCGTGCAGGACCGCCCGATTATTCAGGTCAGAATCAATAAAACGGACGAGCCGCTTAATTTTGTGCTCGACACCGGTTCGGGAATTTCGGTTATCAGTGAGCGAACGGCCAAAAAATTAAAAATCAGTTCGGTCGCGCGCGGCGGAACGGCGAGAGGTTTCGGCGGCGACGGAAAATTTGAAATCGTTTACGGTTTTCTGAATCGCGTCAGCATCGGCGACGTCAGCATCAAAAACGTGCCGGTTTATATTCGCAAGTTTCATTCGGCCAACGAGTCAATCGACGGCTATATCGGTTTGTCGCTCATCTCGAAATTTTTGACGACGATTGACTACGGCGATAAAAGCTTTACGCTCAAGAAAAAAGTGCCGAACGCCGCGCCGCTTGACGAAAAAGAAGCCCTCGCGCTTCCGCTCCGTCTGACTTCGGCGGGTTTTTTGAGCGGCGAAGTTCAAATCGAAGGCGTCGAGTCGTCGCTCAATTTTATCGTCGATACGGGCGCGAGTCTGTCGGTTATCTCCGACGAGCTGGCCCGTTCGAGCGAGCTCAGCAATTTCGTCATCAACGAAAAAATCCGCGTCATCGGCTCGGCCGGAGAAACTTCGGAAATGCCGCTTTTTATGCTGCCGCGCGTTACATTCGGCAACAACACGCGCAACAGCATCAAGGCCATCGCGCTCGATTTGGATTTGATAAACGAAACTTCCGGCTTTTCGCAGGCGGGAATCCTGGGCGGAAATTTTCTGAAAAATTATCGCCTGACATTCGATTTTCAAAACTCGAAAGTGATTTTTGTTCCGCTCAAAGAATAAGTTTCAGGCTTCAGGTTCGGGCCTCAGGTTGTTCCCGACTTGAAACTTGAAACCTGAAACCTGAAACTATAAGTAATGAAACTAAGTTTATATCTCGAAACTTCCGTCGTCGGCGCGTATCTCGACAACGGCGAGCCTTTCCGGCGTGATTTGACGATTCGATGGTGGGAGCACGAGCTTTCCGAATACGAAGCGTTCAGCTCAATTCTGGTGCGCCGCGAGCTTGAAGCCCTGGCCGAGCCGCACCGGACGGGTTATCTGAAACTCATCAAACCGCTCAAACAACTGGAGCTTCCCGAAGAAGCGGCGATTTTGGCGGACGGCTATATTTCGCGCGGAATTTTTCACCGGAAATTTATCGCCGACGCGCTTCACGTCGCGCTCGCGTCGTTTCACAAAATCGATTATCTCGTGACGTGGAATTTCGGGCATCTGGCCAACGTCCGCAAACAGGCGCGGATTCGTCTTTTCAATACGGCGGCCGGATTTTTTTCGCCGGTCATCGTGACGCCCGAATTTCTGGTTCACAGTTGAGACGCAGGGTTTCCGGTTGACGATTCAATGTCTAAAAATTAACAATTGCAGTATGTACCGTCGTCCGAAATTTCAGGAAATTTTGTTGAAAATCCGGCAGGATATGTCGCGCGAATCCGATTACGACGTCGATTTATTCGCGGAAATGGTGCGCTCCGGCAAATTCTTAAACGGTGACAATGTCTACGATTTAAGCGAAAATAAGGAAAATTCGAGCGAAAAGGGAAAGCGAGAAAATCCGAAATCCGAAACTTAAAATTTGAATGCGTCGCATTTTAATCTCCTCGGCGATAATTTTTATCGTTTTATCGCTCGCCGGAGCATATTATTTTAACAATTACTGGATTCACCGCTACGACGAGCTGATTGCGCGTCAGGCGGGCGTTTACCGGCTTGACCAAAAACTCGTCTGGAGCGTAATTTACGAGGAAACGTATTTTCGCGGCTGGAAAATCGGCGCTGCCGAAGAAGTCGGTCTGATGCAGGTGACGCCGACGGTCGCGCGCGAATGGGCGCGCGAAACGGGTTTTCGCGAGTTTCAGGAACAGACGGCCGAAAACGTCAACAAATTTTTGAGCGAGCCGGAAAGAAACATTCAGGTCGGTTGCTGGTATCTGGAAAAACTGCGCGAAAATTACCGCGGATTTCCGGCGGAAACGGCGATGACTCTGGCCGCCTACAATGCGGGCGCGAGCCGCGTTACCGACTGGAGCAAATCGCAGGCCGCGCAGATGAGTGAACGGGAATTTATCGACCAAATCAACATCGCTTCGACAAAAGCCTACGTTTCTTCGATTTTGCAGCGATACAGAGCAAATTAAGACAAAAGTAAAAAGTAAAAAGGCCAAAGCGGAAAGCGTGTTTTCGCTTTGGCCTTTTTACTTTTTACTTTAGAATTTTTATAAAATGAAAATTCTTACCGCCCGATACGTTTTGCCGATTTCAGCCGCACCGATTACAGACGGCGCAGTCGCCTTCGAAAACGACACGATTCGCGCCGTCGGCGAGCGCGAATCGATAATCAGTAAATTTCCCGACGCCGAAACGGAAAATTTCGGCGAAGCGGCGATTCTGCCGGGTTTCGTTAACGCTCACTCGCATCTGGAAATAACGGCGATGCGCGGTTTTCTCGACGAATTTGACGGCGATTTTTATTCGTGGCTGATAACTCTGACAAAAACCCGCGCCGAAAAATTAACCGACGAAGACATAAAAATCGCCGCCCGTTTCGGCGCGCTCGAAGCAGCGCGGGCCGGTGTCACCTGTTTCGGCGACATCGGGCGTTTCGGTCGAGCGGGCTTTGAGGCGCTGAAGGCGAACGGCCTGCGCGGCATTTTGTTTCAGGAAACCGAGTTTTCGCCCGGAAACGCGAGCGCCGACGAGGATTTTGCCAAATTAAACGAAAAATATCTGGAATTAAAAGCCGAAGAAACTGCGCTCGTTCGCGTCGGGCTTTCGCCTCATTCGCCTTACACGGTCAGCGAAAAGCTTTTTGAAAAAGTCGCAGGCTACGCGATTGACGAAAATATAAAAATCTCGACACACGTTGCCGAATCAGATGAGGAACAGAATCTTTTGATTTCCGGCGATGGCTTTTTTCTCGAAATTTACCGGCGGCTCGGTCTCGAATGGTGCGCGCCAAACTGCACGCCGGTTGAATATCTCGCCCGCATCGGCGTTTTAGAGGCAAAACCGCTGCTCGCGCACTGCGTCAAGGTTTCGGAAAGAGACATCGAATTGATTGCCGAAGCAGGCGCGCGCATCGCACATTGCCCGAAGTCGAACGCCAAGTTCGGACACGGCATCGCGCCGTTTGAACTTTTTCTCGATAAAAAAATCCGCGTCGGCTTCGGCAGCGATTCGATGGCGAGCAACAACAACTGCGATATTTTGGAAGAAGCGCGGTTTGCGACGCTCGTCGCCCGAACGCGTGACGCGCGGCAAAGATTTTTGAGCGCCGAAGAAATAATCGAAACGGCAACGCTCGGCGGCGCTCGCGCTTTAGGAATGGAAACTGAGACGGGAACCCTGGAAGCGGGAAAACAAGCCGATTTAATTGTCGTTTCGCTCGAAAACGCGGCGCAGATGCCGATTCACGACGTTTATTCGGCGCTGCTTTTCGCTTCAAACGCGCGCGACGTAAAAATGACGACCGTCGCGGGCCGGGAAATTTACCGCGACGGTCGTGCGAAAGTAATCGACGAAGTTGAACTGAAGACGAAAATGCGCGAAATGGCGACGAAAATGAGAAGCGAAAACTGAAAATTGAAAACTGATAATTAGCTTTCAGTTTTCAATTTTTACTTTAGCGTCGCCTGAATTTCTCTTAATAAATCGTTCGTCGTCCATTCGTTTCCGGCGAAGATTTTCGTTACTTTTCCGTCCGGCGCGATGACGGCGGTGCGCAGGGAGTGGTTAATCTGCGCTTTGTCGGCCGAGTCGGTTTCATAGCGCAGACCGAAAAAGTCGGCTATGCTCTGGACTTCTTTATCCGAGCCGGTCGCCAGCTGCCAGACGGTAAAACCCGCCTTTGAATCTTTGCCGAGATAGCCGAGCCCGTATTGCTTTAATTTTTCGGGCGTGTCGTTTTTCGGGTCGAAGGAGATGCTCAAAAGCCGTATTTTGTCTTTTAATTCGGCGTTTTCGTTTAATTGGTTCGCCAAATCGGAAAAGTTTTTCGACATCAAAATGCAGTAATCCGGCAGAGGACATTTCGTGTAGATAAACGTAATCGCGAGCGCTTTTCCGCGATAGTTTTTGAGCGAAAAACGTTTCCCGTCCTGATTGGTCAAAGCGAAATCGGGAATTTCCCTGCCGATTTGGGCGAAGTTTTCGTTCGGCGTCGGCGCGGGCTGGTTCGGGTTCGGCGCGGCGATAATGCCGATGTTTTCGAGCCAGTAACCGTCTTTATCGACGACCAATGTCGCGCGAATTTCAGAGTCCTTCGTCAAATCGTCCCAGACCCAATCGTCCTTAATCGGAAATTCCATCGTCATCCCGCCCATAAAGCCGACGATTTCGTCGTGCGTGATGGTCGCTTTTTTCTTCGCCCGGTCGACGGCGACGATTTTTCCTTTGAAATCGTATCGCTTGGCGTCGGCCGAAGCGTTTTGATTTTGCATCTCGGATTTTTGGCAGGCCGAAATGCATAAAACGGTAAAAAGTAAAAATAAAATAACTTTTTTCATAAATATCTAAATCGTGAAACGGAACATTTGAATTGTCAATATTAGATTATGCGGCGATTTGCCAAAATCAGCGTTTTTGCAGTTTTTCGTCATAAATCGTTTGGTAAACCCGATAATTTGCCATCACTTTATAGACGTAATCCTTCGACTGCGAAAAAACGATTTCCGGCACGTATCGGTCGGGATTGTCGGATTTTGAGCGCGCCAGCCAGCGCGCCACATTGTCTTCGCCGCCGTTATAGCTGGCCGCGACGGCCTGCGGCTGGTTTGGAAACTGGCGGAAAAGATTGGCCAGATACTGCGAGCCGAACTGAATCGCCGTCGGCGGATTGTAAAGCTCGTCCTGTTTGAAATTCGCGCGAGCGAGCTCGGCGGCGATTTTCTCCGAGGTCGTCGATATAAACTGCATCAGCCCGCGGGCGGCGGCGTTTGATTTGACGTCGGCGCGATAACGCGATTCCTGTCGCATAATCGAAAGCAGAAAGCGCGCATCGAGATTTTTTTCCGGCGCGTATTGCAGGAGCGCATCGGCAAACGGCGCGGGATAAAGCATTTCGGCCTGCTCGCGAGGCATCAGCTCGATTTGATAATCGGCGGGAACTTGTTTCCAGACGGGCTCTAAAAACGCGACCGCGCGATTGGCCATATCGCCGCGCTTGTAAAAAACGGCCAGAGAATAATTAAAATTGTTCTGGTCTTCGGTTTTCGGTTTTGGGCTTTTGTTCGTCGCTTGAACGTCGTTGTTTGTTGTCACATTGTTCTGACTGCTGACCGCTGACGACTGGCCGCTTTTTTCCATCTCCGGCGCGGCTTCGTCGTAGAGCGCCAGAAATAAAAGCTCGTCGGCTAAAATCTGGTGATAATTTTGGATTTTATTTTCGCGCGCATCTTTTAAGACTTCCTTGCGACCGAATTCCGCCAATTTGAAAACGGGAACTTTTTGATAATCGGGAAGCGTCGAGTAAGCTTTTTTCAAAATTTCGAGCATCCGCGCGCGGATTTCCGCGTTTTCGCTCAAACGCAGAACGGCCTGCGCGGCGTTTCTCTGCGCTTCGGCGTTTCTGATTTCGATGTTTTTTGTCAGCTCGCCCATTTTTTGAACGATATAGGATTTCGCTTTTTCGTCTGCGGCGAGCGCTTTTATTCGGTCGGTCGCGCGCCAGCCGTAATATTCACTTCGACCGTCGGGAATCGACAGGTAAACGTCGATTGCTTCCGGGTAACGCTGCAGATTTTCCAGAACGAAGCCTTTCATAAAAGTAATTTCGGATTTGTTCGTGCCGCCCGGGACGCGCGTTCCGCCCAAATCGGCAAACGTCAGAATTTTTTCCAAATCCGTTAAAGCGTTTTGCCAGTCGTTTTGAACGATATGAATGCGCGCGGAGGCGAAAAGCGCGAGCGCTTCGGGCAGTTTTCCGCGAAAGGCTTCCTGCGTTTTCTGCGACCATTTAAGCGCGTCGCCGTCTTCGCCCGCGTCGCGCAGAACGTCGATGATGTTTAAGTATGCGCGGTCGAGATTGTCTGCGTCGGCGTATTTTTCGATAAATTTCTGGTAACGCGAAACGGATTCCTTCGGTTTGTTGAGGCGCGAATAAGCCGAAGCCGTCTGGCTCAAAGCGTCTTTCGCAATCGCGTCGCCGGGAAATTGCGACTGGACGCGCTCGAACGATTCGATGGCTTGCAGGAAATTTCCTTCCTGCGCGTAAGTTCGCCCGATTTGATAAAGCGCGGACGCGACGTTCGGGCTTTCGGGAAAACGCTCGACGATTGCCTGAAAATGCAGGCGCGCGAGCGGGAAATTGCGGTTAAATTGATAAATCGAAGCGCGTCTGAGATGCTCGCCTTCGGCTATCGTCGGCGCGATTTTGCCGAAATTTTCGCGCCCGCCGTCGAGCTCGTCCAAAACGCGCACGGCCGCCAGCGCGTAATCGTCAGGCTGGGCGGGATTTGCTAATTCGCCGGCGAGCTTTGTAAAAATGTCTCGCGCCTCCGTCGTTCGCCCGCTCTGCAAATATGCCTGACCGAGCAGAAGCTGATTTTCTCTCGATAGCCCGCTGCTCGTCGCCGATTGCCCGTTGGTTTTTGTCGTATTTGCCGCCTGCTGGCTGCCGAGTGCCGACAACTGAGCAATAACAGAATCATAATTTTTGCTTTCGAATAAACTTTGCACCGTTCGCGTCTGAACGGCGGTTTTTAATAAACTTTCGGGCGCGAAAACGGAAATTTCCTGCAAATAAACGCGCTCCAGCATCAAGTTTCCCGACGCGCGCGCGATTTGCGAAAGATGCCACAAAGCGTATTCCTTCAAAATCGAATTCCGATTTGCCGCCGATTGATAACCGGCCGCCGCTCCGGCCAAATCGCCCGTTTTTTCCAGTAGGCGCGCGAGCAGATAATCGTAATTGTTCAGCTCGAAAAGTTTTTTATCGGATTTTTCGAGAGATTTCAGCTCGCCGCTGGCCGCCGGGTAATCACGATTTTCGACCGCAGTTTTTATTTTCTGGTGCGTTTCGGATAAATTTTGGGCGGAAAGATTAGTGAAGCAGAAAAGCAAAAAAAGCGAAAAAATTATCAGCCGTTTCATAGGCTGAATTTTAGCTTGATTCTGAGAAATAAAAAAGGAGAGTCTTTGCAAACTCTCCTTTTGTCGTTGCTGCCGAGTAAATCAACCGCCGAGATAATTGAGACGCAAATTTGCATATTGCGCCGGAACATCGCCCGCGAGCCCGAAACTGACCACGAACGGGTGAAGCGTATTGCTCGGATAAATCCACCACTGTCCCTGCCGGTAAACGGCGAAATCGGTGTGACCGTCGTTGTCGTAATCGTCGGGAACGGGGCGGTCGTCATATTGTCCCTGTCCCCACGGGAAAGTTGCGAGCTGGTTGTTTTGACTTCTGACGTAGCGCCACTGGTATGTCACGTCGCTTTGCGCATAAATGCAGCCGGGGTCGTCCATTCCGTCGCCGGTATAGTCGGCGGGCGCGAGATACGCCGTGTCGCAGGTCAGAGTTTTGCTTGTCAAAGCGCCCGAATCGCTTTTGCGAATAAACCATGTTCCGATAAATTTTACGGCATAATCGGCTTTATCGTCGTTATCGTAATCGGCCGGAACGGGATTTACCTGACTTATCGGCACGTCCGAAGGAATCATCGAGCGCGTGTCGAAATATCTCGGATTATAACCGCTCGTCGAAGTCAGGATATACCAGATGCCGTTTGAAGGCCGATAAACGGCGATGTCCGTCTGGCCGTCGCCGTCATAGTCGGCCGGAACGAGCGCATCGCTCGAAAGTCCCCAGCTGACGGCAAACATCTGCCCGTTCGTACTGCGGCGAATATACCAGACGCCGGTGCTCGGGCGAAAAACCGCGACGTCCGTGATGCCGTCGCCGTCGTAATCGGCCGCGACCGGATGGTCGGTCGAAAGTCCCCATTGAACCTGAAAAAAGCTTCCCGATTCGGTGCCGTAGCCGTACCACGTGCCGTTTGACGGGCGAAAGACGAGAAAATCGGCTTTGCCGTCGTAGTCGAGATTAATTTTGCCTTTGGCGAAAACGCTGCTCGGCAAAAGCGTCAGAGCGAATAAGAAAAAAAAGGTCAGCGTAATTGATTTAAAAATCTTCATATATTTTCCCCCAAAATCCAGAAAGAATAATCGAACAGGGGCGAAATCGCCTGTTCGACCGCCGGTTATCTAAAGTGTTTCCAGTTATTGTAGATGAGAAATTAACAATCCGCAAAAAATTCCGTAATATAAAAAACTTATGGCGGCAAAAATTTTGAGCGGCAGAGACATCGCCGATGCGATAAAGCGCGAAGTAGCGGAAGAAGTAAAAAATTTATCGTTTCGCCCGACACTCGTCGCGGTTCGCGTCGGCGAAGACGCGGCTTCGGCGGTTTATGTCGGAAACAAGGTGAAAACCTCGCAGGAACTGGGCTTGATTTCCGAGCACATTCATCTGGCGGCGGAAACATCCGAGGAAGAATTGCTCGCGCTCGTTCGGGATTTGAACAACCGCGAAGACGTTGACGGAATCCTGGTGCAGCTGCCTTTGCCGCCGCAGATTGACGAAAAAGTGATTTTGGAAACGATAAATCCCGAAAAAGACGTTGACGGCTTTCACCCCGTAAATGTCGGAAGATTGGCGCAGGGACAGCCTTCGCTCGCGCCGTGCACGCCGGCGGGCGTCATCGAGATTTTAAAGCGCTCGGGAATAAAAATCGCGGGCGAAAACGCCGTCATCGTCGGGCGCAGCAACATCGTCGGGAAACCGATGGCGATGCTTCTTCTGCGCGAAAATGCGACCGTTACGATTTGTCATTCGCGGACGAAAAATCTGCCCGATGTGACGAGCCGGGCCGACATTTTGGTTGCCGCAATCGGCCGCGCCGGATTTGTTCGCGCCGAACACATAAAGCCGGGCGCAACGGTCGTCGATGTCGGCATCAACAACGTTTCCGACGCCGTTTTCGCGCGTGAATTATTCGCTGAAACCGAACTTGAAAAACGTCTGAAAACAATCGAAAAGCGCGGGTTTACCCTCGTCGGCGACGTCAATCCGAAAGAAGCGTCGGAAAAGGCGGCGAATTTTACGCCCGTTCCCGGCGGCGTCGGACTTTTGACCGTCGCGATGCTGATGCGCAACACTTTGGACGCGGCGAAGTTGAGAAGAAAAATTTAACCGACGGAGAGATTGCAGAGAGCACAGAGGAAATTAAAACAGGATGGACTTCGATATGCAGGATAAATGCTTTTTTATTCCGCATTCAGCCTTTCGCGCTCTAAAAAAGCTCTGCGTTCTGCGGTAGTAAAAAAAATATGAATTTTGAAGAATATCAAAGCGAAGCAAAGCAGACGGCTTTGTATCCGAATCGTTTAAAAAATCTCGAATATCCGACGCTCGGACTGGCGGGCGAAGCGGGCGAAGTCGCCAATATCGTCAAAAAAATCCAGCGCGATTTCGGCGGCCAAATAACCGAAGAAATCCGCGCCAAACTAAAAGACGAGCTCGGCGACGTGCTCTGGTATATCTCGGCCTGCGCCGACGAATTGAATTTAACGCTCGCGGAAATCGCGGAATTTAACGTGGAAAAATTAGCAAAAAGACATAACAGAAAATAATTTCTCTTAAAATGCTAAAAGTCGGCTTAACAGGCTCGATTGCCGTCGGCAAATCTTTTGTTTGCGAGATTTTTCGCGAGCTCGGCGCGGTTGTGCTCGACGCCGACCAGACGGCGCGCGAAGTCGTCGCGCCCGGTAGGAAAGGCTTAAAATTAATCGTCGAAAATTTCGGCGCGGAAGTTTTGCTTTCAAACGGCGAGCTTGACCGCGCCCGATTAGCCGCAATCGTTTTCGCATCGGAAGCAAAACGGCAACTTCTCAATTCAATCGTGCATCCATTGGTTATCGAAGCGCAGAACGAATGGCTGGCCGAACGCGAACGGGAAAACCCGGATGGAATCGCTGTCATTGACGCGGCTTTAATGATAGAATCCGGTGGATACAAAAGATTTACGAAATTGATTGTCGTTTGGTGCAGACCTGAGATACAATTGGAACGTCTGGTTTTACGCAACAATTTATCGGCAGAAGACGCGCTGAAAAGAATCAACGCGCAGATGCCTCAGGAAGAAAAAAAGGCGCACGCCGATTTTCTGATTGACACGTCGAAAAATTTTGCGGATACGCGGCGACAAGTTATCGAAATATTCGACAAATTAAAACTTTTAAGAGCATAAGGGAAATGAATTTAAGACGAGAAGACGAGAAGACGAGGAGAAAAGGAAAAGCACTACGCATCGGCTTTTCTCCTCGTCTTCTCGTCTCCGCGCCGTCCTTTCTTTTTTTGACTTTTGCCCTCGTTTTCCTCGGCGCGTGCAGCCAGCTCGAAGCGCCGAAAACCGAGCCTTTTTACTCGCAGACCGCGCCGCCCGGGAAAAAGGAATTTCGCTGGAGCAACGGCAAATGGCCGAAATCATTTGACCCCGCGCTCGCTTCCGCGCCGCCCGAAACCGACATTGTTCGCGCAATTTTTGAAGGTCTGACCGACACCAATCCGAAAACGCTCGAAACGATTCCGGCGATTGCCGAAAAATGGACGGCTTCCGAAGATTTCAAAACCTGGACATTTCATCTCAGGAAAGATGCGAAATGGTCAAACGGCGAGCGCGTCACGGCCAACGATTTTGTTCGCTCGTGGAAGCGTCTGGCGGAAATGGGCGAAAAAGTTCCGTATTACAAACTGCTCAAAAATATCGTCGGGATGCAGATTGCCGAAAAGAAAAACGTGCAGGAAATTCCGGGTGAGGAAATCGATGTTCTGCCGACTCCCCCGGCCGGGCAGACGCTTCCGTTTATCAAACAATCCGAATCGACTCCGCCGCAGAGAATAATACCGGAATTGCCGGTAAATGTTTTGGCGCCGACGAAAAAGGATGAGCCGAAATTCGGCGTCGAAGCCGTCGATAATCTCACTCTGAAAGTTTTGCTCGTCAACGCCGACAAAAATTTTCCGGCGCTCGCCGCGCACCCGATTTTTCGCCCGATTTTCGGCGACGGGAAAGATTTCGAAGGCGGAAAATTAAACGCCGCGATTGTCACGAACGGCGCTTTTCGAATTTTTTCCATCGGTCAGGACGGCATCACGCTCGACCGCGCCGATTATTTCTGGAACAAGGATAAAATCGAGCTCGAACGAGTTCATTTCGTGCCGACGGAAAATGCCGAAAAAGCGCTCGAAGCATATCGCGACGGCGCGGTCGACGCGATAACAAACGTCGAGTTTGAGCCGCTCGCGCTAAAGCTTCTGACGCCTTACGACGATTTTCGCCGGACGACGCACGGCGCTCTGAATTTCTACGAATTTAATCGCAGCAAAAAACCTTTCGACGACCGCCGCGTCCGCGAGGCGATGGCCATTTCCATCGAGCGCGAGCGTCTGACCGAAGGCGAAATGGAAGGCGCGACCAAACCCGCGCTAAAGTTTATGCCTTTTGATAAAACGGAAGACAAACTGGCGCAGGACGTCGAAAAAGCAAAAAATCTGCTGGCGGAAGCCGGTTTTGCTGACGGCGAAAATTTCCCGACCGTCAATCTCGTCGTCAATCGAAACGACGTTCAGCAGCGAATCGCGCGCGTCGTGGCGCGGATGTGGAAGCAGAATCTAAACATTAATACGGAAATTCACGTAAAAGACTCTGCCGAGATTGCGGCGGCGCGCGTCTCGGGCGATTTTGATATTCTGCGGCGCGGCGAAGTGCTTCCGACTTCGGACGAAACGGCGAATATGCTGGCGATTTTCGGCCCTGCGTTTCAGACGCCGGAAATTGCGGCGGAGAAAGAAAAAACGACGGACGGCATCAACGCCGAAGATGCGGCAAACGCCGAACATTCAAAACCGAGCGATGTCGCGCCCGTTCAGGAAACGGAAAATCCGGCGGTCGAGACCGGGGCGCAGATTGTTGAAAACAAGATAATTTTGACCGAAGACGAGGCGATAAGCGAACTGCCCGCTATTCCGCTTTATTTCCCGACTTCATATTCTCTGGTCAAACCTTACGTTCAGGGCTTTGAAATAAACTCGCTCGACGCGCCGTCGCTGAAAGACGTAAAGATTGACAATAACTGGCAACCGAAAAAGCCAAAAGGCGAATCGTAAAATAGTGGTCAGTTGTCAGTAGCCGGTTGAAAATAAATTGAGTTTCGGGATTTTGCTCAGCTTGCGACGAACGACAAACAAAGGACGAAGAACAAGGTTTTTCTCTTCCCAAGCCTGTTTTCAGGCTATACAACTAAATAGCATTACCGGAAAAGGAGCGTAAATTTATGGCGCAAATCAGTTTCAAGCAATTTCGTATTGTTTTGGTCTTAATCGTTTTGTCTTCATTTTTAGTCAGCTGCACAAGCTCGGCGAACAATCGCTATTTCGGGCAGACTTCGGCGCCGAAAGACAACGTGCTGCGCTACGTGACGGGCTCCGAGCCCGAATCAATCGACCCGCAAATCGGAACGGGGCAGCCCGAAGCCAGAATTTATATGGCACTTTACGACGGTCTGGTCGAGTATCACCCGAAGACGATGGAGCCGATTCCGTCGATTGCCGAAAGCTGGGAGCCTTCGACCGACGGCACGGAATATTTGTTTCATCTTCGCAAAAACGCCAAATTTTCCAACGGCGACCCGATTAAAGCCTCGGATTTCGTTTACACATTCCGCCGCGCTCTTTCGCCCGATGTCGCCTCGCGCAACGCCATTCTCGCTTATTACATAAAATACGCCGAAGCCTACAATTCCGTACAGTCTTTCGTCAAAGATTCGAACGGGCAGTTTCTTTTGAAAAAAGATTTCGCCGAAGAAGCGCCGAATCAGGCCGTGCAGGCGGTTGTGCCGCACGACACGCTCGGCGGCGACAGTCCGTTTCATCAATATATCGACTCGCCCGAAAGACTCTACGTGCCAAGCGTGCCTTTTGATTTGGCGAAAACAATCGAGGGCAACGAGAAATTAAAAACGGCGTTTAAGTTCAACGCAAAGGATTTGAAAGACGTTCCGGGGCTGGCAAATAAATTAAAAAACAGCAGCGACGAGCTTTCCAATTTAATAAAAGCGAAAGTAAACCAGAACGCGCTGAATGCCTGCGCCGCTCCCGATACGTGCACGGACGCGGCGAAACAGGAAATCGCCGACGGCTTGAATAACGTTTTGACGGGCGATTCGATTTACGCGCCCGACCGCTTCGCTTCGATTCCGCTTTCGGATGATTCGCAGAAGTTTCTGAAAGCCGTCGACGCCGCCAATAAAAAAATCGATACGGACAATCAGGCCATCGACGCCGACATCGCCAAATTGACGGACGAGACGCAGAAACAGGAAAAAGCGAAAAAGAAAAAGAAAAATATCACGAAATTATTTTATCTGAACCGCTTTTTGCTCGAAGACATTTACAGAGACAATCTCGAAAAAACCGCTCTCGTTCCGGTCAAAGCCGAAGACATCGGCGTCGAAGCGGTTGACGATTACACTCTGCGCGTCAAGCTTTACCAGCCCGCACCGTTTTTCCTCGGTCTGCTGGCGCACCAGTTGTTCCGCGTTCTGCACCAGCCGACAATCGAAAAATACGGCGCTAACTGGACGAAACCGGAAAATATCGTGACCAGCGGCTCGTTCAAACTGTCAGTTCACAAGCCTTATGACGAGCTCGACGTCGTCAGAGACCCGAATAACTGGGACGCGGCCAACGTCAAGCTCGACGGCATCGAATTTTACCCGATTGACGAGCAGACGACGATGATGAATTTATACAAAGCCGGGAAAGTCGACGCGCTTTACAATCACACCGTTCCGGGCGCGTGGATTGACGTTATCAAACAGTATAAAGACGAATATCTTCTGCATCCGGAAGTGGCGACCGAGTTTTACGTCATCAACGTCAAAAAGCCGCCGATGGACAATCTGAAAGTGCGTCAGGCGTTTGCGCTCGCGATTGACCGCGTCGCGCTCGCCGAGTATCGCAAGACGATTAAACCGTTAAGCGATATGACGCCCGAAGGGATTTTCCCGAAATACGAGGAAGCGCGAACAAAGGTTTACGCCCAGAAATTAAAAGAAAACAACATCTCCGAGGAAGAATGGGCAAAACGCGGCTTTAACCCCGAAAAGGGAAGAAAGCTTCTGGCCGAAGCCGGTTTTCCGGTTGTGCAAAGCGGAAACACCTACACGTGCCCGACGTTTCCGGTCGATAAAGTCAACATTACATACAATACGGCCGAAAGCAACAAGGCCGTCGCCGAATTCGTGCAGGCGCAGTGGAAACAAAATCTGGGCATTACGGTTCCGCTGAAAAATCTCGAATTCAGAACTTATCTGCCCCTGCTTTCGAGCGTCGATTACGAAGGCTTCGGCCGCCGCGGCTGGGTCGGCGATTATATGGACCCGTTTACGTTTTTAGGGCTTTATTACACGCAGGCGAACGACGGCGCGACCGGCTGGTGGGACCCGAAATTTGATAAAATGCTCGACGAAGCGAACAATACGGTCGACGAGATGAAGCGTTATGAAAAGCTCGCCGAAGCCGAGTTTTACGTGTCGCAGCAGCAGATTATCATTCCGCTTTCGACCAACGGAACGAGCTGGATGAAAAAGCCGTACGTCAAAGGTTTATACCCGAATCCGGGAACTCTGCACGCCTGGAAATTTGTCTATATCGAGCGTGACCCGAACAAATGGGACACCAACGTCGACAATATCATGAAGACATCGGACGCGGCGGTCGACCAGCAAATCAGCCAGCTCAGGGCGACGCAGGACCAGATGGAAAAATCAAAATCGACCGAAACGGCGGTGAAACCGAATACCACAAAGGTTGAATAAAAACAGTGGTCAGTGGTCAGTGGTCAGTTGTCAGAAAAAGACAGAAACTGACCACCGACCACCGACCACCGACCACTAATCATATGTTAAGTTTCGTTTTACGCAGATTGTTAATTATCATCCCGATGGCGCTGCTCGTGGTTACGCTGACGTGGGGCTTGATTCGGCTTGCGCCCGGCAATTTTTATTCGACCGAAAAGAAACTGCCGCCGGCGATTGAAGAAAACATCAAGAAAAAATACGGGCTCGACAAGCCCTGGTATCAGCAATACGGCATAATGATGCTGAATATCCTGAAACTCGATTTCGGCGATTCGCTCAAATATCAGGGACAAACCGTTAACGAAATTATCTGGCGGCATTTGCCTTATTCGGCGACGATGGGAATCTTAGCGTATATTCTGGCGCTGATTATCGGTTTGAGTGCGGGAATTATCGCGGCGCTCCGGCAAAATTCGATGTTCGATTACGGCTCGATGGCGCTGGCGATGCTCGGTCTTTCGGTGCCTAATTTCGTTTTAGGCCCGATTCTCGTTTTATTTTTCGCGCTCGGGCTGTATATTTTGCCGCCGGCGCGGTGGGGCGGCATCAGCTATATAATTATGCCGGTCATTACTCTGGCGGCGATTTACGCGGCTTATATCGCGCGCCTGACGCGTGCCGGAATGCTCGAAGTGATGCGCTCGGATTATATCCGGACGGCGCGCGCCAAAGGTCTCGACGAAAAAACCGTTCTTCTCAAACACGGTCTGCGCGGCGGAATCATTCCGGTCGTCTCGTTCACAGGCCCTGCGCTGGCGGCGCTGCTGGCCGGAACGGTGGTCGTCGAGAAGGTTTTTGCGATTCCCGGTTTAGGCAATATTTTTATTCAGGCCGTCTTGAATCGCGACGAGCCGCTGATTCTCGGAATTGTCGCATTTCTCTCGATTTTAATTATGATTTTCAACTTGGTTGTTGATATTTCTTACGGATTTTTAGACCCGCGCATCAGATACGAGTAAGCAGAGTGAGCTGTCAAAAGTAAGCGGTTTTTGTTTGAAGAAAATTTGAAAGACGAAGCGGTTCAAGTCAATGCGACGGTAAGAATTTCTGCTTGCCGGTCACTCTGCTTACCGCTCGCTAAAAAAGTTATGGCAGAAAATACAGAAGTTGTAAAAGGAACATCGCTGTGGGCGGACGCCTGGAAGCGCCTGCTGAGAAATAAATTGGCCGTTTTCGGCTTGGCTGTGCTCGTGATAATGATTGTCGCGGTTGCCGTCGGCCCGGCGATTATTCGCTGGACGACCGGTTTTACGGCCGATTACATCCCGACCGAAGGCGAGCTGATAAAATCGTTTCCGCCGTCGATGCAGCACCCGATGGGAACGGACGAAGCCGGACGCGATTTGCTGGCGCGCGTTCTGCAGGGCGGGCGCATCAGCTTGATGGTCGGCATTATCTCGACGTTCGTCTCGTTGCTGGTCGGCGTCTCATACGGCGCGATTGCCGGATATCTGGGCGGCAAAATCGACAATCTGATGATGAGAATCGTCGATATTATCTATGCGATTCCGTATATTTTAATCGTCATCGTGCTTTTGTCGGTTTTCGGCGGCCCGAATACGCCCCAATGGATTAAATCACTTTCCGACACATTCGGCGGGACGGGCAATCAGGCTTTGAGCCAGCTGTTTCTTTTATTTTTCGCGCTCGGTCTGGTTTCGTGGCTGACGATGGCGCGCGTCGTGCGCGGGCAGATTCTCAGCTTAAAAAATCAGGAATTCGTGATGGCGGCGCGCGCGACCGGCGTTTCGACGCCTTCGATTATCTTTCGACATCTCGTCCCGAACGCGCTCGGGCCGGTGATTGTTTACGCCACTCTGACCGTTCCGTCGGTGATGCTGACCGAAGCGTTTCTGTCGTTTTTGGGCTTGGGCGTGCAGGCGCCTTACGCATCGTGGGGAAGCCTTGCTTCGGACGGCATCAAGAATATCGCGATTTACCCGTGGCAGTTGATTTTTCCGGGCGTAACGATGGCTCTGACTTTGTTTTCGCTCAACTTTCTGGGCGACGGACTGCGCGATGCGCTCGACCCGCAGACGAGGAAATTCTAAAAGTGTCTATGAAAAAGATTTTTATTCAGATAAGCCTTTTAATTTTTTCGTCCGGTTTGCTTTTTGTTTCTGCCGACGCGCAGAGAGCAGGCGAGAAAAGGCCCGCGGAAACTGCCGCAGTCAAAGCCGCCGAACCAGTCGTGATTACGGACGGCGCGGGAATTTACGGGCTTTCGGTCGGAAAATCGTCGCGCGCGGACGTAATCAAAAAACTCGGCGACGGCTACGAGCTGATAAAGCATTACGAGTATTCATACGAGATGATTTATCACGATTCGGGACTTTCCTTTTACACCTGCCAGTCGGACGGCGGAAACGAGCTGTTCGTCATCCGCATACAAGCGCCGTTCAAAGCTAAAACCGAAACCGGAATCGTGCTCGGAGAAAGCACGTTTGCCGACGTTGTGCGAATTTACGGCAAGCCGAAAGAGAAGTACAACAATAATTACAGCTACAAGGGAATCGAGTTTTATTACGATGAGGAATACGCCGACTCGACCGACGATAAGGTCGAAATCAAGCAGAAAAAGGTAATCGCAATCAATATTATAGAATCGAATGGCTTGCGCCAATGCGGTTCGAAAAAGGAAATTTACACAAACGAAGGACGATGAGCAATCAAAACGGAACAATTCTTTCGGTCAGAAACCTGAAGACATATTTTCAGACGGAAGACGGCGTCGTAAAAGCGGTTGACGGCATCACGTTTGAGCTGGGAAAAGGCGAAACGCTCGGAATCGTGGGCGAGTCTGGAAGCGGGAAATCGGTGACGAATCTTTCGATTATGCGCCTGATTCCCGAACCGCCGGGAAAAATCGTCGAGGGCGACATAATTTTCGACGGCATCGACGTCCGCAAGCTGGCGATTGACGACGTGCGGAAAATTCGCGGGAAACGCATCGCGATGATTTTCCAAGACCCGATGACTTCCTTGAATCCTTTTCTGAAAATCTCGACGCAGCTCATGGAAGTGACGCGGCTGCACCTCGGGCACACCAAGGAGCAGGCTTACCAGCACGCGATAAAAATGCTGCAAACAGTCGGGATTCCCGACGCGGAAAACCGCGTTCACAGCTACCCGCACGAATTTTCGGGCGGTATGCGCCAGAGAGTGATGATTGCGATGGCGCTTTCGTGCGACCCGGAATTACTAATCGCCGACGAGCCGACGACGGCGCTCGACGTGACGATTCAGGCGCAGATTCTCGAATTGATAAAGGCTCTCAAAGCGCGGCTTAACACGAGCGTGATTTTGATTACGCACGATTTGGGCGTCGTCGCCGGAATGACCGAAAAAATTATCGTCATGTATGCCGGAAAGGTTTTCGAGCAGTCGCCGACGCGCGAGCTTTTCGCGACTCCGGCCAACCCATACACAAAAGGTTTGTTAAAAAGCGTTCCCGACCCGGCGCACGAAGCGGGCGCGCCGCTTTACCAAATTCCGGGACTTCCGCCCGACGTCGCGCATCTGCCGCCGGGCTGCCCGTTTGCGCCGCGCTGCGAGCGCGCCCAGGAAATCTGTCATCAACAGTTTCCGCCGTTTGTCGAGGTCAGCGCCGAACATTATTCGCTGTGCCATTTTGCGACGGAAGTTTACGCCGAATCAATTGCCGAAAAGGGAAAAGCATAAGCCTTAATGTTTCAATAAAATTCATTGTTTGAAAGAAAAATCGAATATCCTTGGGAGAATAAAATTGAATGAAAGTTTGTCCGGTTTGCGGTCGTGAATATCAAGAAGATGTGAGTTTCTGTTTGGAAGACGGCGCGGTTTTGTCCACTGAAACCGAACAAACTTTGTTTCTGTCCGGAAAAGACAACGCCGAAACAAAAGTTGCTCTTAAGCTCACGACCGACACAGAAAACGGCACGCTGCTTTCTCTGCAAAACCTGAAGGTTTATTTCAAAATCAGCGGCGGTTTGTTCGGCGAAACGAAATACGTCCGCGCGGTTGACGGCGTCTCGCTCGACATCAAAAAAGGCGAAACGCTCGGCCTCGTCGGCGAATCGGGCTGCGGCAAATCGACGCTCGGCAAAGCTATTCTGCGTTTGAACGAACCGACCGGCGGGCAGGTTTTTTACAATGGGAAGGATTTGGCGCACCTAAAACAAAGCGCGATGCGCGAGCAGCGCCGCAATCTGCAGATGATTTTTCAAGACCCGTATGCGAGCTTGAATCCGCGTATGACGATTGGCGACATTATCGGCGAGCCGATTCGCACTTTTAAGCTCAGGCGCGGCGGCTCGGTTGAAGCGCAGGTGCAGGATTTGATGGAGACGGTCGGGCTTTCGCGCCGCTTTACCAAACGCTACCCGCACGAATTTTCCGGCGGCCAGCGCCAGCGCATCGGCATCGCCCGTGCTTTGGCGGTCGACCCCGAATTTATCGTCGCCGACGAGCCGATTTCCGCGCTCGACGTTTCGATTCAAGCGCAGATTATGAATTTGATGGAAAAGCTTCAGGCCGAGAAAAACCTGACGTATCTTTTCATCTCGCACGATTTGCGCGCCGTAAGGCATCTCTCCGACAGAGTCGCCGTCATGTATCTTGGCGTCATCGTCGAGCTTTCCGACGGCAAGGAAATCTACCGCGACCCTTTGATGCCCTATACGAAAGCGCTGATTTCCGCCGTTCCCGTTCCCGACCCGGAAATTGAGGCCAAACGCGAGCGCATCATCTTAACGGGCGACGTTCCTTCGCCGATAAATCCGCCGAAAGGCTGCCGTTTTCACACGCGCTGCCCGTATATGATTCAGGCCTGCAGCGAAATCGTCCCGGCGCTCGTCGAAATCAAACCGCATCATCAGGCCGCCTGCATCCGCATCTCGCCCGAACACCCGCACATCGACGAAAACGAAGCGCAGGGCCTCGGCGTCGTCGGCGAAGGAACGCCGGTCAGAAAGTAAATTACGAATTTAGAAATTATCGTTCGCGCCGAAGCCCGGAAGGATTTCTTAACAAAAACAGTCGGTGTCCGGCGGCATTCGCAGTCTGTATAAACGATTCCTTTTTCGCCGCGCAATCGCTAAGATATCTCAAACAGATAAACTGCGTAGCCGCTAGCCAGCGTGCGAAACATCGTCTTTAAGAGAATCTTCGGCAATTTTATCGAGCCGTAATCTATCGCACTCTCGACGATAGAGATTTTTTCGGTGAGATTATAGCCGTTTTCAAGGAATATCTTTTCCGGCCGGTCGGCGGCAAATTTAAAAGTCGCGCCCATACTCGCAATTTTATCGTGAACCGCTCCGCGATATTTTTCGATAAAAGCCTTGCTCGTCAGGTCTCCTACAAGCTTGTGGCGCGGAAAAAGGCGATGCAGCGTTTCGAGCATCCGCCTGATTTCGTCTTCGTCGAGATAGCCGAAGACGCCTTCGACGACGAAAACGATTGGACTGCGATTTGAAAAGGGCGAGAGTTTTTCTTTGAGCGATTCGGTCGAAAAATCTATCGCAATGCGCTGCAGCTCGTTCTCGCAGCCCTCGGCGGGCAGTCGCTCGTTTTTATAACCGATAACCTGCGGCTCGTCAAATTCCAGCCACGCGCCGCCTTTGAGCCGGAACGCGCGGCTGTCAAATCCCGCGCCTATCAGCACAATCGTCAAATCAGGATTGGCCAGCAGCTCGCGCCGCAGAAAATCGTCAATAATGCGATGCCGAGCGACGTTTGAAGCGTTGGGGTTTGCTTCGTTCTTAAAATCTTCAAAGACGCGCAGCCCTTCCTCGTTCATAAAATCCTTGGCGTAGATGTCGCCGCAGACGGGACTCACGCTCGCCGCATCCTGCATCCGCACGCCGCAGCAATAAAAGGCTGTCTTTGAGATAGGTTTCATATGTATTTTTCCTGCCGTTGCAGATTTTAACACGGCGAATTTAAGATTTCAGTTATTTTATTAATTCTCATGTCAAGAATTTTTTGGCGGGCGATTTGTGAAACGAAAAAGGAGAGCCGGATAAGCTCTCCTTTTTCGGATTAAAATGAAAAACACTACGTCTGAAATTTTTAGCTTCCGCTTGTCGCGGACGAGCTTGTTCCGGTGTCGCTCGTCGCGTCGCGCAGGGCTTTTACACGGTCGTGTGCGGTTTGAACAGCCTGATACTGCGTCTGGATTGTTTCCGACACGTTTGACGGAAGATTTTCTTCCAGCGCAGATTTGTATGCGTTTTTGGCGACGTCTTCGCCGCGCTCGCATTCGTTAAGAATGGCGTTATCGTCCTGGCCGGTAATCGCCGATTTAATATTTATCCAGCCGCGATGCAGTGCGCCCGCGGTGCTCGAAGAAGTTTCCGGGTCGCCGCCGAGCTCGCGCACGAGCGATTGCAGCTCGCCCGCAAATTTTGCTCTCTGCTGCGCATTTTCGTAAAAGAAAGATTTCAAATCGCTGCGCTCGACGCCTTCGGCCGCCTGCTGAAAGCCTTCCTGACCGTCTTTGCAGGTTTCAATCAAATTGTTCAGCGTCGAGATGACATCGTCGTTCGAGGCCGAAGCATTGGTTGTTCCAATATTTTCCGAATCATTAGTCATTTAAAGTAAACCTCCATGAAATTTGTAAATCAGTGCATATTTCTGACTTGCAGATTAGATAGACAATCCGTGTGCCAAAAAATTTGTCTCGGAAAATATAGCGTTTCGCGCAAAAGTCCGCGTGAGCGCGTGAAACGTAACGAGACAAGCGTGTATCGATTTATTGCGCCGCCGATTTCTGCCGCCGGTGAATGCCTTCGGCAAACTCTTCGAGCATCTTTCGATTAAACGCCGGAATGTCGTCCGGATTGCGGCTCGTCACCAGACCGTTGTCGACGACGACTTCCTTATCGACCCATTTCGCGCCCGCGTTTTCCAAATCGGTTTTGAGCGAAGACCAGGACGTCAGCGTTTTTCCCCGAACGACGCCCGCTTCGACCAAAATCCACGGCGCGTGGCAAATTGCGGCGACGGGTTTTCCCGCATCGAAAAACGAATAGACGAAATTGACGGCATCTTCGTCCATTCGCAATTTGTCGGGATTCATCACGCCGCCGGGAAGCTGCAACGCGTCGAAATCTTCGGCGTTCGCTTCCTTGACCGTCATATCGACCGCAATCTTTTCGCCCCAGTCGGTGTGATTCCAGCCCTTTATCTCGCCCGCTTTGAGCGAAACTATCGTCACTTCCGCGCCCGCTTCTTCCAAAGCTTTTTTCGGCTCGAACAATTCGCTCTGCTCAAAACCGTCGGTCGCAAGAATCGCGACTCTTAAATTTTCCAACTTCTTTTCCATAAATACTCCTTAAAATTATTGCTTCACGGCGTCCGAAAGTGTTTCGGAACGATTCGTTTTTTTTGTTCGATGGATGAAGTAACAAGTTGTATGCCATAATTGAAATAACCGAAAACCACAGCTCAAATCTTTAATCGAAAATATTGAAAATCAAGGATGATTGAATCTATTTAGCAGTAAGTCTTTATTACAAAAGCAAAGCATTTTTATAGTTTGATGAAAAAACGCGCGCGGGCGGAAAATGTGTCTTGGAAAGAAAGGCAGGACGATTTGGCCGATAAACACGGCTTGGCGATTGTCCTGACGGACGCGTCTGCGCCCGAGCTTCTTTTGTCGAACAACAACTCCGTCTGCCGCCATCTGTATAACTCCGCCGAGTTTGCGCCCGAATGCGCAAAGTTTTGCGGCAAGGCGTTTGAATGGGCGCAGGAAGCAAATGGTGCGGTCGAATATAAATGCTACGCCGGTTTAAGCTGCGTCGCCGTTCCAATCGGGGAAAAAACGGCGGCGATTGTCGGCCGGGCGTTTTTGAAAGCGGAAGATTATCGAAACGCTACCGAGAGAGCCATCGACGGCGACTGGAGCGCCTTTTCACCGACCGTATTTTTTGAAAACGTGCTTCTGAGCGGCTCGGCGAAAAATCTGAAAACGCTTGGCGTCGCACTCGAAAATTTGGACGAGGACGAGCAGGCCGCGCTCAACCGATTTCTCGAAAAAACCGGGGAGATTTTTGAAAATGAAGACGAGCAGGCAGGCGATTTGGACGAGCTTGCCGCGCAGCTTCATAGCGCAAGCGGTGCGACTCGCAGAAACGCCGAAGAAGTCGGGGAAATTGCCGCGTGGCGCTCGCTTTTCGGTTCACTTTTAAATTTAAGCTACGAAAAAGCGTATCAATCGATTCTGCGTTTTCTCGAAAAACGCTATTCGATTGCGGATTTGGCGTGGCTCGAACGCACCGGAAACCGGCTCGAAATCGTTTACGCCAGCGGGCGTCTGAAATCGCAGCAAATTCAAATCAGCATCGCCGCCGATGACGAGCATTTGATTGACGCAGTGCGCTGTGAAGTTTCGCTCGAATTTCGCGAAAAGCAAAACGGCGATGGAGATACCGAGCCGCAGACGATTCGGCTTTTTCCGGTCGCCGTCGGCGAAGATGTCTGGAACGCTTTGGTCGTCGCCGACGAAATCGCGGACGAGCGCGTGCTGCGCCACATCGCTCGGTTTTGTCATTCGGTCGCCTCGGAGCTCGAAATCCTGCGTTTGCGCGGGCAGCTCGCGCGCCGCGGCTGGCTCGAACGCGCCGTTCAGCGTTTTAACGAGAATTTGAAAAACATAGACTCCGACGATTTCTGGTCGAGCCTCGTACAGGTTTCAGCCGAGCTGCTTAAAGCCGAACGAAGCTCGCTGCTGCTTTTTGACGAAAAGTCGGATTCGTTCGTCGTCAAAGCGGCAACCGGCGCACGCGCCGACATAATCAAAAGAGAAATTACCGGACTCGGCGAAAGAGTCGCGAGCGGCGTTTTGCAAAAGGGAGTACCGTCGGTCGTCGCGGACGTCAATAAGTCCGCGCTCGGCGCTGCGCCCGCCGAATGGAATTACAAAACCGCGTCTTTTATCAGCTATCCGGTCACGGTCGGCACGAGAAAAATCGGCGTTTTGAACGTAACCGACCGCGCCGACGGCGGAATTTACGGCGAGAGCGATTTGGAGCTGCTCGACGCTATCGCGCCGCAGCTCGGCGTTTTGATTGACCGCGTGACTTTGAAACACAAAGCGGGCGAATTCGAGCAGCTTTCCGTGACCGACGCTTTGACCGGATTGCTCAATCGGCGATATCTTGAAGAGCGCCTGACCGAAGAAATCAAGCGCTCGAATCGACACGGCTATCCGATGAGCTTTATGATGATTGACGTCGATTATTTCAAGCCGTATAACGATAATTTCGGCCACGCCGAGGGCGACAAGGCCTTGCAGATTGTCGGGCAGAGTCTGAAGGAATCTCTGCGCGGAGCGGACATTGCGGCGCGTTACGGCGGCGAGGAATTTTCGATTCTACTTCCGCAGACGACGCCCGACGAAGCGAAAATAATCGGCGAGCGCGTTCGCGAAAAAGTCGAAACGACCGAGTTTCCGAATCGAAAAGTGACGGTCAGCATCGGCATTGCGAGCTGTTCGCACATTATCTGCACGCCAAACGACATTATCCGCGCCGCCGACAACGCGCTCTACGAAGCGAAACGAAAAGGCCGGAATAACGTGCAGGTTTACGAAAATTTGAAAGAATAATTGAACCGCAGAGACATATGGAGCAATTCAAACAGGATAAACAGGATAGGCAGGATGGCAACTTGTTTCATTTACAAGTTTATAGTAAAACTCGAATCTTGAATTTAACAAACAAATTATCCTGCCTATCCTGTTTGAATTGCTCTCTCTCTAAGCGGTCGTGAAAACGGTTTTATGAACTTGAATCAGGAAAAAATCTTATCCACGATTTCCGCCGTCGATTTTATCGGCAGAACGCGCGAGACGGATGCGCTTTTTGAGCATGCGTCGAATGAAGACGCGCCGCGCGGGCTTTTGTTTTTGTCCGCGCCTGCCGTTGGCGCGTCGGAAATCTTAAAACAAACTTACGACCGGCTTTTTTGCGCCGAGAGCGAAACGATTCCTTTTTATTTTTCGCTGAGAAAATCGGATAAAACGGCAAAGCAGGCCGCGCTTCGCTTTCTTCAGACATTTCTGCGCCAGTCGGTCGCTTTTCGTCGCCGGGACGCGAAAATCCTGAATTTCGGCGGCGACGTCTGCGAGCTCGCGCAGTTGGCCGCGCCTTCGGACGGCTACTGGATTGACCGTTTGATTGAAACTTGCGGGAGCGAAAGCCCGCTCAACGACGAGCGCGATTTTGTGCGAAACTGCCTGAGCGCGCCGCTTCGCGCTTTCGCCTCCGGCGCGGAAAGTTTTGTGTTGATAGATAATCTGCATGAAGCCGAGCATTTTTCGGGCGAAGCCGATTTTGTCGAGGAGCTGAAAGAAATTTTCAGTCGCTCGGGCGTCGCGTTTGTTTTGGCGGGCAGAAGACGTTTTGTTTTGAGCCGGATGCAGGCGGGCAACGTAAAGCTCAACGACGCGAAAATTTTGCAAATCGAGCCGCTCGCCTTCACCGAGGCCGGATTCCTGGCGGAAAATCTGGCCGCCCGATACGACGTTCAAATCAACGAACAGACGCGCGATTTAATCGCGACGCAGTTCGCCGGAAACCCGACGTTTATAAAATTTATTTTTCAGGCGGCGAGCGAGAAAAAGCAAAATCTGGACAGCTTTCAAAAGGTCGAGCAAATCTACACGGACGAGCTTTTCGGCGGCCGCATCGGCCAATTTTACGACCACGTTTTCGATGAAATCGCGCCGCGCGTCGAAACTCAGAAAAGTATCATCGGGCTTTTGTATGACGCTTTGACGATTGAGAGAGAAAAAACTCACGTCGAAACGTGGCAACTGCGCGCCGGGCTTTACGAGCAGGATTTTTACCGCGCGATGCGGCTTCTGAACGCGCACGAGATTATTCGCCTGACTTCGAATCTGGTCGAGGCAATGGAAGAAAACGAGATTTTGAACGATTACATTCTCGCGCGTTTCCGTCTGGAAACGGTTGCGGAAAATCGCGCGCTGGTCGTCGGCGAAACGCTTTCGGAATTCTTAAAACGCGCGCCGCAGACGATGGCGAAATTTTATCGCCGCAGCAGTGCAGTCGGCCTGCGCGAGATTTTGTCGGTTTTCGATTGTCAGGACGTGCCCGTCGCGCTGCTCGATTACGCGAAATTTAAGGAAAGATACAAAGGCGCGGAAACGTTGGAAATTCTCGGAGAATTAAAAACGGAAGCGGAAAAAATCATTCTGCCGCAAATCGTTTACACGGCGCACACCGTCGCATTTTACCCGGCGATTGAACAGGTTACGGAAAAAGAGCGCTCGGCCGTCGCGCTTGGTTTTGAAGAATCGAAATACACGGACGAGGACGAAATCGTCTGGATTGCGGCGGAAATCGATTCAAAGCTCGAAGCGTCGAAGGATTTGACCGAATTTTGGTGCGACCGTTTGGAAATGGTCGCGCTGATGTGCAATTTTTTGAAATACAAATTATGGCTTATCGCGCCCGAAGGCTTTGCGCCCGAAGCCGTCGAAGTGTTGCGGTCGCGAGACGCTTTCGGTTCGAGCCGGAAGCAAATCGATTTGCTCGTAAATTATCTCAACGCGCGAGATTTATTGAGCGAAAAGCCGAATGTCGACGAATATGAAATGGTCGTCCCGATGGGCGAAGATACGGAAATGATTGCCGCGCACGCCATCGAGGAAATCGCCCGCCGCCATCATTTCGCGCCGAAAGCAATCAATCAAATCAAAACCGCGCTCGTCGAAGCGTGCATCAACGCGACCGAACACAGCAGCAGCCCCGACCGCAAGATTTACCAGAAATTTACGGTCGAAGACGATAAAATCGTGATTACGATTTCCAATCGAGGCTTGCGCCTGGCGGACAAAAACGCGCAGGAAATCGCGCCCGACGAAGGCCGCCGCGGCTGGGGCTTGAAATTGATGAAAACCTTGATGGACGAGGTGAAATTGGAGCAGGTCGACGACGGAACGCGGATTTCGATGACGAAATATCTGAAAAAATAGTTGACAAAGCACGGCTTAAAGTTTTACTTTAGCTTTCAGGTCTTAAATCTACACCGAGAAAGCGAAAAAAATCCGTGAATACAAATTTCAACATTCCTGTTTCTACGACGGGCGAAACGGCAACCGTTTTTGCCACCGACTATTTAAACAAACTGAGCGGCGAGCGCATCGAGCGCGAATGCAAGCGGCAATTGGACGCGGGCGCGAAAACGCTGGTCGTCAATTTTGCCGAAACCGAAATCGTCAACAGCATCGGCGTTTCGATTTTGCTCGGCGTGATTGACGCCGCCTCGAACGCGGGCGCAAAAGTCGTGTTTTCCGACGTAAATAATGATACAATCGAGCTATTCGAGATGCTTGGACTGACGAACCACGTTACCGTAAACTAAAAGTTGCCGAGTTGCAGGAAGTTGCAGGAAGTTGCAGAGTTGGAAGAATTTCCTTAACTCTGCAACTCGGAAAACTTAAAAAATGGAAAATCAACAAAAACTAATTCACACCTTCGGCGCACTGGCCGAGCTCGGCAACGAGATTGCGCACAAGCAGAATTTTCAGGAGATGATTCGCACGTCGCTTCATCTTCTTCTGGGTTCTCTGGCAATTATGCGCGGCGGCGTGGCGCGTTATTCACGCTTCGGGCACGAGCTCAATATGCTCGTCGTGCGTGGATTCGGCGACGATTTTCCGCTCAGTCTTTCGCTTTGCCACGAAGACGAACGACAGTTTTTGACCAACGGTTTAGCTCCGATTGAAGTTTCTCAGGCGAAAGTTTTGCCGTTTTTTCAGGTTTACGACCGAAGCTTTGAAAGCAAAAAAATCGAGCTGCTCGTGCCGCTCGTCATTCGCGACGAAATCGTCGGCGTCGTTATGCTGGGCGAAAAAGCAAACGGCGAGCCGTATTCCGCATACGACAAAGATATTATCTGCGCGATGGCGCGGCACATCGGCGTCGGCATCGCGCAGAGAAATTTGATGGCCGAGCTCGAGCGCCGCGCCGACGAAAATCGACGTCTTTACGAAGACTTGCGGATGACCTATAAAGATACGGTCAAGGCGTTTGCAACGGCGATTGACTGCAAGGACAAATACACCGAGGGACATTCGGTCAGAGTCGGGAAATACTCGGAAATCATCGCGCACGAGCTCGGCTGGAGCGACGAGCAAATCGAAGGCGTCGCGGTTGCGGGTTATCTGCACGACGTCGGAAAATTGACGGTCGAACGCAATATCATCAACGCGCCGTATCGCATCAACGCCAAAGAATCGGCCGAGCTGAACAAACATCCGGCGGTCGGCTACGAAATTCTGCTTCCGATTCATCATCCGTATACCGACGTTCCGCTGGCCGCGAAATATCATCACGAACGATTGGACGGTCGCGGCTATCCGGACGGGCTGGAAGATAGAGAAATTCCGTATATCGCAAAAATAGTAAACTTAGCCGATTCTTTCGACGCCATGACGACCGACCGTCCTTACAAACGTCGCCGTCCGGCACACGAAGTCGTCGAGGATTTGCAGCGCAGCGCGGGCAAGCAGTTTGCGCCCGAACTCGTCACGGCATTTTGCAAAGGGATGCTAAAGGAATTGACGGGCGAGACAAAGCAGAAACGCTTTCGACGCCTGCTCGGGAAAGATTACATGGAAGCCGAAGGCATCGTCCCGATGCTCAAAAACGCGCTCAACGGAATGAATCCGACTTCGAGCTTGACGCTGGTCAGCCTCGACTAATGCGCGTGAATTCTTTTTCCGGTTTTATGCGGGAATAAGTTTTCTGATAATAAAAGAAACGCAGACTGCTAAAAAAAGCCCGACAACCACCGCACATATCGAGCAGGTAAGTGTGCCGATACCGAATCCCAACCGGAGAGCGATAAACAGCCACGCCGCGAATACGACTGAATATATTACGCTGGCCAGCATCTTGGCGTTGAAGATATTGGCTATGGCGGATGAATTGTCGTGCTCGCCTTTACACACATGGAAATGACCGTGACCGATTCGCAGCTGCTCTTCCAGATGAGTTCCTTCTCTTACCAGATGATGAGTTCTCTGCATTCCCCTGATTTCATAGCCGAATAAAGCTAATGTAAGCGACGCCGCAAAGATAGCGGCAAAGCCAAACAATTCGTGCGAGATAAAACCCTGGGACGGAATCATCTTGCTGGTATCCAGTAAAAATATCCCGGCCAGAGAAGTAAGCGGCAGAAATCCTAATAATTTTGTGCGAAAATCATCAATCGCGTGGTAGCTTCGGCAAACCTCGGAATATGCCGCCAGAAGAACTTCATTTTGATTTTTATCGTCTGCCATAAATCCTCCTTTCTGAAAATTTCGCAAATTATTTATTTAACTGCGCTGTCCGAATCATTCGGAAGCCAAAGCTCGTAGCTTCGCGGCGAGCTTACATTTGCGCAGCCGGGCACCGTCAGCGGGTCGTGAACGGTAAGCTTGATTCCTTGTTTGGCGAGCAAGTCCGTGATAACTCTGATGTCCGAATCCTGCCCTCTGCCGACGCAGTATCTTAGCTGCGTAACTGTCGGAACGACCGCACGACCCGCGACATTTTGAATGCCCGGAATGATATATCCGGCCGCCTGCAATTTCTTTTGTAGTGTTTCAGCCAGAGGTCTTTGCGCTTCCTCGCCGATATGCAGATAAATGCGGGGAAGCGAATTGGCGGTGTCGGGATTTTTATCGAGAATTTTGTCCGCCTCTTTTTTAGGCAGAACTTTCAGCGCCTCCGTGAGCGTCTTGTCCTGCTCGTGCAGCTTTTTCTCGTTTTCTTTAATTTTTGCTTCCTGCGCATCAATCGACTGCTGTTTATTACCTAATTCTGTATTTTTGTTCTCAAGCTCGGTTTTTATGTTGTTGAGATTGGCGTTGGCGCTTTCGATTCTTTGATTAATCGCGCTGAGCGCGAAAAAACCGATAAGAAACAAAACGATAAAAGCTCCGAAACTGACAAAGCCGATTATCTTTGATATTTTCTGAAGCCGGTCGAGTTTTTTCTCGTCGATTTTTATCATTTGGCTCTCCTGCCGCTCGCCCGAATTAATTTCTGAAACCTTATGCTTCTCTGGCTATCTGCACGAATTTATTAATGAATTTGTAGGTGATAAACGTAAAGGAAACTACCGCAAAGATTAAAATGCTAACGACGATAGTCAATCCCATCTGGACATTGACGCTTGATTGAACCGAGGGAATTGCAAACGAAATCATCGCCAGCACGCAGATGGCGATGACGGCGATGAAAAAGACGATGATAGGCCGCAGCATTTTCCACAGCTCTTTCATGCCGTCGTTATTTTCTTTTCCGCCGTTGCCGGTAACAGCGCCGCCGGCGGTATTTTCTTTCGACGCGAGCGCTTTCGAAACGGCGATGGTGATGTCGCTTGCCAGCTCGTCCTTGTTGCTGAAAAACTCGACCAGAAAATCTCTTTTCAATTCATCGCGCAACGCCTCGATGCGTCCGGAGTCTTTATCCATCTGGGTTCTCGACCAGGGCGCGTTATCGTCGAGCAGAAACAGCAGACATATTTTTTTGTTGGCGGCGGTTCTGAACTCAAGCTCGGTAATCGATTTTTCCTGATTCGGCGGAATATAACCGTAGCGCCAGGCGAAAATGCCGATATAAACGTCGCAGCCATCGACGTCGGCCAGACATTTTTCGAGCGGACGCTGGTCTGAAGCGGTGTAATCTTCCATCGCAACCACGTCGTGCCCGAGCCTGCGCAGCGCATGACAAACTTCTTCGCGATAATCCTTAAGGTCGCTGTAAGTAGAAGATATATAGATTTTAGCCATTTGATTCGACCGCTCCGGCAATTAAATCTGACTATTGAGGTTAGTTTGAGAAAAGACCGAAATCGCTCGCATAAAAAGCGTCCAAAGCGATTCGGCAAATATTCTTTTACGCAGAACATTTATAATACAAGTCGGTTTGTAAAGCAATAAAATTTTTTGGCGAGTCGTTGCGAAGACGCTTATTCGGCCAAAAGCGATTGTCCGGCTTCTTTGACGTTATTAAAAATCCGGCCGTGCATTCCGCGATTGACGGCGACCGGCTCGCCAAACTGATTTATATCCTACTTTTTTACGTTAATAACGACTCGGGGCCGGCACGTCGGCGGCAACGCCGAACTGCGTAATCAGAAGTCCCGCCGTTGTTTGATTGATATACCAGGTTCCGTTGCGATAGACGGCAATATCGTTTTTGCCGTCGCCGTCGAAATCGCCCGTAATTAATTTATAATTCGACGGAAAAAGAGCGTAAATCTGATTGACTTCGCCGTTCAGGCTCTTTAGCAGATAAAAAGTAGAATTTGACGGGCGATAAACGCCGACATCGGCTCTTTCGTCGCCGTCGAAGTCTTCGACAATCGGAATATCATTCGGCAATCCCCAGTTATATCCCGAAAAAGTAAAATTCGAGCTGTATAAGATATAAAAATCGGGCAAACTGTTGTCGGCGCTGCCGCGAAAAACAGTGATGTCGGTTTTGCCGTCGCCATCGAAATCGGCCATAACCGGCGTGTCGGTCGAAAGCCCCCACTTTATCGCCGTAAATCCGGCCGTCGAACGATTCAAATACCAATTTCCTTCGGACGCGCGAAAAACGGAAACGTCGGTTTTGCTGTCGCCGTCAAAATCGGCGCGTTTCGGTCTTAAAAGACTTGGCGGCAGGTTGAATGATTCGGTCACGTTAATTGGACTGGTCGTATTAATTTGAGCGCCGAATCCGAGGCCGCGAACGGCGAAACCGCGCCAGACATCGGCGGCGTCGAGCGCGGCTTCGGACGGATAACTTGCGCCCGCATACGCCGCCGCAATCGCCGCGTCGCGTTCCTGTAGAAATGTCGGGTTGAGCGGCGCGAGCTTCATTCCGTCGAGCACAATCTGCATTGCCCTTTGATTTCCCGGAAACAAACCGAGGCGCGCGGCAAACCTGGCGCGAACTTCCCACAAGGCGGCAGTCCAGATTTCGCCCGTATTATGAGCCTCGCCGCAATTTGTGATAAGGACGCGCGGCGGAAACGCGCTTTCGAAATTGGTGCAGTTTCCCTGATTCAAATTGGCGAATGTCAGAGGATTGTGCGGAAATCCGTTAGCTCCGCGAAAAGCTCTCACCGCCGTCGGAAAACGATGAATTCCGTAGTAATAATCGCCGGGAGTGGCAGATAATCCGGCGATGATATAGGCCGACGTCGGATACGTCGCAAACAAACTTTCATTAGCTTCCGGCTTGCTCGGCGCTTCGGCCGCTCGTCAGCAAGCTTTCGTAATCGAGACGCGGCGCGAGATTGTTGATGATGCGCACGATTTCGTTTTTTCGAGTAAATCCGGCTTTGATTTCGCCCCGGAAAACCGGAATCGAATTGATTTTCTGCTCAAATTGAACAAAGGAAAGATTGCCATTTGGATTTGCGTAATCGGCGGTTTTTTCAAGCTGGTTTATTTGCGTGCCGCGCAAGCCGAAAAGCGCGGCGTTTTGATTGATAAAATTTTTCAATACGTCGGCTCTTCGTTCGCTGCTCGGCGCGGTCAAAAACTCTGTCTGCTGCGCGTAATCAGGCGAGAGGACTTCGGGAATCCGCAAATCTTCGTTGTGTTCAATCTTTAAATTCGCTTTTGCGGAGCGCATCTTTTCTTCCGACAAAGCCGCGCGTTTTCTGTCCGAATCGATTGACGGAAAACTCTTTCCGGACTGCTCGACAAATCTCGAAACGCTTTCGCGCGCCTGCGCCGTTTTATCGAGCCGAATATCGTAATTGCTCAAATCAAATGAATTATTCGCGCCCTGAGACGATTCGGCTTTCGGAAGTTGGTAAAAGACGGACGAAAACGTTAAAACAAAAATCAGGCAGCAGGCGATTTTAAAAGCGGAATACAGGCGCATTTTCATTGAATGGCGGACTCCTTTTGATAAAGTCGACGGGAAAATTAAAATACGTTTATAAAGTCTTTTTAATATAAACCAAAACGCGGGAAAAATTAAGAATTCTGCGGATTATTTTCAAGCAGCTGAACGAATTTTTTTGCCGCCAGCGTCAGCGCGCGGTCGCTCCGGTGGATTACGCCGACCGGGCGCACCCAGTCTTTTTCGGCTAATTGGATAACGGCGAGCTGGTTGTTTTTCTCCTCGTCCGCGACCGACGGCTGCGGCACGATGGCCAGCCCGAAACCGACTTCGACGGCGCGTTTTATCGTTTCGATATTGTCAAATTCGGCTACTTTGCGGACTTCCACGCCGTAGGATTTCAAAATTTTATCGGTCGCCTTGCGCGTCGGAATATCGCGCTCGAAAAAAACAAAATCGCGCCCGCCGAGCTCTCTCGCCTTTATTTTTTTTCTTCCGGCAAACTCGTGTTCGGGCGGGCAAATCAAAACGAGCCGGTCGCCGGTCATCGAGACAATCGTCAGGCCGCGTTTCGGTTCGGGAAAGGTGACGATGCCGAGCTCGACCGAGCCGTTGAGCACGTCGCGCACGACGCGCGTCATCCGCGAATATTCCAAATCGATTTTGGCGGAAGGGAATTTCGACATAAATTCCCGGACTTTCGGCGGCAATTCATGCAGCCCGACGCTGTAAACGGTCGCGACTTTCACCGTTCCGCTGATTTTCCCGACCAGTCCGCGCATGCTTTCCTGCATCTGGTCGTAAGCCGCCAGAACGTTTTTCGACTCGCGGTAAAAAACTTCGCCGGCCGGCGTCAGGCGCACTTCGCGCCGCCCGCGCACGCGCTCCAAAAGACGGCGTTTGAATTTATCTTCCAATGTCCGAACCTGCTGGCTGACCGCCGACTGCGTCACGAAATTCCTTTCGGCTGCGAGCGAAAAGCTCTGCATATCAACCAGGTCGCAAAAAACTTTTAATGTTTCTACATGCATTTCTTTTGTTGTGAGTTATATGTGCGGCAAGTTTCGAATCCGAAATTGCTCTTTAACTTAATCATTCACCTTTTATTATTATCTAACAAAATAATAAGTTTTACTACACAATACGCGCAAAAGAATTCATTTTATCTAATTAAAAAAAGAAAGTAAGATAGAAGCTCGGAGAATTTTTCGATTGTCGATTTGCGATTTGCCGTTTAAAATTTCAGAATATTTATCGCAAGTTATAATAAAATCGAAAGATTCGACAAGGGCTTAAAATGGCAATTAAACTTAGCAGGACATTTTTGCTCCGCAAATTGCATCAGCTGACGGGTATTGTGCCGCTCGGCGCGTTTTTTCTGGTGCACATGTACACAAATTCGGCAGCGATGGGCGGCGCGACCAGCTTTAACAAGCACGTTCAGGATATCCACGACATTCCGTATCTTTTATTTGTCGAGATTTTCGGCATTTTTCTGCCGCTTCTTTTTCACTCGATTTACGGCATTTTTATCTCCGCCGAAGCGCGTCCGAACGCCGGAAATTACAATTACGGGCGAAACTGGTTTTATATTTTCCAGCGCGTGACCGGAATTTTTCTGTTTTTCTTTTTATTGTTTCATATTCTGAATTTGCGTTTCGGCATCATTCCGGGCCTCGAATCTTTCGGCAATCCGGTGGCCGGAAACGCCGATAAAGCATTCAGCATCGTCGCGCAGGAGTTTAAGAACGCCGCCGTTTTGATTTTTTATATTCTCGGCGTCGCGTCAACCGCCTGGCATCTCGGTTACGGCCTTTTTCTTTTCGCGGTTGACTGGGGCATTTTAATCGGCGAAAAGGCGCAGAAATACGCGCTTTACGCCTGCGTCGGATTGTCCGTCTTTTTATTCGCGGTCGGCACAAACGCGGCGATTGCCTTTGTCCGCCCGTGCGGTTTGCTGCCGCAGACGTTTTGTCACGAAGCGGAGAAACAGGGCGTCGTCGCGCCGGGCGGCGGTTCGAGAAAATTTTAATTGACGGATAATTGATAGTTGATAGTTGATAGTGAAAAAGAAACAAATTATCAACAATCAACTATCAATTATCAACTAACTATTATGGCTTCAAACGGATTAAAAATAGCGGTTGTCGGCGGCGGGCTCGCCGGACTGGCGGCGGCGATGAAAATTGCCGAAGCGGGCTACGAAGTCGATTTGATTTCGGTCGTCCCGGTCAAACGCTCGCATTCGGTCTGCGCGCAGGGCGGAATCAACGGCGCGGTCAACACCAAAGGCGAAGGCGACTCGCCGTGGAAACATTTTGACGACACGGTTTACGGCGGCGATTTCCTGGCCAACCAGCCGCCCGTACAGAAAATGTGCGAGATGGCGCCGCAGATTATCTATCTTTTCGACCGGATGGGCGTACCATTTTCGCGAACGCGCGAAGGGCTTCTGGATTTTCGTCGTTTCGGCGGAACTTTGCATCACCGGACGGCATTTGCGGGCGCGTCCACCGGACAGCAGCTTCTATACGCGCTCGACGAGCAGGTTCGCAAATGGGAAACGGCCGGAAAAGTCAATAAATACGAGGGCTGGGAAATGCTTTCGCTCGTTCTGGACGATTATCAGGTTTGTCGCGGCCTGATTGCGATGAATTTGCAGACGCTCGAATTAAAAGCGTTTTACGCCGACGCCGTGATTATGGCGACGGGCGGGCCGGGACTGATTTTTGGTAAATCGACCAATTCGATGACCTGTACGGGCAGCGCGGTTTCGGCGGCGTATCAGCAGGGCGCGCGCTACGCGAACGGCGAATTTATACAGGTTCACCCGACTTCGATTCCCGGCGAAGACAAATTGCGTTTGATGTCGGAGTCGGCGCGCGGCGAAGGCGGGCGCGTCTGGGTTCCGAAAAATCAGGGTGACGCGCGCAATCCGAAAGACATTCCGACTGACGAGCGCTGGTATTTTCTCGAAGAAAAATATCCGGCTTACGGAAATCTCGTTCCGCGCGACATTGCGACGCGCGAGATTTTTCAAGTTTGTCTCGAAGGCTTCGGCGTCGGCGGCGAAAATCAGGTTTATCTCGATTTGACGCACATCGATTCGGAAACGCTGACCAGAAAACTGGGCGCGATTCTGGAAATTTACGAGATGTTCGTCGGCGACGACCCGCGCTACGTCCCGATGCGAATTTTCCCCGGCGTTCATTATTCGATGGGCGGTCTCTGGGTCGATTTCGAACAGCGCACGAATATTCCCGGCCTGTTCGCCGCCGGAGAATGCGATTATTCGATTCACGGCGCCAACCGGCTCGGCGCAAACTCGCTCGTCTCATGCGTTTACGGCGGATTCGTGGCCGCGCCGTCGGCGATTGAATACGCGAAAAACGTCGAGCGCGGGAACTCGGAAACAAACGGACTTCACGAAGCCGAATTAAAGCGCCAGCGAGCAATCAACGCGTCAATCGTCAAAAACGAAGGCACGGAAAATCAATATAAAATTCACGACGAGCTCGGTAAATGGATGACCGACAACGTCACGGTCGTGCGCTACAACGAGCGTTTGAAACAGACGGACGAGAAAATTCTCGAACTCATCGACCGTTTCCGGCATATTTCGATAAACGATTCGAATCTGTGGGCGACGCAGGCCGTTCCGCACGCGCGGCAGCTCTGGAATATGCTGCAGCTCGCGCGCGTCATAACCCTGGGCGCGCTGAACCGGAACGAATCGCGCGGCGCGCATTACAAGCCGGATTTTCCCGACCGCAACGACGAGGAATTCTTGAAAACGACGATTGCCGAATATTCCGAAGAAGCGCCCGTTTTATCATACGAAGCGGTCGACATCGGTTTAATCGAGCCGCGCAAGCGCGATTACACGAAAGGCAAAGCGAAAGCCGCCGCGACCGAAAAAGGCGGCGCGCCGCAAGTTCCGCAGCCGGGAAGCGAGCTCAAACCGAAAGTCGGTCGCGAGGAAACGTGGCGCAAGGAAGGCGAAAAAGTTGCCGAAGGCGAATCAATCAAAGAAGATTAAAGAATTATGAACGAAGCAAACGTGCATCACGAAAAAAAGCGGCTGGACAATCCGCCGCCGGCGGTCGAGATAAAAATTCAGCGGCGCGATAACCATAACGCCGAAGCGTATTGGCAAACTTTCGAGATTCCTTACCGGCGAAACTTAAACGTCATTTCCGCGTTGATGGATATTCGCAAAAATCCGGTGACGAAAGACGGGAAGAAGACCACGCCGCCGGTCTGGGATATGAGCTGTCTCGAACAGGTCTGCGGCATCTGCACGATGGTCATCGACGGGCGCGTTCGCCAGTCGTGCTCAGCTTTGATTGACGATTTATTAATCGCGAGCGGCGGAAATACGATAACTTTAGAGCCGATGTCGAAATTTCCGAACGTGCGCGACCTCAAAGTCGACCGCTCGCGAATGTTCGACCATCTCAAACAGGTTCACGCGTGGATGGAATTGGACGGTTATCACGATTTAGGTCCCGGCCCGGTAATGTCGAACGAGCAGGCGCAGGAGCGCTACAGTTATTCGCGCTGTATGACGTGCGGCTGCTGTCTCGAAGCCTGCCCGCAGTATCACGAAGACAACTACATCGGGCCGCAGGCTATCGCACAGGCGAAGCTTTACAATATGCATCCGACCGGAAAATTTACGATTGACGAGCGGCTCGAAGGCCTGACTCAGGAAGACGGCATCGCCAACTGCGGCAACGCGCAAAACTGCGTGCAGGTGTGCCCGATGGGAATTCCTTTGACGCGCGCGATTTACGAAACAAACCGCGATATTACGGTCAACGCGCTTTTTGGCTGGCTGCGAAAATAGTTTGAGCTGAAAAGTGAAAGGTGCAAACTGAAAATTAGCTTTCAGTTTGCACCTTTCACTTTTCGATTTTTAGTTTTTATTGGATTGTTGACAGAACGGAAACGTCTTTGAAAGCGGCTTGAGGAATATTCGGCTCGCGACGGGCGCTGAGAAATGTTTCCAAATCTTCAAAGCGCATCGGGCGCGAGAAAAAATAACCCTGCCCGATTTCGCATTTAAATTTCATAAGCTGCTCGATTTGATATTCGGTTTCGATGCCTTCGGCAATCACTTTCATACCGAGATTTTTAGCCAGCATAATGATTGTCTGGACAATCTCGACATTGTCGCCTTCCTGTTTGATTGGCTCGATAAACGAGCGGTCGATTTTCAAAGTCGAAATCGGAAGCTGCATCAAATAACTCAGATTCGAGTAACCCGTACCGAAATCGTCGATATTTATCTCGATGCCGAGCTCGCACAATTGGTCGAGCATTTTGACGGCCTTGTCTTCGTATTTGAAAAAGACCGATTCGGTGATTTCGAGCTTTAATTTGTCGGGCGGAAATCCGGTTTCGTTAAGAATCTGCTTGATTCTATTGACCAAATCCGGCTGTTCGAATTGTTTGCAGGAAAGATTTACGCTCAGAATATACTGCGAGATGTCGTCGAGCTTGTCCTTTAAAATACACATCTGCGAGCACGCCAGATGCATTATGTGCTCGCCGAGCGAATCAATCAAACCGATTTCTTCGGCCAGAGGAATAAATTTGTTCGGCGAAAGAACGCCGAGTTCGGGATGATTCCAGCGCGCGAGCGCTTCAAATCCCAGAACCCGGCGCGAATCGAGCGAATGAATCGGCTGGTAATAAACGACGAGTTCCTGGCGTTCTATCGCGCGGCGCAAATCGTTTTCGAGCAGAAGCGTTTCCTTGACGGCTTTGTGCATTCCTTCATTGAAAACTTCGTGGCGCGCTTTTCCGGCGCGTTTCGCCTGATACATGGCCGTGTCGGCGTCGCGCATCATATCGGCCGGAATCAGATGTTTTTCCGAGTTGTGGAGAATGCCGATGCTCGCCGAGCTGTAAACTTCCTGACCACTCAAATCAAAGGGCTTGGCAAATTTTTCCTTGACGCGCTCGGCGATTCTAATGACTTCGCCCGGGTGATGATTGCCTTCGACCAAAATCGTAAATTCGTCGCCGCCGAGCCGCGCGACGATGTCGGCCGGGCGCAGACAATCACGCAGGCGGTCGGCGATTCCGACCAGCAGCTGGTCGCCGATAAAGTGCCCGAGACTGTCGTTGACGACCTTAAAGCGGTCGAGGTCGATAAAGAGAATGCTGACCTTGTAATTCGGCGTTTCGTGAACTTTTTTCAAAGCGTTTTCGAGCCGCGACATAAAAAACGCTCGATTCGGCAAACCCGTCAAAGCGTCGTGCGTCGCTTCAAACTGAAGTTTTTCTTCGGCTGATTTGCGGGCCGTAATGTCCTGAAGCTGAAAAATCAGATTCGGGCGCTCGGAGGCCGCGTCGCTCGCGGTCGAAACGCTCCACGCCGCCCAGACGGTCTCTCCGTTTTTGTGAATATAACGCTGCTCCATCTGGCAGTTCTGGATTTTGCCCGAAAGCAGCTCGTGAATTCTAACCAGCGTGTTGCCCAAATCTTCGGTGAAAAGCATCGACTGGAAATCCTTCTTCAAAAATTCCTCTTCCGAATAACCTAAAATATGGCAGAGCGCGCGATTGACTTTCAGCCAGAAGCCCGCCGGCGAAACGAGCGCGATGCCGATTGGCGCGTAGTTAAACGCGCTGCGGAAACGTTCTTCGGATTCGCGCAGAGCGACCGATTGTCTTTCGAGAATCTCGGCGTGCTCTTCGGCCTGTTCGGCCTGCGCGGTCGCCATTTCCACGTTTTTCAAATACATCCGGTAAGTCATGTAGATAAAGAAAATGACGGGAAAAGTCGCAATCACGACGACAAAGCCGATGCTGATGGTCAATTGCAGCAAAACGCCGGCGCTTATCGCGCCGACCAGATATGTGATAAACGTCCAGACGTATTTTGTTTTCCACGTTTCCCAGAGCGGAATCTCGCTTTTGAGCGCGCTGTAAACCGAGGCGAGCGTCGTATTACAGATAAACTGCGTCAGCGCCATGAGCGATAAAACAATAATAAAATCGCTCAGATGACCGTTCACGCCCTGCATCTTGTTTTCGTCGTAAAGGCCGGACGCTTCCAAAGCCAGATAGACGATTGAAGTCGAAAGAGCCATCGCCGCCGTATTAAAAAAGACGGTGATTTTTTTATTGCAGAAGCGCCACGACGAGAAAAAAGCCTCGACCGCCGCCAGCACGACGGCAAATTCGCCGCCGTATAAAAGCAATGCAAAAAAGATAAAAGTGTCGGAAACGGCGATATGTGATTTGAACCGGGGAATCTGAAGAGTGATGCGCGAGCCGAGTCCGATGGTCAGACCGACGAGAATGAGAAACTTGTAGTCTATTTTTTGTAAGGGAATATTAACCAGCGCCGCTACAACACACAACGCGCCTATTATAACAATAGACAGCATATAGCTTCTGGTTCTCGTCTGTGTATTCATAGAAGGTGAACTAGGAAAACAACTTCAAAGTCTTTCAGCGGGCGATTGATTTCCGTATTAAAAAGTTAAAGGCGGGAATCAGAAACTTTTGCATTTATTAGATTGACTATAGAAAATTAGAGGAAGGCTCTCTGTGTGAGCCTCCCTCTATTATGGACTAGACAGGGTAAGTTTGTCCATTGTTTTTTTAAGTTAAACAAAAATTGTCTGGCAACAATCCGTGTTCTTAAAACCCGCCTTCAAAAAGCTGCGGTGTGCACCTTTGAATTCAACATTGCTGAGGAGGCATATATGCTGAACTCGATTTAATAATTCAAGGCTTAATTTGGACAGGCAGCTCGGCGCTACGCCCTGACCGCGATATTCGGGAGCGACGTAAATTCCTTCGAGGTAAGCCACATCGGAAGTTTCGGCGATGATATCGGCCTTAAACACTAGTTTTCCGTTTTCAAAGACCACGAAGGTGCGTTCCTTCTCAATCCTTCTTTTTGTGCGTTTGAGAAAACCTTCGCGGTCTTTTTCCAACGGATTCACGCCGCTTTCGATAAAAGCGACCTCGGCGTGCGCTTCGGCAATCTGGTCGAGCTCGTCGACTTTCGCCGGACGAACGTCCCATTTGCAGTCCTGCACGGGAAAGGGGAAGTTAAGTTCAAAGAGCAGTTCGGTGCAAACGAGTCTGGGTGCCTGATTTGCGTTAGCAAAATGCTTCCAGAATTTTTCGGTCGTATCGCCGTCCGACATCATGATGTGAATCGGTGTTTCGGAAATTCTCGCCATCAGGGCAAATGCCAGGAGGGCGTCGTCCGAGCGTGATTCAAGCAATGTCGTGTGGCCGATAAGCGCGATTCCTTCAAGCTTTCCGGCTCTGTTGCGGTAGCCGTAAAATTTGCCGCGATTGTCTTTGCTTTCAATTCCGTTATCTTGTATGAAACTCTTCATCACGACCGTGTGAACCGGGCGGATGGCGAGAAATTCGAAGACTTCCTGACGATTGGTTTCGTTGAGCTCTTGGATATTGCTGAGAGTGGGAACTGCTGTTACAAAACTCTGATTCCGGGTTGTCTGTGGTGCGTTATAGTCTTGTTTGGTTACAGTTTTTAATTTCACGGTGATTCTCCTATTTATTTAATCCTTATTGATTAATTCTCATCACCAAAAATTACGCTGTCACCGACCAGAACACCGTCGCCAACCAGAACGCCGTCGCCGACCAGAACGCCGTCACCGACCAGAACACCGTCGCCGACGAGAACACCGTCGCCGACAAGCACGCCGTCGCTGACGAGCACGCCGTCACTGACCAGAACGCCGTCGCTGACGAGCACGCCGTCGCTGACCAGAACGCCGAACGCCCTAAAGACCGTTCCGCCGCCCATAGCTGTTCCGTTGCTGACCAGCGCCTTCGGAGTAACTGCAATACTCGAAGGATTATAGAAATTGCCGTTCAACATATACTGGAACGTGGTCGGGTTGTTGATAACGCCTTTCTGGAACCACGAATTGTTTCGATAAACTTCGTGGAACGTGTTGGCGATACTCTGTCCTTTCAGGTAAGTGTGATTCGTCAGGATGCCCTGCGCCCACGGGAAAGTCGTTCCGCTGATGGTCGAGGTCGCCGCCGGGAATGTTTGACCAGCCTCTAAGAGACTCATTCCGGGCGTCGCGGTCGAGTTGAAATTAATATCTTCGCGATATGTTTTCGCGAGGCGAACCGCGCCTTCGAGATTTAACTCACCCGCGCCCTGTTCGAGCATATTGTAGCCGTTCAGAGGCTGCGCCGTATATTCCAGAATCATTTTTGCCATCGACGGCGTCAGATTCGGATTGAGCTGGAAAAGCAGAGCCGCCGCGCCCGAAACGACCGGAGTCGACATCGAAGTTCCGCTCATGTTCATCAAACCGTCGTCGGAGGAAGTAAGTAAACCGCCAATCGAAAGTAAAGGATAAGTAACCGCGAGCAACGAACTCGGCGCTTTAGCCGAAGCGATATTATTTCCCGGAGCAACCAGGTCGGGCTTCATCGCGTTGTCATAAACTCTCTGGCCGCCCGCGTTTGTATAATAACTGCGCGTCGGGCCGCGTGAGCTGAAGGTCGTGACGCCGTCGTCGTTGCGAGCATCGGTATTTTTCGAATTGACCGCGCCGACCGTTAAAGCTGAAGGGTCGTTGCCGGGCGAGTGAATCTTACCGTAGATTTTTTGTCCGAGAGTATTTTTGCCTTCGTTTCCGGCAGCGGCGACGACAAGGACGCCGAGCGCGGTCAACTGTTGGACTTTGCGGCAAACCGGGTCGTTTGTGTATGAATCAATCGCCAGACCGCCGAGGCTCAAATTGGCAACGCGAATATTGTAAGTCGCGTGGTTGGCAATCAGCCAGTCGAGCGCGCTCAAAAGCCACGCCGTCTGTCCTTTGCCCTGTCCGTCCAACACTTTCAAATTGATGATATTCGCATTCGGCGCGATACCTTTATAAGTGCTGTCGTTTCCGGCGGCGATACCGGTAACGTGCGTTCCGTGGCCGTAATCGTCATTGGTCGTCGTCGAGGTCGCTACAAAGTTCTTGCTGAAAACGATGCGGCTCGCGCCGGCTGCGTTTTTGAAATCTTTGTGAGTCGCGAGCATGCCCGAATCGAGAATGGCGATTCCGACGCCGGTTCCGTCGAGCGTAAACGCCGGACGAGTTGCGGTCGCCGCCTGCGGGCGAACTTCGGTCGTGCCGGTCGTATTTTCAACGTGACCCATAAAATTAAGCGGACGGTCGGGCGACATATAATTGATGATGCCGCTCTGCGCAAGCGATTCGACCGCGCGCAAAGGCAGATTGACGACGAGCGTGTTGCTCTTGCCGATTCTTTCGTTCAGGCGCACGCCGTTTGCCGACATAATCGCGCGAAGCGACTGATTGTTGGCGTCTTTCGCCTGAAGAATAACGTCAACGCGCTTGTTCATGTCCTGCGACATCATCTCGCGTAAATCGGGCGAAACGTTGTCGCCGCGAAAGCCTTCGTTTTCGTCAAAAGCGTTGTTTGTCGCTTCGCTGGCGGCGAGACTCGAAGTCTGGCTGATGTTGATTTTTTCAAATAAAGCGTCAACTTCCGCCTGCGGCTGGATTTTATCTGCGTAAGCGGCCGTCGAGCTGCCGCCGATGATTTTGACCTTGCCTTCGAGCAGCGCGTTCGTCAGCGCATCGTTAATGCGCGAATTACCGACGAAATTGGCTAATTCGTTAACAAACAAAATCGTATCGCTCTTCGAGCCGGAAAGCTCGGAAACGACGTTTTCGACGATTGCCGAAATTTCTTCCCGGTTTTCCGTGTTGGAGAAAAGCTTGGAGGTCTCAAGCGTAATCAAGCGTTTGCCGCGCAAACCAGCCGGAACGTCGCCTTTAGCGATACGCGATGCGAAAAGTTCGGCAACCAGTTCCTGATTGTCGCCTTTTTCATCGAGAATAACCGGATAGCGTGAGCTTTCGGTGGTCAGAACCTTAATTAATTGATTAACTTCAGATTCAAAATTATTATTTATACGAAGCGTGCCCTGTCCGGCAAGCTCGGTCAGGTCGGTAGTAAATTTGTTCAGCGTAGCTGTTTTTACCGGCTCCTTAACAGTCGTATTGTTTGTATTCGCCGCGACGCCGACAATATTCAGCGAGAGCAGCGTGCAAACAAGCGTGAGAGCAACTATTTGCGAAAACATTGAAAACTTTCTCAGATATAACATCTTTTTATCCTTCAAACTAACGATATGATTTGTGAAACGGCAGGCCATAAAAATACATGAATTGCCGCGAAGACATTGGCAACGCCCGTGCCAAAATTGTTTATCACGTTAAAACTCAATAAATACAAGGGTTTTATGAAGATGAGGGGGATTTTAGCCGGAAAGATTCGTTTCAAAATTATTTCAATTTGAATGAAACAACCGGTCAGATTGACCGAAAACTTATTTCGGGAAACAAAAAAGGAAAGCCCTTTCGAGACTTTCCTTTTATAATTCGAGAATTTTTCCGCGCTCAAATTTCGAGAATGTCAATCAATTCCTGAACCGCGCCCGCCGATTTGTGCAGAGCAGCGCGTTCTTCGTTGGTCAGAGAAATTTCGATAATCTGCTCGACGCCGTTTTTGCCCAGTTTTACCGGAACGCCGACAAACAGGTTATTGATTCCGTATTCGCCCTCGAGATAGACGGCGCACGGCAAAATTCGTTTTTTGTCCTTCAAAATCGACTGCGCCATTTCGACCGCGCCTAAACTGGGAGCGTAGAAGGCCGAGCCGGTTTTGAGAAGCCCGACGATTTCCGCGCCGCCGTTGGCCGTGCGCGTAAGAATCGCGTCGAGCTGGTCTTTCGGCAAAAGCTCGGTGACGGGAATTCCTGCGCAAGTCGAATAACGCGGCAAGGGAACCATCGTGTCGCCGTGTCCGCCGAGCACAAACGCCGTTACGTCTTCGACCGAAACGTCGAGAGCTTCGGCCAGAAAGCAGCGCATCCGCGCCGAATCGAGAACGCCGGCCATTCCCATCACGCGATTTTTCGGAAAGCCCGAGCGCTTGTAGGCGACCTGCGTCATCGCGTCCAGCGGATTTGAGACGACGATGATAAATGAGTTCGGCGAATATTTCGCGACTTCGTCGGTCACTTTTCCGACGATGTCGGCGTTTGTCTTTAAAAGGTCGTCGCGGCTCATTCCGGGTTTGCGCGGCAATCCGGCAGTGATGATAACGATGTCGGAATCTTTTGTTTCTTCATAAGAATTTGCGCCGACGAGCTTTACGTCAAAGCCGTCAATCGGCGCGGCCTGCGCCAAATCGAGCGATTTTCCCTGCGGCGTTCCTTCGACGATATCGACTAAAACAACATCGGCCAATTCCTTTGCGGCAATCCAGTGCGCGGCGGTCGCGCCGACGTTTCCCGCGCCGACCACAGTAATTTTGTTACGTCTAATCATTTTTTATTCCTCTCAGTGTTAAAAATATATGTATTGATAAAAGAATTTTGTATCACAACGCAAGGCCGAACGGCAAACAAGAGATGAAAAATGAGGATGAATCAAATTTAACTTTATGACATTCTTTCTCACAAAAATCGGCGGCCTGCGCAAAAATGCGGATGCGGCCGCCACTATTGTATTAATGACGGCCGCAAAAATTAGAAAAATCGCAAGATGATTGCGACATTCCTTTGAATATCGACGATTTATTTAACCAGGCATTTTGCACAGGCTTTTGTCGTAAAGCTCGAAGTTTTATCCTTGGTAATAAAATAAACCGATTTCGTAAAGATTAAAGCGGTGACCTCAAGCGTCGTCTTATTTTTTATCTCGACCGCCGGGCGCGGCTGGGTCACATAGCCGAAGGTCGAGAATTTAATCTCCGCATACTCGACATTGTCGAGCAGCACGCCGCCCGAGTCATCGACTCCCGATAAATTGACGCTGATGCCGGTAATGTCGACGACTTTGTGATTTTGTATCCTGATTGCCTTGTGCGCGCCCTCGTCAAAGCGGCAATCCTGAATTCTGGCGACTCGCTGCCCGTTAGCTCCGAACTGCGGGTCTTTATTTTCGATATTTATCCAGGCCGGCGGCATGATAAACGGCGTTTTTGAAAGATACATATCCAGAAATGTCGCGTAGTCGATAAACGAAGAATTTTTAACCGTAATTCCTCTCGAGGTCGTCGAATGAATTACGCCGGCGCTGCCCGCGCTTCCGTCAAACTGCGATTTTTCGACAATCAAATCCGTATTGTGAGCGTCGATGATGGAATCGCTCGCGCCGATGCCGAAAAACGAGCAATTCGTGATATCCGTCTGACCCGTATAACCGCTCTGGATAACCGAACGGGCATTCATTACCTGATCGCCCTGCGCATAAAAAATCAATCCGTAAATTTCGACCTGATTGACATTTCCAAACTGGAAATAATCCGTGTCGCTTCCGCCGTTCAGGCGAATAAACGCGCCGCCGTCGCCGGTCAAACGATA
>DASWRI010000056.1:0-14362 GCA_036403235.1 Pyrinomonadaceae bacterium | reverse complement strand
CTTCCCTCACATTCTAGTCCAGGTAAGGTTCTTCGCGTTGCGTCGAATTAAACCACATGCTCCACCGCTTGTGCGGGTCCCCGTCAATTCCTTTGAGTTTCACACTTGCGTGCGTACTCCCCAGGCGGAATACTTAAAACGTTAGCGACGGCACCCGGAGAAAATAACTCCAGACACCAAGTATTCATCGTTTAGGGCTAGGACTACCGGGGTATCTAATCCCGTTTGCTACCCTAGCTTTCGCGCCTCAGCGTCAGTGTCAGCCCAGCAACCCGTCTTCACCTCAGGTGTTCCTCTTGATATCTACGCATTTCACCGCTACACCAAGAATTCCGGTTGCCCCTTCTGCACTCTAGCAAAGCAGTATCATCTGACCGTTCTGAGTTAAGCTCAGAGATTTCACAGATGACTTGAATTGCCGCCTACGCGCCCTTTACGCCCAGTAAATCCGAACAACGCTTGGTCCCTACGTATTACCGCGGCTGCTGGCACGTAGTTAGCCGGACCTTACAAATAGTACCGTCATTTATTCTTCCTATTCTTACGAAGTTTACATCCCGAAAGACTTCATCCTTCACGCGGCGTTGCTGGGTCAGGCTTTCGCCCATTGCCCAAAATTCCCGACTGCTGCCTCCCGTAGGAGTCTGACCCGTTATTCAGTGTCAGTGTGTCCGACCGTCCTCTTAGACCGGATACAGATCGTTGCCTTGGTAAGCCATTACCTTACCAACTAGCTAATCTGCCGCAAGCTCCTCTTTAAGCGCATAAATGCTTTAACAACTGTCACCCTGCGGTGCCGCTGCATTATGCGGTATTAGCAGTCGTTTCCGACTGTTATTCCCCACTCAAAGGTAGATTACTTACGTGTTACTCACCCGTACGCCACTTTATATCTTTCCCGAAGGAAAGTTTAATCGTTCGACTTGCATGTCTGAGGCACGCCGCCAGCGTTGATTCTGAGCCAGGATCAAACTCTCGTTAAAAAGTTTTTACTAGCATATTGCGTTCGTCGTGAAACGAACTATTTTTGAATTAACACATGGACTCGCATATCTAGTTTTCAAATATCAAATTTCTATCTGTTTTCCCTTTTCTGTTTGAAAGGCGAAATTTTGATTATACAGATTGTATTTTTATTGTCAACCCGAAACGAAACTTTTTAACTTTTCTCTTTTCACGTTACCTAAGTTTCGTCAGAGGCAAATATGTAATTTATCTATTTAAGCTTAACTTGTCAAGCAACCTCCGAACTATTTTATAAATAATCAAATTTACCTGTGTAGTTCAGCGCCGCTGACAGATTTCAGACTTAAAATTCATACATAAATACAATCTTTCAAATATCTTTTTATCGGATTTTGCCGAAAATAAAATCCTCTTAAATTTATAAACTCAAGAGAACTTGATTCTTCTAGCAAAAATTTTACCCTGCTTATTCAAGCGAGCAAGTTATGATGAATTAACTTTTCGACAAGTTGCTCGCAAAAAACTTTTTTTCAAACCTTCTTTAATTGAAACTCTCTCAATTCAAGCGAGCCAGTTAAGATGTATTCCTATTATAGAGGGTTGCCAGTTTTTTGCAAAAAGCCTCAGATAGTTTTTTTTGCACTAAGAAGCAAGTCCGTTACTTCTCTGACCGCTCCGTGCCCGCCCTTCGATGTCGTCTTATATAATATGTAAGAATCGAGCGCGGAGGCGGCGTCTGCAACGGCAACCGGCAAGCCTACTTTTTCCAAAAGACATATATCGCCGATATCGTCGCCGATATATGCAACCTGTTCGGCGGCAAGGCCGGCAGCTTGTAAAATATCTTCAAAATCCTTCGCTTTGTCGAGCGAACAGGTTTTGACGTAATGCATCCCGAGTTCGGTTGCCCTTTTCTCCAGAATTTTTTTCGCGTCTCTGCCCGAGACGATTCCAGAACGAAAGCCGGCTTTGTGCCAGGAGACGATTCCCTGGCCGTCGCGCACGTGAAAGACTTTCATCTGCTCGCCTTGCTCGGTGTAATAAAGCCTGCCATCGGTTAAAACGCCGTCGCAGTCCATCAAAAGCAGTTTGATTTTCTCGGCGCGCCGCAAAACTTCTTTGCTGATATTTTGTTTTTTATCCAAAATCTAAAATCTCAAATCCAGACTACCTTACTTCAAACATCTCGACGCCGCTTAATTTCCAGACGCCGCCGATTTTGGCGAGACGAAAAATGGCAACTCCGCTTTCCTCGTTTTTATTTAGCAGTTTGATATTCATATTTGCTTCGACGAGCGCGCCGTCGCCGTCGTATTTATCGACCTGCAGGATTTTTGTTTCCCATTGCTGCGCCTGCCCGCCGATTCCGGTGGAAAATCTCGGTATCTCGCCGGTCACAATCATCGCGTCGATATCCGATTTGCGACCGGAAATCGCCGCTTTATCAAATTGGGCGAAAAACGCTTTGATGCTTTCGTCGATGGCAGCGGCCGAGCCCGCATTGTTTCTGCCCTGACGGGCGGCTAAAGTCGCGCCGTATTCGGCGTCGGCTTTGACGGCTTCTTCAAAAAACGTCGCGGCCTGCGTTTTTTGTCCGGCTTTAAGATTTATTTCACCAAGCCCGACGTTGGCCCACGCCAGACTTCTCGAAGTCGGCAGCTTCTCTTCCAAAACGGCGCGAAATTCCTTTTCGGCGTCCGCCGTTTTTCCTTCGGCCAAAAGCGCGCGCGCCAGAAAAATTCTGGCGTCGTCAAAATGCGGCATCGTTTTTAAGATAGCGAGCGCATTTTTCTCTGCTCCGGCAAAATCCTGCTTGTCGAAGCTGCGTTTGATGGCTAAAAGCGGGTCGCTTTCGGTAAATTCGCGCGGCGCAACGTCGTCCGAATAATCGGTCTGCGGGTAAAATTTGTCGCTGTCGATTTCGGCGCGCACGATTTTACTTGGATTTTTGAAAGTTACTTCGCCGAAGCTCTTGGCCGGAATCGTCGCTTGCGCCGTTAATTTATCGCCGCCGACGGTCGTCGCCAGAATATTTACGGTAGCGTCAATCGAGCCGGTATTGCGCAAAGCGATTTTTGTTTCCGCGCCGTTCTGCTGCGGCAGACCAATCAGCAAATTCGTGTCCGTCACCTGACCGAGCGCGTAATCAAGAAAATCTTTCTGCGACGGAAAAGCCTCACGCAGCTCGTTTAAGTTTAGATTTCCGTCCTTAATGGCGGCGCGCAGTACGTTCAAAAATTCTTCCTGACCGATTTTTTTCGCCAGCAGTCGCCAGACCATCGCGCCCTTGTTGGCCGTCACGGAATAATGATAATCGTCGAGCGGCGAGACGACGCTCAAAGGAGAATCGCGCTTGACGACCGCCGAGTAAGCCGAACGCTGGCGCAGACGCTCGATGTCGGCCATATCTCTGCCGTATTTCTGCTCTATAAACTGCGTCGCGATAAAACGCGGCAATCCTTCGGAAATCGCGCCGTAGCCGTCACCGTCAATCTGCGCGGCATTGCCAATCCACATTTTTGCGATAGATTCGGCAACGGTCATCGCGGTTTGGGAATCGATTTTTTGTCTTCTAAACGTGCCTTCGTCAATCAGAATCGTTCCGCCGCTCGAAAATCCTGCGCCGCGTTTGACCGAGACGATTTGCAGAGACGCATCGGGCGCAGCGCCGAGCAGAGTCCCGACAAAAGATTTTGCTTCCGAAGCCAGACTTGCCAGTTCATTCGCGCGTTTCTGCTCGTCGGCGCCTGCGCCTTTCGGCAAATAAACGGTAGCGCCGTTTGCGCTTACTTTGTCCCAGTTTCCGGTGACGAAAAACGGCTGTACGTTTAATTTCTGCTCGTATGCAGTTAAAGTGAGACTCTTTGCGGATTCAAAATCCGTACCTATTTTTCCCGAAGAAACTGCCGATTCGCCATTCAAATAGTTAATCTGCATACTAACCGGGGCGAAATCAGCGCCGCGCGCGAAATACCAGCTGTTCGGCGTCGGATACCAGAAAGAGAGCGGCAAAAACTGCGAACCTGCCGGCGAAATCGCGCTCAAGCCCGAATTTTCATCGGTTTTTAACTTGTAATTGACCTCGACCGAAACGGTCTGGCCCGGCTGAGTCGAAGGCAGTATAAAATTTGCTCTCTGCAAACTGAGGCTTCCGCTCACCTTTTCCTCGCTTTTTCTAAAATCGGCGGCGTTTCCGTTTATTTTAACCGCGGAAATTTCCGCCTTGTCCGAAATTCGCAAAGTCAGGCTCGAAGCCGCGCCCGGCGAAACGTTTTTTAGATTCAAAACGGCTTTCACGGTTAAATATCTATCCGTTTCCGCCTGCGGCAGCGTCGCCGTGATGTCGTATTTCTGCACCTGCCACGTTCTCGAGGAAATCGTGTCACTCTGTGCAAAAACGGAAAAGGCAAACGTGAAGAGGAAAAAGGTAAAAATTAAGGAAAATCTGGTAAATTTCATTTTTATACGCACTTTTTTATATTTTCAGCATTATCAAACGTAACTCGAAGCGTTTCAAGCCGCGCCGAATTTAATTCAGTGACGACCGATTCAAATTCGGCGACAGCTAAAACGTATTCAGCTGGACGTTTTTAATCCTTATTGACTAATTCGTGAATCTCTTTCAATTTAAAAAGCAATTTTTCCAAACGATTTAAAGGCAATTGATTCGGGCCGTCCGAAGGCGCTTTCGCCGGATTGTCGTGAACTTCCATAAAAACCGCGTCGACGCCGCAGGCGACGCCCGCGCGAGCAAAGTGTTCGATGTATTCGGCTTGCCCGCCCGTTGCCTTTCCCAGACCGCCCGGCAGCTGCAAGCTGTGCGTCACGTCAAAAACGACCGGCACGCCGAAGCTTCGCATAACCGGAAAGCTCCGCAAATCGACGACCAGATTATTGTATCCGAAGCTTGCGCCGCGCTCGGTCAGCAAAATCTTTTCGCCGCCCGCGCTTTGCAGCTTTTCGACGATATTTTTTGCGTCCCAGGGCGAGAGAAACTGTCCTTTTTTGACGTTGACGGCTTTTCCCGTCTTGGCCGATTCGATTAATAAATCGGTCTGGCGGCAGAGAAACGCCGGAATCTGCAAAACGTCGGCGACTTCCGCCGTTTTCTCGATTTGCCACGTTTCGTGAACGTCGGTTATCACCGGAACGCCGATTTCCCGTTTGACCTGCGCCAGAATTTCGAGCCCGAACTCCATTCCCTGCCCGCGAAAACTCTCGGACGAGCTGCGGTTCGCTTTATCAAACGAAGATTTGTAAACAAATTCGACGCCGACGTGACGGCAAATATCGTTTATCTCCTGCGCCATAAACAGCGCGTGCTGCCCCGACTCGACGACACACGGCCCTAAAATAAACGCCAAACGACCGTCGCCGAAGGTTACGTTTTCCACTTTAAATTGATTCATTATTTAACTCCTGCTCTTTCAAAAAGAAGGAATACCAAAAATAGCGCACCCCAAATACTAAGAGAAAAATACATAAACCATTTTGACCTGTGTAACCGATTCAAAAGATCAATCGCTTTCGGGTCTTGTTGAATCCAATCGGGCTTTTCCTCCAGCCACTTTTTCGAACAGGCTTCGCGACTCGAACAGCCTTGCCAAAATGTTGATTCCCTTGAAGTCCAATAATATCCGTACGGCTTTCCGTCTTTAATCCATTCGTCTTTGTAGTTTTTGTATTCAAAGCGAATTAATCTGTCAACGCAAAATAAATAAAATAACGTTGCTCCAAATAAAAGAAAAAACGAAACAGCCATAAGAATTTTTATTAACTGGAAATATGCATAAATCATTCTTCGCCGCCGACGGCCGCGCGTTCGGGCATCTCGATTTGTTTGTCGCTCGTCACGTCGTCCTTCAAATTCTCGCTTTTTATCCGATTTTCCCACGCCGCTTTAACAAAAGCCGTAAAAAGCGGGTGCGCGTTCAGGGGTTTCGATTTGTATTCGGGATGAAACTGGCACGCGACAAAATACGGGTGAACTTCGCGCGGAAGCTCGACCATTTCGACAAACTTACCGTCGGGCGAGATGCCGCTGAAAACCAGGCCGTTTTGTTCCAAAATTTGTCGGAATTCGGGATTAAACTCGTAGCGATGACGATGCCGCTCGCCGATTTCTTCCGCGCCGTGATAAATTTCGCGGACGAGCGAGTTTTCCTTCAGACGGCAAGCCCATTGGCCGAGACGCATCGTGCCGCCGAGCTCATCGACGTTGACGAGGTCGCGCAGCTTGAAAATTATCGGGAACGGCGTTTCGGCGTTAAATTCGGTCGAGTCGGCGTCGCGCAGACCGCAGACGCTCCGCGCAAATTCGATGCAGGCCGTCTGCATTCCGAGACAGATTCCGAAATACGGCGTGCCGGATTTCCGGGCGTATTTGATGGCGCGAATCATTCCCGAAATTCCGCGTTTGCCGAAACCGCCCGGAACTAAGACGGCGTCGTAATCGTGCAGCGCGTTTTCGTAATCGTCACGCATCAGATTTTCCGATTCAATCCAGACGACGTTGACGCGCAGATTGTTCGCCACGCCCGCGTGCGTTAAGGCTTCGCGCAGAGATTTGTAGCTGTCTTCGAGCTCGACGTATTTGCCGACGATTCCGATTTTGACAGCGCCCGACGAAGGCTCTTTGATAATCGAAACCAGCTCGCGCCAGCGGCGCAAATCGGCGTTCGGAAAATCTTCTTTGAGATGCAGATTGCCGACAATCAATTCGTCCAAGCCCTGTTCGTGAAAAGCGAGCGGAACTTCGTAAATCGTTTTCACGTCGAGCGCGGAAATGACCGCCGGTTCCTGCACGTTGCAGAAAAGCGCGATTTTACGGCGCAAATCGAGCGGCAGAGGACGGTCTGAACGGCACAGCAAAACGTCGGGCGCGATGCCGATTTCGCGCAGCTCCCTGACCGAGTGCTGCGTCGGCTTGGTTTTTAATTCTCCGGCGGCGGCGATATACGGGACTAATGTAACGTGGACGAAAATCGCGTTATTGCGGCCGACGTCGTTGCCGAGCTGGCGAATCGCTTCCATAAACGGCAGAGATTCGATGTCGCCGACCGTTCCGCCGATTTCGACTATTAAAACGTCGGGCTTTTCCTTTTCAGCGACGACTTTGACGGCGTCCTTTATTTCGTCCGTAATGTGCGGAATGACCTGAATCGTTTTGCCCAGATAATCGCCGCGCCGCTCTTTCTCGATGACCGAAAGATAAATCCGCCCGCTCGTCCAGTTGTTTGCCTGCGAAAGCTTGGCGCTGGTAAATCGCTCGTAATGACCTAAATCGAGGTCGGTTTCCGCGCCGTCGTCAGTAACGAAAACCTCTCCGTGCTGAAACGGCGACATCGTGCCCGGGTCGACGTTTATGTATGGGTCGAGCTTCATCATCTGCACTTTCATTCCGCGCGCTTCGAGCAGGCAGCCGAGCGAGCTTGCCGCCAAACCTTTGCCGAGACTTGAAACCACGCCGCCCGTTACGAATATATATTTTGTCATAAATTTGTCCTTCGTTATTCGTCTTTTGTTCTCTCCGCTTTTCTCTTTCGATGTAGATTCCGAAACTCACTCTTCATCGCTCAAATCTTCGCCGGCCGATTTGCCTTCGCGTTTCTTTTTCATAAAGCGGCCTTCTTTCATCTGCGTCTGCACTTCTTTCGCCTTCGCCGATTCGGGATTTAATAATTCCTGTAAGGCGTTCATACGCGCACCGAGCATCGAAGCGCTTTCCGCCGCGCCGCGCTCAAATTCTTCTTCGGTTCGCTTGTGCGGCTTGCTCAAAACTTTCAAGCCGACGAACGCGCCGACCACCAGCAAAACAAAAAATATCAATCCAAGCCAGTCGCTCATAAATCTTCTCTTAAATCGCGCCAGCCGTAAATTACGGTTTTGTATTCGACTCCGGACAGTTTGTGCGAGCCTTCGCCGATAATGCGCCCGCCCATTTTCTCGTAAAATTTGCGGTATGGACTTATTGCCAGCGCGTCCAGCGACATCGACGTAAAACCGCGAGACAGCATTTCCTTTTGACACAAACGGAAAAGTTCTCCGCCGATTCCTTTTCTTTGAAATTCCGGCAAAAAGTAAATCGCGTACAAATCGGCTTCAGATGAGTTTTCGTTGCGCGTTGAGCCGAAATCGGCGAAGCCGACAATTCCGTCTGCAAGCGTCTCGGCAACGAACATTTTATAAAATGAACTTTGGGAAAATGCCTTTTCGAACTGCCCGATGCGATTTTCGACCGACATTTGATTCAAATATTCCTGAGGCGCGATTCCGGCAAAGGATTTCTGCCACGACTCGACGTGAACGCGCGCAATCTGCGGAATATCCTCAAATTTGGCTTCGCGAAAAGTAATGTTTCGCCGCTCAAGAATACGGCTTGCGCGCTCGAAATCTTCCTTCGTATCGACGCCGATTGAACTTTCCGCGACTTCGACGACTTTTATCCGCGCGCCGTTTTCCAGTGCGCGAAGCTGTTCGAGCATTTCCGTTTTTTCGAGATTCGTCTGTGGCAGCTTTGTAAATTTTAACAAATATTCGCGGCGATAGACATATAGTCCGGTGTGTTTTCGAAAAAGCGAGAGCAGATTCGGCTCGCTCTGCAAAGCTTTCTCAAGGCTGCCGTATTTTTTTACGGCCTCGCGCGGAAACGGAATCGGCAAGCGCGAAAAATAAAGCGCAAAATCGTTTGCGTCCGCAACGACTTTAACCACGTCGGAACTTAAAACGTCTCTGTAATCATCAATTTTTTCGCAAGTCGTCGCCATCTCAAACGAGTGGAATGTTTTTTCTTCGTTTTCACTTTCCGCTTTCCACTTCCCGCTTTCCGCTAAAAGCGCTTCGACGGCCTTTTCAATAGTCAGCGGCGAAATTAAAGGTTCGTCGCCCTGAACATTGACGATTATCGAATTTTCCGGCAGATTCGCGGCGACTTCGGCGATTCTGTCCGAACCGCTCTGATGCGCGTTGGAAGTTAAGACGGCTTCGTTTCCGCTTTCTTCGACGACATTTAAAATTCTTTCGTCGTCGGTCGCGACAATTACGCGCGAAACATTTCGCGCTTTTTTCGCCAGTTCCAAGGTGTGCAGAATCAAAGGTTTTCCGAATAAAGGCAATAAAAGTTTGCCTTCCAGACGTGTCGAAGCGAAACGCGCAGGAATAATTGCAATCACATTTTGTCGGGGATTTTTGCCGTGTTGCTCCACGGGATTTTAGATTAGCAGAAAACGTCTCAGGTTTCTAGTTCCACATTTCAAATTGAGAAAAAACCTGAAACGGCGAACTTGGAACTTCAAATTAATTTCGTTAAACTCATTTTCGTGCAAAACGAAGAATTCAAAAAAATCAATTACACCGCGCCGCCCGTCAGAAATTTCGGCGAGCCAAACACGACGACACCCGTTGACATCGCGCCGACGCCGGATAATCCGCCCTGGAACGGCTGGGCGGCGATTGGCGTCTGGATTTTGAGCATTGTTTTTATAATTGTTTTCCCGCTTATCTTTATTTTGCCGTATCTGGCGAATCAAAAGCTCGATTTCGCCGATAAGGCGGCCGTCTCGAATTTTGTTTTAAGCGATAAAACCGCCGTTATACTTCAGCTTTTATCCGTCATTCCGTCGCATCTATTTACGATTCTGGTAGCCTGGCTGGTAGTCACGCGTTTCAGAAAATATTCGTTTCGCCAGATGCTCGGCTGGAAGATGGGCGGTTTCAGATTTTTCCATATTTTTTTAATCATAGTCGGTTTCTTTGCGCTTTCGATGCTGGCGACAGCCATTTTCGGCGAGCAGACAAACGACTTCATGAAAATTCTGGAAAGCTCGCGCACGGCCGTTTTCCTGGTTGCCATTTTTGCGACCTTTACCGCGCCGCTGGTCGAAGAAGTCGTTTATCGAGGAATGTTGTATTCGGCGTTTCAGAGAAGAATCGGCGTCATCTGGTCGGTCGTCGCGGTGACTTTTCTTTTTGCGCTCGTCCATGTTCCACAGTACAGCAAAGGCTGGGTGCCGGATTTTGCTACGGTCTCGGTAATTCTGCTGTTAAGTCTGGTTTTGACGCTGATTCGCGCGCGCACCGGAAATCTGCTTCCGTGCATCGTTTTGCATACGGTTTTTAACGGCATTCAATCGATTTTGATGATTTTAATGCCTTACATCGAGCCGTATTTTAATTCCAACCAGGGAAAAAGCGGCTGGATTATTCACTTTCTGAAATAAAAAAGGGAGAAGCGAAATCTTCTCCCTCATTTCAAAATTAACCGGTTAAATTTTAATTATCGCCTTTGTTGCCATCGCTTTTGGTCGGAGCCGAAGTTGTCGGTCTGACGGTTACAGGCGGCGAACTCGGCTGGCTCGACGGAAAGGCTGACGGAGTGTCGTCCGTTATCGTCGGGTCAAATTTCTTGGTCGTCACGCTGCCGCTGTCTCTAATCTGCTCAAACGGCGGAGTCGAAGTGTTGCGAACGGTAATGCCCTGTCGGTCGGTTTGCGAATTGCCGCCGTTACCGTTGCCGTTTCCATTTCCGCTCGGATTTACACGAATCGGCGGCTGATTATAGATATAGCCCGGCATTCTTATATTCCATAGATTCCAGTCGAAATAATAGCCGTAAGGCGAATACCAGCCGTTGCCGAACGGCAGAAAGCAATAAGCTGAAAACGAAGCGTCGGTAATCCAGAGACCGAACGAGTTATACAAATTCCAACTGTTTGTCTGGTAGCCATTAATCAGCGTGTTGCGCAGAATGTTTTTTTCGAGAGTCGAATTAACTTTTGCCAGCTCTTTGGCTCGCGACATGCTCCACGCTTCGAGCGGGTCTTTTTCGTCGCGGTCGAATTTGGCGACGGCGACCTGATTTCCATCGATAACCGCTTCGCGCCCTTGTTTGACGACGCTCGCGCTCGTATCGCCGATTTGCGCTTTGCCTTCCCAGACTTCAACTTTGGCCTTGCCGTCGCTTACCACGTCGATGCGATAAACGCCCGATTTTACCGCATAAATCTGCGCGCTCGGCGTGTTGACGATGACTCTGAAATTGTCGTCGGCAAAAACTTCGAGCATCGCGCTGCCGCGCGTCAATTTGAGCTTCAAGTCATCGAGCGAAGTCGTGATAAATTCAAATTCCGAATTTTCCGCCAGACGAATATACGAACCGGGATTTAATAAAATCTCGGCTTTTCCGTTGTTTCCGGTCGAAATCCGGTCGCCGATTTCCAAGTTGTCTTTTTTAAGCAGATAGCCGCTTTTTCCCGTCTTACGCAAAACCGTGACGTTTCCTTCGACATAATTTACGCCGCCGGCTTTTGCCGAAATCACATAAGTTTGAGCGGCGTTTGAAACCGACTTGTCCTTTTGTGCGAAAGCATTTATGGAAAACGATATTGCGATTAAGCCGAGTGCGAAAATATTCCGGAAAATCTTTTTCATTTTGGTAACTCCTTTTGAAACGGATTTGATACAGCAATCTTAACTTTTTTCCGGATTTTATACAATAAATTTCGGCGAGATGAAGGACGCACGGGAAGTTTAATTATTTGAACAACCATTTACGGCAAGCCGTAATCTAAACTACTGCCCGAACATATTGGACGGGCAAATTTTGAAGAGACGATACTTATGGCTACTTTTCGCGACCCGGTAAAATGTTTTGCTCCGCTCGAAATTATCGAGCGACTGCTCGAAATACGAGCCGAAATGGGTTATGTCGAAACTCTTTTTCTCGACAAATCGTTTGAATTAGCCGAGTTTTTTGACGCTTACGGTTTTGACGTTTACTCGTTTTCGATGAAGAACGAAAAAATCAATTACGGCGATTATCGCGCCCAAATCGTCCCCGGCGGCGACAACGTTCACTGTTCGCACACGGCGCATTAAAAGTTTTTTTTAAGAAATCCCTTAACAACTGAAGGAACGCGGAAGGTGTCTTAAGCAATTAAGTCCTTCCGCTTTTTTAATTTGTCAGTAGTCCTTTGTCAGCTGCAAGTTGAAATTTACGTTCCCTACTTAAATTCAATCAGTAAAGGACGAATGACCAATGACTAAACCGCCTTGACGATAAATAACGTCCCGTCGTCGTCGAGAAATTTTCTTTCGGTAAAATCGGCGATTCCCTTTCGGATATGGTTTATCAAATCTTTGGCCGGAAGATGAATTCCTGCGAGGACGCTTTTGGCAAAACGCTCGCGCCCGTAATCTTCGCCCGCCGCGTTTTCGCCCTCGATGATTCCGTCAGTATATAAAACCAAAACCTGCCCGGCGTCAAAGCGTATAAAATGCTGGTGATAATGAATATTTTCGAACATTCCGAGCGGCATATCGCCGTATTCGACAAAGCGATATTCGCCGTCCGGTTTAATCAGCAGAGGCGGATTATGACCGGCGTTTGAAAAAACAAACGTCCGGTTGGTCGCGTCCAGAATGCCGTAAATCGCTGTGATAAATTGATGCTCCTCGACCGAATCCCACAAAAGATTGCTGACTTTTGAAAAAGCGATGTGCGGCGCGTAGCCGATTTGCACCGACGAACGCAGCGAAGCGCGCAGAAAAGCCATCAAAAGCGCGGCCGGAATGCCTTTGCCGACCGCATCGGCGACGACGATGCCGATTTGGTCTTCGAAAACTTCGACCCAGTCGTAATAATCACCCGAAACCTGTTCGGCCGGAAAAACATAGGCGCTGATGTCGAAATTATTTATCGTCGGGTCGTCCGGCGGAAGAAGTTCGAGCTGAACTTCGCGGGCGATTTCAAGCTGCGCCTGAAGCCGTTTTTTCTCGATTAACTGCTCGTGAAGCTCGACTTTTTCGATAATTATCGCGACCTGCGAGGCGAGAAGCTGCAAAACCGACAAATCATCGGCGTCGTAGGCGTTCAAACTGTCGCTTTCGAGGTCGAAAACGCCGATGACTTCATCGTTCGAGATAATCGGCGCGACCATTTCGGATTTTGTCTGCTCGCGCGCGTGAAAATAACGCTCGTCCTTGGTGACATCGGGCGAAATCAGGGATTTTCCCGTCTGCGCGACATAACCGATAAAGCCTTCGCCGAGTTTCAAACGCGGCTCGGCGAGCGCAAAGCTGATGTTATAGCCGCGAATCACTTTTGATTTGAAAATATAAGGACTTTCGCCGTTTTCCTTTTTCTCAATCAGATAAATTCCCGCCGCATCATACGGAATCAAAGAGCCGAGCGTGTCCATCACGAGCGTCAAAACCTCGTCCAAATCGAGCGAACGGCTGATGGTTTTGGTAATGTCGAGCAGCATCCGCAGTTTATCGACGGTCGAAAGCTGTGTTCTCGGCGCAAAATTTTGCTGATTCGGTTCCATCTTATTTAGTGCTAAGTGGTTGGTATTTGTCTTTTACATACCATTTTCCACTACCCGCTTACCACTTTCGTTTTATATTCTTCCCAGAGGCGCGAAACTTTCATACGATATTCGACCAGCTCGCGGCTGACGTTAAAATGACGCGCAATCTCTCTCGAAGTTTTCCCTTCCGAAACGAAACGACGCAGAGACGAAAACGGGACGAGCGCCGCCGCGCCGATTGAATACGCTTCTTCTTCGATTTCCGGGTGATAATCTCGCGCGATTACTTTTCCTTCCTTATTATAATTTGTTATCGCCAGACGACTCGGCTTGTGTCCGAGAAAAACGTGACAGATTTCTTCCATCAAAGTCGCGTTCTGCCGGTTTTCTCCGTGCGTCGGGTTGAGAATTATAAGTTTTCGGCCGTCGGGCAAAGCCTGCGAGCAAGCGCCGCCCGACCATTTGTCGCTGGCGTCCAAAAGCAGATGCGCTTTTGTTTCTTCGGTTAAAAAAGGCTCGATTTGCTCAAAAGACGCGACCAGAAGCTTGGCGTAGCGCGCCAGCTCGAACGGGTCGAGACGCTCGTCGTCGCGGCGCAGCCCGGCAAACTCGCGCAAGCCGATGGCGCGAATTTCGTAATGCCTGCCTTTTCTTGTCGGTGGTAAATTTGCGGTGTCCACAGGTTTGTTTATATTCAGCGAAAATCAATTAAAATTCAACTTTATTTATCAGTTTCCTCTTCGTCGATGCCGTCCGGCTTGACGCCTTCAATCAAACTTCGGATGGCGTTGAGCAGCATCAAAACAACCGTAATCAAAAGCCCTGCGAGCAATGCCAGAAAGACGATGAGAATATAATAAATAGCCGTAAACGACTGGTCAGTCACATTTTTCGCCTGCTGCAGCGGGACGCTCAGAAATAATAGAAGCAAAATTCCGCCTGCCAGCGAAATAGTCGTCATGACGCCGATTTGCTCGATTCGCCGGAAAAAAACTCTGTCAAAATCGACTTTTGTCTGGTCGGATAAACTGAGCATCGTCAACATCAATGCGAGAATCGTCGCCGAAGCGGTAACGACCGAGCCGCCG
>DASWRI010000055.1:0-84059 GCA_036403235.1 Pyrinomonadaceae bacterium | reverse complement strand
CGATATTAAACCGTCCTCTGTCGAAGATGATTTCGATAGGGCTTCAAAACCTGTCGGCGTTAAAGTCTGCTTAAGTTTTCCGGCAATTCCGGCGTTCGCGATTGATTGAATTTCCGAAGGCGATAAGACGCGGTTGTAAATACTTAACTCGTCTATGTCGCCATAGAAAGAGTTTAAAACGTCGTCGCCGCGCGCGCCTATTGCAGCGTTTGTGTTGAAAGTATAAGTTTGACTCGATATTGTTTGCGATTCACCGACACCGTCAACATAGAAAAGTAACGAGGTGCCGGATACTGTTACGGAAACGTGGTGATAATTTGTATCAGTAATCATTAGAGCGGAATTAGTTATTAAACCTCCAAATTTGGTGGAAAATAATCTCCCGTCCGGTTGGATTCCTATTCCGTAACCTCCCTGCCCGTAAGCGAAAATTAAACCGTAGGCTGTATCAGACGGATTATTGGTTACAATTGTCGAACTGGCACGTTTAACCCAGCCTTCAATTGTAAAAGTTTGCAGCTGCAAATTCGCCGCGTTTCCAACCAATACCCGACTACCATTGCCATTAAATCTAAATGCTTGTCCGACTTTTCCGACTGCGAAAGTCGCTCCATCCAAAGTTCCGTTGTTGCCGTTGCCGGAAATATCGTTAGCATTGCCGTCACCGGCAAACCACGCGGTTTGACCGCCAGGCGCAACAGTCGCCGTCGGTTTGCATTTCCCGGACGGGCTGGAATTGTTGAAAATTAACTGAATGTCAGATGCGGAAAGCGCGCGATTGTAAATTGAAAGTTCGTCAACCGCGCCGTTAAAGTCCGCTGCTCCGCCCCCGATTGCGAGAGGCAGAGGATTTTGGTTAAGAGTTCCGATAGAAGTTGTTTTCGAGGCGTCAAAAACTCCGTTTATGTAGAGGGTCATAGTTACGCCGTCGTAAGTAACAGCGATATGTGTGTATGCATTCAGCGGAATGTTGGCGTTGCTTATAAGGCTGTCAAAAGTCGAGTTATTGCCGACTCTGAAAATTATTCGATTATCGTTAATCGCGGCGTTGACGAAAAGAATTGAATACGGCTGACTGCCCGCGGAAGATAAATCTCCCTTGACAAGAATAGGATTGTCCGGTGCGCCGGGCGCGGTCGGATTAATCCACGCATCAATTGTCAGCGCGTTTAAAAGCCGAAGGGCGGGAGAATCGGCGACATTCACCTGTGTATTGGCTGAGCCGTTGCTGGAACTAAATTGGAATGCCTGTCCGACTTTTCCCTGCGCGTAGGTGAGCGAAGAGCGCGGAACGCCGTTGTTGCCGCCGCGAATGTCTAGAGCATTGCCGTCGCCCGGATACCAGGCTACCAAACCGACCGGCGCGGGCACGCAAGTTCCCAATCCAAAAGTTTGAATCGCTTGAAAAAACACAGAACCGAAGAAAATAGCCGCTAAAAGAAAACTCATTTTATTTCTGAACATGATTTTTACCTCACTTTTTTACTATTTTGTTATTGAATATAAGCTGATGGCACAGTCATATCGCCCGTTTGTCCAAACCGTGTGTATTGCATAATGCCGGAAGCGCTTTGCAGGATATACCAGAAATTGTCGCTTGGTCTGAAAACAGCGATGTCTGTTTTTCCGTCGCCATCATAATCGATAGGTACAGGCTGGTCTCCGGTCTGCCCGAAGGTTTGATAAAGAATTTGACCGCTTGACGATTGCAGAATATACCAAATGCCGTTGCGAAAAACGGCAACGTCGGTTTTGTGGTCGCCGTCGTAATCGGCCGGCACAAGCTTGTCGGTAGAAAGTCCGAATGTGGCAAACTGCATTTGTGAATCGGAACTCTTGCGGATATACCACGTTTGATTCGAGGCGCGATAAACTGCCAAGTCCTGTTTGCCGTCGCCGTCAAAATCGCCGCGCACCGGTTTGTCGCCCGTCGTTCCCCACGGCAGATAGGTAACGTTTCCGTTTGGATTGTTGAGCGAGCCGCGATAATAGAAATAGCTTTGCGCTCCGGCTGCCGAATCACGATAAGTAGCGAGGTCTGCCTTGCCGTCGCCGTCCCAATCGCCGACCATCAATTTATCTCCGGTCAAACCGGATTGCTCGACGCGGGCCGTATTGCCAGAAGAATTCAGAATGTAAAAGTAAGCCTGATTATCTCCGACATTTTCGCGCCAGACGGCAATATCCGTCTTGCCGTCGCCGTCGTAATCGGCCGGTGCGGGCTTGTCGCCGGGCAAGCCCCAGGAGTAACCAAATAATGTATTGTCGGAGCTTTTGCGAATATAGAAATCGGGATTTGCCGGATTAGCGTCGGGACGGAAAATTGATAAATCGGCTTTGCCGTCGCCGTCGAAATCGAACGGCGTGCGGCTGATGGCCGGCGAGCAGGCGGGCTGCGCCTGATTAAACTCAAATGCGCCGATGTCCACTGCTGCGCCGACGATGCGCGGAAAACCCGCGCCGCGCTGGTCGGTCGTCAATGGCTGATTGTTCGCGTCAACCGCCAGCGCGTTGCTGCCCGCGTCGATTGCCGGAGAGTTTGAGAGAAGCGCGTTTGTCGGCGTCGCGCCGCAGTTATTGGCGATTGGAGCGAGTCGCGCGTCAATCGGTTCGGCGAGCGTGCCGACGATATTGCCGTTGACGCCGTTGGTAAAGCCGTTCGAACCGTTAGATTTTCCGATAAGATTGTTTTGCGGCGAGGCGAAAGTTCCGGTCAGGTCATCAAAATCGGGGCTGCTCGGAGTCGTCGTATTCCCGGCAATAATCGTGTTTTTGACTGTTGCCGTCGCGCCTTGATTAAAAATGCCGCCGCCCCCGCCGCCGGTGGCAGTATTGCCGGCGATTGTGCTGTTGGTAAGCGTCAGCGCCGCAAAACTGGCAATGCCGCCGCCTATATAATTTTTATTACCGGAGATAGTGCTGTTGATGATTGTCGCCCTGCCGCCGGTGTTGTAAATGCCGCCGCCGTAATCGACGCCGCCGATATTGCCGGAGATTGTGCTGTTTGTAACGGTCAGCGTGCCGTAGTTGCCGATGCCGGCGCCGTATTCACCGTTATTATCGGAGATTGCGCTATTTGAAATTGTCAGCGTGCCAAAGTTCGTAAAGCCGCCGCCGAGACCGCCGGTATTGCCGGAGATATTACTGTCGTTGACAATCATCGTCGTTCCGTTGTTATTGAAAATCCCGCCGTAAAAGCCGTGATTGCCGGAGACGACGCTGGCGGCAATCGTTACCGTTCCGGTGCTGTTATTGTTAATGCCGCCGCCAGTGCTGTTAAAGTTTCCATTGGAAATGGTTAAGCCGGAGAGCGTTACGTTATAGCTGCCGGTCAGAATGTTAAAGACGCGCACCGCGTTGTTGCCGCTAACCGCCAAAAGGCTCGCGCCGGGGCCGGTAATTGTCAAACTCTTGTTGACGACGAGCTCGCTTGCCAGCGTAATCGGACTCGTTACCGTCATCATATCGAAAGAAATAGTGTCGCCGCTCGCTGCCGTTATTATCGCCTGCCGCAACGAACAGTCCGCGCCCGGACAGGTTCCGCCCGCGTCCGCGCTGCTGCGAACCGTAAATGTCGCCGCGCGAACCTCGATACAAGTCGTCGCCGATAAAAAGACCAGGAGCAATAAAAGAAAACATATTTTATTTTTGAACATAATTTTTACCTCGTTTTTGCGACGGTCGGGCTTATTTTTCTTTCCGACCGGCCTGCCGAAAATTTTTGATAAATCGGTTTATATATCCTGAAAAACTTTGGAAAAGGCGCTCTCCGCGTTGCGCTGCCGGAGAACAGTTATTTGTTTTCTCGACGATTAACAGCGAAGCGGTCTCGGTCACGTTTGCCGAATCCGGCGGACTTTCCGCATTTTCAATTTGAGAAACTCGCCAGCTTTCCTTTTGCTCAATCGTGATTTGCAGTTGAAATTTTTTCATTGTTTTTGAAATTTTTTATCGGAATTACAGAACCGAAATCGTTGCATTGATTTGCAATAATTGAGACTATGAAGCAACGCGGCGGAAAAGTGGTTAAGGTTCGGTTGATTTTCGGTTAAATTGAGGTTAAGACAATGAGCGACGGCAAAAAATTGGTTTACGAGTTCGATTCCTTCTCGCTCGACCCGACCGAACGCCGCCTCATTCACGACGGAAAAGTTGTCGCTTTGCCGCCGAAAGCTTTTGAAACGCTAGTCGTTCTGGTTGAAAACAGCGGTCATCTGGTTGAAAAGGAAACTTTGCTCAACAAAGTTTGGGCGGATTCTTTCGTCGAAGAAGGAAACCTGAAAATCTGCGTTCACACGCTCCGCAAAGCTCTCGACAATTCGAAATTTATCGAGACCGTTCCGAAAAAAGGCTATCGTTTTAACGCGCCGGTCAGATTAATCGAAAAAAACGCCACTAATTTTTTGATTGAAAAACAAACCGCCAGGCGAATTACGATTGAAGCGACGGAAATCGACGAGCCGGAAAATCGCTTGTCCGCCGCGCCGAAATCCATCGCCCGAATTTTTTCTCAGCCGAAAGTTTATTTATCTTCGATTTTAATTCTTGGTTTAATTTTGCTCGGCGGTTTCTATTTTGTAAAAAATCGTCAAAGCAAAAATCCGTCCGCCGCTAACCCGCTTGCCGGTGTCAAAACGATTGCGGTTCTGCCGTTGAAATCTTTGAGCGTTCCGCCGAGCGAGCAGGAGTTACGTGTCGGAATGGCGGATTCAATCGTGACGAAATTGAGCGCCGTCAGACAAATCGCCGTGCGTCCGACGAGCTCGACCATTCGCTATCTCGACCAGAATTACGACACGCTCGAAGTCGGAAAGGAATTGAAAGTCGATTCGATTTTGGAAGGCAGTGTTCAAAAAGAAGGGCAAAAGCTGAAAATAAATCTGCAAATGGTCAGCGTCGCCGACGGCAAAGTTTTGTGGGCGGACAGCTTTACGAACGATTTATCAAATGTTCTGAGCGGACAGGAATCGGTGACAAATCGTGTCGGGCGTTTGATGGCTTTGAATCTGGATTCGACTTCGGCTGAAAATATCTCGCAGGACTCGACCAACCTGGACGCGCAGGAACTTTATTTGAAAGGCGTCTATGCGCTGGCGACTTCTGCGCGAAAAATCGAAAATATCATTCAAGGCAGAGATTTTTTTGAACAGGCGATTCGGCTCGACCCGAATTTCGCTCCCGCTTATGCAAGTCTGGCGAATACTTATTCGCTCGCCGTGTCCTTGAACCTGCTCTCGCCGGGCGAGGCTTATCCGAACGCCGAAAAAGCCGCGCGCCGCGCACTCGAACTTGACCCGAATTCGGCAACGGCGCACATTGCGCTGGGAAATGTCGAGACGGATTATAACTGGAATTGGCAGGCGGGCGAATCCGAGTTCAAACGCGCCATCGAACTCGCTCCGAATCTGGCTTATGCCCACGGAGATTATTCGGAATTTCTCGCCCGGATGGGACGTTTTGAAGAATCCGAATATCACTCGAATTTAGCGCGTCAGCTCAACCCGACCTGGATAAACTACGAAGCCGTCCACGCCTTGCATCTTTTTTACGCACATCGTTTTGACGAGTCTATCGCGCAAAGCGGCGCTGTCATTGAAAAAGACCCGAACGCCTATCTTGCGTATCTCTATCTTTCAATGGCGCAAAGTGCCAAAGGCAGTTACGCCGCCGCCATCAAAGCAGACGAGAAAGCAGGCGCAATTACGGGCGGAGCGCCGCCGGACTTATTCGTTTTGGGAATCAGCTACGCGCTGCCGAAAGACGAAACTAAAACGAATGAAATTTTGGCAAAGCTCGAAACCTTGAGCCGCGAGCAATACGCCGACCCGTTTTATTTCGCCGTCCTTTACGCTCTGCGCGGCGACAAGGACAAAGCCTTTTTTTATTTGGAGAAGTGTCGCGCGGAAAAGTCATACTGGATAACAACGCTAAAGGTTTTTCCATTTCTCGACGGCTTGCGCTCGGATGCGCGTTTTGCGGAGCTGCTGCAACAAGTAAAACTTGACAATTGAAGTCAGGAAATATCTGATTAATTTATATTCACAAAGGAACTTGAATGAATGTTTTTCAAGCTAAAAAATCAAAATAAAAAAATGTTGCACAAATGAGAAAAGGGCTACTCAATGAGTAGCCCTAAATTATTGAAAAATATGGTGACTTGGGACAGAATAACTGCCGACACGCGGAGTTTCAGACTTACAACAGCCGTTTATTTCAGTTTTGTTTAGTTTGTAAGTGATTGGCTTAATTTACACTTAACATCTTTTTAGTTTGGCTTGGTTTTCTTGAATTTTATAATTTTGGACGGGTTGGCACACAAGCGGCACACAAAATCATAAATTTAATAGTCGATAATACATTCCGATTAATCACTTATTCATATCTTTTTAGAGTAATTTCAAACTATTAAATAAATAAAGAGTTTAAGAATCAGAGTTTTCAAACTCTCTACTTCACCTGTTTAAGCGGAACATTTCATTATTCCAAAGCAATAAAATCTATCACGTCTAAATCTTCCTCAGGATTTATAACCTGAGAAGATTGAGTAAATTGATACCATTTATGCTGAACGGAAATTACATAAGTTTCGCCAACCGAAACATTATTGAAACTATATCTGCCGAAAGAACTTGTTAAAACGGTTCTCGATTCTCCAGCCGCATTAACCAGAGTAATCTTTGCTTTGGGAATTCCGATGCCATTTTTTGTTTTTACCTGCCCGGAAATCGTAACGTTTGCGGCAGACGGGCCGAACGGCGGGAAAAACTCGGAAGTATTGTTGTCCGCGTCGGTCGCCGTCGCAGTTATCATATCGGCGGAAGTAATGCCGAGCGTCGTAATATCACCCAGATTAACCGTTTTCGTTCCAGCGAAACTTCCGTCGTGGTCGGCAACCGTGTAATAAGTAAAACCTAAAAATCTCTCGCCTTCGCCCGAATTATCGGCTTTGAAAAACTCGACATACAAACCGTTCGCGCCGTAATTGGAATTCGACGGCGACGAATCGATTTTGAAACCGATAACCAATTCGCCGCTCACAATTTGTTTTGAAACGATTTCGGGATAATTTTGCAGATTATTCGCGCCCGAATCAGCATCGTTCGCGTCGTTCGGCGTGCGACCGGACGTGCCGATGTCAATGCCTAAGCCCGTATTGCCGAAAATGGCATTTGGGTCAATGAGGTTACAACAGAGCGCGGTCGGGTCAATCCTAACACCGTCGCCGCCGTTAAAAGCAATTTTGTTACCGGATTCAAAGCCCGTACCGCCGATGTTGGTATGGTTTCCGCCTTCGGTGACCAGAACGCCGTGTAATTGATTACCTAAATTGGCGTTGCTCGAATCCGTACCGATAAAATTGCCTCTGATTTGATTAAATTGGGACGATTCGCCTTTGACGATAATGCCCGAATTTACGTTTCCGCCGATTAAATTGCGATAGCCGTTTAAAACCTCATCGCCGAGGCTGGTTTTTTCGGTGTCCATAATTTCAACGCCGTTCGCATTATTTCCGAGTTTGACGTTCGCGCCGTTGGCGTTGAAGATGCCGATTTTGTTGCCGTATATTTTATTTTGAGTCGAATCCTGCATTAAGATGCCGTTGCCTTGATTTCCTGCGACGACGTTGCCGACCGATTGCACGCCGCCGATTGTGTTATTGCCGCCGCCAATGACGTAAATGCCGCTGCCGCCATTGCCCAAATCGTTCGCGCCCGTTTCGTTTGTGCCGATAATCGAATTGGAAACAAAATTTTGTCTCGAATCGCCGCCTTCGATTAGAACGCCGTCGCCGCCATTTCCGGCGATAATGTTTTGCGGATCGAGATTGCGACCGATTAGCGCGTTTTGTACCTCGTCGAGTCTGATGCCTGCGTTCGTGTTGCCGATTTTAGTATTTCCCAAAACGCCGATATGATTACCGGCGACAATGACCGAATAATCCGAACCCGGCTGCAAACTTAAGCCAAGCAGAGTGATGCCGCTGCCGCGATTATTGCCGATGATGTTGTAATTGATGAGATTTTCGCCCGCGCCCGCGATGACGATGCCGTCTCCGCCGTTGCCGTAACCGGCGTTATCAAGTTCGGATTCCAGCACGCCGACGCGGTTGTAAAAAATTTGATTATCTTTCGTCAAAGCGCCGACGATTTTGATGCCGTCTTCACGATTGGCGAGAAAGTAATTCGGCGACTCGATGCCGCCGTCGCTTCCGATAAAGTTCGCCTGCGCCTGCTGAATAACCAAGCCGACTTTGTTATCGTCCCTGATTTGATTATTGAGAATTTCATTACCGAAGGGCAGAGAACTCTCGTTCGCGTCGGCGCGGGTCGTGCCGAGAAAAATGCCGTAGCCCGCTCCGCCGGAATTGCCGCTTATAATGTTGGCGGATGCGGAGGAATCCCCGCTTTTGCCGATAAAATTACGGCGCGCGCCTTCGGTTATCGCAATGCCGATGTCGCTGTTTTCGATTTGGTTGAGCGTGATTTCGTTGTTTGCGGTCAGCGTGTTTGAATTGTTCGGCGAGATTGGTTCGACAAAGCTCGGCTGCGCGGGATTTCCGCTAGGCAATTCGTTGTAATCGAGATTGCCGAGCAAAATGTTGGCGTATGCGTTTCCGCTCAGAGTGTTTTGGGAAATCAGATTGTCTGATGATTTAAAGACTCTAACGCCGATCAGATTCGTGTTTGGCGAATCGTCTGTTCTGCCGATGATGTTATCGAGAATTTTGGTCTGCGTCGAGCCTTCTCTGAGACTGATGCCGCTGGTGCTGCCGGAGACCTTGTTTTCGCTGATAGTCGTTTTCGTCACTAAGCCGCTGACATTGATGCCGTCGCCGCCTCTGCCGGAGATGGTGTTATTTTTGATGAGAGTGCGGTTGACCTTGCCGCTCAAAACTATCTCGCCTTCGACTCCATTGCCTACGCGCGCGTTCGTATCGGGAAAAACGCCGACGTAGTTGTTCTCGATTTTGGCGTCGTTGACTACCTCAAACTCAAACTGGGGAGACGGCGCGAGCACGATTCCCGCTCTGAGGTTGCCCGCGATGACGTTCGCGCCGCCCGTTCCGATTTGAACGCCCGAAGCGTTTTCCAGATATATTCCGTATTCGTTCGACAAAATGCTCCCGGTTCGGGTGATACCGATATGATTACCGTTAATGACCGTTTTATTTGCTAGAACAAAAATACCGAAACTGATATTTCCGGCAATATCGTTGTCGGAGATATTTATTAAGCTGCGTTCGTGGTGGCTTATGATAATTATGCCCTTGCCGTTGGGAATTGCGCTTGTTTCATCGGCATTTGTGCCTATCAGATTGTTAAGAATATTGATATTAACCGCGTCTGCTATCGTTTCGAAATTAATACCGTCATAAGTATTGCCTGAGATAATATTGCGCTCTATATCAACGTCTAGATTTTTATCAAAAACCGAGCCTTGATAATTGATTCCAACTACATTTGGAACGGGGGCAGTTCCGGCACTGTTCGTGCCGATTTTGTTGCCGATTATTTTATTTCCCGTCATATCGCGATCGGATTTTTGAAATGTAATGCCGCAGTTACTCTGTGTTTGATTTTGCAGAGTATTGTTGAATCCTGAGATGACATTGCCTTTGCCGTCGTCTCCGCCGATGGTGTTATTGTTACTGTTGTATATTATAACTCCAAGGTATTGCGGAAATTTGAGCGGAGTTACGCCGTCCGCCTTGACGCCGATATAACACGACTCAATGCGGTGTCCGCCTCCGTTTTCGATACGTATTCTGCTGAAAGAAAGACCTTTAAGCGTTACCGACAAGGCTGATTGAAGTAGGAAATTATCTTGGTCATCCTGTCTCGCGCTGATTTCGATGAGAGGCGAGCCGTTATAGCCGGTCTGCGAAGCTCCGTCAATAAAAACGGGCTGCGTGATAACGGGAAAGCCGTCCGGCGCGTTGATGATATGAACGCCTTCGCCGAGAATTGCAAAAACGATGCGGTCAAAACCCTCGTGATGTTCGGCGACTTGAATCGCGGCTCGCAGGCTGCATTGATTGCCGTCCATGTCCGTATTTACGTCGCAAACATTCTGATTCAGGCTGGTTTGAGCATCGTCTTCGTTTGATTCGATATTGACGATAATTGCCTCGACCGGCGAACAAGTTCCGGCGAGCCGCTCGTAATCTTCCGGCTTCATATTATTTGTCGCCGCGAAATTACCGGCGCACGTCGCTCCGGCGTTGCAGGAAAATTCCGAAGTGTTGCCGAAGCGGTCGGTCGCCGTCGCCGAAATAGAATACGCGGCGGAAACCCCTCTCGCGGACGTGAAATTTATCAACGCCGCGCCGCTGCCGTCGCTTTCGACGGCAATCGAGCCGATGTAAAATTCGCCTTCGCCGTTATTGGTCGGGTCGGGCGCGGAGTTCGAGTAAAAATCAATCGAGTATTGCTCGCGCGGAAAGCTTAACAGCGCGCCGGTAATCGTAACAGTTCCGTCGACGTTAAATGTCGGCGCGTCGAGCAGCGGAAAATTCTGTAAACCGTTCGCTCCCGTATCCTCATCGCGGCAATCATTTGCGGTTACGCCGTCGGCTGTGCCGAAATAATTTTCCGCGCTTAAATCAATACCCAAACCGACGTTATCGTGAATCGAATTATTACGGACGGTTACAGTCGTGCCGGTTGGCGTTAAAGTCGAACTGAGAATCGTTACGCCTGCGCTCGTCTGTCCGGTTGTGCCGTTGTAGGCGATTTGATTCGCTTCCTGGTCGCTGCCGCCGATTCGGATTTTGTCGCCCGACGCTTTAATGCCGCTTGCGCCATTGCCGAGCGGCTGGAGCGAGCGGTTTAAGCCGATAAGATTGTTAGCGACTTTGACCGCTAATAAATTGTTCGGGTTGATTAAATTGATGCCGTTGTCGGTGTTGCCGGAAATGACGTTTCGCGCTTCGGCGTTTGCCGCGCCGATAAAAACCTGACTGCCGTAGGTCGAAGGGTAAAAAGCGGAAAACTCGATGCCGCCGTTTCTGCCATACTCTATCGGCGGCGGGCGGAGCGCGAAAGTTCCGGTCGCGTCCGTGCCGATGAGATTGCCTTCGACGTATCTGGCGGACAGAAAATCGTGAAAGTAAAAATCGCCGCCGAAGACGTTGCTGCCGTAATTGCCCGAAATCAGATTGCCGAACGGCTCATCCGGCACGCCGAGTCCGACGTAAGTTTCACCGTAAAGGCTCGATACAAGAACGCCGCCGTTGCCGTTCGGAATCGCCTGCGTTCCGTTTCTGTTTGTGCCGACGAAATTGCTGAACACGCCGACCACGCCGAAGCCGGTCGCCGCCAGGGCGCTTACGGCAAAATCACCCGTGTTGCCCGAAATCAGATTGCAAAAACCCGTGCAGGCAACACCCGGCGAAGTTCCGCCCGGCGCGCCGATATTCGAGAGCGTCAAGCCGTTAAAGACATTGACGTTCGAAGAAGAAAACTGCGCTCCGCCCGGATTATTGCGCTGGTTGTTCGGAATGGCGACGCTGCCCGTGATGTCCGTGCCGATATTGTTTCCGGCAATCGCGCAAAAACCGCCTTCGTCCGGCGTTAAACTGATATGGAACGAAGAATCGACGCAATAAATCGCATTATAGCCGTTATCGGAAACAACGTTGCGCCCGTTTTCAGTGTTCGAGCCGATAACGGTCTGTGCTAAAGGCAAAGTGATAATCGCCGCGTAGCAGTTGCCTAAACCAATTGTTCCTGAAGGATCTGTGCCGAGACGATTGCCTTTGACGTTGTTGTTCAAAGTCAAAAGCTCGCCCGTGTCGAGGTTAATTAATTCGGGAATAATGATTCCGTAACCCGCGCATTGACCGGGAAAATTCGCCGGTTTGCCGTTGCCGGAAATCGTGTTGCCGTCGCCCGCGAAGTCATTGCCTAACGAATTGTTCGCGCCGGTCAGAAAAACGCCGAAACCGTTTCCGACTTTGCCCGTGCCGAGCGCGTTCAAGCCGATAATGCTGCTGACAATAAAATTATTATTGCCGTCGGTAACTGCCAAACCCGCGCCATCGTTGCCGGACATCACGTTTCGCTCCGTTCCCGCGCCGCCGACATAATTGTCGTCCGAATCGAAGATATTCAAGCCCGCCGCGCTGTTTCCTTTGGCAAAGCTGCCCGTCGGGTCAATGCCGAGATAATTTTTTACGACGAAATTGTTGCCGTTGCGCGGCGAGCCAAGCGCGGTTTCAATCGTGATGCCGTTGCCACCGATTTTACTGTTGCTACTTCCAATACTTGGAAATTGATTGACTGCCAGATTATAAATAAATGAATTGCTGGCGCGAATCTTCAAACCGTCGGCGGGCGCGGGCACATTTACTCCCGAAATTTCGACGAGTTTGTTGCCGTTCTCGTCGCTCGAACCTTGCAGCGAAACAGCATCGGTAATCACCGGTAGTTGCGAAGCGAGCGCAATCGTATTAACTCCGCTGCCGAGATTGAAAATAATCGTGTCCATTCCCGGCGACGAATTAGAAAGATTGATAGCGTTTCGCAGACTGCACAAATTCGCGCCCTGACAATCGCCTGTTTCATCTATTGAAGTAACCGTAAAAACATTCGCCGGCGCGCTCATCACGACCGACGGAACGCTCGCGCCCTGCCGCAAAACAATCAAATCGCTCAGCGCGTCCAAGTTCAAACGCATCGCCAAAACCGCAGTCGGACTGCTTTCGGTTTCGAGCGAAGTTACTACGATTTGTCCGTTGCTTTTTTCTTCCGACAAACGGCTGACGAGTTGAATTTGATTACCGTTGGGGGCAAGCACGAGAATATCGTCGAGATTGCTGTCCGAAACATTAACGCGCATCATTTTGTCCGGCGCGCTTGAAGCCGCCGCGCTTGCAAACTGCGAATTCGTCGTGAGCGTTTCGATTGACCAAGAGGCAAGCGTCGAGGGTTTGCCGGCGATGCTCCGCAGATATGCCGCTTTAGCTTTTTCCTTGTATTCCGCTTTTTTCGGCAGATTTTCCGCCAGTATTTTTTCAAGTTTGGCTTTGTCAGTTTGTTTGAAACTCTTTGCCGCTTCTTCCTGTTTCTTTTGCAGAAATTCAGCTAAACTCCCGCCTGCCAATTCGTTTTTATCAAAAATTAAGCCTTGCGTTGCGGCTACTTCGGTGTTTATCGGCGGAGCGACAAGCGTTGCCAGATTTTCGACATCGGCATCGGTTGGCAAAAACAAATTCTGCTTTGCCGATAACAACATTTCTTTGGAAACTTTGTTGTTTGAAGGTTTTTCCGAACGATTCGGCTCAAGCCGGTAAAGGTTTCCGTCCATGCCTAAAAGTGCGAGCGTTTCGCCGCGTTTCTCGCCAAATCTGCCAATCGTCATCGCCGAAATTTTAAAAGGTATTTTCCGCGTCGCCACAAATGCGGCGGGGCGTTTGATGCCGAGCCGAGGAGCTAAATCCCACGGATAAGCCTGCCCGCGTCCGTAAATAATCGTCAAATCGTTTCCCGAAGCGACGGCGACATCGGCGTAGAAATCTTCGTCCAGATTTCCGATTGCCAAATCAGTCGCCGGCGCGGTGAGTTTGAAAACTTCGGGGTCGTGTTTGAACGCGCTTTCGGGATGTTCAAAGACGAGTAGAAACGCGCCTTTCTTGTTTATAATTGCAACCGCCAAATCAGTTTGACCGTCTTTTCTACCAATTTCGCCCGCTTCGATTGCGGTAATTTGCCCGTCAACGGCGACGGCGGTCGGCTCAGAAAAATTGCCTTGCCCGTCGCCGCGCAAAAGCACAAGAAAGTTCGTTCCTTTTGCAGTTGCCAGAACGTCTTGTCGCCCGTCAGCGTTAAAATCTCCGGCGAAAAGAAAATCCGGCGAAATATTCAAAACGAAAGTTTTATCAGATAATGCGAAAGGTTCTTCGTCTCCTTTTCTCACTTCTTCAATGCCTTTGTGAAACTTCAAATTTCCCGAAACATCTGCTGTTATCAAATCCGCGATACCATCCGAATCAAAGTCGGCGGAAGCCAAAACTTTCGGCTGCGAGCTTGGATTCGATTGTCCGTTCGGCACAGACGCAATTTCTCTGCCGTCTTTGAAATTAATATGCGGATTGCCGCGTTCTTTGGCATGAATCGTAACATCTACGTTTTCATTTTCCTGTTTTTTTGTGTCACCTTGCGTTTGCAATTTAGCAGTTTTCTGCCACGCGAAAAACATCACGGCGAATAATAGACAAACAACAACTAAATTAATCATACGACGTGAGAATCTCGGTTTCATTTCAGGCTTTTTCATCGCTTTAACCCCAAAGTTTTGACAAAAATTTCGGCTTCGCCCTACAAAGCGTAAAAACTTCAAAAAACAGCTCAAAAAACTTCAAAAAACTTCATTTTTTTTCGATTAGTCGTATAATCTTTATAATTTGTAAAAATGCCTGATTCGTCCGACGTAACAATTCTTTTAAACCGCATCAATGAAGGCGACGGAAAAGCTCCCGAACAACTTCTGCCGCTCGTCTATGGCGAATTGCGAAAACTCGCGCACGCTTATCTGCAAACCGAACGCACCGACCACACGCTTCAGGCGACCGCGCTCGTTCACGAAGCATATATTCGGCTCGTTGATTGGGAAAAAGTTTCGTGGCAGAACCGCGCGCATTTTTTTGCGGTCGCGGCAAACGTGATGCGAAGAATTCTAGTTGACCACGCCCGCGAGAAAAAGGTGCAAAAGCGCGATTTCGGACAAAAACTTTCGCTCGACGAAGCCAACAGTTTTCCGAGCCAAAAGCCGCGTGAAATTGATTTAATTGCGCTTGACGACGCGCTTGAAAAATTGTCGAAATTTGACGAAATGCAGTCTAAAATTGTCGAGTTCAGATTTTTCGGCGGTCTGACGCTTGAAGAAACGGCACACGCTTTGAACATTTCCGTCTCGACCATCAAGCGCGAATGGACAGTCGCGCGAACATGGCTTTTCCGTGAAATAAGGCGAACAAATGACTGAAGTTGATTGGCAAAACATCAAGGAAATCTTTCTAGCAGTTTTGGAGAAAGACGCAAAATCACGCGCGAAATTTTTAGACGAAATTTGTCAAAATAATTTCGTCTTGCGCGAAGAAATCCAATCTTTGCTCGTGTCGCACGAAGAAATCGAAGATTTTATCGAAACGCCGGCTTTTCAAGTCAGTAAAATTTTCACGAACGGCGCGAATCACACGCAAAAGCATTTCGGAAATTACAAAATCATCCGCGAAATCGGCGCGGGCGGAATGGGCGCGGTTTTTCTCGCCGAAAGAATCGACGGCGAATTCGAGCAGCAGGTAGCTATAAAAATCGTGCGCCAAACGATTGCCGAGAGCGAACTCGTTAATCGCTTTAAACGCGAACGCCAGATTCTCGCTTCTCTAAATCATCCGAATATCACCAAACTGCTCGACGGCGGCGTTTCCGAAGACGGCTTGCCGTTTCTGGCAATGGAATTTGTTGAGGGCGAAGTCGTTACGAAATTTGTCGAGCGAGAGAAGTTAAATCTTGATGAAATATTGAAATTATTTCTAAAAATCTGCTCGGCAGTAGCTTACGCGCACCGGAATCTGATAGTGCATCGTGATTTAAAGCCGAACAATATTCTCGTTAACGGCGAATCCGAGCCGAAACTTCTCGATTTCGGTCTGGCAAAACTTCTCGACGAAAATTTAACAAACGACGCGGCGCAAGCTCAAACGGCTTTTCACGCGCTCACGCCCGCATACGCTTCGCCCGAACAGTTGAAAAACGAAGCGATTACGACCGCTTCGGATATTTACAGTTTAGGCGTTGTTTTGTATGAATTGCTGACGGGCGAGCGACCGTTTCGTTTTGAAGACAAAAGTCTTGACGAAATCATCAAAACCATTACGGAATTTCATCCGCCTCTGCCTTCGGCAAATCAAAATTCCAAACTGCGAAATTCGCAATTAAAAGGCGATTTGGATAATATCGTTTTGACGGCTTTGCGAAAAGAACCGGCGCGGCGTTATAAATCGGTTGAAGCCTTTGCCGACGACATTGAGAGATATTTGAAAGGTTTGCCCGTTTCGGCGCGCCCGGCAACTTTTCGTTACCGCGCCGGAAAATTTATCAAACGCCACAAAGTCGGAGTCTTGGCGGCGAGCTTGATTTTGCTGAGTTTAATCGGCGGAATCGTAACGAGTCTTTGGCAGGCGCAGCAGGCGCGGCGCGAAAAAGAAAAGGCGGAAAGCATCAACGCTTTTCTCGAACAAACGCTGGAATACGCAAATCCGATTTTGAGTTCGTTGCGGAAAAATGGGCGGGAAACGACCGTCAACGAAGTTTTGGATGAAGCCGCGCGAAGGCTCGATAACGGCGAATTCAATAGTCAGCCGGAAGTCAAAGCCGAACTTGAACGCGCCGTCGCTGCAAGTTATTTCGGGCAAGGCAGATATCAAGAAGCGCGAAAACATCTTGAGCAGTATGTCCTTTTGCTCAAAGGGCTTTACGGCGAAACTCATCCGAAAATGATTGCCGGTTCGATAATGTGGGCAAGCCTGCTTTTTGACAAGGGCGAGACAGAAGAAGCGGAAAAAACGTATCGACAATTTCTGCCGATGATGCGATATGAACATGAAAAAGGCAATATTAAGACGGAAATTTTAGCCGATGCGCTCAATCAATTCGCCTATCTGCGGCGGACGCAGGGCGATTCACGCGAAGCCGAAACGCTTTTTCGCGAAACTTTAACCTTAATTCCACAGCTTTCGGGCGAAGCCTTTAACTCGGTGGCGACGACGCGAAGCACTCTGGCTTCCGTTTTAGCCGACCAGGGCAGATTTGACGAAGCCTTGCAAACTGCCCGCGAAGCCGTTGAAGAATATCGCCTGCGAAACGAAACAGATTCGCCGAGTTATGGTTTTTCTTTAACCATTCTAGGCGGATTTCTCACCGAAAAGGGCAATTTTAACGAAGCCGACGCATATCTGAAAGAAGCCGAAACGCTTTTTCGTCGCTTTCTTTCGCCAACGAATTTATGGCTCGGCGATAATCTTCGCAATCAGGCAATTTCGCTTTACGGGCAAGCAAGATTTTCGGAAGCAATCGGCAAAGCTGATGAAACTTTAAAGATTTACGAAGAAAGTTTCGGAACACATTATGACCATTACCCGACCGCGTTGATTATCAAAGGATTGAGTCTGACAAAAACCGGACAAACAGTCGAAGGCGAAAAACTGCTGCGCGAAGCCGTCAAAATTCGCACCGAATCCCTGCCGAAAGGACATTTCTGGACAGCTCTGGCTAACAGCGCGCTCGGTGAATGTCTAACAATCCAAAAGCGTTATGCCGAAGCCGAACCGCTTTTATTGGAAAGCTATCAAGATTTGAAAAACTCACAAGGCGAGCAGTCTCCGCGAACGCAACTTGCGCTCGGAAGGCTTAACGAACTTGAAAAAGCAATGAGAATCCGTCCGTTACTGTAAATAGACGGCTAGTCATAAAGAAATAGTCTAAATTGAAGACATTTTAAGCCAATTCTGAAAAATGCAAATCTATCCGAGAACATCCGGCTGTATGATTTACGACGTTCCTGCGCTACATTGCTTTTGGCTGAGGGCGAAAATCCGAAGGTCGTTTCAGAGAGACTTGGACATGCGACAATTGTTTTGACTTTAGACACTTATTCGCACGTTTTGCCTTCCATGCAGCAAAGCGCAACCGATAAACTTGAAAATCTCTTGTATAAAAAGACAAGAAAATAAAAATGTTGCACCAATGTTGCACTAAACGAGAAAAGGGCTACTTTCTAGTAGCCCTAAACTATTGAAAAAATGGTGGCTTGGGACAGAATTGAACTGCCGACACGCGGATTTTCAGTCTCTGAGAGACTAATTATTTCAATAAAAACAGGCATTTCAGAATCCCGTTTGGGTAACTTTTAACTTCAATGTGTCCTCAATGTGTCCTCAAAAAAGGAAGGACACAATGAAAGATAGAAGTGGATACATTTACGAATCAAAAGGGAAGTGGATTGCGAGAGTTACGGTTAAAGACAATCAAGGCAAAAGACGAAATCTAAAACGAACTGCTAAAACTAAATCAGAAGCGAAAGATTTGTTGAAAACGCTTTTGTATCAAATCGCAAACGAAGGCTTAAAAGGAATAGACTCGGCAAAATTAACTTTTAATGATTTGGCGAAATATTACCAAACTCACTATACAACCGAGCCTGAGTATTTCAATGACCGCAAAATTTCAGGATTACGCGACTGGAAACGCAGAAAGAATATGGTCGATATGTTTTGCTCATATTTTGGCAATCGTAAGGTCAGAGAAATCAGTTACGAAGATTTATTAACCTTACGAACCACGAGATTAAAAACTCCGAAACCTAACAAAAAGCAGCGGTCAATTACAACCGTGAATCGTGAACTGGCTTGTTTGCGCCGCATTTTTAATATCGCTTTAAGGCAGGATTGGATTGTTAAAAATCCTTTCAATCGGGGCGAATCCCTGATAGAAGTATCGGCAGAAAGGCAACGTGAGAGAATTTTGACTTTAGACGAAGAGCAAAGATTGCTTTCTGCCTGTGAACATCCTCAAAGAGAGCATTTGAAACCTTTATTAATTTCTCTTTTGGATACAGGCGCGAGAAAGGGCGAAACCATAAAATTACAATGGAAAGACGTTGATTTTGAAAAGCGTCTGATTACTTTTCAAGCACAGAATACGAAAACCTTGAAAACCAGACAGGTTGCCATAACTTCACGGCTTTTCAGTGAATTGCAAATACTTTGGCAAAACTCGGATAAAAACTTAAACGGGCTTGTTTTTGGGATTGTTGATAATGTTAGCAAGTCTTTCGCTTCGGCTTGTAAAGAAGCAGGAATCAAACAAGGCAGTATGGATGGCATAACCCTGCATACACTACGCCATAGTGCAGCTACTCGCCTCGTAAAAGGACAAATGCCAATTCAGCTAGTCGGCAAAATCTTAGGACATACTCAACCGCAAACAACTTACCGATATTTAACTGCGAATGAAGAGACTCTTTTTCAAGCATCTTCAATTCTTGAGTCTTTCCAAATTCAAACGGATGATTCGCTAAATGAATCGGTATTTATCAATTAAAGAAAACGAAATCAAAACTACAAGGTTGCACCATAAACTGTCTGGATATTTTGTTTTGCTATCACTAACAAAATCGTTTGTCAATAGCCAGATTTAGGGCAAAAAGAGGTTGTTGACAAACGATTTTTAAGTTCATAAAATATAACAATACAGAGATAAGTGCAAGTTTTTTAAGGGCTTAGGCGGTTTGTTGTTACTTTTACCAACTCCCGTACCATCTTAACATTCGACCATCGGATATATTAAAATTTTTGGGTTGAATATTCGGTTATTGTTCTTAAATGCCTTGCTATAAATCTGCGTTTTGTCAGGTTAAAAGGAAAAGATTTTATGAAGATAATTTTTGATTCGGGGTAATAAACCCTCTCAAAATTGAGTTAGTCATTCTTCGATGGCGAAAAAGTAAAGCATCTTTTTGGCGCTGCTCTATTTTTATGCCTTAAGTGCCTGAGAACACAACAGTTAGCGTATTGACCGATGAAAAAGAAAAGTGTAATATGAAAAGTGAATCAAGGCAAATCTAAAAAACGGAATTAAAGAGAGAATCAATGATAGAGGCGATTTAAACCTTTTTCATTTTGATAGCTTGGCTTTCATCCTATTTGTGATAAAACGGGCTTTAAAGTTTTAAAAACGCCAAATACAAACAGATTAACGCATAAAGATAAACGGATAAATTATGAATGAACCAGAAACCATAGAAGAGAAAACCGAGTTGACCTTAACTCCGAAAATTATTGAAGCCATTATTAATTTTTTGAAGGCGATTGGATTAAAGCCTGCTCAATGTGAGCTAATCAGAGCCTTTTTGAAAGTCTGTGAAGGGCAAATCAAATTTGAGGCTTCAAATGCTGAACTGGCTCAAAATCTTTATCCGAAGAATGCGACTCAGGCAAGAAAGAATATTGATAATGCTCGCTATTCGGTCAGAGCTTTAGAGAAATGGCAAGCGGCTCAGAATTTCGAGATTATTCGGATAATTGAAAAAGGCGGAAGAAAACCGAATGAGAACGACAAATACGAATATTTCAAAAGTAAATATGAGTTCGTAATTTTGGGCGAACTGGCAAAGGTCAATGAACAGAATCCAGAAGCCAGTTTAGAAGAAAATTTGGAAAAGGCGATTGAAAAACTGAAGGAGCAATATAAGCCTTCGGAAGAAGCTAAAAAATATCATCCTGTTCGTCGAATCCAGAGCGCTAGAAAAACTATTTTGACGAAAATTGAAAAGATTTTTGAATTGAATGTTGAGCTTGGTGAGAATCCAGTTAAATCGTGCGAATGGGTGTTAAAGAGCGCAACAGAGAAATTAAACAAAATGGAAGCAGAATGGTCAGAACAACAACATAAAGAGAAAATGATTGCTGACTTTGAAAACCTTGTAATCAGCAATGATGAAGAAGACTGTTCAAATGAGGAAACTGTAATTGATGGAATATCGGATTCTATGAACCGAGTGAAAAATTACCATCTTATAACCACAAGTAAGTAATCCTCTGAACATTTCTAGCATCTTTAGAATTTTACTCATAAAAAACATACAAAATAAGGCTTAAAATGAAGATAAATATAGTCAATAATGCACATTACACAAAACTCGATTCAGTTAGCCAACAGCTTCCAGAACAAGATGAGTTTCTTAACGCTAAAAGCATTGTGAGAATTACCGAGAACGAGATATTAAATCACGCTTTATACTATGCGAAGATTGGTTATCCTGTTCTTCCTTTGCATAACGTAATTATCAACAAAAGTTTTGTCAGATGTTCCTGTAAAGACTGGAAAAATTGTCTTCGACAAGGCAAACATCCGAGAACGAGATTTGGTCATAAGGAAGCAACCATTGACGAAGACAAAATCAAAGATTGGTGGAAGACATTTCCGAATGCAAATATCGCAATACTGACAGGAATTACGACAGGCATTTTCGTTCTGGATATTGATATTCAACACGGAGGCGAGCATTCATTTGAGGAAATTAAGGATTTTTACAGGTTGAAGTTGAAAGACAATTACGATTGCGAGGCTACTTTAACAACTCTGACAGGCTCAGGCGGAAGACATCTGTATTTCAAGCATCCTCTTAAAATTCAGATTAACGGCTCAACCTCATTGATTGATAAAGGATTGGACATAAGAGGCGAAGAAAATTACATAATTGTTCCTCCGAGCAATCATAAAAGCGGAAAGAAATACTCTTGGTTTGGCGTAAATACTCCAATCGAAGATGCTCCGAACTGGTTGAATTATGAATTATTGACAGCGGAAAAATCTAAGATTTTTGGTGCTTCTGGCGCGTCGGGAGCAACGATTCTAACTGAGCAGATTAAAGATGGTGAGCGCAATACATATCTACACAGACAAGCGTGTGGGTTGGTAAATAGCTTTGCGGAAAAACAAGTTTTAGAAATTCTTCTGGCAAAAAACACCAAGAATTTAATCAATCCTTTGCCAGAAGCGGAAGTTAAAAGAATTGTAAAAAGCGTTTGGAACAGATATGGAAATTCAAAGAATATGGGTTTGAGAAAATGACCTTTTATTTAGCTATTATTTTTGGATAGGTTGCGCACCCCCATCCCCTTTGCTTTAAATAACTTAGCTCTTTTAATGCACAATGGATTTTTGGCGGTTTTTCAATGTTGTATAAATCGACGTATGAATATTATATTTTATGGTCGTTCCTTCGCTGAATATGTAATTGCCAACACGATAATCATTAGAATTAGCGGAGCGATATGATACGCGATAGCAATTTTGTTTTTAAGGATTACAGTATCAGCATATCCGCCATCGGAATATGGCATTTCATTCAATATTCCGATTATCCCAAAGGCATACAAAAGGCTGATTGCGAAAAATATCCACAAGACAACTCTTAAGGCGCTTCCTGTAGTTGAAGGGCTTGGTGGGGCTTGGCTTGGAGTAATGTTTTCAACTGCTTGGTTAATTTTATTAATGGGATGACCACATTTAGGACAAGATGCAGCTTGTGTTGAGCAAAGATTATTACAGACAGGACACGAAAGTGAATTTTCCATTGTTGCTTCTTCTTGTTTTTTCGTTTCGGAAAGTTTAACTTAAACCTGTAATTTCATAATGCCAAAGGAAAATCCAGTTTAGGCATAATGAGAGCCGACGAGTTAATTAAAAACCTCTCGGCGGATGTTGTAAGTAAAACCATATTAGCTTTAATTAAAGCTAGAGGCAAGAATAAAATTAATGCTTTTCCATTGGAGGTTTCCAATGGGCAAAGCTAAAAGAATGAAGCCTGAGAAATTGGCTGAGAAACTTTTGTGGATTCGGGAACAGCTAGGATTATCTCAAAGCGAAATGGTTATCAGGCTTGGCTACATAGATTCTTTTTCACGAAACTATATTTCAGCCTTTGAATTGGGAACAAGAGAACCACCGTTACCTGTTTTACTTGCTTATGCTCGACTTGCAGGAATTTCGACTGACGCATTGATTGATGATGAAATTAACTTGCCAAATAAAATTGCTAAATAACAGGTAAAATCACCAGTAATCGTTATTAAAAGGATTTTCATAACTATAATCAATCTCTCCTGATTCTTTATGAAATTTTTTTTCAGACGATTCCTTTTTGCTTATTTGGTTTATCAACAAATCAAACATTTTTTCACAAACGGCTTCGGCATTTAAAATCATTGATTTATTTTCTGTGTTTTTCCAAACAACTTGTCCATCAACCGCTAGGTCAGGCTTTAATGTAATAACAGTAATGGCTTCGGTATAAAAAAATCCTGCCTGTGGAGATGGTTTTTTCTTAAATAAAACAATCTGGAGACTGACATTCGTTAATCTATTATTATAAGAATGAGATTCCTCATAACCCTTTAATTCAATCTGACTACCAAATTTGCGAGTATAAATAGAGAGGAAATTTTTTTCCTTATCATTCAATTCAATCCCAAGAGTCGTAAATATCTCAGTATTGTTGGAAATACGTTGACTAATTAAAGAAAAAATCTCGATTACCGAATTTATCCCATCTACTAGACCATCATAAGAATATAGCCATTCTTGCCGACGTTCATTATGCATTTTTTCTTGAGCTAGTTTTTGAGCCTTCATCAAAGCGGAGTTTTCCTCTTTAATCGTTTTTGATGAATCGGAATTAAGATTGCCTTTTTCAATAATTGAGCGCAAATAATCTTCGAGTAGTTTCTCTAAATTTCCTGGCTCATTAGATACAGATACTCTTAACTCGTGATTTTTCTTTAGCTGATGCAATCGCTCTACGGTATATGATTCTACGTCAGCATCAATTACTGTGTGATGAATCGGACACATTAAAATCAAATTTTCAAAAGCATCTCTCTCTTGATTACTTTGAGAAGCATCATATCTTGCACCGCCCGCGTTTTTTGCTTTGATATGACACATTTGTGCAGTAATAATGCCACTTTCCTCATCTACCAAAGGCGTTGGACAATTCGGAAAAGCACAAGTATTTCCTGAAAGAATTGAAAGTTTTTTAATTGTTGCTGTCGAGGGATAACTCATATTAATAATTACTTTTAATTGCTTTTATCGAATAAGTGAAATTGCCATAATAATAGCAAGGGCGAAAGATAGAAGGAAGAGTTTTCATTCAAATTACTAAATTTTCTTTTACTGCTCTACGATATTCCGTATATGATTGCTGAACATCTCTAAGCAGAATATTTAATTCATCAGTTAATTTGCTGTAAATTCCACTATATTCTGGGTCAAGACCTAACATTCCTCTATCAGGATTTAAATCAGGTTGCATACAAAAACTCATATTTTCTGACTTTTGGTTATCAGGATAGATAAAGAATTTCATACCTAAAAAATACGCCAATTTGTTTAGATTGTCTGTAAGTTGATTATATGCTTCGTTTATTTCTTCATCTAAATATTGATTCTTTTTCTTTTCAGCGAATTCAATAAAGTTCCCAATAAAAATAAAATCATTATCTCTATATTGATGGCTTCCAAATATCTTCCCTAGAATTCTTTCAAGATTTTCTTCGGGTAAAAGCTCGTCTGACTGTTTAAAAATTTCTAAGTCGTGGGAATATCTTTTTCTCTGAATTTCATTTTCCCAATCGCTGGCAGAAACATTTGGCTGTAATAAATTGTAAATTTGATTTGCAGTTTGTCCGCCACTTTGGTTTTGGCTCGTTGTTAGTGAGATATTTACAGAATTTTGGGAATTATCTATTAGAGTGCTCGCAATTTCATTCGTTGGTTCTTGACCATCTTGAAACGCTCCTTCGTGTTCAGATTTGATTTTAAGTAATCTTTCAACGGTGTAAGAATCTTCATCACTATCAATTACGTCGTGGTGAATCGGACACATTAAAACAAGATTATCAAAACCGTGTCTTTCTTCATCGGTTTGACTGGCATCATATCTTGCGCCGCCTGCATTTTGAGCTTTTATGTGGCAAATTCTGCCTGTAACTTTCCCCGAATCTTCGTCAACTAGAGGCAAAGGACATTTCGGAAAGGCACATTGATTTCCTGAAACTGCGAACAATCTTTTAATCGTAGGTAATGATGGATAAGCTAAAGCCATATTATTTTTACTTATTTTAACTTTCTTTACTCATTCAAGAAATTAGTATGTAATTTTTATTAGGGTGCGGCTTGCCAAAACTTCAACTCGTAATAAATATCAACCAAATTTGATTCATTGCCATTAAGAGTATCTGCAAATTTGAACAATGGTTGTTCGCAATTAGTGCCGCACATATAGCCAAATTTTCCAATCTTTTCCTCAGTAGCGTTTTCGGGAGAATAAGCTACAGTGGTAGCAATACGAACATCGGGATTAGCCGAGCGCCAACGAATCATAAATATTCCGTAGCTACAATGATTCTGTGTGTGCGGAAAATTCCAAATTTCAGTCCAGCCTTGCCCCTCAAAAAGCCGAATTGAACCTCTGCAATCAAATGGTTGCTCCCAAAAGTCTTTATTATCGCCCGAAAAACGGAATCTAATTAATACATTAGGGAAGTCTGGAATCATTTCACTTGAAGTGGTTATATTGACACCACCGTTTCTAGTCCATAATTTTTCCAGAATGTATGGGTTAGTGGCATTTTTTGTATCTTTGGCTGCATACATTATAGCTTGGTCAAAATTATCTAAAATATCTTTGAATGCTCCGCTTGTGTATTTTAAGGAAGCATAGAATTCATTAATCTTATCAATCGAGCCAAATTGCGCGACTAATACTTGGAACACCAGACTTAGTGAGAATCCTGCATTTACTTTCTCTTGAGGACGCCAAAATCTCCCCATATTGAATGCTATTTCACCATTAGCCTTAACGGCTTCGTCTAGTTCGGCAACATTTTCTATTCCTAATCTTTGTGCCTGCTCTAAAAGCCACAGCGAGCTATCTTGAGTAGTATCAAGAGGCAATCCATACATATCAGCCAAACGACGGTCGAGCATTCTAATTTTAGAGCTGCCCGTTATATAACCATATAATGAAGTTTGGTTTAAAGAAATCGGGGGATAAATTTCATCATTAAACTGCGACTCGTTAATGTCTGTTGCAACCTTTTCAGAGTTTGTAACGCCTAATTTTTCACAAATAAGAATGCAAAACTCCTGCGGAGAAAGTTTTCTTAAATCAACATATCCTGTCGTTGGTAAGATTCCTTCTATCTCCGTATTATCAAATCTCGCAGGCAAAATATATTCTCTTGATTCGGTAAAAGCCCGCGCCTGTGCCATTTTTCTTTCGTGATTTGTCCACAACTTTTTAGCGTAATGTTCCGATATAAAAATAACAGTATATTTGGCTTGATTTTGATAGATATTTTGAAGATGCGTATATAAATCCTTTCCCCAAAGATTGACCTTTTCAAAGTTATCGTAGAAAACGTGAACACCTAATCTTTTTAACTCGCTAGCGACTTCTTCGACATATTTTCTATCTTCACCCGCAAATGATAGTGCTACGTCATATTCTTCTGTTTTAATTGTTGTATCAGGGTTCAAGCGCAGGTGTTTTTCGAGCGTTTTTTCCAAAATTTGCTGTTCTGTATTTAGCTTGGCGGAAGAAATTGGGCTTAATTCTAAACTGTTTTTAATTTCTTGCAATCGCTCTGCCGTATAAGTTTCTGCATTATCATCAATAATTTTATGATGAATTGGACACATCAAGATTAGATTATCAAAAGAATTTCTTTGTTCATCTGTTTGCGTCTCATCATATCTAGGACTACCTGGATTTTTTCCCTTAATATGACAAATCTCCCCAATTATAGAGCCGCTTTTTTCATCAACCAATAACGAAGAACAATGCGGAAAGGCACATTTATTTCCAGAAAGTGCAAATAACTTTTTAATTGTTTTTGAAGGAACAGCCTTAGACTTTTTTGCGGAATTATTATTTGTTTTATTAGCCTCTGTGAGTAATTTAAACTTTTCGCGTCCGACTGTTGTGCTTCTAAAATACCAACCATTACTTGAATTTATTAAATTTAACTCATCTATCATCCTAAGATTGTTATGAAACTCATCTTCATTAAAATCATTTTCCTGAATTATTTTCTTTGATTCAGCTTCACCATTTCTGCCTTCGACTTCATAAACTTCTGCTGCTGACTTCAATATTTCAAATCTGATGTTTTCATAGTGGTTGACTTTTTTAGAGTCAATAAGACCTCGTTCTTCAGCTTCAAGGATTCCATAAGCGGTAATATCGCACGATTCTGATTGTCCTATTCCCTTGATAAAATTATCTTCTTCAAGTTTATCCGCAATTCTTGAAAACACCTTTTCCTCTACGCCTTCCATTTGTTCAAAAATGTAATAAACAGAGCTACCTCTGTGCCTTTCCCACCAGTCGTAAAGTTGTTTCAATATTAAGTTTTCAATTTCAATTTTTTCCATCTACTTTCGGTGGTCGTCCCGCTTTCCCATAAGTTTTGACGTTTCCAAGTTCGTTTTCTTCAATAACGTAACCGCTACCTACTTGGATAGCTTTTATCTTTCCTTCTTTAATCATTGCTCTAACTCGCCTATCGCTAATACCTAATTTTTCAGCGACATCTTTCACGCTTAGAAGTTTCATAGACAATATTTTAATCCAAAAATAAATGTTCCGCAACTGGAAGTTTTGCTTGTAATATTATTCCAGAATTGGTATATTAAATATAGATTGAATAAGTCAATCAATTCAAATAAAAGGACAAAAACAAAATGTTCATCTTAAAAGCAAAAACACAACTTGAAAAGGCAATCGCCAAAGCAAAAACGATTCGCCCACAAGTCAAATTCAATTACTTCGGACAGTATCGCGTATCGGGAAGCAAAGGCGGTTATTACACCGTAACCTGTAAGAAATCGAATAACGGTTACAAAATAGTGGAATGCACCTGTAAAGGCGCGGAAAAAGGATTGGTTTGCTATCACGCGGTAGCAGCTTTGAGTCTGCACGTTGGATTAGCAAGGCAAAGACAAGCGGTATAAAAATAAAAGGCTTTCTTGAAAAACTAATCTAAGGAAGCCTTTTTGTTTCTAGTGAATTTAGTCTATTATTATTTGAAAATTAATGACACATTGAGAAGCATTGAAGTTGAAAGTGTCCTTGAAAGTGTCCCAAAAGCAAAGAGCGCGACAAAAGCCACGCTCAAAGTCAATAAAAATGGTGGCTTGGGACAGAATTGAACTGCCGACACGCGGATTTTCAGTTGTAAATGGTTGTTGTTTTCAGTTCTGTTGAGTTTGGAAAAGTTAGGTTTTATCGCACAAATAGTTATTTTCCGTTCGTTTCGGTTTTATCAAAATTTTGTCAGTTTTGATAGCTTTGACACACCAACGACACACTATTTAATCCAATAGAGGGCACAGGATTTTAAGTCTTAAAAAAGAGTTTTCTGCATTTAATTAACTTCAAAATACTTCATTTTATTTAGCATTATTCGTATTTTAGTTTTTTTAAGTTTCCTTCCAATTTGCTTGATTTGGCACACTTGGCACACAATTGGCACACAGAAATAATGAGTTATAATCAATATTTAATTGCCTATTATGTGCGGAAGATTTGAACGCAACACGAATCAAGACGATATTCAGAAACATTTTGATTTTATTGATTCATCTCGAAAAAATTTCATTTGCCCCTGTAAAAACTTAATCTTTGTCCATAATGCCAATCCAAACTTTGTTTCGATAATTCTGCAAGCGTTTCCATTCGTCTGATAAGTCAGAAATTGCAACTGTATATTGAAAATCAGTCAAGACTATTTGAGTGCAAAAAAAAGCAAAATCAGCACACCATCGCAGAGATATACCGACAGTAATATCATAAGTTTCTGCTGGCATTTTCTTTCCCGTTCTGCTATGTAAACTAGCTAACCCTGCGTGAATGTGCCAATTTATCCTACGATATTCGGTTCGATAAAACCGACCTAGAGATATATTCAGATTACGTTTAATTATTTCGCCACAAATTTTGTCAATTTTTCTTACATCACTCCCTAAATCTTGACCTGTCCATCTATTTGGATGCTCAGCGTTTACTTGTTTTTGTTTTTGCTTCGGAGTCTGCCAATAGGTGTTACGGAACATTTGGATATTTGGCAACTGAGATTTATAGAATTTCTGTTGTTCTACATATTCATCTGGGAGAGTTTCGTCGTTTTCTTTAAAAAAATTAACTATCTGCTCAGCAGCCTTAAATTGCTCTGAAAATGCGAAAGCAAACATTTTTTCAGCGGTTTTATCAGTTTTGTCGGCGTAAAGAAAAAGAATATCTACTGTTGTTTCAAGTAAAGTTCTGCTTGCAGTCGAGATTGCTTGATAATGTGCCGTTTGTTTCAATGTTCTTAGGCTCAAAATCCAAGCATAAGCGCGTGTCCAAAGTGCTTTAAGCGCATCATCCCGTTTGGCGCTTGCCGGTTTGCTTGGAAGTTTGATAATTAGGTCTTTGTATTGCTTCATATAATCGCTGACAATTTCGATACCTGTGTAATTGGCATCGGCGAATTTATGAGATAATGCAAGAATCTCAGGGCTTTCGGGAGGTAAATTGTGTATTTCGTTAGTGTTCATAGATATTTTCCGTTAATTTCGTAACTGCGCCGCAGATTATCAAAAAAAAGCTGAGATTCGCAAATTCACTTATCAGTTAAACAAACAAAACTACTCCGATTCTTTAGTATCAGTTGAGGGTTTTTCTGTAATTCGCTAAAATTAATTACCTTTGCTACAATCCTTTCGATTCATTTTTTTATCTCAAAATGCTTTGTTTGCTTTTTTGTAGCAAGTCCTTGTTGCCTTTATGTTTAATGACATCATTCAAAGAAAAGCTAAACTTTGGCTAAATTCGCCGGAATGCAAAATAAAATCGGTTGTCGATTATATTCGGAATAAAGGCAACTTGCGCGAGCCGCAAATTGAAGCGATTGAAGTTTATCTTTTTTTGAAGATTGCCGGGCTAAACAAACCGCTTTGGCAGCTTTTGAGCGAAGGTTTTTTTACGCAGAAAGAAGACTTAACAAAACTTAACATTTCAGTTGTATCGAGAGAAGCGATTGAAAAATCTATTCCCGCCAGAGCGATTTTCGAATTTGTCAGACAGCAAGCCGGAAATACTTCTGCGAATCTTTCAAACAATGAAAGAATCATTGCCGAAAATGCGGTGACGATAGATTTTGAAGATGTCGCAAAGAAAATCTTTTACGGCGTAGATTATGCCGATTATCTTTTTAGTTTGCCGATGGGCGCGGGCAAGACTTTCTTAATGGCATCTTTGATGTATTTGGATTTGTATTTTGCTCAAAATGAGCCGGAAAACAAACTTTTCTCTCATAATTTTCTTGTCTTAATTCCTTCCGGCTTGAAATCTTCGATTATTCCAAGTTTGAAAACAATCGAACAGTTTGAGCCGGTTTGGGTTATTCCAGAACCAGCGGCAAGCAATTTAAAGCGGCTTATCAAATTTGAAGTTTTAGACGAATCGAAATCAGCAAAGAAAAGCAACAAAGCCAAAAATCCGAACGTGCAGAAAATTGCGCGGCATCAGCCTTTTGATACTCTTACGGGCTTGATTATGGTTGTTAATGCCGAAAAGGTTATTCTCGACCGCTTAGAGCTTGATAAAACAGGGCACCTTTTCGAGAAAACCGACGATGAAAAAGACGCGCAAGCAAACGAGCTAAGAAACTTTATCGGCAAAATTCCAAATTTGCAGATTCTTATTGATGAAGTTCATCACGCGACCGATGACGAAATAAAGTTGCGGCAAGTGGTTAATAATTGGAATGCTAAAGGAAACGTGAACAGCGTTTTAGGATTTTCGGGAACGCCTTACTTGGAAAAGAAAGAAAAGATTGCTTTTGCCGAAACTGTTAATTTTGAATCGGAACAAATCACTAACACGGTTTATTATTTTCCGCTTATCGAAGGCATTAAAACCTTTTTGAAAAAGCCGGAAATCAAAGCGGAACAACGCGGCTTAACTTCGCTTCAGATTATCAAAAAAGGCGTAGAGGAATTTCAAGAAAAGTATTCAAATAAAATTTACGAAGACGGAACGAACGCGAAACTAGCTATTTACTGCGGAACGATTGAACGGCTTGAAAACGAAGTTTATCCGTTTCTGACAGGTGAATTAGGAATTGACAGCAACAAAATTCTGAAATTCCACAAAGGCAATAAAGAATTTCCGCAGCCTACCGACAGCGAACTTGAATTTAAAGTTCTCGATGAGCCTTCATCAAGAAAGGAAATTATTTTGCTTGTCCAAATTGGAAAGGAAGGTTGGGACTGCCGAAGTCTAACGAGCGTTATTTTATCGCAAGCGAAAGATTGCCCGAAAAATATGGTTTTGCAGACAAGCTGTCGATGTTTGCGGCAAGTCGAAAAAGATAAAACCGAAACGGCTTTGATTTGGCTCTCTAAAGATAATGCCGAAACTCTCAATAGACAGTTAGCCGAAAAGCAAAAAACGAGCATCAGCGAAATTAACAGCGTCGGCAAAGCGACCGAAGCGGAAATGATTGAACGGACTTCACGGCTTGATTACCTTAAACTTCCGGCGGTTGAGTTTTATCAATTGAAGATTGAATACGAAACTTTAACAATTGATGGCGAAGCAAATACGAAAGAGCAAATCGAAGCAATAGACGCGGCAACTTTTCTTAATCAAGCGATTATCACGCAAAGAAATTTGGGAACGTCCGATGCCGTAACTCGAATTGTTTTAGAAAAAGAAAAGGGCGATTATGCAAACTTCGACAGATGGCTTTTTCAAATCAGCAAAGAAAGTTTTGGTTTAATTTCTTTGCCCGAATTAAGAGAATTTGAAACGGAATTGAAAGGCATTTTTGCAGCGATTACTTTTGAAGGAAACGGCGAGAGGTTTTTTAATGACTTTTACAATCTGACGGAAATTAAAAGACAAATCCGCCTGGCATTTCACACGCGGCGCGAGCTTCAAACCAGAAGCGAAATTATCCGGCAAGACGCGCAAATGCTACTCGTTGAAAAATTGCAGTCAATTCCAAAGCCGAAATATTTTTATCCGTCTGAAAAAGAAACGAAAGAGATTTTGGAATTAGACGAGAAAGGAACGAATACCGAAGAATTACAGCGCGAAGAAAGCGAAAAGGAAGCCGAGATTCGCAAGATTCTTGAAGCAACAGGCAAATTTGATTTGCTCGATTCAATTAAATTCGCCGATAAGAAAAGCTATTCAGCCGCCGTGCAATGCAAAGATAAATCATTTCACTTTTTGCCTTATAAATTCGACAGCAGTTTTGAGCAGGACTTTTTGAAAGAATCGCTCAAAGATAAATATCTTAAAGACTGTAACCTGGAAGTTTATTTTAACGGTGAAAAAGATATAACTGATTTTCGGATTTATTGCTATACGGAAAAGCGAAAGCCTGTTGGAAGATATACACCGGACTTTCTCATTATTCAGCGAAAAAACGGAGAAATACACAGGGTTTTGATTGTCGAAACAAAGGGCAAAGCCTTTGCCGTTCAGGAAGATTTTAAGCTACGGCGCAAATACGTTGAAACCGAATTTCTTAAATTAAATAACGAAAAATTCAAATACGAAAAGTTTGATTATCTTTATCTTGAAGGCGAGATGGACAATGATAATACCGTAAATTTTTACAATAAAATTAAAGCCTTCTTTTGCGATTAGATTATGCCTGTTAAATATATTCCATACATACCCGAAACGATAGACGGACAAGCGATTTTGGACAATTTCACCAGAACACGGCGCGTTTTGCGTTATCGTGATAATAACCGCGTGATTGAGCGAATACAGCGCGGTTTGCCGCTTTTTGAAACGGAAGAAATAGAAAAGGTCGGCGCGGAAGATTCGGAAAATCTTTTGCTGCGCGGCGAATGTATTTCAGCTTGCGCTTATTTGAAGAAAAACAATATAAAAGTTGACCTTGTTTATATTGACCCGCCTTTTGCTTCGGGCGCGGATTATGCGCGGAAAGTTTATTTGCGGCGAAATCCTAAATTAGCCGAAGCCTTAGCCGAAAAAGAAGCCGAAATTGCCGAACGAATGGAAGCGGGCGAAGAAGTCGAAATTGAAGAATACAAAGCCTTTGAAGAAAAGATGTATGGCGACATCTGGCACAAAGAAGAATATCTGAATTGGATGTATGAAAATCTCACGGCGATTCGTTCGATAATGAGTGAAACAGGAAGCATTTATGTTCATCTTGATTGGCACATCGGACATTACATAAAAATTTTAATGGATGAAGTTTTCGGTGAAGATAATTTTATCAATGAAATTATTTGGTGGTATTACGACAAAATGCCAACAGGCGGAACAGCGTTAGATAGACAACACGACACGCTTTATCAATATAAAATGAGCGATAATTTTACGGCAAATCCTGTTTTTGAATTAAGAGAAAATCCTAATAGAAAGCGCGAAATCAGAAAGAAAGTTGACGGAAAAATGATTCGTGTCAGAGATGAAGAAGGAAAACAAATTTGGAGTGAAGATAATCCTTACAAGAGAGCAGCCGACGTTTGGAGAATGACATTAACAAATTCAATGGCAGACGAAAGAGTTGATTACGCAACACAAAAACCCGAAAATTTACTCGAAAGAATCATCAAAGCATCTTCAAACGAAGGAATGGTTGTAGCCGATTTATTCGGCGGAAGCGGCACGACTGCGGTGGTTGCTCATCGTTTAGGAAGGCGCTTTATCACTTCCGATGTTGGCATCAATTCGCTTTTAACAACGCGCGACCGTCTTAAAGAAAAAGGCGCGTCTTTTACAATGCTCGACATCAAAGACGGCGTTTCGCTTTTCCGCAATCCTATTCAAACGATGGATAAACTCAAAAAATTGATTACAGGCTTGCGAAACGAAGACAAACTAGACAAATTTTGGGAAGGCGCGATTGAAGATTCAAAAGAAGGAATGATGCCCGTTTATATTCCGAATCTGCTTGACCATTCAACCAAAGTTCTCGACGTTCCTTTAATGAATCGTATCTTGAACGAAGCAATGCCGGATTTGCCGGAAGATATTAAAAAAGTCATCGTTTATTACATAGACATCGAAGACCGCGCCGCGCTCGACAAATTCATTGCCGAAAAAAACGAAACAAACTACAAAATCGAATTACGCGATTTGAAAGAAATTCTCGATGAAGTCGTTTTGGAAGATGTCATTGATTACGATTTGCGCGAAGTCGAAAACGGCTTTGAAATCGAATTTAACAGCTTTGTTTCCGACCGCTTGAGCCAGAAGATAGACGAATACAATCAAAAAGGCTCTTTGCAGAAAAAAGGAAAACAAGGAAATATTGACGAAATTGAAACCGGCGACGGTGAAGCACCGAAAAAACAAACCAAATTCAAGCCTTTGGAAATCACGGAAAACGGCTTGGAATTGATTGAATTTGTCAGCCTCGATTGCACAAATAGTAACGGCGTTTGGAAATCAGATGTCGAACTAAAGATAGATAAAAACTCGTTTATAATTCTAAACGGCGAAAAGACAAAGGATTTTTGGAACGGAAAGATTTTTTCTAAAAAACAACCTTTGAGAATGAAAGTGCGAAATATTGCCGGTGATGAAACCGAAATAAATCTCTAATATCTGTTTATCCACTCTACAATTGACTTATGAATATTAAAAGATGAGTAAATGAAGCAACTTTCAAAGTCTTTGCAAATTTGAATCTTATAGCAGGAAATTTATGGATGATGACTATTCAGAAAGGCAATCCGAATTTACAGGCAAAAGATTGATATATCACTTAAAAGTGTTTTTGCAGAAACTTCCGATTGAGAAAATAGAAACAATAAAAGGTAGAATAGGCTTTGAGCAAAATCTTTTATATCCATTAATTATTGAACTAATTGAAGATTTAAAGAAATCTGATTCGAACTCCGATTTGCCTGATAAATGGCAGGCATTTGATGAAAAGATTTGCGTTGAAATAGATTACTTTCTGCAAACCACTTTTCAGGATTTTATTTATTTTATAGTTCTACAAACACTTCTTGATAGTAAAAACACTCCTTTAAATGAAAAATACAGGAAACAGTTATTAAGTAAATATTCATTAACGCCTAAAAAAGTGCGGCAAGCTATTTTAGATACGCTTGAGAAAACTGCGTTTAGGGAAGAAATCAAACGCGGCGGAAAGAAAGGCTTTTGGAATGAATTTAATAAATTACAGTTTCTTAGTCTTTATAATCGTTTCCTTATTGTTATTAAAAATGCTCGAAAAGATTTAAAACTTTTGATAAAAAAAGGAAAGTCAGAGTTGTCTTCTAAAAGAGAAATCCTTATCAAATATAATATCCCAGAAACTTTAATCAAATCTGCTTTTTCTCTTTACGATGCCCCAAAAGAGACAGCTTTGGATTGGGTAAAGCAAAAATTGAAACTCAAATTTAAGGATGAGTACCTTAGAGATATTTTGACCGAAGCAAGAAAAATTTGGCTCTCAAGAAGTAGAGGCTTAATTAGCCAAAAAACATTAAATGAAAATCCGAAAATACAGCTAATATTGATTGATATAAATTTTCATTTTGGAGTTAGATATTACGCTGTTACTTCAATTGACAAAGTTAAAATGAGAAAACTCAAATACAATTCTTTAGCAAAAAAACTTACTGACTCTGTAGAATTTAAAACGGATGAAGATTTTGAGGAATTTCTTATTTGGATGACTTTTTAAGAACAATCAAAATAATTTTAAATCTTCCTTAAAAATTCAGGTATTCAATATTTTTTTCATTCCGTCTTACATCTAAAAAGTTTTCTTATAAATTATCGTTGTGCGATTAAGTTTTTCTTAATTTCATAGCGATTTTTTTATTTTGGAGTAGATAAGTTATGACAACGAAATTATTGAAAGCTGAAAAGGTGGCTGAAATTCTCGACGTTTCAAAGCAACGAATTTATGAACTGACACGCGAAAAGCAAATTCCTTTTATTCAAATTGGAGAAAGGCAATATCGCTATTCGGAAACGGCAATTCTGAATTGGATTGAAAACGGCGGCTCAAACAGTCAGACCGAAGCCGGAAACGTCGGACTCGATGCTTGATACGCTCGGAACAAAACATTATTTTCCGATTCTTCCTTGTGATGATTTCAAGGATAGTTGGAAATTTCTCTCAAAAAAGAAAAATCCGACTTGGATACTAAACAACAAAGGCGCGGAAACCTTGCCGAATTTAACCATTGTAAATACGCCGAACGGCCTTTGGCATCTTTCAGCGCAAGTTTCTTTGCCGAAACTGCTTTTCGGACATAATGCTCGGCTGCCAAATCAGACGGAAGTAAATCACGGCTTGAAATTAATGGCTGAATACGCGGAAGAAAAAAGCGGCCTGCCGTTCGACGCGCAAACGGCAACAGTTTCTTTGATTCATTTTGCAAATGATATTCATCTGACAGAGCCGGAAGTTTGGCGAATGATTGAAAGGTTATCGAAAAAGAAATTGAAGCTTTTGCGAAAGCAGTTTTTTGAAGATTCGACGCTTTATTTTACTTCCAGAGGTAGAACAAGCCAGATTCGCATTTATCCGAAACTGCAAGCCGTTTTAAGTGAGAAAAACGCAACCGATGAAGCAATCAGTTGTGCCGACGGCAATCTACGTTTCGAGAAGTGTTATTTGGAAAAGAATGCAATTGATTCGCTCGTTAAAAGATTAGGTTTGCCGGACAGCAAAGCCAGAACGCTTTTAACCGAAAAAGTTTCAGATTTGGTTTTATCCGAACTGCTCGAAAGTCTAAATTTCTTTGAGCTGTTAACGCGCGAAAAAACAGAATTAGATAGGTTGCGGGAATCTTTCCCAATGAAAAAGGCTTATTCATTACGCGGATTTTTGGAAGCGGTCAAAGAATACGGCGAGAATTTTTATAAAGATTCAAGACACAAACTTTCTAAAAGTTCCTATTGTCGAAACGTCAGAGATTGCCGGAAAGCAAAGACCTGGTAAAAGTAAAATCTCTTGAATAACAATAAAGGATTTTGTGTCAGAAATGACACTTTAATAAGTTAAGGCTTAGTAAGTAACGCTTATGTCGAAGAAACAATGCAGCGCGAATAGTAGAAACGGCGAAAGGTGCAGGGCGTATGCCAACGGCAACGGCGTTTGCTTCACTCACGATGCGACAAAGGGAAAAGAAAGAGCTTTGGCGCGGCGGAGCGGCGGACTCGCAACTAAACAGCCGCACTATGCAGATGCAACGCTTATACCGGCCTCGATTCGGAAAATCGAAGATGTTTATATCATTCTCAATTATGCCTTGATTGAAGCTGTCGGGCTGGATAATTCGATAAATCGCGGGAGGCTTCTGGTTTCGATTGCACACGGATTTATTGAAGCATTAAAAGTCGGTGAAATAGAACAACGGCTTGAATCTGTCGAAATGATTTTGAAGTTAAGGAAGCAAAATAAATGAATATCAAAAGCCTTAGAAAAAACTACGACCAGCTTTCAAAGCGCGAAAGATTCATTTTGTATGATGCCGCCGAAAACCGCGATGACCAAAGCGAAATGGATGCGATTATGCTTGCTACTCCAAACGAAGATTGGATAAAACCGGATTTTGCTTTACAGGCTGAACAAATCCTTAAATTTAGACTTGTGCGGCTTGTCCAGCGCTTGAAACATTGTCGAGACGCATTGTTATGGTTTTCTTTTGCTTTAAGGGAAGAACTATCAAATGAAGGCAAAACCGAAGACCATTTTTTTTACGATTCAGCAAGATTAAGTGCTTATTTTTACTGCGTTAATGTCAAAACAACTCACTCGCTTTTTGAAGAAATCGGTTTGGACATTGCTGCTTGGAAAACAAAAGAAAATGAATTATTTGATTTTGACTTTGAAGATGAAAGAACTGATTGGTTACTGCGAAAGATTGCTTTTGACGAAAAAGAAGCAGAAGCCTTTATAAACAAAATAGGTGAGGAACACAATTTTAAGAATATTATTTTAGGTTTTACTTACGAAAAAGAGTTCCGAAGTTTGCGAGATGTATTGAAAGAAAAAGGATTTGATGAGTATTTCAAAGATTAATCTTCTTTTTCGGTCTGCCTGTTTTTCGGTCTTTGACAAGCTCTAAATCTGATTTTTTTATTAAATTCATTTGACCGATTTTTTGAGCTGGCAATTTGCCCGAATAAATAAGTTGGCGGATTCGAGCATCGGAAATTTTAAGTATTTCCGCCGCTTCTCTCGTTGTTAATAAATCTTTCATAAAAGAAAAATTATCATACTAAAAACTATTACACAAGTGTTAATCTTAGCTTGCAAAAACTATTACAGTAGTGTAATATTTATGTAGATTGATTAATCAATCAAATTCAACAAAAAGGAAATCAAAAAATGTTTATTTTGAAAGACAAAACACAACTTGAAAGAGCGATTGAAAAAGCTAAAAAGATTCGTCCGACCGTAAAGTTTGACCACTTCGGACGCTATCGCGTTTCCGGCAGCAAAGGCGGCTTTTACACAGTCATTTGCAAGAAATCAGATAACGGCTACAAAACAGTTGAATGCACTTGCAGAGGCGCGGAAAAAGGCTTGGTTTGTTATCACGCAGTTTCTGCTTTGAGTCTGCATATCGGACTAGCAAGACAGCAACAGACGGCATAAAGGCAAAGGCTTAGGAAAACGGCAAATTTCCCTAAGCCCTCAATATCCGAAAGGAATATCCACTAAACCAACGGACACGCCGATTTTATCAAAAAAGGCGTGTCCTACTCAAAAGGAATTTATGAGAGGGCAAATAATAGAAAAAAAGAAAATTGAAAGAAATAAAAGCCTTTGGCTTATCCGCGTTCAAACACGCGATAACAAGGGAAAATTAAAATCGCGGTCGGCGACCGTTCGCGGAAGCCGTAAAGATGCCGATAAGAAATTAACCGAACTTTTATCAGAAAAAGATAAAGGAATTATCACATCGCCAAATCAAACGCTCGACCAATTTCTTGATACTTGGCTGAAAATCGTTAAGCCGCGCATTCAGCATAGAACTTATCAAGATTATTCGGAACTTCTTAAACGATACGTCCGGGAATCTCTAGGCAAAAAGAAACTTGAACATATCAAGGCTATTCACTTGCAGGAACTTTACAGCGAAATGCAGGAAACACGGAAACTTTCGGCGCGTGTTATTCGATTCACAAATACTGTTTTGAAAAGCGCGTTTGGTTATGCCGTCAAGCAAGATATTTTATTCAAAAATCCGGCGAAAATGGTTGAATTGCCGAAACTCATAAAAAGGGAAATGGTAGTTTTGACCAAAGATGAAGCTGTTACATTTTTAGACGCTTCACGGAAAGAACGGCTTGCAACACTTTTTAGTTTTTTGCTTGCGACCGGCTGCCGTCCGAGCGAAGGAATCGGTTTGAAATGGCAAGACCTTTCTTTTGACCGAAACACAGTTGAAATTAAGCGTGTTGTCGTTTGGCAGAGAAACGGCGGAAGCTGGCAGTTTAGCGAGCCTAAAACGACGAAATCACGCCGAACCATACCTTTACCCGTTTCTTTGATTGCAGAGCTAAAACAGCATCGAATAAGGCAACACAAAGAAAGATTGAAACTTGGTGTTGCTTGGCAGGATTTTGATTTAATCTTTCCTTCACAGGTCGGAACACCTTTGACGATGGGACGAATTACGAGAGTTTTTCAAAGAATTAAAAAAGATGCGAAGATAACAAAAAAGATAAGGCTTTATGATTTGCGACACTCGACAGCCACATTTTTATTGCAAGCTAATGTTAATCCGAAAGTTGTTTGTGAAAGGCTTGGACATTCGACAATTACACTAACTTTAGATGTTTATTCTCACGTTTTGCCGACAATGCAGGAACAGGCAACCGAGCATCTTGAAGATATGATTTTCAGTAAAACAGGCTCGAAATAACCTTTTGACACACCAACGACACACCAAAAGCAAAAAGCGCATCGTTTGATGCGCTTTTCTTCAATAAAAATGGTGGCTTGGGACAGAATTGAACTGCCGACACGCGGATTTTCAGTCCGCTGCTCTACCAACTGAGCTACCAAGCCGTTTTTCGCGCTCGTTTCGACAACAGCACGAATTTGTTAGTGTAAATAAGCCGATTGTTGATGTCAAATCAATAGAGAAAAAAGCTGGATTTAGGCCATAACAAAGACGAAAATTTAAATAAGGTATTGACATTCGCGTTCATAGGCCTATAATCACATTTTAGTAGCTGTTCTGCCTATGTCAGCTACTATACCTTCCGAATTCCGTTTGATACCTGCCCGTGCCGGTTTGGATGCCGCAGCTGTCCTCCAGAGGCGCAACATTCAAGCCGGCACAGCTATATTTTAAAGGCAAAAATACAAATTACGAGGTTTTATTTTTTTATGTCAAAAAACGTTTTATTTATTTTGATACTCGCTTTGATTGCGGTAAATTCCGCGTGCAGCTCGGCGGCAACGACGAATACGAACGCCAATGCTATTGTGATAACCAACAATTCGACGAATCTGCCGCCCGGATTTTCGACCAGCCCGGTTCCGCCTTCGGGCAACACGACGCCGGGAATTCCTGACCCGGCCAATATCAACGTCAGTAATGCTCCAAAGGGCGGCACGCCGACGCCGGGAATACCTGACGCTGCGAATATGGGCAAACCGCTTCCGAAAGGCGCGACGCCGACGCCGGGAATTCCCGATGCGAACACGCTTAAACGGCAGACGGTGCCGCCGCTCTCCAACAGCCGGAATGTGCCGCCGACGGTCAACGATACAAATTCAAACGTCAAAGTGAAAACGGTGCGCAAGCCGTAATCTTTGGATAAATTGCAGACAAAAAAGCGTGAGCGATTACAATTGTAATCGCTCACGCTTTTTTCTATTTAAAGCTTAATTATTCGGCGGCCGCCGATTTGGGCGCTTCAATCAAGCCGAGTTTGACTTTGACGTCGTGCTCGATACGGCCGTAAATTTCCGTATTTTCCTTGAACATTTTTTTGACGTTTTCGCGTCCCTGACCGAGACGCTCGCCCGAATAGGAAAACCATGCGCCCGATTTTTCGACGACGTTGTTATTGACCGCCAAATCGAGCAAATCGCCTTCGCGCGAGATGCCTTCGCCGTACATGATGTCGAATTCGCATTCGTGAAACGGCGGCGCGACCTTGTTTTTGACGATTTTCACCTTTGTCCGATTGCCGACCATTCTGTCGCCTTCTTTAATCGAGCCGATGCGTCGAATATCGACGCGCACCGACGCGTAAAACTTCAGCGCCTTTCCGCCGGTCGTCGTTTCCGGCGAACCGAAAAACACGCCGATTTTATCGCGCAGCTGGTTGATGAAAATAAAACAGGTGTTCGAACTGGAAACGATTCCAGTCAGTTTTCTGAGAGCCTGCGACATCAGACGCGCCTGCAAACCCATGTGCGAGTCGCCCATTTCGCCGTCGAGTTCGGCGCGCGGAACGAGCGCCGCGACCGAGTCGATGACGATAACGTCGACGCTGTTCGAGCGGACGAGCGTTTCGGCGATTTCCAGCGCCTGCTCGCCCGAGTCGGGCTGCGAAATCAGCAAATCGTTGACGTCGCAGCCGAGTTTTTCGGCGTAATCCGGGTCCATCGCGTGTTCGGCGTCAATGTAGGCGGCGACACCGCCGAGCTTTTGCGCCTGCGCGACGACCTGCAGCGCGAGCGTCGTTTTGCCCGAGCTTTCCGGCCCGTAAATTTCAATTATTCGGCCGCGCGGCATTCCGCCGACGCCGATTGCCGCATCGAGACTCAAACAATTGGTCGAAATCGCTCCGACTTCTTCATGCGGCCGCTCGCCCATACGCATAATCGAGCCTTTGCCAAACTTCTTTTCAATATTTGCCAAGGCCGCTTCAATCGCTTTGCCTTTGGTTTCTGTTACCATTTTTACTGCTTCTCCAGCCATTTTAATCTCTCCTTTTGTGAAATCTTTATTAAAAGACAATTAGGATTGTAACACAAAAAGAGGCGTTTGTGAAATGATGTTTCACCTGTGAAACAAGAATTTCTTCCAATTTAAGAAAAAATGTTTATCCAATTTAGTGGAAAAAACAAGGTCGCGCAAGTTTGATTCTATCAAAAATGCGAAATGTTCAAATTCGTTCTCTGCGAAAACTGCTCGGCGAGGCTGAGCAGACCGGCCGAGCTTTCATCGCGCGTCAGACGTTCGAGCCGCCACATCGGCAGAAAATAATCCTGCATCGGCAGATACTGCTCGCCGCCCGCGATGGCGCGCGTCCATTCGTCGAAATAATTCAAATCGATTGCTCTGAGATAAACGCCCGCGGCATCTATCTCGCGCAAAACGCCGAACAATTTTTCGCGCGGATTTTGCAGAATCACGATTACGCTTTCGCCCGATTCGATTTTCATAAAAGAAATTTACCACAAAGGCGCGAATAAAGTGATAAGTGAAAAGTGATAAGTGACAGGTAAGAAGGAAAAAATATCACCAAACACCAAACACCAAACACCAATCACTTTTCGTCGTTCTTTTTCTTTCCGGAAAATTATTCTAAAATCTAAGATTGAATCCAAAATCGTAAATCCGAAATCCAAAATCGAAAGATGCACATCACCAGAATCGAACTCGAAGACATAAAATCTCACGCGCATTTTGAAAACGAATTTCAGCGCGGAACGACCGCCATCACGGGCGCCAACGGAGCGGGAAAAACGACGATTATCGAAGCCATCGCCTGGACTTTGTTTGACCTGCTCGATTACAAAAAAGACGATTTCGTTCGGCGCGGCGCGAAAAAAGGCGTCGCGCGCGTTTCTTTCCTGAGCGGTCTCGACGAGCGCGAATATCTGATTTACCGCGACACTTTGAACGGTTATTACGTTTACGACCCGCAGCTGAAAACCAGACTCGCCGAGAAAAAAGAGGAAGTCGCGCGCTTTTTGTGGCAGCATCTCGGCGTCGAAGCCGGAACGGATTTGGAATCGCTTTTTCGCCGCGCCATCGGCGTTCCGCAAGGGACTTTTACGGCGATTTTTCTCGAAACGCCGACCGAGCGAAAAAAGGCTTTCGATAAACTCTTAAAAGTCGAAGAATACCGGCAGGGCGCGGAAAAGCTGCTCGAAACGGTTCGTTTTATCGAGCAGAAAATCAACGGCGTTCGGGAAAAAATTGCGCGCGCCGAAGGCGAGCTGGCGCGTTTCGAGCAAATCGAGGAAGAACATAAAACTCACGAAGCACGGGCGGAGGAATTATCGAAAAATCTCGAAAATCTTGAAAAAGAGGCGGGCGAAAAAAGCGAAACGGTCGAGAAATTTGACGAAATCGAAGTACGCGTTAATGAATTGAAAAGCGTTTTCGATAAACTGCAAACCGAAAAGACGAACGGAGAGTTTGTTTTGAAACAAAAGGAAAACGAGCTTAATCAATCAAAAACGGCGTCGGAAAAAATCAAATTCGTCGGAGCGGATTATCAAAAACACATCGAAGCGCTCGGGAAATTAAAGGAATTTGAAAGGGAGCGCGGTGAGCGCGAAAAATTAAACGCCGAGCTGCATAAAATCGAGACGGCGCAAATCAACGTCACCGCCGAGCAGAGACGACTGCTCGAAAATCTGGAAAAAGCTCTCCAGGCACACCGCGAAATCGAAAAATTAAATCCGCTGATTTCCGAGCAGGAGCTTCTCGAAAAACGGCGCGACGACATTATCGAGCAGATGGCGCAAATCCGCGCGAAAGAATCCGAAATTCGCAAGCTCGATGACAAGATGAACGATTTGCGCGGGAAATATCTTAAAAACAAAGAGCAAATCAAGGACGCCGAAGCAAAGGCGGAGACGGCCGCAAATTTTGAAAATCTGCAAAAACGCGATTCGGAACTGACGCGCGACATCACGCGCTTTCGCGCAAAATTGGAACACGACGAGCAGTTTCAGTCGGAAGTCAGAAATGGTCTGTGCCCGATTTTGTCGCAGAAATGTTTGAATCTAAAACCGGGCGAAACGCTCGAAACGTTTCTTTCGAGCCAGTTTGCCGAAGTTAAAACGCAAATCGACACGCTCGAAAATGAACAGAAATCTCTGGCTGGGGCGCTCAGGCTTGCGCGCGAAGCCGACAAATTTTCGGCGACGCTCGAAACGCTCAGAGGGCGCGAAACCGAAATCGCCGAAGAAGGAAAAAGCTATAAAGTCGAGAAGGAAAATCTGCTCAGAGACATCGGCGATATGTCGAAAATTCAAAACGATTTGGCCGAAGCCGAAGCGAAATTAAAGACGCTGGCCAATCCGAAGGCGCGCGTCGAGCTGCTCGAAAGGGAAATAAAACAGGAAACGCCGATTCGCGAAAAGCTTCGGGAAATCGAAAAAAATATCGAGCGGCTCGAAAGCGACAAGCAGGCGAGCGCGGAAAAACTGGAAAGCTACAAGGATTTGGACACCAACTGGACGCTTTACACAAATTTGCGCGAGCAAACGGCTGGCGCGCACCGCGAATATCTGGTCAACGAAAATCTGGCCAAAAAACTGCCCGAAACCCAAAAGGAATTTGAAACGGCGAGCGCCGCGCTGAAAATTTTGACGGAAAATCTCAACGCGGCGGAGACGGATTTTCAGACGGCGAGCAAAGATTACGACCGCGAGCGGCATCAGACGGAAAAGCTCGCGCTGCTCGAAGCCGAGCGAAGGCTCGCCGAAACGCGTGCGAATCTGGCGAACACGTGTCGTCGCGCCGACGAATTGGCGGGTGAATTAAAGCGTCTGACGGAAGTCAGAAAACAGATGCAGGCCGAATTTCTGGAAAAAGAGCGGCTTGAAAAAATCTCGGAAGCGACCGCCTTTATCCGCGACACGCTGAAGGAAGCCGCGCCGCGCGTGGCGCGAAATTACGTTTATCACGTCTCGCTCGAAGCCAATCAGATGTTTCGCGAAATCACCGGAAACGCCGAGAGAACTTTGAAATGGACGGAAGATTACGGAATCGTGCTCGAAGAAAGCGGCTACGACCGCCCGTTTTCAAATCTTTCGGGCGGCGAACAGATGGCGGCGGCTTTGTCGGTTCGGCTGGCTTTACTGAAACAGCTTTCCGACGTTCGTCTCGCGTTTTTTGACGAGCCGACGACGAATATGGACGCCGAGCGCCGCGAACGTCTGGCCGAGCAAATCAGTCATATTACCGAGCGGCGAACGTTCGACCAGCTTTTTGTGATTTCGCACGATGACACGTTTGAAGGTTATGTCGATAACGTCGTTTCGATTGGAGCAAATGATGAGAGATGAATTGGAAAAATGCTTCGAGTTTATTATCGAGGTCGAAAAGCTGAAAGCCGTTACGCGCAGGACAAAACCGCTCGGGCTCGACCGCTATGAAAACTCCGCCGAGCACAGTTGGCAGATTGCGCTTCTGGCGCTCGTTTTAGCAAATTTCTCCGATGAAGCGGTGAACGTCGAAAAAGTGATAAAGATGCTTCTCGTTCACGACATCGGCGAAATCGACGCCGACGACGTATTCTTTTTTGACGAGGCGGGCCGAAGCGCCGCAAAAGAAAAGGAGCTGCCGGCGATGAAAAGAATTTTCGGGATTTTGCCCGAAGAAAAAGGAAGGGAATTGTTCGAGCTCTGGAACGAGTTTGAAAACGGCGACAGCGCCGAAGCAAAATACGCCCGCGCCGTCGACCGCGCGATGCCGGTTCTGCAAAATCTTTACAATAATAAACAAAGCTGGACGGAAAACGGCGTCACCAAAGAGCAGATTTTAACCAAGACCGCGTATATCGGCGACTCAAGCGAAATCGTCTGGCAGGCAATTTCCGAAAAGATAAATCTTGCTTTTGAATAAAATTTTAGAAGAGAAATAAAAATGAGAAAGCTGATTATAAACCGAACGTTCGGCATCGGGTTTTTGCTTGGAATTTTTTTGATTGCTCTGCTTAATATTTTTTTGCCCGCCGACAGACTTGATTTTAATAATTTATCCAATTATGGTTTCCCTTTTGCTTTCTATCGAATTGGTTACGGTGAAGGCGAGGGAACAGAACAAATAAGTGAATTTTTGCGGCCCGGCTTGACGGGAGATGTTCTTTTCGCCTTAGCGGTTAGTTTTTTAGCAGGAGTAAGTTTGAGATTTCTCGCCGATAAAAAACCGAATCTCGAATAAAATTTATGAAAGAAGTTACAATCGTCTGCGACGGTTCGAGTCTTGGGAACGGTCGCGGCAAACCGCGCGCGGCAGCCGTGGCGGTGCTCGGCTATCGCGGATACTGGCGCGCTTTCGGCGAGTACTTAGGCGAAGCGACCAACCAGCAGGCGGAAATCGCGGCGGCGGAAATCGGTCTGAGGAATTTAACCGAGCCCTGCAAAGTCAAAGTTTTAAGCGATTCGCGCTATGTAGTTGAAACAATGAGCGGCCGTTTTCGTAAAAAAGCAAATCTCGAATGGTGGGCGAAGCTCGATAAGGCCGCCGCCAAACATCAAATCACGTGGCAATGGATAAAAGGCCACGCCGGGCACGATGTGCAGGAAGTCGCCGATTCGATGGCGCGCACCATCGCCGAGCTCGGGCGCGTTGACGAGAGCATTTTAGACGACGCCGTCGCTGAAATCGGCGTAAAAGAATTATGAAACGCAAAGGCGCGAAGGCGCGAAGGCGCAAAGATTTTATAGATAAAAATCGAAAGCGAAAAGCCGGACGCAATTATTTAAATTTCTCTGCGTCTCTGCGTTTTTGCGCCGTTGCGTTAATGTTTTTTCTTTGCTTTTCGACTGTTTCGGCGCAAAAGCGAAGCGCGCTCGGCTGGATTTGGCAAAATCCTTTGCCGCAGGGAAATCCGCTTTACTCGATTCAATTTACAAAAGACAAGGAAATCGGCTACGCCGTCGGCGCCGACAGCACGATTCTTTCGACCGTTGACGGCGGTTTTAACTGGAAAAAGCAGCTCGCGCCGGTCAATGCCGCGCTTTCGGGCGTTTTCGTCAAAAATAAACGAGCGGCGCTGATTGTCGGCTCGCGCGGCGTCATTCTTTCGACCGAAAACGGCGGAAAGGATTGGAAAAAAGTCCAAATCGACGAAAAAGACCATCTTTACGGCGTATCTTTAACCGGCGAAAATCTGCAAACGGGCTGGACGGTCGGAACTTACGGGCGAATCTTGAAAACGTCCGACGGCGGTTTGACCTGGAAAACGCAGAATTCGGAGACGACCGAGCATCTTTTAAAAATTTCGGCTTTCGACGCCGAAAAAGCCGTCGCCGTCGGCCAGAACGGCACGATTTTGACGACCGTCAACGGCGGCGAAAAGTGGAAATCCGATAAGCCCTGCGAAAATCTTTTAATCTCAAGCGCGACCTATATTTCGGCGGAGAAAATCGTCGTCGTCGGTTACGGCGGCTGCGTCGCCCGCAGCGACGACGCGGGCGGGACTTGGGCTAAAATCAATGTTTTCAGCCGCGCCGATTTTCTTTCGCTCTGTTTTGCGGACGGAAAAAATGGCTCGATGACCGATTCGAACGGGATGGTCTGGCTCACGGGCGATGGTGGAAACACCTGGCTTCCGTTTAACGTGCGGACAAATCCGAAGCTCGTCTCGCTCTTTTTCGCCGACCAGTATACGGGCTGGGCAGTCGGCGAAAGCGGTTTGATTGTCCGCACCGACGACGGCGGTTACAGCTGGCAGAGGCTTTCCGAAGGCGGGCGCGAAGACGTCAACGATTTGACGTTTTTCAGCGAGGATATCGGCGTTTCAATCGGTTCGCGCGGCCGCATCTGGCTGACCAACGACAGCGGGAAAATCTGGCTTCCGGTTTTTTCGGGCGTCCAGGAAAACCTAAACTCGCTTTCCTTTATCAGCGACCAGAAAGGCTGGGTGGCGGGCGACAAAGGCACGATTTTGCGCACGATAAACGGCGGCGCAAGCTGGGGCAAAGGCATCTCAAATATCACCGAAGATTTGCTCGGCATCTTTTTTATCAACGAAAAAACGGGCTTTGCCGTCGGCGCCGACGGCACGATTATTCGCTCCGACACGGGCGGCGCTTACTGGGAGCGAATCGATTCGGGCACGCGTCTTTGGCTCGAAGACATCAAGTTTTTCGACGAAAAGCGCGGCGCGATTGTCGGCGATAAAGGCACGATTCTGTTGACGACGGACGGCGGCGCGACATGGGCGCGCGTTAAAACGAATCTCAAGGAAAATCTCTACGCTCTGAGCGTTTACGACGAAAAAAACGCGTTTGTCGTCGGCGCCAACGGCACTATCCTGCGCACCGTCGACGGCGGCGAAACGTGGATTGACCAGGAATCTCCGGCAAAGATGAATCTCTTTGCGGTGACGGCTTATAAAAAGGACGCGGCGGTCGCCGTCGGCGAGCTGGGCTCGGTTTTGCTGACTGTAGACGGCGGAAAAACCTGGGAAATTCAGCCGAACGTAACGAGCAATTCTTTGCAGGCGATTGTTTATCGCGGCGGGACGGATTTGTGGATTGCCGGTCGCGGCGGCTCGATTTTGAAACGCAGCGAACCGCTTTCGCCGCTCGAGATGTCGTCGCCGAAAATCGCGCCCGTCCTTCGTATCGGCAACAATTCCAGAAACAAGCCGAAAACGCGCCAGCCGCTTCTGACCATCACCGACGACGGCGACATTCCGCTCGCCACGCAGCCGAAAAAAGAGAATTAATGGAAAATGGAAATCCACTCGCCCAGAGTTTCGATTTTGGGGTTTTCAATTTGAAATTTTTTTAATTCCGCGATTATCAAATCTTCCTGCTCGCGCAGAATTCCCGACAAAACTAAAATTCGCTTTGCTTTTCGAGTCAAAAGCGGCAGAAGCGGAACGATGACGTCGGCCGTCAGGTTGGCGCAGACAAAATCGAAGGCGGGAGTGTCGTCTGAAATCGAGCCAGCGAAAAATTCGATTTTGTCCGCCGCGCCGTTCATTTCGGCGTTTTCCCGGGCGATTTTTACCGAATCTTCGTCCGTATCGCAGCCGACGATTTTGAGGTGCGGATTGTCGGTTTTAAGTTTCGCGGCGGCGATGGCCAAAATTCCCGTTCCGGTTCCGACGTCGAGAAAGCTCATATCGCTTTGAAAATTTTCTCCAATCGCCTTCAGGCAAAGCTGCGTCGTCGCATGCGTTCCCGTGCCGAAAGCCATTGCCGGGTCAATCCAGATAATCGTCTCGCCCGCGCTTTCTTCGATTTCATACCACGTCGGCGCGACGACGAATCTTCCGACTTTTGTCGGCCGCCAGTGTTTTTTCCATTCGTAGAGCCAATCGACGTCGCCGAGCGTGCGCCGGCGCGTATTTTTTATCGAAGAAGGCGCGAAACCGTAAATCCGCAAGGCTTCGTTTAATTGGTCGAGGACGATTTCGTCGGCGGGCTGCTCGCTGAAATATCCGATAATCGTGACGGCTTCGGTCGCGTTTTTGCCGAGATTATTGATTTCCGTACCGGTTGCGTCAAGCTCGTTAAAAGCAAATTCGACGGCTTCGGCGGCAGAAAAATCGACTGTGACTTCGATGACAAACCACATTTTTTATTCGTTGACCCCGATTTCGTCCAGGCTTCGTTCCTGATTGCGCCAGTCTTCGACGACCTTGACAAAAAGCTGCAGAAAAACCTTTTTGCCGATAAGTTTTTCGATGTCTTTCCGCGCCTTTATGCCGACGTCTTTGATTCGCGCGCCGCCCTTGCCGATGATGATTTTCTTTTGCGAAGCGCGCTCGACATAAATCGCGCAGAAAATTTTCGGAACCTGCGGGTTCGACTCGTCAAATCTTTCGGTGACGACCGCCGTCACGTATGGAATTTCCTCGCCGGTCGATTCGAGAATTTTTTCCCTGACCATTTCGGCGACAATCGTTCTGACGGATTGGTCGGTCAATTCGTCCGCTTCAAAAATCGGCTCGCCTTCCGGGAGATGCTTGACGATTTGCCGCAGAAGATTGTCAATCGCTTCGCCTTTGAGCGCGGAAACGGGCACGATTTCGGCAAATTCGTATTCTTTCGAATAAAATTCGATAACCGGCAGAAGCGCGCCTTTGTCTTTTATTTTGTCGATTTTGTTGAGAACGAGAACGGCGGGTTTTTCCGACTGCTTGATTAAATCGAGCACGAAGCGGTCGCCGTTTCCGGTCGAGACGGAAACGTCGCGCATCAGGACGATGACGTCGACCGAAAGAATCGCGTCGTGAACCGCCGCCATCATTCGGCGGTTGAGCAAAAAGCCGGGTTTATGAACGCCGGGCGTATCGACGAAAACGATTTGCCCGTCGTCGAGCGTCACGACGCCCTGAATCTTGTGCCGCGTCGTCTGCGGTTTGTTGGAAACGGCGGCGATTTTCTCGCCGACCAGGTGATTTAAAAGCGTCGATTTTCCCGCGTTCGGCCGCCCGATTAAAGCCGCGTAGCCGCTTCGATAATTTGTAGAATTCATAAAAATTACGAATTACAATTACGAATTACGAATTACGAATTAAAAAACATTTCTTTCATTCGCAATTCGTAATTTGTAATTCGTAATTGATTCTACCTTACTTTGACGAGAATTTCCTTTTTCCCGCACGGCGCTGCGAAGGTGACGGTAAACGCGCCTTTGTTCGGGCTGATTGATTTGACGATGAAAAACGCGCGGCCCGACGTTTCGCCGATTTCCGGTTCGTAAACGACTTCGATATCCTGCGGGCTGCTCGAAGCGGCTTTGATTTGCGTCAAGTCACCTTCTTTTTCAAAGCCGACGAGAACGCCGAGACTGCCGCCGCCGTTAATCAGCGAAACGCTTTCCTGGCTCACGACAAGCGTGCAGGGCGCAGCGTCTTCCGTTTTATTGTCGGCAACTTTTCGCGTTCTGGTTTCGCCGGAATTGGTGTTTTGCGCGGCGGTTTCATCGGATTTCGATTCTTTCGTTTGAGAATTTTCAGACGGCTTTTCTTCCGTAGTTTTCGTCTCGGTCTTTTTCGTCGCGTCCGGTTTCGGAATCGTTATGATAATCGGCTCGAAAAGCGGTTTCGGCGTAGTGGAAGTTTCGATTGCTTTGGTTTGCGTGGTTTCCGTCGATTTTGTTTCGGTTTCCGATTTTGCGGCGTCCGTTTTATTTTCCGATTGGGAAGTGTTTTCGGTTTTTATTTCGATTGCAGGACTCGGCGAAGGCTCAATTTTGACTTCAGTCGGCGTCGGAGAAGTTTCCTGCGTTTTCGTTTCCTGCGGCGCGGGCGTCGCAATCGGTTTTACTTCCGTATTTTCCGAGCTCTGCGTCGGTTCGATTTTAGTTTCGGTTGACTGCGGCGTTGTTTCCGTCGCCGGCGAAGGCGTCGGCGCGGCTTCGGTTTTCGTGCCGGTCGTCCGCGCGACAATTTGAGAAGCTTGAACCGCCGGAACGGACGACGGTTTTGCGCCGATTTTTGTCTCCAAGCCTTCGCTGTTGCCGTTGATTTTTTGATAAAGCGCTTCGATAATTAAATATTTGCCGGCGTCGGGCTCGCCTTCCGCATAGCTTTTGATGTAGGAATCGAGCGCTTCCGCCGATTTTCCGTCGGCTTCGAGCGCCGCGCCGAGACGCCACATGCTCGAACGCCACCACGCGCTTTTTTCGGGCAGAACCGTCAGCGCGCGGCGCAGGCGAATGATTGCTTCGCCCGATTTATTTTGCTGGTAAAGTGCCCAGCCGGTAATTTCTTCAATCTCACCGCGCAGAATTTTTGAAAGCGTCTGCCGCTGAATGTCGGGGACGATGACGACTTCGCCGCGCGAGACGGCATACGTGCGGCTCTGATAAAGCTCGTCGGCCAGAACCGCCGCCGACGGGTTTACCACGTCGAGCGCCGAATCGACTTTGCCGATGGCCGACTGCGTGATTTCCAGAACTTTCGGCAGAGCTTTTTTCTGCTCCAAAAGTCGCCGCGCGACAAAAAGCTGTCGATGCAGTTTCATATTGTCGCTGCCGCCGATAAAGCGGTCGGCTAAGCTGGCGATTTCCGCTTCGCTCGAATCGGCCGCGTCAAATTTTTGAGTTAATTCGAGCAAAGATTTTAATCTGTCCGAATTTTCCGCATTATCCGCCGCGAGCGGCTCAAAGATGCTCGCGCGGCGCTCGACTGCCAGAAGTTCGAGAAAACTTGTCGCTTCGAGCGCGACGCGGTTTCCTATCCACGCTTTGACATAATCGTTTTTGACGTAAAAGCTGCGCTTCAAAATATCGGCGGCTTCGCGATAAAAACCGGCCTGCGCGCGCGCCGTCGCGAGCTCGTAATCGAGCGTCGGAAAATTGCCGTACTGGCGCGCGTTCAAAAGCGCTTTTTCGGCTTCGAGCGGTTGTTTCTGCGCCATATAGCCGCGCGCCAGAGCGATGTAAGCCCACGTGTAGCGCGGCTCGACGGCAATCGCTTTCTGCGCCGTCTCGACCGCCCGCGCGCCTTCGTTATGCGCCGCATACCAGTAGGCCGCGCCGACCAGCAGAAACAAATCGTTCGGATTGGCGGCGAGCGATTTCGCCATCTCCGTTTCGGCTTCCGTTTGTTTGCCCGCGTCGAAAAGCGAAAGAATCATGCCCGTTTTCGCGCCCGCGTCCGACGCGTCCTTCGCCAGAATTTCGCCGTAAAGCGCGATTGATTCGTCGGGCTTTCCGAGCGCGCGCTTCATTTCCGCCAGACCGCGACGCGATTGAATCGAAGCCGCGTCGAGTTCGAGCGCTTTGGCGTAGGCGTTGGCCGACGCTTCAAAATCGAAATTCATACGGCTCGCCAGACCGAGCGTTTGATAAGCCGCGGGAAGATTCGATTTTTCCGGCTTTTCGGTCAGATTTGTTTCCGCGAGAATCGCTTTTTCGGCGAGACGCTGCGCCTCGGAGGCGTTTTCCGTCCCGATATAAAACGTCGCGAGGGCGAGCACGTGTTTCGGGTTTTCGCCAATTTTTTCTTCAATCAATTTGGCGACTTCGGCGGCCGCCGTTTGTTGTCCGCCCCAGAAAAGATTGGCCGGAAACTGCAAAATGATTTTGGTGAAAAGCTCGTCCGAGACGGGCGCGGGCGCATCTTTAACGGCCGCCTTAAAAAATTCTATCGCGCTCGCCGTTTCGCCGAGCCGCAGTTTTTCGTCGCCGAGCTGGCCGCGCGCGCTGACGATTAGTTCGAGTGCGTGCGTCTGTTCGGTCGATTGGGGAAAGTTTTTGATAAATTTCTGCAAAGCCGCAATTTTATCCGGAAGCTTTGCAAGCGCGGCGGCTTTTTCAAATTCCTCTTTTTCCGTGCCGAGTTTTTCGACGGTTGTTTTTTGAGAATTGACGGGCTTTTTCGTCGGTTTCTGGGCGTAAATCGAGAGCGAAAATAAAATCAATAAAAATAAGACGGCTGAATATTTCATAAATCAAAAACTGCTTTTAGAATTTCATGTTTTCAGAATAATAGCATGAAATTGCAAATATCGAATCGCAGTTTTATGCTCAAGATAATGAACGAACTCGACGAAGTGTGGACGCAAATGATGAATCAGGCAATCGCTAACGCGCGCGAAGCGGGCCGCCACGACGTTGCCGAATATCTGACGCTCAAGGCGACAAACGATTTTATCCGCTCGACGAGCGTCAAATGGCTTTTTGACTCGATGCTCGAAATCGCCGCGCAATACAATCGAAATCGCTCGAGCATCAAAATCGAAAACGAAGATTCGCATAATTTTGCGTTTAACCGGGCAAATATGGTCGGCTCGCGTTTGATGCTTCGTCAGGGCGTAAGATGTCTCTCGATAGAAGCGGGTTGGACGCGCACGCCCGCCGACGGGTTTATGCGCGGCGGCGCGCTGGCGGCGGCGCGCATCGCTCATTTCGGTATTTCCAACGCCAACGAAGACCTCATTCTTCTGCGCGAGAACGATTTGCCGCAGTGGTTTGCGATTGACAAACACGAGCGGAAAACCATTTTCGACTCGCGCAATCTGCAAAAGCATTTCCAGATTTTTACAAGTTAGTAGGAAAAATTAACCACAGAGACACAGAGATTTTTAGAACGATAAATTATTCTGTAAATCCTATCCGCTTTGCTTTAAAATTTCTCTGTGTCTCTGCGTCTCTGTGGTAAAAAAAAATCTTGTATTTTAGCGCGAAATCCTGCATAGTTTGAGTAGTTTTTATCATTCCGAATCGAGTTTCGACCAAAAACTCGAAATTTTTTTGCAGTATTAGAATTTTTAGAAGCGAGCTTCAGATTAGAAGTTTTGTGAGAAATCTACGTCTAATTTTGGCACGGGCGAGCGTGCGTTTTACGCTCTCAAGTGTTTCTTACTCTCTTAAATCACCCCTGAGAACAAATCCCAAAATAAAGGAAAAAAGAAAAACTATGAAGATGAAATTTATGGCCGCAATGTCGGTTTTGGTTGTCGTGTGCCTTTTCGCCGTGTCCGCGGCGCAAGCGCAGAACACGCTCTCGGAAGGCTTTGAAGCGGGCGGAAAAACTGCCTACGCCGCCGCAAACGTAACGCTCGGTTCGGGCAGCTGGAATCTGGACGACGCGTTGACGGGCAACACGACGAGCGACCGCAAAGTTGGCTCGTGGTCGGCGCGCGTCCGCAACACGGGCAAAGTCTCGATGAATTTTAACGTTGCGAGCGCCGGAACGGTGACGATTCAGCACGCTGAATACGGCACGGACGGCGCGAGCACGTGGGAGCTCTGGCAATCGACTAACAGCGGCTCAAGCTGGACAAAGGTCGGCTCGACCGTAACGACCGGCTCGACGACGCTTTCGACCGCGAGTTTTACCATCAATTCCGCCGCCGCGATTCGTTTTGAAATCCGCAAAATCTCCGGCGGCGCAAACCGCATTAATCTCGATTCGATTACCGCGACCGCTAACGGCGGCGGAGGTGGCGGCTCGACGAGCGTTCACTTGACAATGGGCAATCCATCGGGCGCGGTGACGAACATCAGCTCGCCGAACAACTATCTGCTCGACAAGCCGCAGTATGCCGTTTCATACAGCCGCGACAACGGCACGCCGAACTGGGTTTCGTGGCATCTCGATTCGACGTGGCTCGGCTCGACGCCGCGTCAGGACAGCTTTCGCAACGACACTTCCTTGCCCGCCGGCTGGTATCAGGTACAGGCGACCGATTATTCCGGTTCGGGCTACGACCGCGGGCATATGTGCCCGTCGGCTGACCGTACAAAGACCGTCGCCGACAACGACGCGACGTTTTTGATGACGAATATGATTCCGCAAGCGCCGACCAATAATCAGCAAACGTGGGCGAATATGGAAAATTATCTGCGCACGCTGGCGACTTCCGGCAGCGAGCTTTACATCGTTTCGGGCGGGCAGGGAAATATCGGTTTTATCGCTAACGGTCACGTCGCCATTCCGGCTTACACGTGGAAAGTCGTGATGGTTCTGCCCTCGGGAACAAACGACGTTTCGCGCGTGACGACCTCGACCAGAATGATTGCCGTCTTTGTGCCGAACACGAATTCGGTCGTCTCCGACTGGAAACAATATCGCGTCAGCGTCGATTACGTCGAATCGATGACCGGATACAATTTCTATTCGAACGTGACTGATTCAATCGAAAACACGATTGAATCGACGATTGATACGCAGTAAAACAGGTGATAAGTGGTCAGTGGCAAGTGGTCAGTGAAGAAATATTCTTTTACTTACTACTTGCCATTTACCGTTTACCACTAATTTAGGTTAAAATAAACTTTATTATCTAAGTTGTTTTTAACAGGAGATATTTAATTACGTGAAGGCAGAACTTGAGAAGCTGATTGATTTACAAATTACCGATACCAACATTCGAAGACTAAAAAAAGCAATCGAAACCGCAGACGAAAGGCGTGCCGCTATCGAACAGGAGTTTGAAACGCACGCCTCTTCTATTCGCGAGATTCAAGCGCGACGCGATAAAGCGCAGGCCGAGCGCGCCGATTTGGAAAACCAGATTGCCGAAAACAAAACGTATCTCGAACGCGCCGACCGCAATTTAAAACACGCGCAAAATCAAAAGGAATACGAAACGGCGATGCGCGAAACCGACGCTCTGCAAAAACAGATTGCGGCGTTTGAAACGCAGGTGGTCGAGAAAATGACCGAGATTGAAGAAGTCGAAAACACTCTCGCCGAGCGCGCCGACGAGATAAATTCACTCGAAGCGAACCGCTCGGAAGCGCTCGCCAAATTCGACAAGGAAATCGGCGAATACCGAAAAGAATTTGACACGGAAAGCGCCAAGCGCCAGAAAGTTTTCGTCACGCTTCCGGCCAGTCTCGCGGCCGTTTACAACCGGCTCGCCCAGCGCAGCCGCGACGGAATCGCCGTCGCCGAAGTCAAAAACGGCTCATGCAGCGCCTGCTTTATGTCGCTCCGCCCGCAGATGCAGGCCGAGGTTCGCAAGGGAAACCAAATCATCGTCTGCGAAAACTGCAACCGCATTTTATACGTCCCCGCCAAACCGCAATCAGAAGCAACGGCAAGTTAAGTAAAAAGTGAAAAGTGAAAAGTTTCGGAAGGATTCTTCCGTTTTTCACTTTTCACTTTTCACTTTTCACTTTCCGTTTATTTCGTCCATTCATCCGCAATTTTTACATCGACGCTGACGGGAACTCGTTTGACGTATTCTTCGCCGGCTTCGCACATCGCTTTTTCGAGAATGGCGGCGGTCTGTTCGGCTTCCGTCGCGGCGCATTCCAAAATAATTTCGTCGTGGACGATATTGACGAGGCGCGCGCTCGTTCCTCTGATTCGTTTATGGAGAAGATGGAGGGCGCGTTTGAGAATGTCGGCCGACGTGCCCTGAATCGGGAAATTTTTGCCGTTGCGCTGCGCTCCGGCGATTTCCTTGCGGTCGTTTTCGTCAAACCGAAAGCGATACATCCGGCCCGAAGCGGTGCGCGCCATGCGGTCGGTCGTCACCTTTCGCGCGGCCTCTCTGAGCCACGAGTCGAGGCCGCGATAGGTCGCAAAATAGCGGCGCATAATGTTTTCGGCTTCGGTCTGCGACAAGCCGGTCATGAGCGCGAAACGTTGCGCGCCGATGCCGTAAACGACGCCGAAATTGAGGCGTTTGGCAAACGAGCGCTGCGCCGGCGTGACTTCTTCGGGCTTAACGTTGAAAACCTGCGCGGCGGCCGTCGTGTGAAAATCCTCGCCCGAGATAAACGCTTTGATAAAATTTTCGTCGCGCGAAAATTCGGCTAAAATCCTGAGCTCGATTTGGGAATAATCGGCGATGACGAGCTTTTTGCCTTCGGGCGCGCGAAAGCAACGGCGATATTCTTCTTCGTGCGGGATTTGCTGGATGTTAGGGCGCGAGCACGAAAATCTGCCGGTCGGCGCGCCGATTTGACGAAAGTCCGAATGAATCCGGCCGGTTTCGGGTTTGATAAATTCGAGAATGTTTTCGCCGAAGCTCGAAATCGATTTGGCGACGCCGCGATATTCGAGCAGCTTTGCGACGACCGGATAATCGGCCGCTAACGGCTGCAACTGCCAGCCGCGCGTCGTTTCGGGAACGGGAACGCCCAAGTTTCTCAAAGCGTCCGAAACCTGCGTCTGCGAATCGAGATTTATTTCCGCAATGCCGAACAGAGACGCCTGCGCGACGCCCGCCGAAAGCATTCGCTGAAGGTCGAGCGCGACGACTTCCTGCTCCTTTTTTACTTTTTCGAGCTGCTCGCGCCAGCGTTTTTCGTCGAGATAAAAACCGTTTAATTCCATCGCCGCAATCGGCATCACGCAGTCGAATTCGAGCTTCGCCGTTTTTATCAGCTCGTCCTGTTTGAGGCGCTCGACGATTTTTTCGCGGAGCGGAACCATTATCGCGGCGTCCTTGGCGGCGTATTCGATTTGCGACTGCGACAGCTCGCCGCTCCAATCGGAAATTTGCTCGGTTTTATCGAGCTCGGTTCCGAGAAAATGCGAGACGACTTCGGCCAGATTGTGACGGCGGTCTTGGTCGCCCGCCGCGATTAATTGACTGGCCAGAAGCGTGTCGAACACGCCGCCGACATCGACGCCGAGATGATGTTTTGTCCATTTCGCGTCAAATTTGGCGTTGTGCGCGATTTTTATCGGCCGGTCGGCGGCGAGCAATTCGCGCAGCGGCGCGAGTTCCGCCAGAGTCCGTAAATCGCCCCGGGCGGCAAACGCTTTCAAATCGATAACCTGCGTTTCCTTGCCGGTTGAGAGCTGGACGAGGCGAATGATGCCCTCGTAAGGGTCGAGCTCGGTCGTTTCCGTGTCGAAGCCGAGAACTTCTTCGGATTTTAGCGTTTCGCAAACTTTTCCGAGCGTTTCCGCGTCGGTGATAACCTGAAAATAAATTTCCATAAATTAAATGGTAAATCGGAAACGATAAATGGTAAATGCCGGACGCGCAAAAATTACGCGATTTAACATTTACCATTTACCAATTTGAAATTTTCATTTATACTATCCGAAGTTTGCTTAAAGATGTTGTTTTGAGCGTTTGCAGACAAACGCGGCAGACGAACGAGATTAAAGGATTTTACCGGCAAATCAGATTTGTCGGAAGAAAAGTTTCAGACGGGTTTCGAGCGCGATTAAAAGCAATAGATTTTGCGCTCCCCGGCTGAGTTAAAGAAGCGACGAGAAAGATTAATCGCTTCCGAAAAGAGATTCCTGCGTGATAAAACTCAATTTTCCCGTTGTTTTGGAAAACAATTCGCAAAACACGATAAATCAGAAAAAAAACGCTAAATCCGCTCCGGCGAGACCTTTTGCCGTAGTCCGTAAAAATTCCTTTTCTTCGCCTTTGCATTCAATCTAAAATCTTTAAGCCGTGAAAAACGGTCAGCGGTCGGTGGTCAGCAGTCAGCATTTTTCTGGCTTGCGCGCCCTCTAATTTATAACCTCTGGCTCATCAATTTTAAAAAATATGTCGAAAGAAATGATTATCAGCGTCAACGGGCGCGAAAAGAAAATCGCCGTTCTCGATAACGGCAAGGTGACCGAATTTTATATCGAGCGCGGCGAGGAAAATTCCGGCGTCGTCGGGAATATCTACAAAGGCCGCGTTCAGCGCGTTCTACCCGGAATGCAGTCGGCTTTTGTCGAAATCGGTTTGGAGCGCGACGGGTTTCTTTATGTTTCCGACTTTTTCGACGAGGAAGAGGAAATCGAGCGCATCGTGATGGAAAAATCCAAAAAATCGACGCCCGAAGAAGCCAAAAAAGAAGCCGACGAGCAGATTGAGCGCGCGCGCCTCGAACGCGAGAAACAGATGGAAGCCGTTCAGGAAATCGCCGAGCCTTTGGTCGAATCCGATGCAGAAGATTACGCCGAGCTGGAAACCGAGGTCGAAGAAGAATTATTCGGCGAAGAGCCGCGGGAAATTTTTTCGGAAGAAATCTTCGAAAAAATTTCCGACGAACAGGCGGATGAAGCGCCGAAAGGCAAACGCGGAAAATCGCGTCGCGGCAAAAAAGGAAAATTGGCGCAGGAAACGGAAACCGCTCCCGCCGAAAGGAATGAACGTCGTTCGCAGATTAAAGAGGAAAGCGCGCCTGCCTTTGAGCCGGACGATTCGAGTTTCGAGCGCGTTGTCGATGACGAAGACACGGGCGAGATGTTTAAGGACGCCTACCGGCAGGAGGCAATTTTCGACAAAGTTCGCGCCGTCGAATTTGATATGGAAAGCGCGGGAACGGCGGAAGTCGGCTCATTGATAAATTCGGTGTCGGGCGCCGCGAGCGGTTTCGAGCGAATTGCCGACGAAGACGACGCCGAGCCGCAGGCCGAAACGAAAAAATCCAGAGGCCGCCGCGGCGGAAAAGGAAAGAAAAAAGGCGCGCCGACCGGAGATACGCCCGAGCCGGAAATAATTTCCGAATGGATTGCGCCGGCCGAGACGGCTTCGGAAACGTCTGCGCCGCAGCGCGACGAAAGACAGAAATCGAAAAAATCGCGCTCGCCAAAATCGAAAAACTCGGATGGTTCGGCGAAAGCTCAGGAATCATCCGCAGACAATGAAACCGGCGCGCAGGCCGAAGCTCCGGCGCAGACAAAATCACGCAAAAAATCGCGCGGCGGCAAAAAACCTAAAGGCGAAAGATTGGAAGACGGCGAAGCGAGCGTCAAAGATTCGGGCGACACGTCACAGATGGCGGCGCGGCGCGGCGGTCGCGGTCGTCGCGGCGGGCGCGCGAGAACCGGGCAAGAGGGAAAGACGGACGAAAGAGAGTCGAACGAAAACGAACTTCCTGCGCCGCCGCCCGCACCGAAATTTCAGGGCAGCAACGGCGGTGGAGGCAGCGAGCGCAAATATCCTGAGCGCGCCCGGCGCGAGGAACGCCGCGAGCGTCCCGCACAGCCGACGATTACCGACCTTTTGCGCGAGGGACAGGAAATTCTCGTCCAAATCGCCAAAGAACCGATTGCCCGCAAAGGCGCGCGCATCACTTCGCACATCGCTCTGCCCGGACGTTTTCTCGTCTATATGCCGACGATTGAACACCTGGGCGTTTCGCGCAAAATCGAATCTTCGAGCGAGCGCGGACGTTTGCGCACTTTGATTCAGAAAATTCGCGCCGAAGAAGACGTTCCGTCCGGCGGTTTTATCGTCAGGACGGCCGGAGTCGGAATCAGCGAGGAAGATTTGCGACAGGACGCGCGGTATCTCGTGCGCACCTGGCTCGACGTCAAAAAAGCGTCGGAGAAAAAGAAATCGCCCGCGCTCGTCCACCAGGATTTGGACATTATCCAGCGCCTTCTGCGCGACCATCTGTCGGACGAATACACGGCGATTCGCGTCGATTCGGAAGAAGAATATTTGAGAATCGTCGAATTTATCAACCGCATCCAGCCGCGTATGGTCAAGCGCGTCAAGCTTTACACGCGCGACGAACCGATTCTCGAAGCGTTCAACGTGCAGGACGAAATCGAAAAAGCCTTAAAGCCGCGCGTGTGGCTGAAATCGGGCGGCTATCTCGTCATCAATCAAACCGAAGCGCTGGTCGCGATTGACGTCAACACCGGAAAATTTGTCGGTAAGGGCAACGCGCGTCTCGAAGACACGATTACGAAGACGAATATGGAAGCGGTCGAGGAAATCGCGCGCCAGATTCGCCTGCGCGACCTCGGCGGAATCATCGTGCTCGATTTAATCGATATGGAAGACCGACGCAATCGCCACAAGGTGATGTCGATTTTGCAGGACGCGCTTTCGACCGACAAATCGCCGACGAAAGTTTTGTCTTACAACGATTTCGGCTTGATTATCATGACTCGAAAACGCGTCAAACAGTCGCTCGAAAGAACGCTCTGCTCGCCGTGCGAATACTGCGAAGGCGCGGGCTGGGTAAAATCGCCGCAGACCGTCTGCTACGAAATTCTCGAAGAAGCGAGACGACTTTCGAGAAATCTCGACGACGTCAAACAGACGACTTTGAGAACTCACCCGGAAGTTTCCTCGGCTCTCAGAAACACGGAACAAACCGTTCTCGAAGAAATCGAAGCTTATCTCGGCAACGTCGATATCACGAGCGACCCGTCGATTCACCAGAATCAGTTCGATTTTGCTTTTGTTTAAGTGAATAGAGACAAGTGAAGAGGGACGAGAGAGTTTATAAATTCTCTCGTCCCTCTTCACTTGTTACTTGTTCCTAATTTTAAAGCTTCAAATCTTTTTTTACATCCTTCGCGCTCGAGGGCTTTGCGAAAATCGAATCGGGGACGGCTTTGTTAAATTCCATCGTTTCGTAATTGATGCGGCTCGTCTGCACGCCGCCGGAGAAATGGTCGATGATAAAAGGCGTTTTGATGCCCTGGATATCGACAAACTGCGCGTATCGATCTTCTTCTTTTACTTCTTCGTTGTCCGGGCCTGTCCGTTTGTAGAGCGCTTTGAAGGGCATTCCGTCGCTCGCCGTAAATTCGAACTCGACCGCAAAATCTTCAAATTCGAGCTTAACGACTTCGTTTCGCTTGCCGATGCCGGCTTCGCGTTTGCCGCCGTAAATTAAATTCGCTTTTCCGCGCCAGTATTCGCGCAGAAGATAATCGAGGCTCGTCCGGATGCCGCGTTTGAAATTGTCGATTTGTTCTTTTGACTGCTCGCTGACGGTTTGCGCCGCGCCGTCGAAAACCCAGCCGCCGTCGCCCGAATTGGTCTGGATGTTTTTCGCGCCGCCAACTTTGAACTCGGTGCGCTCTTTGTCCGGATAAACGATGACGTCGACAAAGCTCTGGTAAGAAATCGGCGCGCCGTCGCGCAAAATGTGATATTTCCCGTGCCCGATTTGCGATTTGACCTGCAAATATTTATCGCCGCCCAAATTTTCGACGGCGCGTTTGACGACCGCTTCGGCTTTCTCGTCAACTTTCAAGCTTTGCGCTAATGACAAGTTTGCCGGGACGAAGGCAAAAACAGCAAGAAAAAAAATCTGAAAGACAATTTTAATTTTCCGGTTTAAATTCATATACAATTTCTCTGATGACAGAGGCTTTTACATCATTTTTCAAAAGAGCCGGCTCGTATTTTATTTTACTCGCCGCTTTCATAGCCTTATCCTTAAATGCCTGCGGCAAATCGCTCTTGATGAACTGGATTTGAATCTCGTCGAAGGACGTTAAAATTACCGTCACCGTGACAGTTCCGCTCATATTCTTGTAATTTTGTTCCGCCGGAAATTCCGCTTTCGGCTGTTCGATAATGACGGCGCGCTTTTTTATTTCTTTTTCGTCTTCCAAACGCGGGACGGAAAAGCTGTAAACGACGGTTTTGAAGACACTATACGGCTGATTATTCTTCTTCGCGGGCTCAAATTTAATTTGTCTGGCCGCCTTGATTGCCTGCTCGGTCAAACCGTAGGGCAAACCCGAAACGACGGAAATCTCGCCGATTTCACCCGAAGCGAGAAAAGCGACTTTTAGAGTCACTTTTCCTTCCGCGTCGTTTCTTTTGGCAATATCGGTGTAAAGCGCGCCCGGTCGGGAAAGCAATCGAATTCCTTTTGCCGCCCCGTCGGTCGAAGCTTGCGGATTTGTTTTTACGTCTTTCGAAGAGCTTGCGGAATTGGTCTGCGTTTCCTGCGCCCGAACGAGAGCGCAGAAACAGAGCGCAAAAATAACTGAAATAAAAATTTTATTCATCTGTTTTCAGAGCAAAAGGCTATGATGAGATTTTATCACCAAAATCTTTGATGCGGAAATTTTTAATTTTTATTCGAAAAAATCTTTTTACGAAATTTTGCGCGCGACGATATCAAACGTAAATTTCAGTTTATGCTTAATGCGCACAAAGCCGTGAAAAGCGTCGGTCGCGTTGACTTTAAAATCCTTGCGATTAATCGAAAACTCGCCCTGTGCTCGCATTGTATCACCGCTCACCGTAACGCGCGCGGGAATGACGACCCGTTTTGTGATGCCGTGCAGAGTCATATCGCCGCCGATTTTTACATCAAACTCGGCGCCGTTTATATTTCCTTTGACGTCCGTGCTTTTGAATGTAATTTCGGGATATTTCGCGGCTTCGAGAACAATTTCGTCGAGCTCCTTGTTGATAATCTTTTTTTGCTCGGCGGTAAAAACATCGCTCGTTTCTTCGAGCGAATCGGCGCGAATCGACATTTCGAGCGTTGCCGGATTGCTTAAATCCATTGCCAGTTCCGCGTCGCCGCCAAATTCGCGAACGGCAATCTCGTGGCTGTGTCCTTTAAACCACGCCAACCCGCCGCGCGAAGCGTGAACCATAAATTTTGATTGAGAGGAATCAATTTTATAATGAGCCAGCGGCAAATTGACAAGCGTTCCGGTTTTTACCGGAACGATAAATCGACCGTAGGCAAATAAAAAACTCGCACCGAGCGCAAGCAGCACAAATAAAACAATCCGTAACTTCATATTCGTTCCTCCTTGATATTTAAAAAGTCTCTCGTCCGAACAAAAGCGCTCACAAAACAAAAAGACTTTAGTGAAATTTTATCACCAAAGTCTCTCGGTAAATCTTAAGTTTTCTTAATTTTTATTGTCTGAAGTCGTATTTAACTATAACTGATAAACGCATAATGCTCCTAAAAAAAAAGGCTTCAACGAATTATTATTCGTTGAAGCCTTTTTTACAAGAGTTTTTCGCTCCTGCTTTAGTTCAAGCTGAAAGAAGGCTCGACCATCGGTTTGACGACGACTTCGCCGTCTTCGGCATCGACCACAAACTTCGTCGAGGTTTTCCACGCATTTGTAATCGGAAGCTTGACGTTCTGGTCGATGTATCGTTTCAAAAAGCGCGCGCCGTAAGCCGGGCTGTAGCCTTTTTCGGTCAAAGCGTCAATCGCCGCTTCGGTGATTTCCACGCGTTTGCCCTGACGTTCCATATTGCGCTTCAATTTGCCGAGATAAAGCTGGGCGATTTCCTTGACTTCGTCCATCGTCAGCGGCGAAAAGATAACGATTTCGTCGATTCGATTTCTGAATTCGGGCGAAAAGCGCGTTTCGGCGGCTTTCATCACATCGCCTTTAATGGCTTTTATGTCGCCGAGCGTTTTTTGTCCGAAACCAAGCGGCTTTTCGTATTTTTTGAAATTTTCCGAGCCCAGGTTCGAAGTCATGATGACGATGGCGTCCGAAAGATAAACTTTCTTGCCGCGCCCGTCCGTCAGCCAGCCTTCGTCAAAAGCCTGAAGGAAGATATTCATCAAATACGGATTGGCTTTTTCGACCTCGTCAAGCAGCAGAACCGTGTACGGATTTTCCCTGAGCTGCTCGGTCAAAATTCCGCCGCGCTCCGAGCCGACGATGCCGCGCGGCATTCCGATAAGTTTCTCGATGCCGACCGTTCCCTCGCCGTATTCCGACATATCGATGCGAACCATTTTCTGCTCGTCGCCGAACATAAATTCGGCAACCGCCTTTGCCAGCTCGGTTTTGCCGACGCCGGTCGGGCCGAGGAAAAGCAGAACGCCGTCGGGCGCGTAATGATTTTCCTTGAGCGGGCCTTTGTTCAGGCGCAGCCGCTCGGCGACCGCGCGAACCGCTTCTTTCTGCCCGATGACACGTTTTCCAAGGTCGAGCTCCATCGCCGAAAAACGGTCGTTCGTATCGCGGTAAATCATATCTTTCGGAATGCGGGATTCCTGAGAAATGACTTCGATAATGTGTTCAGCACGCACGACCAGCGAAGTCGGCTCGTTGATTTCCACTTTTACCGAAGCCGTGTCGAGCCAGCCGATGGCCTTGTCCGGCAGATGCAGATTGCGAATATATTTCGGAGCCATTTCGAGAGCCGTGTTAATCGCTTCGTCGGAAATCGTTACCGAATAATTTTTCTCAAGTCGCGGCCTGAGACCGTAAAGAATTTCTTTCGTCTCGCTGATTGTCGGCTCATCGACCTTGACCAGACGAAAACGTCTGGCTAAAGCCTCGTCCTCGCCGATATATTCCTTATATTCGGTCAGAGTCGTCGCGCCGATAATGCGCAGCTCTCCGCGCGCCAGCGCCGATTTAAACATGTTTCCGGCGTCCGACGAAGTTCCCATCGCCGCGCCCGCGCCGATAATCGTGTGCGCTTCGTCGATAAAAAGAATGATGTCCGATTTTTCTTTTACTTCGTCGATAATGCCCTTGATGCGTTCCTCGAACATACCGCGCAGCATCGTTCCGGCGACAAGTCCGCCCATTTGCAATTGAACGATATGCGAATCGCGAAGACGCGCCGGAACTTTTTCCGGTTCAAGCTCGATAAGTCGCGCCAGACCTTCGACGACCGCCGTTTTACCGACGCCCGGCTCGCCGACAAGCATCGGCGAATTCGAGCGTTCGCGATGCGAGAGGATTTCAATCATCTGACGAATTTCCTGTTCGCGTCCGATGGTCGGCGGAATTTTATCCTGCCGCGCCAGTTTGTTTAATGACACTCCGAAATGCTTCAGGTAGGAAGGCAGTTCGTATTTTTTGCGCGCTCTTTCTTCTTCTTTTTCCAATTTTCTAATTCTCGTTCGCGCCGTCTGCGCGACTTCTTCCGCCGGAACGCCGAGGTTTTGCAGAACGTCGTTCAGAAGGCTTCTTTCATCATTCGACAGAACGTAAAAAATATCGCTCGCTTCAATTACGCGGCGACCCTGCGAGCGCGCTCTGTCCATCGCCCGCTTAAAAAGTTCGGTTGTTTCGGGCGCAATCCGGAAACCTTTTCCGATGTGCTGTCTGCCCGCTTCGAGACGCTTTTCAATCAGCAGTTTGACCGAGCGAGGGTCAACCGCCAAATCGCGCATCGTCGAATTAAAAAGTTCGGCTTCTTCGGTAGTAATCGCGTGAAGGATATGTTCGATTGAAACATAGTTCTGGTCGCGCCGTTTCGACTCGTCCAGAGCAGTTTCCAAAACCTTCCGTCCGCTCTCGCTGAATTTATCTTTGTATGCGTCTATATCTGCCATATAATTGCTATTTCTCTCTCTAAAAACCCAATACCTTATGATGCCAAAAGGCAGATAATTTCTGCCTTTAAATATCATACCATTTTGAAAAGTGCTGAGAAAAGATTTTTCGGAAGGATTAATGAAAATCAAGTTTTCCTCAAATCTGTTTACTTTCTAAGAGACTTCAAACCCAGAGCCGCCGGAATCTTTCTCAAGAGACTCTTTCGGGAAAATACTTGATGCAGCTTTTCCATTTTCAAACCATTGACATCGAGCATTTCCACTGTCATATATCGTTTGAACGGTCATTCCCGGATTACCTGATTTAAGTTTAACAATTTCGCCGACTTTAAGTTCTTCCATAAATTTATACTTCCTATATCTATTTGTTTGATTAATTCTCTTAAACTGTGCAGCTACAGCCGCACTCAAACTCAATCGCAACGGGCGAAATCATTTCGCGTTTTTCGCCGCTCCGAAAGTGCACGACTTCATCCGTGTATGGATTGAAAACTACAACATCTTTAACGCCGTTTCCCAAATAAATAGGCGGAGAGATTTCCAAATCCTTTGCCTCGTATTTCTTACTGATGACCTCGATAATCGCTTCCGGCACTTGCGTGATGGCTTCTTCCTCTTCTTCCGGTTCGCGGCAGAAAACGGAAATGTCGGGACGTTTCAGCGAGCCGTCGGGAAACTGCACGTAAACGTCGGCGACATCGATACACTCGCAGATTTTCCCGGCTTTCTCCGATTTTTTGAAAGATTCACGTATCCGGTCAACAGCCTTTTGATGTTTATAAATTGGCGATGCTTCCCAAATCGCCAAATTTCCCGCAATTTCTAATTTAATACCTAAATCTTCGGCGTTTAGTAGTTGTGGATTCATAAATTTAACTCCAATCAAAAAGAGATTCAATCATCTCCTTCGTGCCTTCTGCGCCGGTCAATTCCAGAGAAACAAAATCGTCTCCCGCTTCAATAATCAGCTTAAAACTCAAAAACGGGCAGCATCTTCGTTCCAAATCGATGATTTCGGCCAAATCCCGCAAAATCTTTTCACGATGCGCAAAGCGATAGCTGAAACCGTTTTCGAGTTCTTCAAAATCAATCAGCGAAGCGGCCGTTTTGTCCAGATAATCTCGTCTGCGCTTTTGCAGTTCTTTATCGGTCAAAAAACACACGATTGGAATTTCCTGCGGCATCGATTATTCGCCCGCTGTCTGCGCCAACGCTTTTCCAACCTGAACGCGCGCCGGCCGTAAGAGTCGCTCGCCGAAACGGTAGCCGCGCGCGTATTCGGCCGTGATGCGACCGTCGTTTTCCGGCTCGGTTTCGACCATATCGACCGCTTCGTGCAGCTCGGGATTAAATTCCGTGCCGGTTGATTGAATCGGCTCGACGCCGACGCTTGTCAAGGCCTGCTCGAAACTTCTGGCCGTGCCCTTGACGCCGTCGAGCAGATGCTCGAACGAAGCGTCGGTTTCGCTGGCGGCGATGGCGCGGTTGAGATTATCCAGAACCGGAAGAAGCGCGGTCAGAAAATTAAACTGTCCCTGCTTGGCGCGGTCTTCCAGCGTTTTTCGCAGACGCTCGCGCATTTCCTGCGTTTCGCGCTCCATCTGGTTTTTGATTTCTTCAAATTTCGCCTGCACGCCGACTAATTTCCCCTCGGCGGCCTCGCGGCGTTCGGTTTCCGCTTTGAGCTTTGCTTCGAGCTCTGTTTCGCGCGCCGATTTCGCCGGTTCATTCGATTTTTCTTCTTTTTTGTTCACTTCTGTCTCTTTCGAGGGATTTTCTCCCTCGTTTTCTTCAAAAAATTCTTCGCTGCTAAAATCTTGTTCACTCATCTTTTTTTTATTAAACCAAGTCATAAATTTTGATAAATAATCCGCTGAAATTAGTCTAACAAACCATCTATCTTTTGGGAAAATTTGCCGCGAATTACACGGATAACACAAATTAATTTCTATTTTTTATTTGTGTAATTCGCGCCAAAAAACTTCTATGCCGCCGCGGTCGCCGTGACGGGCGTAAATTTCAGCTCGCCCGATTCCGCCGCGACGCGAATCGTCTGCCCGCTCGCAAGCTCCCCGTTGAGAAGCTTTATCGCCAGAGGGTTTTGCACGAGCGTCTGAATCTCGCGTTTCAAAGGCCGCGCGCCAAACGTCGGGTCGTAGCCTTTTTCGGCGAGAAGCGCTTTGGCCGAATCGTCCAGTTCGAGCGTGATTCCGCGCTCGGCCAGATTTTTTCGGAGCTTTTCGAGCTGAACGTCGATGATTTTTTCGATTTCGTTTCTCGAAAGCTGCCCGAAAACGACGATGTCGTCGATGCGGTTCAAAAATTCCGGTTTGAAATATTCGCGCAAAATCTGCGTCACGGCTTCGCGCGCCTGATTTTCGTCGTCGCCGACTTCGAGAATCTCGCGCGAGCCCAAATTAGAAGTCATAATCAAAACCGTGTTTTTGAAATCGACGACGCGGCCTTTCGAATCGGTCAGGCGACCGTCGTCTAAAATCTGCAAAAGCACGTTGAAAACGTCCGGGTGCGCTTTTTCGATTTCGTCAAACAAAACAACCGAATACGGACGTCGCCGGACGGCTTCGGTCAACTGCCCGCCCTCGTCGTAACCGACGTACCCGGGCGGCGCACCAATCATTCGCGCGACCGCGTGTTTTTCCATATATTCCGACATGTCGAGCCGCACCATCGCGCGTTCGTCGTCAAACAAAAACTCGGCCAGAGCCTTCGCCGTCTCGGTTTTGCCGACGCCGGTCGGGCCTAAAAAGATAAACGAGCCGACCGGACGATTCGGGTCCTGCAGACCGGCGCGCGCGCGTCGAACGGCGTTTGCCACCGCTTCGAGCGCTTCGTTCTGGCCGATAACGCGGCGGCTCAAATTTTCTTCCATCGAAATGAGTTTCTGCATCTCGCCTTCGAGCATTTTCGAGACCGGAACGCCAGTCCATTTCGCGACCACTTCGGCGACGTCTTCCTCATCGACTTCTTCTTTTAGAAAAACGCCGTCCGATTGGAGCTCTGAGAGACGTTTCTGTTCTTCAGACAAAAGTTTTTCGAGCTCGGGAATTTTGCCGTACTGAAGCTTGGCGGCCGTCTCCAAATCTCCGCTTTGACGCGCCTGTTCGAGCTGTAGTTTGGCTTGTTCGAGCTGTTCTTTGACGCCGCGCATTTTCTCGATTTCTTCTTTTTCCGACTGCCATTTCGCCTTCATTCCCGAAGACTGTTCGTTCAAATCGGCGATGCGTTTCTCGATGTCGGCGAGGCGTTCTTTCGCTTTTTTGTCGGTTTCGCGGCTGAGCGCCTGTTTTTCGATTTCGAGCTGCAGAATCTCGCGTTCCAAAACATCGATTTCCTGCGGCAAACTGTCGATTTCGATTCTTAATTTCGACGCCGCTTCGTCAATCAAGTCAATCGCTTTGTCAGGCAAAAATCGGTCGGTGATGTATCGATTGGAAAGCGTCGCCGCTGCGACAATCGCCGCGTCCGTGATGCGAACGCCGTGATGAACTTCGTATCGTTCTTTCAGCCCGCGCAAAATCGCAATCGTATCCTCGACCGTCGGCTCGCCGACGTAAACCTGCTGGAAACGGCGTTCGAGCGCCTTGTCTCTCTCGATGTATTTCTGATATTCGTTCAAAGTCGTCGCTCCGACACAGCGCAGCATTCCGCGCGCGAGCGCCGGCTTTAACATATTCGAAGCATCAATCGCGCCTTCCGATGCGCCCGCGCCGACTAATGTGTGCAGCTCGTCGATAAACAAAATTATCTGACCGTCGCTCTTTTCGATTTCTTTGAGGACGGCTTTCAGGCGGTCTTCAAACTCGCCGCGATATTTCGCGCCCGCGAGCATCGAGCCCAAATCGAGCGATACGAGTTTTTTGTTTTTTAAGGTTTCCGGCACGTCGCCCGAAACGATGCGCTGCGCGAGGCCTTCGACAATCGCTGTTTTGCCGACGCCCGGCTCACCGATTAAAACCGGATTGTTTTTCGTCCTTCTCGACAAAACCTGAATCGTCCGGCGAATCTCGTCGTCGCGGCCGATGACCGGGTCGAGCTTGCCTTTGCGCGCGCGTTCGGTTAAATCGAGCGCGTATTTATCGAGCGCCTGAAAATTTTCTTCGGCGTTCTGGTCTGTAATCCGCGAGCCGCCGCGCATATCGGTGATGACTTTTTCGAGGTCGGCTTTGGCGATGCCGTTTGAGCGCAGGATGCGTCCGGCGTCGCCGTCTTTTTCGTCGGCAATCGCGAGCAGTAGATGCTCGGTCGAGATATATTCGTCCTGCATCGCTTCGGCTTCTTTCTGCGCGTTTTGAAAAATCGTGTTCGTGCGCGGCGAAAAATACTGCTGACCGCCGGAAACCTGCGGAAATCTGGCAATCGCCGCCTGCACGTCGGTCAAAATCGTGTTCGCGTTGGCGCCGACCTTTCCTAAAATCGGCCGCAGAGTTCCTTCCTTCTGTTCGAGCATTGCGGCGAGCAGATGTTCCGGCTCGACCTGCTGGTTTTGATTTTTTTCGGCAATCCCGATTGCTTCCTGCACGGCTTCCTGTCCGCGAATTGTAAATTTTTCGAATCTCATAGCTTATAATTAAGACTTTAAGTCTATATTAATAATAAAATCTGAGTCCTCGATTGTCAAGTCTGAGAGAAATACTTTTACCGTTCAGAAATTTTTAACTATTTCGCGTTTTCAGGTGACACTGCGCTCTCTTGTCGGTTATATTTAGTGACGCAACTCTCCAAATTAGAGCCAAATTTTGCATGAACCAGCGTTTGTTTGTAGTTAAATTACAAAAATGAAAATTTTTCGTGAAATTCTATCGCCGCTCGTCGCCGTCATTGCCGCGTTTATCGTCGGCGGCATCATCGTTTTGCTGATTGGCGACGACCCGTTTAATACGTTTCGACTTTTAATCGGAAACTCTTTCGGCTCGCTCAACGACATCGGCTACACGCTGTTTATCGCCACGCCCCTGATTTTTACGGGCCTCGCGGTGGCGGTCGCGTTTCGCTGCGGTCTGCTCAACATCGGCGCGGAAGGGCAATTATATGTCGCGGCTTTTGCGACGGCCTGGGTCGGCATCAAGTTCGGCGGAACGGTCGTCAATGTTTTCGGCGAAAACGTCAATTATTCGTGGGTCAGTCTCCCGGCGATTTTGCTCGTTCCGCTCTGTATCCTGACGGCGGTCGTCGCCGGCGGCGTATGGGGCGCGATTCCGGGGATTTTAAAGGCGAAATTCGGTTCGCATGAAGTCATCAACACGATTATGCTGAATTTTATTGGCATCTCGCTGGTCAGCTATTTCACGCAGTATCATTACAAACAAGCGGGCGACCCGATTATGCAGACCGTGCCCATCGGCGAGGCCGCGCATATCCCGCGCATCAGCCAATTTATTCCCGGAATGCCCGAATTCGTGCCTTTGAGCGTCGCTTTTCTGATTGCGATTTTGATGTGCGTGCTCGTCTATATTTTTCTCTGGAAGACGAAATGGGGCTATGAGCTGCGCGCCGTCGGGCAAAATCCTGCGGCGGCCGAATACGGCGGAATCTCGCCGCAAAAGCAGATTGTCATCGCGATGACGCTTTCCGGCGCGCTCGCCGGAATGGTCGGCATCGGCGAAGTTCTCGGGTATCGATATCGTTATTACGACGGTTTTTCCGACGGCTGGGGATTTTGGGGAATTGCGGTGGCGCTTTTGGGCAGAAATCATCCGCTCGGAATCGTTATTGCGGCGATTTTCTTCGCCGTCTTAAAACGCGGCGACATTTTCGTCGACGGTTTTACGCGCTATGTTTCAAAAGATTTAGTCGAAGTTTTGCTGGCAATTATTATTTTGTTTGTGGCTTCTCTGCAAAGATTTTCTAAAAAGTAAGCAGCGAGCAGTTGCTGGAAACTGACCGCTGACCACTATTTTATGAGCGAACTTTTTACATTTACATTTCTCTTGATTTTAATTTTTTCGGCCATACGCTTTGCCACGCCTTTGATTTTTGCGGCGCTCGGCGGCTTGTTTTCCGAGCGTTCGGGCGTTATCAATATCGCGCTCGAAGGCCTGATGCTGGCGGGCGCGTTCACGTCGGCGGTCGTAACTTACGAATTGAGCAAGCCTTCGGTCGGACTTTCGCCGATTTTAGTTCCGTTTTTAGGTTTGCTCGCCGGAATGTTGGCCGGAGCGGTTTTAGCTTATATATACGCGGTGGCGGTCATCAAATTTGAAGCCGACCAGGTCGTCGCCGGTTTTGCCGTCAGCATGCTGATGATTGGGCTTCCGTCGGTCATCAGCAGCGCGATTTACGATTCGGCAGGCTCGACCCAGCAAATCGATAAAGCTTATCTTTTGCCCGAATTTTTCAATCGTCTCTCGATAGCTTCGATTTTCGCTTTTCTGCTCGTTCCGATTTGCTGGTATGTGCTTTACAAAACGCCTTTCGGTTTGCGGCTTCGGGCGACGGGCGAAAATCCGGCGGCGGCCGATGCGGCGGGCGTCAGCGTGACGCGGATGCGTTATACGGCGGTCGTCATTTCCGGTGTTTTAGCGGCCGCCGGCGGCGCGTATCTTTCAATCGGGCAGTCGTCATTGTTTACGCGCGGAATGACTGCCGGACGCGGCTATATCGCGCTCGCGGCGTTAATCCTGGCCAAATGGAAACCGATTCCGGTGCTTTTCGCCTGTCTGTTTTTCGGCCTGACCGAAGCGCTCTCGGTTCTGGTTCAGGGAGCAGTCAAACTGCCTTCGGGCGAAGACATTCCGGTGCAGTTTATACAGATAATCCCGTATGTCCTGACGATTATCGTGCTCGCGGGCTTTATCGGCCTGTCGCGCGCGCCGAAAGCGCTCGGAATTCCGTATCGGAAAGAAAAATAAAATTCGGCACCTTGCACTTTGTCCTTAGTTCTCAGCTTTGTTTTAATAAATTGTTGAGAACTAGGGACGAATTTTTATTAATTGAGAAATGAGCTACGAAAAAGCGAAAGAAGCGGCGGAGTTTATTCGCTCGAAATACGAAAAAGAAACGAAAATCGCGCTTGTTTTGGGCAGCGGTCTCGGCGCGTTTGCCGGAGAATTGGAAAATGCGGTGACGATTTCTTACGAGGAAATCCCGCATTTTGCGCGCTCGACGGTTGAAGGACACGCCGGGAAACTTGTTCTGGGCGAAATCGAAGGCGTTCCGATTGCCGTTCAGCAAGGCCGTTTTCATTTTTACGAAGGCTACGAGATGAATTCGGTCGTTTTTCCCGTCCGGACGTTTGGCCGGCTCGGCGTCGAGTCTTTGATTTTGACCAATGCCGCCGGGAGCTTGCGGACGAGCTTAAAGCAGGGCGATTTGATGCTGATACGCGACCATATCAATTTGATGGGCGCAAATCCTCTGCGCGGCGCAAACGACGAGCGTTTCGGCGTGCGTTTTCCGGATATGACAAACGTTTATTCGCCCGAATTTCAGACGATTGTCAGCGCGGAAGCGGCTAAAATAGCTGAAGAGAAAAACATGAGGCCGTTTATGACGCGCGGCGTTTACTGCGGGCTTTCCGGCCCGACCTATGAAACACCGGCCGAAATTCATATGCTCAGGCTTCTCGGCGCCGACGCCGTCGGGATGAGCACCGTTCCCGAAGCGATTGTCGCGCGCCATCAGAAGATGAACGTTGTCGGGATTTCGTGTATTACAAATATGGCGGCGGGCATTTCCGACGAGCCGATAAATCACGAAGAAGTAATGGAGACGGGCGCTAAAGTTTCGGCTATATTTAAGGAACTGCTCCGCCGCGTTGTGCCGAAACTTAGTCCTTAGTCCTTGGTCATTTGTCCTTTGCGTCGTAAGCTAAACTTTTTAGGGAAATTTATGGCGAGGACAAATTTTGAGAATTTGAGAGTTTATCAGTTGTCAGAAGATTTAGCTGACGAAATTTGGAATATCGTTCTCAGTTGGGACAATTTTGCGAAAGATACGGTTGGTAAACAAATTGTTCGTCCGGCCGATTCGATTGGCGCAAATATTGCCGAAGGCGAAGGACGGGGAAGTTTTCAAGACAATCGCCGATTTTGTAAAATAGCGCGAGGCTCTTTACAGAAAACACAGCAATGGCTTCGTCGCGCGTTCAAACGAGAGCTGTTGACCGAAGAACAGATTAAAAAGCTAAAACCTATGATTCAAACACTGTCGCCGACGCTCAACGCTTATCTTAGTTCAATCGGCACAAAAAACGATTCAAAGGGCGAAGGACAAAGGACAAAGGACTAATCAGAATGATTATAGGCATCTGCGGCGGAACGGGTTCGGGGAAAACGACGATTGCGCGGAAAATCGTGCAGACGGTCGGCAAGGGCAATGTTGTGCTTGTCGAGCAGGACTCGTATTATCGAAATCTGGCGGATATGCCGCTCGACGAGCGCCACCAGGCAAATTTCGACCACCCGGATTCGATTGACAGCGATATGCTCGTCAATCATCTGAAGCGTTTGAAAAACGGCCAGTCAATCGAGCAGCCGATTTACGATTTTGTGACGCATACGCGCAAGAAAAAAACCGAGCACATCGACCCGAAGCCGGTCGTCATTGTCGAGGGAATTTTGATTTTTGCCGAGTCGCGCGTGCTGGATTTGCTCGATTTCAGAATTTTCGTCGATACGCCCGACGACGTGCGCTTGATTCGCCGCTTGCGGCGCGACATAACCGAGCGCGGCCGGAGCTTCGAGCAAACGCTCTGGCAATACGAGCACACGATTCGCCCGATGCATTTCGAATTTGTCGAATCGTCGAAACGTCACGCCGACATCATCCTGCCCGAAGGCGGAAACTCGGAAATTACGAGCGAATTTTTATGTTCGCTGGTCAGAGAAAAACTTTATAAAGAACAAAAGGAAATACTGCAAACTTGAACGATAAACAGATAGAAGAATTAATAGAATCAGCCAAGAAGGTGCGCGAAATGGCTTACGCACCTTTTTCCAACTTTCGGGTCGGCGCGGCCGTCAGGACAAAAAACGGGAAAATTTACACGGGCTGCAACGTCGAATCGGCCAGCTACGGCTTGACGGTCTGCGCCGAAAGAATCGCCATCTGGAAAGCCGTCTCGGAAGGCGAAAGGGAATTCGTGCGCGTCGCGGTCGTCGCCGACACCGAAGAGTTGACGCCGCCGTGCGGAGTCTGCCGCCAAATCATCTGGGAATTTTGCGGCGATATTCCGGTAACTTTTTCAAATTTCAAAGGAAAAACCGAAACCGTGCAGATGAGCGAGCTTTTGCCGCGCGCTTTTGATACGAAGTTTTTGAAATAGATTAATGAACAATTTTGAACAAGCAATCGCGAATCTCGACACCAAGATTTTCGAGAAGATAAAAAGCCAGTTATCCGAAAACGACAAGCAGTCACTGTTGGCGTGTCATCTGGCGACGCGCGAAATCGCGCCGGATTATAATTATCTGGAAATCGGTTCTTATCTCGGCGGAAGCATTCAGCCGCATCTGTTGGACAAGAAATGCGCGCGAGTTTATTCGATTGATAAGCGGCCGCTCAACCAGCCGGACAATCGCGGCGTCGATTACACATATTTGAATAATTCGACCGCGAGAATGCTCGAATTGCTTGCGGAAGTCGCGCCCGTCGATAAAATCAAAACGATTGACGGCGACACGCGCTCGATTTCGCCCGCGCAAATCGAGGAAAAAATGCAGCTCTGCTTTATCGACGGCGAGCACACGGACGCGGCGGTTTTGTCGGATTTTAAGTTCTGCCTGGAAGTTTTGGACAAATCGGGCGCAATTCTTTTTCACGACGCGCCGATTACCTACAACGGCATCGCCGCGTGCGTCGAGCATCTGAAAAAAACGGGCGTAAAATTTCACGCCTACAGCTTGCCCGACATCGTTTTCGCCGTCGAAATCAATGATTTTCCGCTGCACAAAAATCAGGCTATTTTCGAGCGCCTGACCAATAATCACGCGAGCTATCTTTATTCGCTGCAATACAACGATTACTATCGCCAGTTTGCCAACAAAAAGCCGTTCCTGCTTTACCGCAAATTTTTGACCAGATGGAAAGGCTTGAATAAATTTGATTGATTTTTACCGCAGAGACACGGAAACACGGAGATTTTTTAAGAAAGAAACAAGCCGCGAATTACCCGAATAACACGAATAAAAATAAAAATAATTTGTGTAATTCGTGTTATTCGCGGCTTGTTTTTCTCCGGGTCTCCGTGTCTTTGTGGTGAAGTCTTCCGTTGCATTTACCGTGTTTGTGTAGTAAATTGCTTTATGGAAAAGTTCAAAATTTTATTCTTCGTTTTTAGTTTTCTTCTTTTAATTTTCCCGCTTTCCGCTTTTAGTCAATTAAAAAATAAACCGCTTTCGCAAAAAAACGTGTCGAAATGGGACGCCGATTTGGTGATTGTCGGCGGAACGGTCGTAACGATGGACAAAGACCGCCGCGTGATTGAAGACGGCGCGGTCGCCGTCAAAAACGGCGAAGTCATGCTGGTCGGCAAACGCGCCGCCGTCACGAAAAATCTTCGCGCAAAGCAGACGATAAACGCCGACGGAAAAATCATCATTCCCGGTTTAATCAACACGCACACGCACGTTCCGATGTCGCTTTTTCGCGGAATCGCCGACGATTTGGATTTGCAGGAATGGCTGACGAAATACATTTTTCCGGCCGAGGCAAAAAACGTGACCGAGGATTTCGTCCGCGCCGGAACGCAGTTAGGAATCGCCGAAATGATTCGCGGCGGGACGACGACTTACTGCGATATGTATTATTTTGAAGACGCCGTCGCCGACGAAACCTTCAAAGCCGGAATGCGCGGCGTTTTGGGCGAGACGATTATCGATTTTCCCGTCGCCGACAACAAAACGCCCGAAGAGGCGCTTGTCTACGCCGAAAAATTTATCAACAAGTGGAAAAATAATCTTTTAATCACGCCCGCGCTCGCGCCGCACGCGCCTTACACGGTTTCGACCGCGCATCTGAAAGCGGTTCGCGCGTTGTCGGACAAAACGAACGCGCCGGTCGTCATTCACGTCGCGGAGACAAAAAAGGAAGTTGACGACATTACCAAACAATACGGCGACAGTCCGGTCGATTATCTGGCGAAAATCGGATTTCTGAACAATCGAACAATCGCCGCGCACGTCGTTCACGTCACCGATGAGGAGATGGATTTGCTCAAACGATTGGGCGTCGGCGTCGCGCACAATCCGCAGTCGAATATGAAGCTCGCCTCCGGCGTCGCGCCGATTCCGCAGATGCTTTTGAAAGACATTCCGGTCGGACTCGGAACTGACGGCGCGGCTTCGAACAACGATTTGAGTATGTGGGAAGAGATGGATACGGCGGCCAAATTGCATAAAGTTTTTTCCGGCGACCCGAAAGTCGTCTCGGCCGAGGAAGCTTTTGAAATGGCGACCTTGCGCGGCGCGCGCGCGCTGCATCTGGAAAATTTTATCGGCTCGATTGAAGCGGGAAAACGCGCCGACATCGTGCTTGTCGCGTCAAACGATTTGAATCAGACGCCTTTTTACAACATTTATTCGTCGCTCGTTTACGCGACCAAAGCCAACGACGTCGAGACCGTCATCATCGACGGCAAAGTGATTATGCGCGACCGCCGTTTGCTCACGCTCGACGAAAATGTTATAAAGAAAAACGCAAACCTTTACCGTCAAAAAATCATCAAGAGTTTATCTGGTAATTAAGCACGAGTTTCGACGAACTTGCTTACGACGTATTTGGAACGCATAATAGAAAGATTGCACTAGGTCGCTCAAAGTGAGCCTTCTAAAGTAGTTCGCTTGACCTTTACGGAAAATTTAAGTCAACACGGGTTTTGATTGGAAAAAGCGGTAACATTTCCGTCCAAAACCGAAAATAGTTCAAAAGGAGGACTGAAAATGCCGCTAAATGTCAGAAGGTTTTTAGCTTTTATTTTTTTAGTTTTTGTTAGTTTTTATACCGTTAACGCTCAGACCTCAGCCGATGTGATGCGCGCTCGCGTGGCAAAAGCCAAAGCGTATATCGCAGTCAAGAATTTCAACGCCGCCATTTACGAATTGGAGCAAATCCGCCGCGAGTCGAACGACGCGACCGTCGGCAGCGTCGTCAACGTTTTATTGATGAACAGCTATCTTGAGCAGGGCGATTACAAACGCGCTCAGGATTTTCTGAACGAGCTCGCCAAACCGAACAAGCCGAACGCCGCCGCCAATTATTTAGCGGCTGCCGCGCAGGTCGTCAAAGGCGCGAAAAATCAGATTGAGCGTTATCGCGCGCTCGGTTTGAGCGTCGCCGACCGCAATCTTCCGGTCGAAGCGACTCAAGACCTCGACAAGATGCGCCAGACCCTTGAGACGGTCGTCGAGCAGTCCAAAACTTTAGGCAAGGACAAGACGCAGACGGCCAACGCGATGGCGCTGCTCGAAGAAGCGACCGCGGCCCGCGGCGCTCTGGCCAAAGACGATTACGACGCGAACCGCTGGAAAAACGAAGCGGCCGACGCGCGCGAGCAGCTGGCCGATTCAAGAAGCGTCGTCATCAGCGCGGTCAACGACACGCCTTCCGACGTTCCGAATTCGAATACCGTCGCTTCAAACAATAATCCGAGCTCATCGAATACGGCTTTGTTTCCCGTCCCGACGCAAAACGTTCCGCTCAACAACACCAGCCAGACAAGCAACTCCACTTCTTCGACCAACCCGTATGTAAAGACCGAAACGCCGGCCGAAAAGCCCGTCGTCAACGACACGCCGAAGGAAGAGTCGAAAAAGACGGACGATGCGGCGCAGACGACAACGCCGACCGAAAATCCTAATTCTGGCCGGACGCGCGTCGTTCCGAAGACGGAAAATAAAACCGAGACGGTCGCGGCAAACAGCGCGAACCCGCTGGACGTCGGTTCTTTGCTTGAATACGCGACGCAGAAAGTCAATCCGATTTACCCGCAGCAGGCGAAAACGATTCGCCAGACGGGCGTCGTCAAAGTCGAGCTCGTCATCGACGAAAGGGGACAGGTCGCGTCGGTCGAGAAATTGAGCGGCCCTTCGCTTTTGAAAGGCGCGGCCGAAGACGCGGTCAAAAAATGGAAGTTCCGCCCGTTTATGCGCGACGGCCAGCCGGTCAAGGCAACCGGATTTGTCAGCTTTAATTTTAATTTGTAAAGCTTTGAAAAGAGTTTCGATAAAACAAGAGGCAGTCGCTTTAGCTAAAAGTCGGCTGCCTCTTGTTTTGTCTGTCTCACAACCGTTTGCGGGTTTTGCGCGGCTAATTGTATAAGTTTAATTCGATAAGGCAAACGAATAAACTAATCGTGCAAAGCTGTAAACGGCTCATGCAAAACTGTAACTCGCTCGTGCAAAGAAATCTTCCGCTCGTGCAAAACTTTATGACGAGATGCGAAAAGCTTTACGCAAACCCGTAAAACAACCAATCTTTGCTTCGGGCATCAAATTGATAGAAAAATGCGCTTGCTTAAAGAGGCGAAAGCGGCAGTATTATCGACGGCGTTTGGTTAAATTCAGTATCAAATCGTGCGGGAGAATTTTTGGATGAAAGGCTGTCCTTTGTGCAATCAAAATTATGCAGACGACTCGACTTTTTGCGGCAGCGACGGCGCGGTACTGGTTTCTCTGGCTCGCGGCAAATGCGGCGGGACGCTCAAAAGAAGTTTTCTTTATCACCCGAACGTAAAGGGAATGGGCGGTGATATGCGACGCCTGACGTGGATTGAGGGCGACAGCCCGGCGAATCGATTATGGATGTCAGGGAACGCGGCGCGATTCAATACCGCGTGACGACCTATCGATGCCCGCGCTGCGGCTATATCGAGCTGTTTGCGCCGGAAGCGAAGGAAGACTTCTCGTATTAAATATTATCAACGTATGGCACAAGTTACGCTTAAACGAATCAACGTTTTTTCCTTTCTCAAATGGCACGTTCCGCTGGCAACGCTCGGCGGATTTTTTCTCGGCGTTATTTATACCGCGATTGCTTTCATCATTTCGCCCGACGCGACGAGACAGCAGTTTACGCGCTATTTGTACTGGTATATTCTCGGTCTGCCTTTTTTATACGCGCTGGTTACACTGTTTTCACACTCAATCGGCTCGCTCGTTTATAACGCTCTAAGCGACTCGCTCGGCGGCATAAAGTTTGAGATTGAAATTGAAACAGACGCTTTCGGCGAGTCGCCTCCGCCGCCGCAAGATTGGGAGACGGAAAAAACTCAATAAAACGATATGCTCAAAATTTTCTTGATTATGTTTTCGATTTTTATGCTCGGCGCTTCGGTTTACGCGCAAACGATGCCGGCGCTCGAAGCGGGCGTTGCGCAAACTCTGGCGCGGTGGCGCGCGGCGAATTATTCGAACGTTCGTTATAAATTGAGCATCTCGCTCGAAAAGGGCGAGCCGTTAATGCGCGGCGATTTGGAGATTCGCGTAGATTTGACGGACGCGGGCGCGCAAAACGATTTGATTTTAGACTGGCGGACGACGCAGTTTGCAAACGATAAAGATAAGCCCTACGCCAACGTCATACAGGTCAATAATACGATTGACGTTCTTTCGAGCGTCTTCAAAGAACACCTGATTATCCCGAAAGGCGCGCTGAAGGCGGGCGAAAATTTTATCAAAATCCAGTTCGCGTCGCCGATAAAAACCTCGGGCGCGGCCATCACGCGCTACATCGACCGCGAGGACGGCGCGGAATACGTCTATTCTCTGTTCGTTCCGTCCGACGCGAGCACGGCGTTTCCGGTGTTTGACCAGCCGGATTTGAAGGCGAGATTTAAGTTAAGTTTGATAACGCCGTCTCTTTGGAAATCAATTTCAAATACGGATGAGGAACGGGTAGAAGATATTTTTGACGAAAGTAAAAAATCTGATTTTAAGTTTTCGAAACAAGTCAAAATTGAATTTGCAGAAACCAAACCGATTTCGACTTATGTTTTTGCGTTTGCAACAGGAGATTTTAAGATTTTCCAAGAAGCGAATTTTTCAAAGGAAATTACCCGATTTGCTAAATCAAGAAGGAAATTTAACGAACAGGAGAAAGGGTCAGCCGTAAATATTAATCTCATCGATACAGGCTCGCAGATTTATGTTCGTCAATCGCAGGCCGAGAAATTCAAGCAGCACGCGGCTGAAGTCTTTCGGCTTAACCGCGAGGGCGTCAAATATCTGGAAAATTATTTCGATTTCAAATTTCCGTTTCCGAAATACGACCTCGTTTTGATTCCCGAATTTCCGTTCGGCGGGATGGAGCACGCCGGCGCGACGTTTATCCGCGAATCTTCGATTATCTTCCCGTCCGAGCCGACGGCGAACGATTACATTTCGCGCGCCAACGTGATGTTTCACGAAGCCGCGCATCAATGGTTCGGCGACACGGTGACGATGAAATGGTTCGACGATCTGTGGCTCAAGGAAGGCTTCGCCGAGTTTATGGCGTATAAAACTCTGGAAAAAGTGATGCCCGAATACAACGCCTGGAAAGCCTTCTACGAGCGCAACAAACCGCTCGCCTACCTGACCGATTCGACAAAAGGGACGACGCCGATTTATCAGGAAATCCCGAATTTGAGCGCCGCCAAATCGGCTTACGGCAACATCGTCTATCGCAAAGCGCCTTCGTTTTTGCGGCAGGCCGAATTTTTCTTAGGCGAAGACAAATTTCAAACGGCCGTCCGCGCATTTTTAAAAAATCATCAATATGCAAACGCCGAATGGACGGATTTGGTCAAAGAATTTGAAGCGGCGACCAATCTTAATTTGAAGGGTTGGGCGAACGTCTGGGTCAAACAGAGAGGCTTGAGCAAGATGAATGTCGTCGCCCAGGGAGTTAATCCTCAAATTTATACTTCTGAAACTCCGGCGTTCGTTTATAGCTTGCGGCAGGAAAACGTGCCTGATTTCAGACAGGGAGAATGTTGGCCGCAGGCATTAAAATTTCTCGTTATCGACGAAAGAAATCAAAAGCTGATTTTTAATTTTATTTTTGGCGGAGCAAACGTCGGCGGCGCGACCGACGGCGGACGTTATCAGGCTATCTGGTTAAACAACGATAATTATTTGAATTTCAAACAGACGATGCCGGTAAATTTAACCGACAAACAAAAACCGATTTTCATTTTCCCGAACTATCAGGATTACGGCTACGGCATCTTTCTGCTTGACGAGAAAAGCCGCGAATACGCCTTAAAAAATATCCGGAGCGAAAAAGACGATTTTCTGCGCTCGATGATGTGGGGCGCGCTCTGGGATTCGGTGCGCGAAGGCGAGCTTAATCCAAAGGATTACGTCGAACTGGCGATTAAAAACATCAGCGTCGAAACTGACGAACTGACGATTCAAACTATTCTCTCGCGCGTTTCGACGGCGATGAATTATTACGTTTCGGACGCGGAAAAGGCCGAGCTTGCGCCGCAAATCGAGGAGCTGCTGTTCAATAAAATGAAAAGCGCCGAAACCGTCGGAAAGCGAGTTACGTTTTACCGCGCATTTTTGAACGTCGCGACAACAGACCTTGCGCGAACTGTTTTGAAGCAGCTTTTGAAGGGCGAGCCGAGCGCAACCAGCGAAACAAATAAAAAATCTTCCGAAACGCCTTCGACGTGGCTTCCGCCTTTGAAAACCAAAGACAAATTCGACATCGTCACGCGTCTTGCGATTTTAGGCGACCCGGACGCGCCGCGCCTGCTCGACGAGCTAACCAAAGCGGAAACGTCCGACGACGCCAAGCGTTACGCCTACGCCGTCGGCGCAGCCTTTCCGGCGAAAGAAGCGAAGGAAAAATATTTCAATGATTTTCTAAACAATAAGGAAATTTCCGAAAGCTGGATTGAATCGGCGTTCGTGCCGTTTAACTCCGCGCGCCATTCTGAACTGACTTTGCCGTATCTCGAAAGAGCGCTGGCCGAACTGCCGAATCTGAAGCGCAACCGCAAAATCTTTTTCGTCAACGGCTGGCTCGCCGCGTTTATCGGCGGGCAAAAGAACGAAAAGGCGCTGGCGATAGTAAATAAATTTTTAGACGACAATCCGAATCTCGACAAGGATTTGCGTCTGAAAATTCTGGAAAACGTCGATGTGATTGAGCGCGCGGTGAAAATTCGCGTCAAATTCGGCGGCAAATAGTGTTCCAAGCCCTTTAAAAAATCTCTAAATCAATTGCCGCTAACTTCAGTTAGCGGCAATTGATTTATCTGAAGCGCAAATTTCCATTCAGTTTTCAGTTAATTACGAAATTCCTGCGAAACCATCAAGCCGCGCCGTCCGCCGTCCATTATGCCAATGCCGACGCGGCCGTATTTTGTGTTCAGAATGTTGGCGCGGTGGCCGGGCGAGTTCATCAGCCCGGTGTGCGCGATTTCAAGAGTCGGCGCGAGCGCGAGATTTTCTCCGGCGGCGAGAAAGCGGATGTTGGCCTCTTTCATACGGTCAAAAGGCGTTTTATTGTCCGGCGTGTTGTGCGCGAAATAGCTGCGCGCAAACATATCGGCGGAGTGTTGGCGACCGACTTCCGATAGCTCCGGGTCGGGCGCAAGCGGCGGAAGCCCGGCTTTGGCGCGCTCGCGGTTGACCATTTCGAGCATCGCGGCTTCGAGGTCAGGCCGCGGGCGAGAATCTTCGACCTTAAAAGGCAAATCGATATGCTCGTCCGGCTCGATAATCGTGCGGCGGTTGAGCGTCTGTTTTATCGGCTCGGCAAAAATCGGCGTGAGCGCAGTTTCCAGATTGTCGGTATAGCCCGCAAGTCGGTTTGCCGCCGCGCTTTCGCGCAGAGCTTCCTGAAAATCGTCGGAAACCGGCGCGCTGAACAGCAGCGAAGAAACGATGGCCGCCGTTATCAAACCGTTGAGAAGACCGGGCAGAGCGCCGAGAACGTGATTGACCGGGTGTCTGTGAACTTCTTTCGGCAGGCGCTTGACCAGCCGGTTTGCGAAAAGCTGGAAAATCAGGCTGACTGCGACGAGAATTAAAATAAACGCGGCGGGCTGATTCCAGACGTCCGTCCAGTCGTTGACGCGCGCGAGCCATTTGCCGACAGTTTGATAAAAGCAGAGTGCGGCGACGAAGCTGACGACCCAGCGCATCAAATCGAGCAGGCCGAAAA
>DASWRI010000054.1:0-23648 GCA_036403235.1 Pyrinomonadaceae bacterium | reverse complement strand
TTCTATGCTAAACCGATGCCGGAAAATTCGTTTACACTTCCTTCGTTTGCCAAGATAAATTGGTTTCTCCGCGTTTTGGGAAAGCGCGCCGACGATTTTCACGAGCTTTGCACGATTTTTCAAACCGTTTCGCTGTGCGATAACCTAACTTTTTCAAGCTGCGACCGAATCATTTTAACCTGCGACGACGAACGAATTCCGATTGGCGAAGAAAATCTGATAGTTCGGGCGGCGAATGTTTTAAGACAAAAATACGGCATCGGGACGGGCGCGCGAATTCGACTGGAAAAAAATATTCCTTCGCCCGGCGGACTCGGCGGCGGCTCGTCGAATGCGGCGATTGCGCTGCTCGGTTTAACCGCACTCTGGGATATAAAAACAAACCTTAACGAGCTCATCGAAATCGGCGGCAAAATCGGCTCGGACGTGCCGTTTTTCTTTTATGGCGGAACCGCCGCGGGCATCGGGCGCGGAACGGAAATTACGCCGCTAAACGATTTACGCGAAAAATTTGTATTGATTGTGACGCCCGGTGTGGACGTCTCAACCGCCGATGCGTTTGCACATCTGAATGCATCTCGCTTGACAAAAGAGGCATCAAAAAGTATTCTTCAAATTTGCCTCTCCGAAGCCGAAACTTTGGATTTACGGCATACAGAGTTGAAAAACGATTTTGAAGCGAGCGTTTTCGCCGCCGCGCCGGAAATCAAACGAGTAAAAGAAAAATTAATTGAACTCGGAGCGATTAAAGCCGGAATGAGCGGCAGCGGAGCAAGCGTTTTTGCAGTCTTTGAAAAAGAAGAAACACGGCAGACAGCACAAAAAGCCACACGAGAAAATGATTGGCGAAGTTTTGCCGTAGCAACCGTTTCGCGGGATGAATACCGCGAAGCACTTAAAAAAGTGTTTCGGTTTGCTTCCGATTAGTTTCTAAAAAAAATTTGTTTGGGGCGTAGCCAAGTGGTAAGGCACCGGTCTTTGGATCCGGCATTCGTAGGTTCGAGTCCTCCCGCCCCAGCCATTTTATTAATCGGACGCGAGCAATCTTTTTTAAGGTTGCTCTTTTTATTTGTTTTAAGTTTCGAGTCATTTAATCTGAAACCCGAAACTTAAAATCTGAAACTTAAAAATGAGCGTAACAGGCAACATCAAAGTTTTTTCCGGCAACGCGCACCGGGAATTATCAGAGGAAATCTGCCAGCACCTGATTTGTGATTTGGGAAAGGCGAGCACGGACAGATTTTCCGACGGCGAATTTAATTTTCAGATTGAAGAAAACGCGCGCGGCGCCGATGTTTTTATCATCCAGCCGACGTGCCCGCCGACCGACCAGAATTTGATGGAGCTGCTGATAATGCTCGATACTTTTCGAAGGGCTTCTGCAGAACGCGTAACGGCTGTGATTCCGTATTTTGGTTACGCGCGCTCGGATAAAAAAGACCGTCCGCGCGTTCCGATTGCGGCGAAACTAATCGCGAATTTGATAACGAGCGCGGGCGCGCAGCGGATTTTGACAATCGATTTGCACGCTTCGCAGATTCAGGGATTTTTTGATATTCCGGTTGACCATTTATACGCGGCGCCGATAATCGTCAATTATTTTCAGAAAAATCCGATTGAAAATATGATTGTCGTCGCGCCCGACACGGGCGGCGCAGAACGCGCCAGGGCTTACGCGAAACGACTGCACACGGGACTTGCGCTCGTCGATAAACGACGCGAAAAGGCGAATGTCGCCGAAGTTATGAACGTCGTCGGCGACGTTTCCGGTAAAAATTGTTTGATAATCGACGATATGTGCGACACCGCCGGGACGATTTGCAAAGTGGCGGAAGCTTTGCATAAAAACGGCGCGAAAGAAATTTACGCCTGTTTTACGCACGGCGTTTTGTCCGGCAGGGCGATTGAGAATTTGAGCAATTCGCATTTGAAAAAGGTAATCGTGACCAATACGATTCCGCTTTGCGAGAAAGGTCAGTCGTTGAAAGACGAAGGCCGAATCGAGATTTTGAGCGTGGCGAAGCTTCTCGCTTCGGCAATAAAATCAATCCACGACGAAACGAGCGTTTCGTCATTGTTTATTTAGATAGTTGTCGGTGGTCGGTGGTCAGTAAAAACTAAATCTGACCACCGACCACCGACCACCAATAAAATTATGGCAGATAAAGTTACAGTTAAAGCAGAAAAAAGAGAAGGACGCGGCAAAAACGATTCGCGCAGGCTTCGCGCCGAAGGAAAAATCCCGGTCGTCGTTTACGGCGGCGGCGGCGAATCGGTCGCCGGAGTTGCGGCGCTTTCGGATTTGGCGGCAGTTTTGCGCGCGAGCGGACACAATGCGGTTTTTACGCTTGATATGGAAGGCGAAGGCACGGGCGATGTGATGTTTCAGGACCGCCAGATTGACCCGCTCAAAGGCCGTCTGGTTCACGCCGATTTGCGCCGCATCGCGCTCGGCGAAAAAATGGAAATGACCGTTCCCATTCACATCGTCGGCGACGCCGAAGGTCTGGCCGAAGACGGAGCGGTCTTAAATCAGCCGCTTCACGAAATCAAAATTCTGGTCGAGCCGTCGAAAGTTCCCGAGGCGATTGAAGTTGATGTGACGAATTTGAAAGTCGGCGAATCGATTCATATTTCCGATATCAAATTCGATGAAGGCACAGAAGTTCACGAAGCGCCGGAAACGGTCGTCGCGTCGATTGTCATCGTCAGGGAAGAAGAGCTCGAGCCGCAGCTGGAAGCGAGCGAGCCTGAAGTTATCGGCGAAAAAGGCGATGACACCGGAGGCGAGGGCGAATAAATTTTTTGAGTTTCAAGTTTCAGGTTTCAAGTTTCAAGATGCAAACCTGAAACCTGAGACCTGAAACTTGAAACTATGAGTTCGCTGTCTGAGCAAAATTGGCTAATCGTCGGCCTCGGTAATCCGGGCCTGCGTTACGAAAAAACGCGCCATAATCTCGGCTTTTTGCTGGTGGATTTGTTGGCGCGGCAAAATCAGACGCAGGTCAAACGCGACGAATGCCGCTCGCTCGTCGGGCGCGCCGTCATTGAAAATCAAACGGCGGAGCTAATCAAGCCGCAGACTTTTATGAATTTGAGCGGCGAAGCGATAAGCTGTCTGCTCAAAAAAGAGAATCGAAGCGCCGCGAAGCTGATTGTGACGGTTGACGATTTGGCTTTGCCGTTCGGCTCGATTCGGCTGCGGGCGCGAGGCTCGTCGGGCGGGCATAACGGTTTGAAATCGATTATCGCCTGTCTCGGGACGGAAGAATTTATCCGGTTGCGAATCGGGATTCAGCCCGAGCACCCGCTAAACGATACGAAAAAATTCGTTTTGGAAAATTTTTCAAAATCCGAAACGGATACGGTTGAAAAAGTTTTAGAAGAAAGCGCCGAAGCGATTCAAGCCGTTTTAAGAGACGGAGTTGAAAAAGCGATGGCACAGTACAACTGAAAACTGAAAAGTGAAAACTGAAAGTAGAAATAATTCTCGGTTTTCAGCACTCAGTTTTCACTTAAATATACCTTCTTGCTTCCGTTAAAGAAGCTGGAGAGCCATAAGGAGGAAAAATTGGCAAATAACAGAGTATATGAAGTGATGTATATCGGAACGCCCGACACGGCGGACGATGATATCGTCAAATTAAATGAAGCAATCGAACAGATGATTACAAAGGAAGGCGGGACGGTCGTCAAAACCGAAAATATGGGACGACGACGTTTTGCTTACCCGATTAAGAAAAAAACCGAAGGTCATTACGTTTTATTTGAAATCGAAGATTCGGGGCAGAGCATTGCCGAACTCGAACGCAGAATGCGTGTTAACGACACAATTATGCGTTATCTGACGGTTCGGGTTGACGAAGACCGCAAATCGGCGGAGAAAAATCGCTCCAAACGCGAGAAAAAACACACGACGCGCGCCAATCGGAATAAATTTACCGAACCCGAAGAAGTGTTTCTGGCTGTAGCCGAAGAAGAGGAATAGACCGAGGAGAGAATATGGAAAAGAGAATAAATAAATACGATGATGACGAAAAAAGCGGTTTTGAGCCGGTCAGCGATGAGCCGAGAATGGACAGAGGCCCGCGCCGTTTTCAACGTCGCCGCCAGAATCAGGTCGTTCCCGATTATATCGATTGGAAAGACGTCGATTTTCTGAAACGCTTTATTCCCGAGCGCGGAAAAATTATGCCGCGCCGCATTTCGGGAGTTTCGGCGAAAGACCAGCGCAGAATCGCACGCGCCATCAAACGCGCCCGCGCAATGGCACTTTTGCCGTTCGTTGCGGATTAAACGAGGAAAGGAGGAAATTTATAAAATGGCAACAACAAAAATTCTTTTACGCGAAGACGTGGAAAATGTGGGCGGACGCGGCGAAATCGTCAAGGTAAAAGCCGGCTACGCCAGAAATTTTCTGCTTCCGCAGGGAATCGCGACGTTGGCGACCAAAGGTAACGTCAAGCAAATCGAACAGGAACGCAGCGCGCTTTTAAAAAAGGCCGCCGTCGAAAAATCGACCGCCGAGGCGCAATTCGACCAGATGAGCGGAGTTTCGCTCGAATTCGTGCGCAAAGCGGGCGAGGGTGGAACGCTTTTCGGTTCGGTGACATCGATGGACATTCACGAAGCTTTGCAGTCGAAAGGTTACGAAATTGACCGCCGCCGCATCGTTTTGAAAGATACCATCAAGGAAACCGGAAATTATTCGGTCAACGTCAAGCTTCATCGCGAAGTAACGATTTCAATTCCCGTGACGGTTCGCGCCGAAGGCGAAGAAGCCGCACCGGAAGCCGCAAAACCGGCCGAAGCTGCGCCGGCTGAAACGACTTCCGCCGAAGAAAATTCGGAAACGAGCGACGAAACAAACGCGCAAACCGAAGATTCTACGGAAGAAACCGAAGGCTAAAAAAAATAGAAAAATAAATCGGTAAAATCTTTTGAAATTAACCGATTTTGTAATAGAATCAAGACTGTAAGTTTGGACAACTTACAGTCTTTTTTATCCAATAAAATCAGTTCTGCGGCAACTCAGAGTCAAGCACTAAGGACAACTGACTACGGATAGCTGACCACTAACGAGCATGGCAACACCGAATCCTGAATTTTCGCGCGAGCAATATCTTGAAAAACCTCTGCCGTCGAGCGCAGAGAGCGAGCGCGTGATTCTGGGCGCCATTCTGCTCGACAACCAGCTCATCGCGCAAGCCATCGAAAACTTACACTCCGACGATTTCTACGCCCCGCTTCACCGGCGGGTTTTCAAAGCGATGACCGCTTTGTTTGAGCGCGGCGAGCGCATCGACCCGATTCTTATCGGCGAAGAGCTGAAAAAAGACGGCTCGATTGACGCCATCGGCGGAATCGCCACGATTACCAATTTAACTTACGGGCTGCCGCATTTTTCCGACATTATCGATTACACAAAAGTCGTCAAGGATAAATCGGTCGTTCGCAATCTGATAAAAGTCTGCAACCAAATCACCAGCGAGGCGCTCGCCGAAGAAGAGGACGCCAAAGAAATTCTCGATAACGCCGAGCGGATGATTTTCGCCTTGGCAGATGAAAGAACGCGGCAGGGATTTTCGCACGTTCGGCCGGTCGCCGAAACGGTTCTCGCAAAAGTTCAGGAATTTGCGAAACGCGAAACGCACGCTCTGACCGGGCTCGCCACCGGATTTCGCGATTTGGACGAAAAAACCTCGGGCTTGCAGCCGACCGATTTGATTATCGTTGCCGCCCGTCCTTCGATGGGAAAAACGGCGCTTTGTCTAACGCTCGCGCAAAATGCGGCGATTCTGGAAGGCGCGGTCGTCGCCGTTTTTTCGCTTGAAATGTCGAAAGAACAGCTCGTCATGCGTATGCTCAGCTCGGAGGCGAAAGTCGACGCGCATCGCTTCCGAACCGGATATTTGACGCGCGAGGAATGGGGAAGGCTGGCCCAGTCAATCGGGACGCTTTCGGACGCGAAGATTTTTATCGACGACACGGCCGGAATCTCCGTTTTAGAGATGCGCGCGAAAACCAGAAGGCTTGTTTCCGAGCAGAAAAAACTCGATTTGATTGTCGTCGATTATCTGCAGCTGATGTCCGGCTCAAAACGAAGCGAATCACGCCAGCAGGAAGTTTCGCAGATTTCGCGCGAGCTGAAAGGCTTGGCGAAAGAATTAAACGTTCCGATTGTCGCGCTCTCGCAGCTTTCGCGCGCGCCGGAGGCGAGAAACCCGCCGCGGCCGATGATGTCCGATTTGCGCGAATCCGGTTCAATCGAGCAGGACGCCGATGTGGTCGCGTTTATTTACCGCGAAGATTATTACAAACCGACCGAAGAAAATGCGGGCTTGGCGGAAATTTTGATTGCCAAGCAAAGAAACGGCCCGACCGGAACGGTGAGACTGGCGTTTTTGAAGGAATTTACCAGATTCGAAAACTATTTTGGAGAATGACGAGATTTTTGATTTGCGATTTGTAAAAGCCCGGAAATATAAAATTATGAGCGTCGATTTGCGTTATCCGATTGGAAAGTTTGATTCGAGTAGGGAAGTCACACCGGAATTGAGGCGGGAGTTTATTCGAACGATTGCGGATTTGCCGAAGAAAATCGCCGAATCCGTCGCGGGCTTAAACGAACAGCAGCTCGACACCGAATATCGTCCGGAAGGCTGGACGGTGCGCCAGACCGTTCATCACGTCGCCGACAGTCATTTGAATTCTTACTGCCGTTTCAAGCTTGCCTTGACCGAAGAAAAGCCGACGATTCGCCCGTATTACGAAGACCGCTGGGCGAATCTCGCGGACAGCAAGTTGCCGGTTGAGGTCAGTTTGCGGATTCTCGAAGACATTCATACGCGCTGGACTGCGCTGCTCGAATCTTTTACCGAAGAAGATTTTAAAAAAGAATTAATCCATCCCGAATCGGGCGACTGGACGCTGGAAAAATTTCTCGGTCTATACGACTGGCACTCAAAACATCACACGGCGCATATTACAAAGCTGCGCGAGCGAAACGGATGGTGAAGTAAGAGACAAGTGATAAGAAAAAAACTCTTTATTTGTCACTCGTCTCTTATCACTTGCCTCTCAAATAATCTATGTTATCCTGTGGTTAAATCTCAGAGGAAATAAGATATGGCCGAAGAAACGGGGCAAACACGCCTTTTATCGCTTGATGTTTTTCGCGGGATAACCATCGCCGGAATGGTTCTGGTGAATAATCCGGGAACGTGGGGCGCGATTTATTCGCCGCTCGAGCACGCCGAATGGCACGGCGTCACGCCAACCGATTATATTTTCCCGTTTTTTCTTTTTATCGTCGGCGTCGCCATTCCGCTCGCGCTCGGAAAGCGCGTCGCCGAAGGCATCACGCGTGACGTTTACCTGAAAATTTTCCGCCGCACGGCGATAATTTTTCTGCTCGGGCTTTTTCTCGCCGCTTTTCCCCTTTTCGATTTTGCAAATTTACGGATTCCCGGCGTTTTGCAGCGAATCGCGGTTTGTTATCTCGCGGCGTCTTTGATTTTTCTGCATACAAACTGGAAACAGCAGACGATTATCGGCGCTGCTTTGCTTTTTGTTTACTGGTATCTGATGAGCGCCGTTCCCGTTCCGGGCTGCGAGATAACGACGATAAACGATAAAGCCTGCAATCTCGCGGCATACATCGACCGCGGCGTTTTCGGCGAAAATCATGTCTGGAAAGAAGCGAAGGTTTTCGACCCCGAAGGAATTCTTTCGACCATTCCGGCGATTGTGACGGCGCTTTCGGGCGTTCTCACCGGAACGTGGCTGAAAACCAGGAAAAGCGATTTCGAAAAAGTCGGCGGGTTGTTTTTTTTCGGCAGCGTTTTAATCGCGCTCGGTTGGTGCTGGAATTTCTTTTTCCCGTTTAATAAATCGCTCTGGACAAGCTCGTATGTCGTTTATACGTCCGGGTTAGCGCTTTGTTTTCTCGCGTTTTGCTACTGGCTCATTGATATCAAAGATTACAAAAAGTGGTCAAAGCCGTTCGTGATTTTCGGCGTCAACGCACTCGCTCTTTTTGTTTTTTCCGGGTTGCTCGGACGAATTATGGGCGTTATAAAATTTGCCGGCGCGGAGGGCAAACCTATTTCTTTGCAAAAATGGATTTTCGAATCAGTTTTTCTGCCTTTCGCCGCGCCGGTCAACGCGTCGCTCGCCTACGCCGTTTGTTACATCCTTTTCTGGCTGTTTTTGATGTGGCTTTTGTATCGGAAACGGATTTTTATAAAAGTTTAGGAAAAGAATTAGCCGCGAATTACACAAATATTTCTTTTATTCGTGCTATTCGTATAATTCGCGGCTAACTCTTTTAATCAATCGAAAAAGTTCTAATCTCATTTAAAAGCTCGGCTTCCTTGCTTTGTTTTTCAATGGCCAGATTTCGTCTTTCCTTTTCTATCTCTTCGAGCCTTGATTCCTGTTGATTTACTTTTTCGATATAGCGCGTAATCAATGTTTTAGCTTCGGCGGTTTTCGACAGAGCTTCGATGTTTTCCCGCAGTCGTTTCTGGTCGTCGGAAATTTGTTCTACTTCGTCATTAAAACCTTCCAATTTTGACTCGACCTGGCTTATAGATGTGCGCAAATCAATCAGTTTTTCGAGCTTCGCGCGCGTTTTTTCGTCGATGTATCTGCGCGTCAGAAAAAGCGCTAAATCGGCTTTCGTGAGCGCCGAAATCTGATAGCTGTCCATTAACGGAATACGCTCGGAAACGGTCATTTCCTTTGTTTCAAACGGCTTTAATTCGACGCGGAAACGATAATAGCGTTGCGTCGTGTAGTCGGGTTTCGGCGTCGTGTCGGAAAGCTGCCAGCCGTCGCGAATCGGGTATTCGATGTATAAAACTTTCGCGTGTTCGGTTTGATTTTCGATTTGATACAGCTTTTCTTCGGTGCGAAAATAATGAACCTCAAAAACTCCGTTAATGACTTTTGTGAGCTTGACCGGCTCGCGATTTTCGAGCGGGCGGACGCGGACGTGCGTTCCCAAATCGAGCGCAAACGAAATAAGGCGCTGCTCCTTTGGTTTAAGCCTGTCCATCAAAGCTTCGCCCGCATAGGCGTCGCGGTCGATGACGGTCAGACTTCCGCTTTCGAGCGTCAGATTCGTCGTATTCTGCAAAAGTAAACCGCTTAACGGGCGGTCTTGACGGACGGCCTCGTTGTAAATCGTCACTCTTTCGCCTTCCATTTTTGTCTGCACAATCGGAATCAAAGCCGAGCGGTCGCGCATCACGGTTACCGGCTGCTCGATTTTATATTCGAACAAATCGCCGACTTCCTCGCCGGTCGCGGCGGTCGAAACGCCCGATTGATTGGCCAGAAGCGCCTGGCTGACGGTAGTAGATAAAACTCCGGTTCTGAAATTCGAAACTTCCTGCCCATCGACGACATATGTATTTGAATTTCCGCTCGCGCCGTCAATTTGAAGTCCGCCCGCTAACGCCTCCGGTTTTACATTCGGAGAGACTTTTAGAAGGCTTGAAAAATTTGTTCCTGCCGGAAGAATTTCATTTGTCTGCGCGGTGATATTCGTATTGATTTTGTTGTCGGATACGTCGATTCTGCTCTGCGGCTCGTAAATCTGTGGGGTCAGACGCAAATCGTTCGGAATCGGAACGACCGGCCGGTAGCGATAAAAAGGCTGTTGAATCGGCTGTACAAACGAAATCGGCGAGCCGGAAACGAGCGAAAGCTGGACGTTTTGCCAATCTTCGTCGCTGACGTTATCGACGATTGCCCAGCCCTGAAAAAATGGCTTGCCCGCTTCGTCCAGCACGACGCGATACGTCGTTTTCCAAATCGGCGCGGCGATGATGTAGCTGACCACCATCTCGCGCTGACCGGCGCCGTCCGACGTGACGGTGATTGTTTTGGCGTCGCGCCGGCGCGAAAAGCTCGTCGCGTTGGCAAACTCGGTGACGTCGCGTTTCGTTCCTTCTTCGAGCAGTTTTACAGAGCGCACGTCGGCCAAATCAAAGCTCGAAATCTCGCCCGATTCCGAAGCTATCACGAGAAAATGCGTGATGACGGGCGGCTTCGTCGAGTCAATCTGCGCGCTCCGGCGCTCGACCGTCAAAATCGAGCCGACGGCCGCGCCTTTGGTCGAGGCGACGGAGACTTTCGCGCCCTGCAGCTGCGATAAAACGCCCGCCAGACCGCCGCCCGCCGTCTGGTCGGTAATGGAGTTGACGGAAAAGGGAATTTCCGACATCTGCGCCGAAACCGGAGCGGACGAATTATAGCTGACCGCGCCGATTCGGCCCTGACCCAAATCGAGCACGACCATCGATTTTAGAACGTCGTCGACCTGCGATTGTTTGAAAGACAAATTTATCTCGGCCTTGCCCGAAATAATGCCGCGGCGCTCGACATACGCGACGCCGTTCGAATAAAGAATCACGCGCCGAATTGGCAGAACGTCGGCGTTGGCGGCTTGATTTGAAACTGCGGCCGCTTTCACTTTATTGACCGAATAATTTTTTTTAATCTGCGCCTGTATCGAAATTGAACAAAGCAATATCAACGCGAGCAAAACTCTGCTTTTCATTATTTTATTTTCCTGTTTTTAAGATAGATTTCCGGTAAACTTTAATAGAAGATGAGGCGAAAGTCTAATAAGTTTGCTTTCGGCAAAAAGATAAAAAAGTCGTTATTGCTTTTTTGTTTCGCGAAAAACCGGCTGAAGATTGCGCGTCGTGTCTTCGGTGACGGTCGGAATCGGCTCGAATGTTGATTTGTTGAGGCCTTTTATCTCGACCTGATTCAGCCGGTTCGTTTCAAATTGAGCATCGACTTCGGGCGTTTTAGATTTTCGCGAATGACTGACGAGCAACCATATAAAAACGCTTTCAGCCGAAATGAGAATGACAAAGCTTGCGATAATAAACGGGACGATTACTTCGTTGCTGAGGTCGAGGACGTTTTTCATAACGGCCATCAAACCGATAATAACACCGAGTCCGGCGATGGCAATTCCGAGAATCGAGCCGACCAAAGTGTTGAATGAGGCTTCTGACAAAGTGCGCGCGCCGCTTACCTTTGCTCCGCAGTGATTGCAATAGCTCAAATTTTGATTGACGGCATTGCCGCAAGTTGAACAATACATTTGTTTTACTTCATCGAAATATTACGAAACCCGCTTCGGATAAGTTCAAAAAAGGAACTGAAAACTAAGAACTGAAAAGTAAAAGAAGTAGCTCTCAGCTCTCACTTTTTTTAAGCCTTTTCCAGATTCGCAAATTTTTCAATCAATTTTTTTTGCCCGAAGCCCGGAAAGCTGATGGTCAGTTTTACGTTATCGCCGGAGCCTTCGCGCCGCAAAATCAAACCTTTGCCGTATTTCGCGTGACGAACGTGCGTGCCGGGAACAAGCCCGAGTTCGATTTTGGATTTCGGATTTTGAGTTTTGGACGAATCCGAAGATAAAGCCTTCAATTTATCGAAGCCGGATAATTTTTTTTCAGTCTGACCGCTGTCGGCTGACGGCTGAGCGCCCTTTTTATTTTTGAAAAACTCGGCAATCGCTTCGGCGCTGTTATAGGTTTTTCCGGTGTATATGTTTTTTGGCTTTTCGGTATGCGTTTCGCCGCGCAGAGCGCTCGCCGTGCGTTTGCTTTGCTGCACCGAGCTGCTCCGTGCAAACGAAAGCCAGCTCGAGCCGCGCGATTTGTCCTCGATTAAATCGAGCGGCATTTCGTTTAGAAACTGCGACGGCTCGGCCGCCATTTCCTCGCCGTAAACGCGGCGGCGCATCGAATGCGAGATATACAAAACCTTTTCGGCGCGCGTGATGGCGACATACGCGAGACGCCGTTCTTCTTCAAGCTCGTTCGGGTCGTTTATCGAGCGGGCATGCGGAAAAATGCCGTCTTCGAGCCCGACCAGAAAGACGACCGGAAATTCCAGACCTTTCGCCGAATGAACGGTCATCAAGGTGACGGCGGCGTTGCGGTCAAATTTGTCTGTGTCGGATGTCAGCGCCGCGTGGTCGATAAAATCCCTGAGCCCGTTTGCTTCCTGTTTATCGTAATCGACGGCGGCATTGACGAGCTCTTCCAGATTTTCGAGCCGCGCTTCCGATTCGTCAGAGTTTTCCGTTCGCAGCATATTGGCATAGCCCGTGTCTTCAATCGCCGAAATGACGACGTCGGTCACGGGTTTATCTGTTTGCGTCGTTTCAATAACCTTTTGCGCGAGATTTTCGACGAGCTTTTTGAAATTTTTGAGAGACAGCAAAGCGCGCGGCGTTAAATTCAATTTCTGCTCGAATTTTTCGTCCGTTATCAGCGCAATCGTCTCCCACATCGAAACGCCGAAATCCTTGGCGCGAAAGGCGAGCTCGTCGAGCGAAGTTTTGCCGAGACCGCGCGGCGGCGAATTGACGACTCGCAAGAGCGCGATGTCGTCGAACGGATTCAAAGCGAGCTTGAGATAAGCGATTACGTCTTTGACTTCCGCTCGCTCGTAAAACGAAAAACCGCCGACGATGTTGTAATCGATACGACTTCGCCGCAGGGCTTCTTCAAAAACACGCGACTGCGCGTTCGTCCGGTAAAGAATGGCGAATCTGTCTCGCGGGTTTCGCCGCCGGTGCTCGTCGATTTGCTGGGCGACAAAACGCGCTTCGCCGTCCGAGTCAAACGCCTGATGATAAAAAATCTTTTCGCCGCCCTCGTTCGACGTCCAGAGTTTTTTTTCTTTTCGTCCCTGATTGTTTTTGATAATCGCGTCGGCGACGTCGAGAATCGTTTGCGTCGAGCGATAATTCTGCTCGAGCATTATCACTTTCGCGTTCGGATAGTGTTCTTCAAACGACAAAATATTGCCGATATCCGCTCCGCGAAAACCGTAAATACTTTGCGCGTCGTCACCGACGACACAGATATTCTGCTGTTTTTCGGTTAAATAATTTATCAGGGCAAACTGCAAAGCGTTTGTGTCCTGATATTCGTCGACCAGAATGTATCTGAATTTTTCGTTGTATTTTTCGCGGGTTTCCGGCGAAACGCGCAAAAGCTTGACGGTTTTTATCAGCAAATCGTCAAAATCGAGCGCGTTGGCGTTGTTCAGGCGTTCTTCGTACATCTTGAAGGCGCGCGCAATCGCGGCACGTTTTTCATCGGTGTATTCGACGCGCGAAGCATACATCTCAAAATCTTCGCCGCGATTTTTTGACGCCGAAATCGCGCTCTGGACGGCTTTCGGCGAAAGCTGTTTTTCGTCGAGACCCAAATCCTTGATGCAGGCCTTGATGACTTTCTGCGAATCGTTCGTGTCGTAAATCGTAAAAGATTTTGTATAGCCTTCCTGCAGATGCTCGATGTCCTGCCGCAAAATCCGAACGCAGAGACTGTGAAAAGTGGAAATCAAAGGCGCGGAATTGAGCCGCTCGCCCTTTAAAAGCGCTTCGACGCGCTCGCGCATTTCTCCGGCGGCTTTATTGGTAAAAGTAACGGCCAGAATATTATACGGCGGCACTTTTTTTTCGGCGATGAGATGAGCGATGCGAACCGTGATAACGCGAGTTTTGCCCGAACCCGCGCCCGCGAGGATTAAAAGCGCGCCGTCGGTCGTCGCGACGGCTTCGCGCTGGTGTGCGTTTAGAGAAGATAGAATATCCATAAATTCAGGTGAAAGTTTAATGGTAAATCTTGTGAAGTTTTAGGTCAAAGAAAGAAATTAATCGGTAAGCGATGTTTGGTTTATAAAAAAATATTTGACTTTTTTGCGTTTATATTTAAACTAAGATGTTCTTTCCTGAATTTATCCCAAAATTGGAGTTTCAAAATTAAAATGAATAAGAAAATAAACGCTTCTATGCGTGTTTTAACGCTTTTCGTCTTTTTATTTGCCTGCGCCGCATTTGCCGACGCGCAAGCCACGAGAACCTGGATTTCCGGCGTCGGCGACGATGCCAATCCGTGCAGCCGCACCGCGCCCTGCAAAACTTTACAGGGTACAATCTCGAAAACCGCCACCAATGGCGAAATCAATGCGATTGATGCGGGCGGCTTCGGCAGCGTGACGATTACCAAAAGCATAACCATCGATTTTTCGAACGTGCTCGGAGGCGTTTTGGTCAGCGGCACAAACGCAATTATTATCAACGGCAACGAAACAAAGGTGACGCTGCGTGGTCTGGACATTGACGGGCTTACCACCGGGCTAACCGGCGTCAAAATTATCAGTGCCGAAACCGTTGCGATAGAAAATTGCACGATATACGGATTTAACAGAGGAATTTCGGACGAGCGCCCGACTGACGGTCAATTGTCGGTCAGCAACACTGTTATTAAAAACAATTTTCAGGAAAATGTATTTATCGGCGCGTCCGGCTCGGAAGTTAAAGCGATATTCAACAACACCGAGATAAAAAACGGCGGCGCGACGGGGCTCACGGCAAGATATGGCAGCAACGTTATAATTCGCAACTCGTTTGTGACGGGCAACGGAGATACAGGCGTTATTGTGCAGGATTCCGCCGTAGTGGAAATTATCGATAGCGTCGTTTCGCAAAATCAGTTTGGAATTACGACCGGAGCGGGCAGTCCGATGGTTCGCATCTCCGGCACTTCGGTAACGATGAATAAAGAAGGTTTGACGCTCGGAAGCGGCTCGATTGTTTCTTACGGGAATAATAAAATCAGGGGAAACCTGACGGACGGCGCGCCGAGCCAAACAGTAAGTCTTCAATAAATTTCCCCCGATAATCAAAGAAAAAAGGGAAGAGGCGAATTACCCGTTCGCTTCAATCCCTTTTTCTTTTTTGTTTTGATTAATTATTCGATTTGGCCGCCGAAACTACCTTTTCAGCCGCGTCGCGCATTCCGTCAGCCGAAATAATGCCGATGCCCGATTCGCTCAAAACGCGCTTGCCTTCGTCGACGTTCGTGCCTTCCAGACGGGCGACAATCGGTATCGAGACGCCGAGATTTTTGGCCGCTTCGACGACTCCGAGCGCGACCATATCGCAACGGACGATACCGCCGAAAATGTTGATTAGAACGGCTTTCACGTTTTCGTCGGCAAGCAAAATGCGAAAAGCGTTTTCGACTCTTTCCTGCGAAGCGCCGCCGCCGACGTCAAGGAAATTGGCCGGCTCTCCGCCCGCGAGCTTGATGATGTCCATCGTCGCCATTGCCAGCCCTGCGCCGTTGACCATACAGCCGATGTCGCCGTCGAGCTTGATGTAATTCAAATCGAATTTCGAGGCTTCGATTTCGAGCGGCTCTTCCTCGTTCAAATCGCGCAGCTCGGCGTAATCTTTATGCCGAAACATCGCGTTGTCGTCAAAGTTTACTTTAGCGTCGAGCGCAATCAGGCGATTGTCCTTGGTCAGTAGAAACGGGTTGATTTCGATTAACGACGCGTCCATTTTTTCATACGCTTCGTAGAGCGAGAGCATAAATTTTGCCGCCTGGTTGATTAAATCCGAAGGCAAGCCGAGACCGAAAGCTAATTTTCGCGCCTGAAACGGGCGAAGACCGACGCTCGGGTCGATTGTTTCCTTGAGAATCAATTCGGGCGTTTCCCCAGCGACTTTTTCGATGTCCATTCCGCCCGCTGATGAAGCCATAAAAACGTTTCTGCCCGAAACGCGGTCGAGCGTGATGCCGAGATAAAATTCCTTGTCAATCGGCAGGCCTTCTTCTACAAGAAGCATTTTCACCTCGCGTCCTTCCGGGCCGGTCTGGTGCGTGACGAGCGTCATTCCGAGCATTTGCTCGGCGATTTGGCGGGCTTCTTCGGGCGATTTGGCGAGCTTTACGCCGCCGCCTTTGCCGCGCCCGCCGGCGTGAATCTGTGCTTTGACGACCGTTACGTCCGTCCCGAGTTCGCGCGCCGCGGCTTCGGCTTCTTCGGGCGTTCGCGCTACGATGCCGCGCGGCGTCGGGACACCGTAATTTTTTAATAATTCCTTTCCCTGATATTCGTGTATTTTCATAACCGTTTGTTTTTATTAATTTAATTGTTGAAATCTGAAAAAAGTTTATCTTTCGGTTAGTCAAAAAGCAAAGGCAGCCGTTTTAAGACTACCTTTGAATAAATAAATTTCAGGGTGAAAGATTATTCGCCCGTCGTATCGACATCAATACCAAAAAGTTTCCACTGGTTTCCTTCGGCAATCCATTTGAGCGAAAACTTAACCGGCTTAGGCTTAATTTCGTAACTGCCGGTAGCGATTAGTTTTTTCAATCCAGTATTTTCGTCGATTGAAGGGGCAGGGGAGAATTTCGCATCGATATTTGCGATTTCGCTAATATCGACCTTTTTTTTGATAAAATCACTGAAAGCTTGATTGAATTTCTCCGGTGTTGTTTGGCTTTGCCATACGATGGAGATTTTTTTATGAAAATCTGTAAAATCGCCCTGTTTGACCGCGTCGTCAAAATCCAGCAATGCCCTGCGAGTCATTTCCTGCATTTCTCGCTCGTCAGGTATTTCCCCTTTCGCGGCATTAGCTTTTTTATAGGATTCTTTCTCCGGCGTGGTAACTTTTCTTGGAGATTCGTTAGCCGGATTGGTGTTGGCGACCGCATTATTGCTGCCGTTCGAGTTTTTGTTGAACTTACACGCCAAAACGACAAATACCAAAATTGCCAGAGTTAAAAGGTAAGTTTTAGTGTTTGCGCTAAACAGAATTTTTGGGCTTGAAATTTTCATAGCTTACTTGTATTAAAAAGAAAGACAAAGACATTTTATATTGTCTTTGTCTTTCCGCTAAAAATTTGAATTTTTTAGAGCTTGATGTCAATTTTCAGGAGCTTCCATTTACCGTCCTGATAAACGTATTCGTTTTGAAATTTAACCGGAACGGGCGTCGTGTCAAACTCGCCGTTGGTCACCAAAATGCTGTAGCCTTTTTCTTCGCGAACCGTCTGTGCGGGCGAGAATTTCGGGTTCATACCGGAAGCGGCGCGCAAAATCGGCACGATGTCTTCTTTCTGGTCGGTAAAGGTTTTAAATGTAGTTTTGACCTGATCGTCGGAATATTGACTTTGAAATTCCTTCGAAGCATTTGATTTGAAAGTGCTGAAATTTCCTGAGTCAATCGCGGTCGCAAAATCCGACATCGTATTTTTAACCAGCGTCTGTGCTTCGGCTTCGGTCGGCGGGGCGGAAGGTTTTTCGCCGCCGCATCCCGAAACGACGAGAAATACAACGAGGACGGCCAGAAGCGCCGAATATTTGTTGTGTTTTCCAAACATAAAATCGTAAATTGTTTTCTTCATCTTCTTTCTCCTATTTCCTAAATTTGTCTTCTTCAATTTTTTGAAATTTAGATTTCCACTCTCGGCAATTTTTTCATTTCTGCCCGCAAAAGATTCACGTAAAATTTTGAAGCAATGGCTTATCTGATTTTTATGCGCTATAAAATTTTTGACGGTTTAATTTTGAAAAAACACAAAGAGTTTAGCTTTCTATATGATAAAAAGCAAAGGCAGTTTTGATAACTGCCTTTTCCGGCGAATTTGTCCGACAAAAAGCGTCTAATCGGGTTTTGTGCTGACTTCGATGCGCGAAAGCTTCCACTGTTTTCCGTTCGGAATAAAATTCAGCAGAAATTTCGTCGGATAAGGTGACGTCGCGTAACGTCCTTTGATTTTCAAAGTTTTATACCCGAGCTCCTTTTCGATTGAAGGGTCGGGCGAAACGTCCGCATCTAAAGAACTGATGTCGCTGATATCGATTTTTTTGTCGATAAAGCCCTGAAAAGTCGTTTTCATCTCGTCGGCGGTTATTTCCTTTTTCCACTCGTTGGCGATGTTAGAATGAAAATCCGTAAAATCCTCGTTCTTAACCGCTTTATTAAAATCGAGCAAAGTGGTTTTCGCCATGTCCTGAATTTCGGGGTCCGAAGGCATTTCAGCCTTTGATGCGTCGGATTTCGTATATTGCGGCTTCGGCGTCGCGACGGTTACGGGCGGGGAGGAATTGGTAATAGGTGTCTCACTGGTGCTGATGTTTTTGTTTTTGAGTAAATTTGAGCAGCCCAAAACGACAAAAAACAAAATACCGATGACGGCAAGCAGCGAAACCTTTGCACTGCCGCCAAGAAACGTTTTACTGATTAAATTTTTCATAGTTTTCCTTATTTCAATTTATTTTTATTCGAAAATTCTTTTATTTCTTTCGCCATGGAGCAAGCAGCCGAACCCAGCTTTCGACCGTTTTGTCGAACTCGCTTTCGCACCGGGCGGCACGCTCTTTCGGCAGATAGCCGTCTCGTTCGAGATAAGCGAATTTTTCGGTGTCCGAGCCGTAAATCATACAAAGCGAGTTGTAAAATCTCTGCTCCTGCAAAAGATGTTCGTCAGCCATACTGCGCTCGTCCGATATTTTTTGTTTTGATTCGATATTAAAAGCATCTGCGGCGGCAAGCACCGCGCGAACGCCTTCATCGCCCAATTCTTCGATATTTATAAATGAAGAACAACGGTCGGCGGCGTCCTCTTCGCTGCCCGTCACCGGCAATTTATATGAATAAATCAAAGCGTGCCCGATTTCGTGTAGAAAAGCAAATCTTACCGCGTCAAACATCTTATCATAAGCTTTCTGCTCGCCGTCACCCGCGCTGCGGTAAAGCTTGTAAAAATGCTCCATCAGCTCGTAGCAAACCGTCACCGAGTTGTCGTTCGGGTCGAAAGCGGCGTTCGCTTCATTGCAGTCTTTCGTCCGCAAAAAAATATCGTTCGGCAAAATCAAGGCGCGGTTTAATTTATCGGCCGCTTTTTCCAGCGTTTTATCGCTTTTTATCTGCCGGTCAATCTCGGCGTATTTTGGATTTTTGACCTCGCTGTGCTGAACTATAAAATCGCCTTTGTCTTCATTCTCGGTCGCCGTGTAATTTTTTGGCATCACAGCATTAGCGGAATTAGAAGTCGGAGACGCTTGATTGACGGGACGCTCGGTTTCGCTGCCGGAACGAAAAACGCAGCCCGTCACGACGACAAAAATTGCCGTAACGGCAGCTAAATTCGATAAATTCCGGCTCATATTTTGGAACAAGACAAAATTTGAAGCGATTATACCAAGTTTTTTGCCTAAAAAAAGGCCGGTAATCAAAAATTACCGGCCTGACAGATAAATTTTCTGCGAAATTTACTGAGATTTTTCGACCAGCTTAAGCAATGTGCGGACGGCAACCGCCGTCGGGCCTTTCGATTGATGAGCTTTCGTATCGTCCGCCCACGCCGTTCCGGCAATGTCGAGATGCGCCCATTTTGCTTTATCGACGAATTCCTGTATAAAAACCGCGCCGATAATCGTTCCCGCCTTTCGCGCCGGGCCGATGTTTTTTATGTCGGCAATGTCGGATTTGATTCCTTTGCTGTATTCCTTTCCGATGGGAAGCTGCCAGAAATTCTCGCCCGCGTCGCGCCCGCACCCGATAATTTCATCGACAAATTCCTGGTCGTTGCCCATAATTCCGGTGTTGATGTCGCCGAGCGCGATAATTACCGCGCCGGTCAGCGTCGCCATATCGACGATTCGGTTTGCGCCCTGCTTTTCGGCGTAAGCGACCGCGTCGGCCAAAATCAGACGGCCTTCGGCGTCGGTGTTTAGAATTTCGACCGTTTTGCCGGTCATCGCCGTGACGACGTCAGAAGGTCTGGTCGCTTTTCCGTCCGGCATATTTTCGACCGCCGCGACGACTCCGAGAACCGGGATTGTCGGCTGCAGGAGCGCGATGGCGCGCATCGTGCCGATAACGGTCGCGCCGCCCGACATATCATATTTCATCGCGTCCATGCCGTCGGCCGGTTTAATGGAAATTCCGCCCGTATCGAACGTGATTCCTTTGCCGACGAATGCCAGCAGGTCGCCCTTTTTCGCCGTGTTTTTCGCCGGCTCGTATCTCAGGACAATCAATTTTGCGGGCTGTTCCGACCCGATTGAAACGCTTAAAAGCGAACCCATTCCGAGTTTTTCCATCTGCGCTTCGTCGAGAATCTGACATTTCAGGCCGGTTTCTTTCGCCATTTTCTGCGCGCGCTTGGCCATCTCGGTCGGCGTCAGAATATTCGGCGGCTCGTTTGCCAAATCGCGCGTCAGATTCATCGAATCGCCGATGATTTCGCCGCGTTTCAGGCCGTTTTTCAAATCCGTCGGCCTGGCGCCTTCGACGCACAAAACAAATGTGTCGATGGATTTCGAGTTTTTGTCTTTCGTCTTGTATTTATCGAGCTCAAACTGGCTTGTCACGACGCCCTGCATCGCGCATTTGGCGGCGTCCTGCGCGTCTTCTTCAAATCGCGGCAGCAGCGCAAAGCTTCGCACGTTGCGCTTTCGCAAAACTCTGGTCGCCGTGCCCGACAAAATCGCGACCTGAGGAGCGCGATATTCGATTCGGTCGCCGACGCCGACCAGCAAGAGACGGCTCGCCTTTATTTTTCCGCTCGGCGAAAATCGCAAAAGCTCGGTTTCGCCCGCATCGCCACCGAATTCTTCGGCTTTGATAATGGCGGAAATTTGCCCGCCGGTTAATTTGTCCAAATCTTTCAAAACGCCCGTCGTCGGCTTTTCGTCCTTAAAAACGGCAACAGCCAGAGCATCGACGTTCGCTTCCAAAAAATTTTCGGTAATCACCTGAGATTTCATAGTTTTCCTTCTAAAAAATAATTAAATTGCTCAAAAATAAATTTGTTAATAACTTATCCTAACTCAGCCTATCTTTCAACTCATTTTTCCTTCATCTGAGCCTGTGTTTCTCTTTCGATAGTGCGATTTTTTAAAGTTTCGCGCTTATCGTAAAGTTTTTTGCCTTTCGCGAGACCGATTTCGAATTTGATTCGCCCGTTTTTCCAGTAAATCCGGGTGACGACGAGCGTCATTCCTTTGAGAACGGTTTCGCGCTCTAATTTTTCAATTTCGCGCCGGTGAAGCAGCAGCTTTCTCGTTCTCAGAGGCTCGTGATTATTTATGTTTCCGTGCGAATACTGCGAAATATGGGCGTTAAAAAGCCAAAGCTCGTCGTCTTTAACCGTAACGTACGACTCTTTCAGCTGAATTCGCCCGCTCATCACGCTTTTCACTTCCGTTCCTCTGAGAACGATTCCGGCTTCATATTTATCCAAAATATGATATTCGTGAAAAGCCGCGCGATTGGTCAGTATTTCCTTGTCGTCTACCGACATAAACTATTATTTTGCATCGCAAAATTTTTACAGGCAAGTTGGAAAAGCGTTAAATCATTTGACAACTCAAATTTAGATTTTAAAATAGAACATGTCTGCTGGGAGATCGTCTAATGGTAGGACTGCAGTCTCTGGATCTGCCTATCGGGGTTCGAATCCCTGTCTCCCAGATACCTTTAATTCATTTTGAATTAAGGGTTTTATTTTTTCTCAAAATTCTTTTATAAGAAATCCTCTAAGAGTCAATTTTTAGACATCTCCACACATCAGGAACTACCAAAAAAACCTTGACAAATCTATCGACACAAGAATATTATCGCTAAATTATGAAACGCTACTGGCTGTTACTGACTTTCGGCTTGATAATGTTATGCGGGAGTTTGACGATGAATTTGAGAAAAACGAGCGCGCTTCCGGGCTGTACATCGGGCGCGACCTGTTATTTTTTCGTGGAGAATGAATGGGGCGATACAGGGCACGACAGCTGTCTTTTGGGATGCGCTGATTATAATTATAGATGCTGTCATCATCAAACAGGTCATTGTATCGAAGGAGACTTGTGGGGCAACTTGGCATATTGCGACGACTTTTGCAGCGCGGCGGGGCGTTTGCAGAAAACAGACAAAAAGGAGAGATAAATGAAAAAATCAATTAAATTTATTGCTATCATTGTTTTCTTATGCGGACTGGCGGCGCTCGTCGTCGCGCTCGGTCGAAGCAATTCGAATTCGACTACCCCGGTGAATATCCCGACAACGAACGCGCGGGCTTTCCGCGTTGTTTATATGACTACGTTTCAGCCCGCAGACGGCAGCCCTTTGAAAACGTTTGCCCGAAGCGTTCGTCTGCAAAAATCGGACGGCTCTTGGCGCGAAACGACTACTGATTACGATTTGAAGGGCGGGGAAGTACAGACCGTTAGATATGCAATCAACGGTCGCGGTCTTTTCGCTGTTCTCGAAACGGAAAAGAAACTGAAATATATCAGCCATCGCCCGGAAGTCATTCCCGCATTTAACGAAGAAGCCTTTAAAAAAAGTCCGCTATATCAAGGTGAAGGCGAAGTTCTCGGATACAGGACGATTATTATGCGCGAAACCGTGGGCAAAGAATATGAAGAATTTCAATACGCGCCCGCCCTTAACGGTTTAATAGTCAAAAGAACGGCGGCATACGAAAATGGAACGAATTTTTTTGAAGCGACCAAAATCGAAATCGACGGATTCACTGAAAACGATTTCGGTACGATGCCCGAATATCCTATCGACTACGGCAGTTATCAAAAGTCCATTGACGCCACAAGGGACACGAATCCGGCGGCGGCCAAAGAAATGGAAAAGAATCTGCCAAAGTAGGAAATTTACGAGTTATAAAGAAAAAGCCTGAGTGATTATGCTCAGGCTTTTTCTAATGTCGCAATAACATTCTCTCCTTTAGAAAAGACCTTTTACAGTGTTCATATTTCAACTGACCTGAATCTCCTGATTTGAATAAATTATGTTCTTCATTTGAAATTAGCAATTTCATAAATGTAGAATACTTTAGCAGATGCTATGAACGATTGGCACGAAACTGAAATCCGCGTCCGTTATGCCGAAACGGACAAAATGGGCATCGTCCATCACTCGAACTATCTCGTCTGGTTCGAGCTCGGGCGCTCGGACTTTTGTCGCGCGCGCGGGTTTTCCTACAAGGATATGGAGGAAAAAGATAACGCGCTGCTGGTCGTCGCCGAAAGCTACTGCCGCTATAAATCGCCCGCTTTCTACGAAGACGTTTTGATTGTACGGACGCAACTCGGCGAAATACGCAGCCGCTCGATTCGTTTTATCTACGAAATTTATCGCGCTTCGGACGAAACTTTGCTGGCCGAAGGCGAAACGCTGCACCTCGTCACCGACGAGAACAAAAAAGTTCGCACCTTGCCGGAAAGCTATAAGGAAATGCTTTTATCCGAAGAATTCGACGAAAATGCCTTTCCCGAAAATCAAGCGCCAAGCTAAAAATAGTGAAAAGTGAAAACCGGGAGCTGAAAACTAATTTAATTTTCAGCTCCCGGTTTTCACTGTTTAAAGGCATCTAATATAATGTGTTTTTATTTTAGCCTCTGAAATTAAACAACTAAAAGAATTATTTTATGAAGAGTATTTTACCGATAATTTTATTTCTTGCCTTTACTTTTACCGCTTTCGGGCAAGATGTAAAAAAAGACAAGCCAAATTTTGATATTAACGATTTCAACAATAAATTTGAAACCGCGCAGTGGCTCGCTGAATACGACGATGTCGCGTGGAAAACTTCGGATGTCGTAATGACGCAGGACAAAAAAGAGCTTGAGCGACTCGGTAAAGAGTGGTTTTGTTTCAAGGATAAAAACAATCTCTGGCACGCCGTTTATGGAAAATACGAAAACGAAAAGTATGATTTGGTTTTCCACTTTACGATGGATAATAGTGGAAAAATCGCCCTCAGCAGTGAAAAGATAGA
>DASWRI010000053.1:0-77504 GCA_036403235.1 Pyrinomonadaceae bacterium | reverse complement strand
GGTAACGACCGAGCCGCCGAGCCAGAGAGCCGAGTTATTTATTGACTGTAAAAGATACTGCGTCTCCTCTCCGCTGTAACTTCGCCCGATAAACCATTGACCGACAAGAGCGATGCAAGCCGCCAGAACGCCGCCGAACAGCGCCCACATATCTCCTATGAAGAGCGCCGATTTATCCTGCTGATTATTTGATTTATCGCTCGGGATTTGCCGTTTCTTCCGACTCGCCATTCGAATAAGTCTCCTGTTCGCTTGCTTTTTATAGAATAGCAAACAATAAGGACACAGAGAAATATTAAAAATCTCCGTGTCCTTTATGGTTTTATGACAAACCTTTAGACTTCTTTGTATTCGGAATCGACGTCTTCGCTCGATAGTGCGACGCGGTAGTTTTTCGATTGCGTCTGCTTTGTAATCAGCAAATCGTCTTTTGTTTTGAGCAAATCCGCGCGGTTGTAAACCGAAATTTCGAAATTGTAACCGTGCGTGATGGCGTCTTTCGGACACGCTTCGACGCAGTAACCGCAAAAGATGCAGCGGCCGTAGTCGATGTTGTAAACGCGCGCGAAACGCTCGTCGCGGCCGACGCGTTCTTCATACGGACGCGGGTCGGTTTCGGCTTCGATATAGATGCAGTCCGACGGGCAGGCGGCCGCGCACAGATAACACGCGACGCATTTTTCCTTGCCCATTTCGTCAACGTGCAGGAGATGCATTCCGCGATAGCGCGGCTGGACGGTAATCGGGTCGTCCGGATACTGCACCGTCCATTTTTCCTTCGGAATCTGCGCGAGCGTAATGCTCATTCCCTTGATAACGGCTTTCGCCGATTTTAATACGTCGCTGATAATTGACATTTTATTTCCTGACTTTAGTTTAACTAAAATCGGTTTAAGCTTCCAATGCCGACGCCGATAATTTGGAGTATCCACCAGACGACCGAAAGCAAAAACAGAAGACCGCCGACAATCATACCGGCGATGGCCAAACCTTTTCCGCCGTATTGGTTCGGGTTGTTGTTGACGTTTTTCATGCCCAAAAGTCCGGTGATGATGGCGGCCGGGCCGGTCAGAACGCCAATCGGACAGCAAATGCTGACGATTCCCAAAATGAGCGAGACAATCGGCAGAGTCTGATTTTGACCCTGCGTCGCGGCCGGCGGCTGAAAAGGCGTGTTCGGGCCAAGTCCCTGGTCTTGCCAGCCGGCGACCGGCGCGGGCGGCGGCGCCCACTCGTTTTGCTGCGCGGGCGGATTAAAAGATTGATTTACCGGCGGCGACTGTTGCCCGTATGAAGGCGACTGGTCAAACGGATTTCCGCCTAAAACGGTCGGCGGCTCGGGTTCTTTATAAACGGGCGGCGGCGGCTCGAAAGACTTTGCCGGGTCTCCGAAAGGCGACGGAATCGGCGCTTCGTTCGACTGATTAAAAGGCGAATCGCCGAACGAATTTCTCGGTGCGGACGGCTCTGAAGAAAAAGGACTTGATGAAATTGGAACTTGCGGAGAAGCATCGGACGACATATCGCCGAAATCGGGCGGATTCAAACTCGGTTCGCTGAATTTCGGCAGCTCCGGCGGCACTTCCGAAAAGGCGTTTGAGCTTTCGCCCAAATCCAATTCGAGCGGCGAGTCCATACTTTCGAGCGGTGAAGGCGGCGCTGTACCGGCTGCCGAATCTTCTTTCGATTCGATGGCACCGAGCTGCTGTCTCATTTCTTCCGGCGAAACGACCGACGTTTTCATCGGGTCGTATTCTTCGGGAAGCTGAAGCAAATCCCCGCTTTCTTCTCTCGGCCGCGAGCCGGCGACCATCGTCTTGAAAGGATCGACGGGCGGCGGAATCGCCGAAGCGATATCGTCTTCGGGGCGAGCGACCATCGTCTTGAACGGGTCTTCGGGAGCTTCTTCAACTACATCGACCAGCGGCGTTCCGTCCGTCTGGCAAAACCGCATCGAATCTTCAAAAGTCTTATCGCAAACCGGGCATTTTTTCATTTGTTTTTCCTCTGGAAATAGATGTCAGATGTCAGATGCTAGATGTCGAAAAGACTGACATCTGAAATCTAACATCTAACATCTGAACAATTTATAGCCTTTTGCTTAAACTAATTCAAGTTTACTAAAGAAATAACCGATTTCAATCGCCGCATTTTCGTCCGAATCCGAGCCGTGAACCGCATTTTCGCCGATTGAACCGGCAAATTCCTTGCGCAGCGTTCCTTCGGCCGCTTCCGCCGGATTGGTCGCGCCCATCAAATCGCGCCACGCTTTGACGGCGTTTTCCTTTTCCAAAGCAAGCACGACGCACGGGCCGCTCGACATAAATTCGGTCAATTCGCCGAAAAACGGACGCTCGCGGTGAACGTCGTAAAAGCCTTCGGCCTGTCGTATCGATTGATGAATCAGCTTCATTCCGCGAATCTTAAAACCCGCGCTCAGGATTTTGTCGATAATTTTTCCCGCGTGACCTTTTTTGACGGCGTCGGGTTTGATAATTCCAAAAGTTAAATTGCTCATTTATTTACTTATTTTTCCTCTTTATAAATTTAAATTATTGGAGTTGGAATTGCGTATAAAACAATATCCAATCTCATTGTTTCAAATTGTCTCGTTCGATAGTTCTTTAATTTATATGATTTACATCCCGAAGCATTAAATTCAATTGAATAAACTCCTTCAGGTAAACTGATTTTATAAACACCATTGTCATTCGTTTCAGCAACAAACTTTTGATTATTGTTCCCTGAAATCTTAATTTTTGCTTTTTGGATAGCTGCGCCGACTTGGTCTGTAATCGTTCCTGCCAAAACCGCCTGATTTTGCGCTTTAGCAGCTTTTAGTTTGAATTCAAACGTTTGATGTTTGCAGTGCGGAAAGCCAATTTCCTTTTCCGACGTTTCAAATCCGTCGGCCGAAACGATTATTTTATATTTTCCGAGGATGAGATGTCCTTCGTTGAAAGTAATGGAAAATTTCGACCTTTCATTTTCATCGCGGACAAAAGTTTTGTTTTTAGTTTCGTCTTTTTCGAGAGCTACAAGCTGAACCAAAGCGTTTTCTATCGATTTATTATCATCGCTTTTTATTATTAAAGTCGTCGTGTATTGACCGCAAACCTGCGCGCTTGCTTCAACGGCAAAACCTATAAAGACCAAAGTTAATATTAAAAAAATTTTCATATTCACTCCATCCGAAACAATTCTTTTAGCTCAGGTGTAATGCGCGCCGGGCGCGATGTTTCGCGGTCGATTAAACACCAGATGCTCTGTGCTTTGACGAGCAAATCAGCGCCGCGCGTGATTTCCGTGAAACGCTCGCAGGTGGCAAATTTTGATTTGCCGACCCAGGTCGCCGCCGTTATTTCCTCGTTTTCAAACGCCGGTTTTTTGTAATCAATCTCGTGTCTGGTGACGAACCATGTAAATTTCGCCTGCTGCGCTTCGGACGCCGCGTGACGCCAGTGCGCGACTGCTACGTTTTGCACCCAGCGCAGATATGCGACGTTATTGACGTGCCCCTGCTCGTCGATGTCATCAGGTTTGACGAGAAAAGAATGCGAAAATTTCATTTCAGAGTGAGCGTCAAAGCGCCGAGCTGTCGGTACATCTTCATAAAATCGAATTCGTTCCAGGCTTCGACGATTTTGCCGTCTTTCAGTTTGACGACTTCTTCGAACCATCGATGAAGAAAAGTTTCGTATTCCTGCGCCATAATTGTCTCCTTATGATTTCGAATCGTTCATCAAACGAAAGTTTTTCCAGCCGTAAAAGGCAACTCCGGTACCGAAAAGAAGCTGGACGATTACCAGAAAACTTATCAAATAAGAATTTTCGTGCTCGCTGCCGCCCAGAAAATAATGAATTGCCTGACCGCTGCAAATCGTTCCGGCGACAAAACACAATATGAAATAAGCCCGTTTATTACTCATCTTCAAAAAACTCCTTTCGGAATGATTTAAAATTTAAGCGGTCGCGTTTGCTCCGATAACTTCCTGAATCGCTCTGCCGATGTCGGCGGGCGATTCGACAACGCGGATTCCGGCCTCGCGTAAAGCTTTCATCTTTTCGGCGGCCGTGCCTTTGCCGCCCGAAATAATCGCGCCCGCGTGTCCCATACGGCGTCCCGGCGGCGCGGTCTGCCCGGCGATAAATGCGACAATCGGTTTCGTTACGTTTTCTTTGGCAAATTCGGCGGCGTCTTCTTCGGCAGTTCCGCCGATTTCGCCAATCATGACGATGGCGTCGGTTTCTTCGTCAGCTTCGAAAAGGCGCAGAGCGTCGGTGTGATTCGTCCCGATAATCGGGTCGCCGCCGATGCCGATGGCCGTCGACTGGCCGAGGCCGAGCGCGGTCAACTGGCCGACCGCTTCATATGTCAGCGTTCCCGAGCGCGAGACGACGCCGATGCGGCCTTCGCGGTGAATATGTCCGGGCATAATGCCGATTTTGCATTTGCCGGGCGAGATGATGCCGGGACAATTCGGCCCGATGACGCGCGTCTGCCGGTCGCGTAAAAATTCCTTTGCCTTGACCATATCGGCGACCGGAATGCCTTCGGTGATACAGACGACGAGCGGAATTCCGGCATCGGCCGCTTCCATAATCGCGTCGGCCGCAAATGCGGGCGGAACATAGATGACCGAAGCGTTCGCGCCGGTTTCGCGGACGGCATCCGCAACGGTGTTAAAAACGGGCACGTTTTCGTGCGTCGTTCCGCCTTTTCCGGGCGTCACGCCGCCGACCACGTTGGTGCCGTATTCAATCATCTGAAGCGTATGAAAAGTTCCTTCTTTTCCGGTAATGCCCTGCACGACAAGGCGCGTATTTTTATCGACTAAAACGCTCAAAATAGATTCTCCTGAGTAAAATTAATTCTGAAATAAAACAATGGAAAAGTATATCTAAAAAATCGGAAGCCCGCACGCCTTAAAAAAGAGTTTCAAGTTTCAAGTTTCAGCTTTCAGGTTAAATTAACCAACCCGAAACTTGAAACCCGAAACTTGAAACCTGAAACGTAAGCGCCGGGACTTACTTTTATCGAAACAATTCGGTTAACAAATACGTTTGAAATATTGTCTTAAATTTCAGACATATTCAACTTCCAAATTTTACAGCGCCAAAAGGTTTCTATGAGGCATTTATATTCATTTTACACGGACGCTTTCTGGATTGCCGTCAAATCGATTTTAGAGCATAAGCTGCGCGCTTTTTTGACGCTTATCGGAATCATCATTGGCGTCGCGTCGGTCGTCGTCGTCGGCGCTTCGATTAGCGGTCTGAAAACCTACGTCGTCGATAAAGTCACGAAAGTTCTCGGCGCAAATCATTTTATGATTACGCGGATGGCTTCGACCGGCAGAATGTCGGACGAGGAATTTGAGCGCAAAAACCGGCGCAACAAGGACGTCACGTGGGACGAATACGAATATATCAAAGCGAACTGCAAAAACTGCTCCTACGTCGGCGCGCAGGTTTTCGCCAACGCCGACCTCGAACAGGAAGGCATCGAAATGCCTTCGGTGCGCATTTTCGGCGACACCGACAATATGTCTGAAATCGAGGACAAAACGCTTTCGGACGGGCGTTTTTACACGGCCGAAGAAGTGACGCGCGCGGCCAAAGTGGTCGTCATCGGCTCGGACATAAAAGATAAATTTTTTTCGAACGGCTCGGCCGTCGGGCAGATTTTGAAAATTCGCGGAATTCCGCTGACGGTTCTCGGCGTCGAAGAAAAACGCGGCTCGTTTATGGGCGATTCGCAGGACCGCCACGTTTATATTCCGATAACCCTGCACGCCCAGATGTTTTCCAGAAGCGGCGGAATTAATCTACACGGCAAAACCGAAAGCAAGGAAAATTTTCAGGCTTCAATCGAAGAAGCGCGCCTGATTCTTAAAAACAAGCGCCAGCTGCTCGGCAGCGAGGAGGAAACATTCAGCCTCGTCAACGTCGATGAATTCAACACGCAGATGGACCAGTTCACGGGCGCTATCGCGGCGGTCGTCGTACCGATTACGATGATTATTTTAATCGTCGGCGGCATCGTCGTGATGAACATCATGCTCGTTTCGGTCACCGAACGAACGTTTGAAGTCGGCTTGAGAAAAGCGCTCGGCGCGACGCGCAAACAAATTCTTTTGCAGTTTTTAATCGAATCGGCCTTGATGTGTATCGCCGGCGGAATTCTCGGTCTGCTGCTGGCTTTTGCCGTCACTCAATTGATAACCGCGCTGCTCGAAATCACGATGACGATAACGCTCATTTATGTGGTTATATCCGTTCTGGCTTCGAGCGGCATCGGAATTCTCGCCGGACTTTACCCGGCCTGGAAAGCGGCGAGGTTAGACCCGATTGTGGCGTTGACGCAAAATTAAAAGAGGAAGAAAGATGAGAATTACGACGTTATTCAAGGAAGTTTTAAAGATGGCCTTCGAGAGCATCTACTCGCATAAATTTCGCTCGACTCTGACAATTTTGGGAATCGTCATCGGCGTCATTACGGCGATTGTCGTCGCTTCGATTTTGACGGGAATGCGCCAGTCAATCATTTCCATCGTCGAAGAATACGGCACCAACAACATCTACGCCTTTCATCTTTCGACCGGGTTCGGTACGCGCAACCGCGACGAGCGCAACCGCAAGCCTCTGACCGAAGACGACGCGACCGCGATTCTCTCGCAATCGACGGCCGTCGAAGACATCGCGACGGTCGCGCCGAATATCGGCTCATGGAACGACGGTTTTGACGACAATCTCGTCTACGAAGGCAAAAATTATCGATGGGCTCTGACCGACGGCGTGACGCCGAATTATATGCAGATTACGAATATCATTCTCAAACAGGGGCGATTTATCACCGAGGCGGACAATTATCAGCGAAGAAACGTTTTGGTCGTCGGCGTCAACGCGGTCGAGGCGCTTTTTCCGAACGAGCAGGACGACGTGGTCGGGAAAGTCGTGCGGATGAACGGCACGACATGGGAAATCATCGGCGTCATCGAAAAACGAAAGGCCGGATTTTTCGGCGAAAACGAAGAAGACCGCAAAGTCTTTCTGCCGTTTCGCACCGCCCGCAAAGTCGCTCCGCAGCGCGACGCGATTCTGCACATTATCCAGGCCAAACCGGGACAGTTAAACGACGCCGTTGCCGAAGTGGAAGGAATTTTGCGCCAGCGGCGCGGCGTAAAATACGGCGACCCGAATAATTTCGACGTAAAAACCGCCGATAATTTCATCGCGCAGTTCGACGGCATCATCGGCGGCGTCGGTCTGGTCGCCATCGCCATTTCGTGTCTCGGCCTGCTCGTCGGCGGCATCGGCGTAATGAACATCATGCTCGTTTCGGTCACCGAGCGAACAAAAGAAATCGGCATCCGCAAAGCAATCGGCGCGACCAAAGGCGCCATCGTTCTGCAGTTTCTGCTCGAAGCGATGACGCTCACCTTTTTCGGCGGCATCATTGGCGTCGTTCTGGCAATCGGCATCAGCAAATTGATAATGCTCCTGATTCCGTCGCTCCCCGCCGTCATTCCGCTCTGGGCCATCATCACCGGCCTCACCGTCTCGGTCGGCGTCGGCTTAGTTTTCGGAGTTTTGCCAGCCCGCAAGGCATCAAAATTAGACCCGATTGAGTGTCTGCGATACGAGTAAAATTTAAGTAAAAAAAGGCTGAAGAATCAATCCTGCAACCTTTTTTATTTGTACGAGAGTCAATTACGGAAGTTGATCTCCTTTACTTGCCTTTACAACCAAACAAGGTTTTCCTTGAAGAAGGTCAGGTGGTTCATTTCTATTTGACTTAGGAGTTGGCGTCCCGTGTTTAGGTCTGCCCTCTACTACAAATTTACGACTCCTGTCATTCGGTTCTTCTATCAATTCGTAAAACATCTCCATATCATTTCTTTTTGGAGCTTTCAGAGGTTTATCACAATCATTATCAAAAATAAGATTGTAAGTGTTTCCCGGCTCAGTCGTAAACAGCTCTGTTCTGCCTATATTAACTTTGACAAATTCATTTTCGCTCAACTGAATTTTCGCTTCAACAGAATGAGCTATATGTTCGTTTTCCCCAAATTTTTTATCTACGTTTCTATCGGTTAAAAAGATATCCAATCCTGCAATCGCCTCCGGGAAATCCTCCAACCTGTTTTTTACATCAAAATTGGCATTTTGTATGGTCAATAAAATTCCCTTACTATCCCAGCCAGACTTTGGCACTATTGACTGATGTGTAACGCCGGCGTCGGTTAAATTAACAACTTCATGGTCGAATTCACCCGAAGATTGTGGTGGAAAAGCAGCTTGGTTCGTAATAATTTCAATTTTGCCCTTTGCTTGACCAAAGTGACCAAGAAAAACTTCCCTTGTTCCCGTTTTATAGCTAAGTTTAACTGAATGACAGTCATCAAATGGAAAAAGAATTTTCCATAAATTATCCTTTTTGTAACAAATCGCGACTCCTTTAATTAAGACATATACAATTGTTTCCATTCTTTTTTCTCCTTTTTAATTTAGTAAATTTAAATAAAACTAAAGCTTTAATTTGTCGAATTTCACGAAAATTTAATTATGGAAGATGTCTGATACTTTCCGCGTCGGTCACTTTGCACTTTAGACAGTTTTTGCCCTGGGCAAGGTCGGGCGGGTCTTTGAAAAATCTTGAATTGACCATACTTTCCAGAGTTTCTTTTGACAATCCGCTCAAATTGCCGAGACCGCCGATATGAAAACGTTTGTCGGTGGCGATTTTAAGGCCGGTGTCAAATTCTTCGATAACTTCGTAATACATATCCATATCGTTTTGCCCTTGAATTACTTCGTCACAATCGTTATCGAATATCAAAATGCAGGAAGCGCCCGCATCGGTCGAGAAGCTGAATTCGTCAGCGTCGATATTTACCTGACCTCCATCGTCAAGCGTAATGGTCGCCTTTACGGACTGAGCAAGCTGCGCAATCGGGCTTCTGTTCGCCGGATTACCGACCTCGACCAAATCAGGAATCGGCGGCAGGAAAAATTTGTTGACCGATAATTGTGCGTTCGGAACTTTGAGCAAAGTGAATTTCCCGGGCTCGCTTTTCATTCTTATCCTCGGGTGAGTTGTCGGCGAAGTTAAGTCATAAACAAAGTTGTTATATTCCTCATCTGCTCCCGGGATTGACGTTGCTCCCGGCGCGCTGATGTCGATAGCTTTCGATTTCGCCAGCGACACCGCCGTTGACTCGTCTTCGCCGTCTTTTTGAAAACTGAAATTAACTTTGTGACATCCCTCCGCATCGACCGGAAAGATGACGTGATAATAATCGTCTTTTTGATAACCGATTCCCGCTCCTTTGATAATAATTTCTACTGTCTGTGCCATTTTCTTTTCTCCTTATTTAACTAAAATCAAAACTCCGCGTAGCCGCCGTAGGTGGCAAATGCCGCCCAGAAATAAGGCTGGCTGTATTTCCCGCCCGGCGTTTCCATCATTTCGAGCTGCGCGCGCCGCAAGGCTGCTGCCGTCGATAATTTTTCCTGTCGGCGCAGCATATGAAAATTTTTCATCAATTCCGCCGCCGCACTCGAATCGACCGGCCACTGGCTGGCCACGACGAGCGGAACTCCGGCCTTTAGAAATGTAGTGGAAAGTCCGACCAAACCCTCGCCGTTATAATATTGCTCAATTCCGGTCTGGCAGGCTGAAAGCACAACCAGTTTAGCTCGCGGCATAGCCTGGCGAATTAATTCGGCGTTAGTCAGTATGCCGTCGTCCGAATTCTCGCTGTTTGGAGGTTTGGTCAGTAAAAAACCAGAGGCCAGAGGTTCACCGTGTCTGACTATGTAATGTCCCGCAAGATTGATGACTTCCGCGTTTTTCATCAAATTTTCAATCGCGGTTTTAGTCGCTGCTGAGCCAATCAGCGTTTGTTTGTCAGAATAAAATTGGGTAATCTCCCGTGCCTCGTCTTCGGACTCGGGCAAATCCTGCAGTTCCTTAAATTTCTTTCTATCAAAACTCGGATTGCCCACGCTCAACAAAGATTCATTTGTCAGAGCTGATTTTTTCCTGGCGTTTTCCGTGAAAAGCAGAAAGGTATTTGCACTCGGAGCATAGAAAAAATCAAATTGCGCTAAAAACGGTTTGTCATCAGGCGCCATAAGCGCGGCAAAAGGCAGGTGAAATAAAATTTTTTGCGGTATTAAACATAGCTTTCGGTTGGGGTCGAGGTGAGACGCGATTGGCGTAATCAGCAAATTGTAAAGCTCGCGTGACAATTTTGTGATTTCTTCGTTTTGATTTTCGTGAGCTACAATCATCCGATTAAAGCTCACCACTTTTTCTTTTAGCTCTTCAAATTTTATTTCCGATGAAACAACTGTAAAATCGTCTTTTGAAATCAGCCAGATTAGGACATTGTTTTCTAAAACGGCATATTGCAGAATCTGTACCTGGTCGGGCATTTGAGCGCGGATTTCGTTGAGCAGGAGAGGCTCTGCGGTTTCCTTAAAAGTAATTTCAATTTCCTTTTTTTCTTCTTCGACGTTGACGCCCTTTTTCAGCCAGTCGAGCATCGCGCGCGAATTTGACGTTTCAAGATAATTGTATGCCTGTTCATAATTTTCGTGCTTAAATTCGCTTAACGTGGCTATATCGTAAATTTCCTGCTGGTTGTTAAAAAAGCTGATGTTCTCTTTCTCTTTTGAAATCTCTTTTCTATACTTTTCCGCCAGATTGATGGTTTTATTGATTTGTTCTTCGATTTCCGCATCTTTATTCAAAGAAATATCGGTCAGCAAACGGCTTTTTTCGATTTCGTAAAGATAAAAAGGAACTTCCCGATTCGCTACAATGCCAAACGCCTCGTCGTAAAACTGCGCCGCCTGCGTAAAATTGCCGAGCCTGCTTTCCAGATAACCCGAAGTGAGCAGCGACTTGGCTAAATTTTCCGTTTTGTCCGAACTTTCAGATAGCGCTTCGGCGCTTCGCCTTGCCTTATCGAGCCATATTCTCGCTTGGTCAAAATCTCCGGCCTGTGTGTAAACGATACCGGCGTCAAGACACGAATTGGCAATCATTAGCGAATCGTTTTCGTCGTTGGCAATCTGAATATTTTCCAGTGCGATGGCTTTCGCCAGATTATAAAGCTCTAGCGACGAAAAAATCTCGATGCTCGCGCTGTAAGTTCTCCATTTCTCGCGCAAAGGCACGTCCTGCGAGCTTCCGAGAGCGTCCAAAGCCTCTTCAAGATATGCAAGCGCGGCCTGATTTTGCCCGACGAATTTATTTCGACTGGCGTAGGAAACGAGAATTTTTTGAAAAACCTGCGCGTCGCCCAATTCTTTTGCGAGATTATAACAATCTTTATAATTAATATTTGCCTGAGTCCTTTCGCCTATCGACCTCTGCGCGCCGGCCAGCCAGTAGAGAGTGTTTGCGAGCAACCATTTATAATTATTTTTTCCGCAAAAATCAGCTATCTCCTGATATAATTGAATGCTTTTTCCAGTGCCTTCGCCCTTAATCTGACAATAAGCGATAATAAACTCGCTCAGCTTTGCTTCATAAACGTCGCCGGCTTGCAGAAAAAGTTGTTGGGCGCGGCTGGCCTGTTCAGATGCGTCTTCGTTTTTGTCATGTAAATAAAATTGATAGCTTTTTTTCATCAAATCCTGCGCCTGACGTAACGATTCAAAATTTGATTCGGGAATTTTTACATAAAAAGCGGCGAGGTCTCTGGCAAATAAATCGCCCGTATTTTTTTCTTCAAGCTCGCCCGCATAAACGAGAGCCTGCAAATATTCTTTTTTTTTATCGCCGTCGGCTTCGACCAAAGACATCGCCAGTTTTTGCGGAAGGTACTTTTTTTTTATTAATTCCCGATTTTGACTGATAAGCTGTCCGGCTTCCACGTCGTTTTTTTGCCGGGCTTCGTTTAGAAAAGCGTTTTCCAGCTTGTCGGCATCGGAAAAACTTTGTGGATTTTGCGTCTGAAGTCGCTGAAGATTTTTGCGCGCCTCGTCAGCCCAGGGCGAAGTCGAATCTTTTTCCAGATATTTTTGCCAGGCTTCGCGCGCCTGATTTGTCAGAGGTATTTTCTGTAATACGAGAGCATTATTAAAAAGCGCCTCCAGCAAATTTTCATTTAATTCAATCGCGCGCTCAAAATGCTGGCGACTTAAATTAAGATTTACCGAAACTTCGCCTCCTGACTCTCCCTGCGCCTTCTCGAAATAAAGCGCGCCGATGTCGTTGTGAAGCTTGGCGTCGTTCGGCGCGAGCTCAAGCGCCCGTTTAAGTTCTTCGAGAGCGTTATCATATTTTTTATTAACCAGATAAAAAAGTCCGAGGGTGTGATGAGCTTCGGGGTCGCTGCTGTTTTCGGCCGCGGCGGCGAGAATCATTCCAACATGGTTCATCGCCTTTTCGTCTTTGGCATCGGCGCCTCCGCGTGTAACCGAGGCGTAATTGGAATTTAACGTCGTGCGCGATTCGGTCAGGCGTTGTCCGCGGGTGGCGATAAGCAGCTGATTTCGCCCTTTTTCCAAATCAGATTGGAAAAAGACGGCGCGCCAGATGATGAAACCGAAAAGGAGAAGCAAAATCGCCGCGGCAGCCAGGCGAAATGACGGAAGACTGACAAGTTTGCGCCAGTCGAAGATTCGGCCCTTTTCTTTCGTAAACTGACCGGCCGTCTGGTTTTCGGCGGCGTATTTGCGCAAATCGCGGATGAGGCGAAGTTTTTGTTTTCTTTCGGGAACGTTTATGAAGAATTGTTGAAACTGCCTGCTCTCGGCAACGGCGAGGCTGCCGTCGAGATATTCGTCGATTAAATTATCTTCGGCGACCGAAAGTTTTTCGGCAAAATCGTCGTCGAGCAATATTTTTTCTTCAATCAGACGCATTTCGACTTTATCGCTCAAAGCGCCCAAAAGATATTTTTTGATTGCTTCCTGCTCCTCCAAACTCTCTCTCCCTTTGTTTTCCGTTTGTTCCATAGTGTTATGACAAAAAACGTCAAAACCTTTCAGTCTTGTTTTTTCGATTTGACGCAAAGCTGCACGCATTCCTGCAGCTGAGCGCGAATCCGGCAGGTTTTGACCTGCAGAGCATTTACGGTGATGCCGAGATTTAACGCTAATTTGCGGCGCAGCTCGATTTTTGCCTTTTTTTCTTCCCGGTAATAATCGACGATAAGATTTTGTTCGGGCACGGCCAGTGCTTTCAGACAATCGTCAAGACATTCGTATTCGGCTTCGGATTCAGGCGCGGTTTCGACGTAAGAATCCGTTTCTTTGAGCTCAATTTGTTTGATTTTCTTTTGTTGGCGCAGCCATTCGTGATGAATATTGTCCGCCACGCCGTAAAAATAAAGCGTCGGTTCCCCGATATATTTTTCGATTATCTGCGGGAGTTTTTTTATCACCCGATTGATGGTCGTATCGGCCAGTTCTTCGGCTTCGAAACAGCCACGGCAAACAAAAATTTTTATCAGTCGCTGCCGAATTTTTTCGTATTTATGTCCCGCCGCTTCTCGATTTTGGTCGAGCCAGTTGAGAAGCGCATCGAAATTTTCTTCTGTTATGGTGGAATCTTTAGCCATATGGGAAGAACTAAAAATAATTGTTCTTGTTCGGTGAAATCGAATTTAAATAAAAAAACCGCCCGGAGAGAGCCACTTCCCCTGCTAATTTCAGGAAAAAATGTGTCTCCCGAAGCTTTTTTGTAAAAATTTATTTTTTGAACCAATCCATATTATTGTCTAATCCTCCGCACGTCAAGAAATTTTTCTGTAAGGTTTTGCAGAAAAAAGTCATACAGGGTGTGAAACCGGTCGGCAAAAGAAATCCGCACGGCAAAATCCAATCTTCTCGATAAGCCTCGCCGACAAAAAAGCCGGGCATGAAACTCTTCATGCCCGGCTTTCAAATTTTGCGTTTTTTTTTACTTTAATGTAACCGTTTGCTCATACTGCGGCACGACCACGTTCCAGCCGAATCTTTCGCGTATATGCCCGGCCATCGCCTGGGCGGCTTCGGGCTCGCCGTGCGTCGTAAAGACAGTTTTCGGCGTCGTTTGCAAGCCTTCGAGCCAGCGGATAACGGCTTTCCAGTCGGCGTGCGCGGAAAATCCTTCGATTTTTTCGACGTGGCAGCGCACCGGAATCCATTCCTTCATAATGCGCACTTCCGGCTCGCCGTCCAGAACTCTTCGTCCGGTAGTTCCCGCCGCCTGGTAGCCGACAAAAACAATCGTCGCGCGCTCGTCGGGCAAAACGCGCATCGCGTGATGCATGACGCGCCCGCCGGTGAGCATTCCCGAAGCCGAGATGATGATTCGCGCGCCTTTCATGCGATTTAACTGTTTCGATTCTTCGCGCGTCGAGGTCGTCGTCATAAGGCCGGTGCGAAGCGGATGACGTTTCTGCATCAAAATCGAAGCGTATTCTTCGTCGTGCTCCTCCTGCCAGCGATTGTAAACCTGCGTCGCCTGCGCCGCCATCGGCGAATCGACGGCGACCGGCAAAACGGGAATTCTTTTTGCCTCTTCAAGCTCGCGAATGAGATATAAAATTTCCTGCGTTCGCCCGACGGCAAAAGCCGGAATCAAAATCGTCGCGTCACGTCGGGCGGCTTCGTTGATAACTTCCGCCATCTGGTCTTCGGAAGAGACATTGCCGTGCAGGCGATTGCCGTAAGTCGATTCGACCATCAGATAATCGCAGTCGGCCGGTTTTGCCGGGTCTTTGATAATCGGCTGGTCGTAATGCCCCAAATCGCCGGAAAAAAGAAATCTGACCGGGCTGCCGTCGTCTTTTGCGCCGTCCATTTCGACCAGAACGAGGCTCGCGCCCATAATATGTCCGGCGACGTAAAAGGACGCGCGAAAATCTTCGCAAATGTCGACCGGCTCGCCGTTGTTCGGGACGGGCTCGAGCAGTTCAAGCGCTGCTCTGGCATCCGTTTCGTCGTAAAGCGGCAGGGCGGGCGAGTGCGAAGTCAAGTTTTTGCGGTTGCGAAACTCGGCTTCTTCTTCCTGCAGACGGCCCGAATCGGGCAGCAGAATTTTTAACAAATCGGCGGTCGCGCGCGATGTGAAAACTTTTCCCGAAAAGCCCAATTTGACGAGCCTCGGCAGATAGCCGGTGTGGTCGACGTGGGCGTGCGTGATGATGACGGCGTCAATCTCCCGCGGGTTAAACGGCGGGTCTTGCCAGTTTCGCTCGCGCAGTTCCTTCAAACCTTGAAAAAGACCGCAGTCGACGAGGACTTTTTTGCCCCGATTTTCGAGAAGATATTTTGAGCCCGTGACCGTTCCGACGCCGCCGTAAAATGTAATTGTCGCCATTTGTTTCTCCGTAAAATTTTGTGCCCTTTGATTCTCCGCTTTTTCCGGCGGAAATCCAAATTACCAAAACACAAGCGAACTTCTACCGATGCATGACCGGACGCAAGCGCCGCGTTACGACGCCGACAAAATGTAACTAGATAAGCTGAAAACTGAAATTAGTTTTTAGTTTTTAGTTAATTTTTGTTTTTTATTAAAATCAAATCGCTGTTGACGATGCTGCGAATGATAAAGAGGCGCTTGCCGTCGTGCGACCATAAGAAGAAAGGAATATTGCCGGATTTGAAATCGGTCAAAGGAGATTCCTTGCCGTCGCCGACCGAAAGATTCCAGATGTTGTCGATTCCGGCTTTGTTGACATAAGTTATCGATTTTCCGTCGGGCGACCATTGAAAATTATTCGGAAATTCTCTTTTCACCTGTTTGCCGGTTTCGACGATTTTGTTTCCGTCGAAGGCGGCAATTTTTATCGAAGACGCGAAATCCGAAGTCTTGCTGTCGTATATAAACGAGACGTATGCAAGCTGTTTGCCATCGGCCGAAACGCGCGGAGCGAGATTCGTCGCCTGACTTTCGGGCAGGGCGGGAACGGCTTCGCCGCCGTTCAGCGAAGCTTTCATAATCGTCGCGCGGCTGCCGTCGTTTTTCTGCCGGAAAAACAAAACCGTTTCGTTGTCGCTCAAAATCTGCGGGTCGCCGTCCATCCCGTCGGGAAAATTTGTCAGCTGAAACGGATTTTTGCCGTCCGCGTCCATTCGCCAGAGCGAATACGCGCCGTTTCGGTTCGACGTGAAAACGATATATTTTCCGTCGGGCGAGGCGAACGGGTAAAAATTATTTCCGCCGTCTTTGGTCAGTTGTTTTTCGCTGCGGTCGCTTTCGTTCAAAGCAAAAATATTTACTTCCTTGCCGATTTTTCTCGAATACAAAAGCTTGCCGTCCGACGTGTGCGCCATGCCTTCAAAGCCGAGCAGAGTTTTGCTTTCGTCGGCCACCTGTTTGAGCTCCTTCGTGCCGGAGGCGAGCGACCAGATGCTCGAAATCGTGTCGTATTTCGTCGCCACCATCGTGTTTCCGTCGTCGGACGCACTGACTGACGCGTAATCGCTCGTGTCGTTTGTAATTTGTTTGAGCTCGCCCGCCGGATACGGCTGAAACCAGATTTGCGTCGTCCCTTCGGAATTTGCACGACCGGCGAAGATAAAGCCCGAATTGTCTTTCAGCCATTGAAAGCTGCTGGCTTTATACCACGCGTTTTCGCCGAGAAGCTCCAGCTTCCGGTCTTTGACCGAGACGGTCGCAAGTCTCATTTTCTGCACCTGCTCGCTGCCGAGCTTCATCACGCCGACCAGAATTCGCTCGCCGTCCGAAGACCAGGCGACGGCCGTAAATTTGTCGTAACCGGCTTCTTTCGTCTGCAGAAACGGCCCTAAATTCGTCCCGTCGGCGTTGGCAATGAAAATCGTATCGCCGCCTTCGGTCGGATTGTGGCGGAAAAAAGCGAATCTTTTTCCGTCCGGCGAAAATGTGACGGGCGAATCGACGTCAATCAGAAGTTTTTTGCTTTCCTTGCCGAGCGACGGAATTTGGTAAAGCGTCCCGATGCCTTTATCGACTGTAACGTAGTAAATATGGCTTCCGTCGGGCGTAAAGGTCGGCGCCATAATTTCCTGAAAAGTCGGCGGAACGATTTCGATATTGCCTTCGGCGGCAATCTGCCGAACGACCAGACTTTGTTTTCCGTCCTGCACGTTGACGAACGCGAGCAGCTTTCCTTCGGGCGAAATCGACGATAAAAACGAATTTCCCTGATTGGTCAGCTGGTCAACCTGAATCGATTGAAACTTCGGCGCGCCGTTTCCGATTATTTTCGGCAGCACGTGCCACGCCGTCAAAGCCAGAATCAGCGCCAGAGCGATTAAGCCGAGCGGCAGATAACTTCGGCGTTTTCGGGTCGAAGAAGTATTAATCCGCGTTTTCGACCAGTACGCGGCGGTTTCGTTGTCGGCCGAGAGCGTGCGGTGAATCAAAGTTTTGTTTTCGCTCGTGTCCTGACGATTCAAATTTATCGATTTCGTCAGATGACTCAAACGATTTTCCGCCGAATCGCGTTCGAGCTCCGAGCGCAAATCCTTTAAATCGAGCGCAAAATCCTTGATGCTCTGATAACGCTCGGTCGCTTTCTTTTTCAGCGCTTTGCGCAAAATTCTCTGCAGCTCTTCGGGCACGTCCGCCAGCGGCATCGGCTCGACGTGAATCAGCGCGGCGAGCGAATCGCTGACGGTTTCGCCGTCAAACGGATTTTCGCCCGAAAGCATTTCGTATAAGACGACGCCGAGACTCCAGACGTCCGTTCGCTCGTCGGTGTCTTTTCCGCGCGCCTGTTCGGGCGACATATAGCGCACGCTGCCCATCACGAGCCCGGGCTGCGTTTTTATCATCTGGATGGTCGCGTCTTCCGCGCTCGCGCCGGCCTGCGCCAGATTCATAATCGGCTTGGCCAGTCCGAAATCGAGAATCTTGACGTAGCCGTCGCGCCGAATCATTATATTTTCCGGCTTGATGTCGCGATGAATGATGTGCGACTCGTGCGCGACCGCCAGCGCGTCGGCCGTCTGCTCGGCTATTTGTATGGCGTCGAAAAACGTGATTTCTCTTTTCTCGATTTTTTCGCGCAACGTTTCGCCGTCGACAAACTCGGTGGCGATAAAAAGCTGGTCGTCGAACTGGTCGATTTCGTGAATCGTGATGATATTCGGATGATTCAGAGCGGAAGCGGCGCGGGCTTCGAGCTTGAAACGCTCGACGCGCTCGGCGTCGCAGCAGAATTCGGGCAGCAAAACTTTGAGCGCGACGCTCCGGTTGAGCTTTTCGTCGGTCGCCAGATAGACTTCGCCCATTCCGCCGGAGCCGATTTTTTCGCGAATATTGTAACGCCCGAGTTTTTTGCCTGAAAGCATAAAGTTATATCCGAATTTACAAAACTGCTGTTTTATATAACGCAGACGCGGTCAAAAAGTTTAGTTTTGATTTGTAAATATTTTGTTAAATCAAAGTAAAGACGCTGCCGTTATAGACGTCGATTTTCGACGAAAAGTTAACCGGCAGGCGTCTTATTTTATACAACAAATTTTATCTATTGAACAAGTTCTTGCGGAAATCTTAAAATTTTGCGGCCCGCGCCGGGTTTTGCTTCCTGTTTTCTGAGGCGCGCGTTTTGCAAAAGCTGCTGCGCCGTTTCGCCGTCGCGAAGATAAGTCGCCGCGCCGAAATTGAATTCGAGATAAATTGTCTCGCCGCCTTCGATTTCAAACGGATTTTCCCGGAAAGCTTTTTCGATGCGCTCGACGATTTCCGCGGCGATTGATTCGGAAGCCGTCGGCAGGACGATTAAAAACTCATCGCTCGACGAGCGCGACAGAAAATCCATCTTTCTGAGCTGCGCCTTGATGTTTTCGGCGGCAAAGGCGAGAATCCGGTCGCCCGTCGCGTGTCCGAATCTTTGATTCAGCTCGGCAAATTTTTTCGCGTCAACGGTTAAAATTGTCAAAGGTCTCTGGTCGCGCTGGCGTTGCGATTCGGCCATCTGATTTTCCAGAATCAAATAAAACGCGCGCTCGTTCGGCAGATTCGTCAAAGCGTCGGTCAAAGCGCTGGAAAGACTCTGCTCGAAAGCTATCGAGCTTAAAAAAAGCGGCGCGATTCTTTCCGCAATCGCTTCCAACAGCACGTCGGCGGCCGCATCGAATCGCCGTTCGGCATCGCCGTATAGTACAAGGACGGCGAAAGCGGCGTTTCCGTTACGAAAAAGCGGCGCGGCCATCGCCGATTCCAAATTTTTCAGAGTTTCGGGCGGAATTACGTTTTTTTCGAGCTCAAGATTTTCGTCTCTTTGAATCTGACGGCTGAGAAACGTTTTGCCGGAAAGGCCTTTCAGCGACTTTATTTCGAGATTTATCAGCGCGCGCGCGTTTTCGCCGCAAGCGCCGATGGCCTTCAGACCGCGCCCGTCGTCCTGCGCGCGAAAAAGCGCGGCCGAGGCAAACGGAATCATTTCATTGACGCGGCTCGCGACCAGCCGAAACATATCGGCCGGTTTGAGCGACGCGCCGAAAAACTGGCTCGCTTCTTCGAGCGCGAGGAGCTGGCGCTCGACGTCTTCGTTAAAAATCGAATCTTCAGCCTCGCTTTCGGCAAAGTCAAAATCAATCTTTCGCTTCTGGAAAAAATAAAAGGCGGCGCAAAATAAAAGATAAAAAACGATGACGGTGAGAAAGCCTTTGACTTTAATTTCAAACGCGAGCGCGGAAATCGAAACAAAAAAAGTGACGGCCAGAGCGGCCAGCGAAAAAGCGGGCAAAATGAGATTGGCGGGCGCGAAAAAATTCGACGGATTATCTGATATTTTCGGCTTTTTCGAGGTTTTCATAAATTCGGAAAGTGCTTTGAGGACGGCTGGAAAGTTGAGTTTCAGAGAAAAATCTCCCTGCTTTAAAGATAACTTTTCGCGCGAAAGGAAGTCAATACTTCTTTTTATTGGCCGCCGAAAGCGTTTTTTGAAAAATTTCGGGCAAAAAATTTACAAAAAAAGTTTCGAAAAATGATTTTTTTCGCGAGTTTGGAGTTGACTTCGCCAACTTAGGTCTTTATATTGTCCAATGTTCCATAATTACTTTCAATCAAAAGTTTGAAAATTAATTTAGGGAACACGGCTGTATAAATACAGTTGCAAATATAATTAATCTTTGAAGAAGACAGGAGAATTTAAATTAAATGAAAAAGACTTTAGCTCTTTCAGCAGTTTTAGCTTTAGGAATCATCAGTGCTGCTTGTCCGGGTGAACCGGCTGCCAATAACGGCAACGGCAACATGAACAAAAATATGAACACGACATCGTCGCCGATGAGTTCATCAACCCCGATGTCGACCCCGATGAGCACCGGAAATAGCACCAACGGCAATGGAAGCACTTCCAATATTGCTAATTCAGCCAACAAAATCGCTAACGAAGCAAATAAAATTGCCAACGAAGCAAACAAAATGGAGAAAAAACCGTAAGTAATTTTCATACGGATTAAATAAAAAAGCACGTTATTTTCGAATAACGTGCTTTTTGTTTTGAATGTTAATTTGGCGTCAGGATAATTGATTCTTCAAATCCGCGACTGAAACAACAGGCGTTTGACAGGCGAAATTTTCGCAGACGTAGGCGGTCGGTTTATCGTCAATCATTCGTCTCTCGCGCAGAAGCGGAATCAAATCCGCATCGATTTCGGCGTTTTCCGATAAAACGACGATTTTTTCGGGCAGAAATTCGCGCCAGATTTCGCTTTCGAGATTGTTTCCCTTTTCGCCAACGACGACGATTTCCTTCGCCGGAGTAAGATAAAACTCAAGTGTCGATAAAATGCGCCCGTAACCCTGCGGATAGCGCCGAATCTGCGGCGCGACGAGGCGCAAAATCGTGACGGCGAATTTTTCGTAACGCTCTTCGCCGACGAGCTTTGCGAGCTTCAGCAAAACGTCCGCCGCCGCCGAGTTGCCCGAAGGCGTCGCGTTGTCGTAAAAATCTTTAGTGCGAATAAGCAGCTCTTCGTGATTGTTCGCCGTAAAATAAAACGCGCCCGAATCTGCGTCCCAAAATTCGGTAATCATCAAATCGGCCAGGCGTTTGGCTTCGCGCAGATATTTCGTTTCGCCCGAAACCTGGTAAAGCTCGGTCAGGCCGTCGGCAAAATTGGCGTAATCTTCGAGATAAGCGTTTAATTTTGCGCGTCCGTCTTTCCACGTTCGCAGCAGATAGCCGTCTTTTTGCAGATTTTCCAAAATAAAATCCGCGTTTTTCGCTGCGATTTCGAGATAATCGGGATTCTCCAAAATTGCGCTCGCTTCAGCGAAAGCCGCCAGCATCAAACCGTTCCAGGCGGTTAAAATCTTCTCGTCGCGGAATGGCTTGATGCGTTTTTCGCGCTCTTCAAAAAGCATCTGTCTTCCGCGCTCCAAGACTTCCGCGAGCTTTTCCTCGCTGATTTTCAAAGCCTTTGCGGTCGCGGCAATCGTGTAATTGACGTTTAAGATATTTCGCTCTTCAAAATTTCCCTCTTCCGAGGCGTCGTAATAAAAATTAAAAATCCGCGCGTCTTCCCCGCCGAGGATTTCTTCGATTTCCGAGGGCGTCCAGACAAAGAATTTGCCTTCGACGCCTTCTGAATCGGCGTCCTGCGTCGAATAAAACCCGCCTTTCGCGTCGAGCATTTCCCTTTTCACATATTCGAGCGTTTCCTCGGCGATGCGCCTGTAAAACTCGTCTTTCGTGATTTGAAAAAGATGGAGGTAGACGCGTATCAGCTGCGCGTTGTCGTAGAGCATTTTTTCAAAATGCGGCACGAGCCAGACGGCGTCGACGGCGTATCGGTGAAAACCGCCGCCGAGCTGGTCGTAGATTCCGCCGTGCGCCATCTGGTCGCACGTCTTTTTGACGATTTCGAGCGCCGTTTCCGTTTTTGTGCGCTTGTAATAGCGAAGCAGAAATTCCAGCGACATCGACGCCGGAAACTTCGGCGCGCCGCCGAAACCGCCGTTCGTTTTATCGAAACTTTTCGTAAAGCTTTCAAAAGCCGCGTCGAGCTGGTCTAAACTTAATCCGGCGGGCGAAAATTCGGCGAGCCCGATGCGCCGCATCTCGCCCAAAATGTCGTTTGCCGAATGCAGAAGCTCGTCGCGCCGGTCGCGCCAGGCTTCGTCGATGCTCAATAAAACCTGCTGAAAGCTCGGCATATTGTAACGCCTGTCCGGCGGAAAATAAGTTCCGCCGAAAAACGGCAATTTTTCGGGCGTTAAAAAAACGTTCAGCGGCCAGCCGCCGCGCCCGGTCGTAATCTGCACGAAATCCATATAAATCCGGTCGACGTCGGGACGCTCTTCCATATCGACCTTGATGCTGACGAAATGCTCGTTCATAATCCGCGCCGTCGCCTCGTCCTCAAACGATTCGTGCTCCATCACGTGACACCAGTGGCACGCCGAATAGCCGATGCTGACCAGAACGGGCTTGTCTTCCGCGCGCGCCTTGGCAAACGCTTCTTCGCCCCACGCGAACCAATCGACCGGATTATGCGCGTGCTGAAGCAGATAAGGACTCGTCTCATTGATTAAATTATTTGTGAATTTTTTCGGACTTTGCATAAGCTTATTGTTTCACGCGGAAAGAAAAATTGAAACCGCAGGTTACGGCTGATAAACATCGATTAATTTTTGAAATCTTACCCGAAACTCTGCTATATTGTTCTCAACTTCAAATGACGCCGCGTTCAATCGCCAAACTCAGACCCATCAAACAGCGCGCAAATCTTTTTGCGGGCGACTAATTTTTTCTTTCTCTTTCGCACAAATTAACCGAAACAATTAACCATATTCAGAAGAAAGGAAAAATTTATGACACCGACTACAGAATTACAAAAACCGATTATCAAAACAGAGCTTCCCGGCCCGAAAGCGCAGGAAATCATCGCCGCCGACGCGCAGTATGTGACGCCTTCCTACCCGCGACCGGATTACAAATTAGTTGCCGAAAAAGGCTACGGCGTGTGGGTCGAAGACGTCGACGGAAACGTCTTTTTAGACTGCAACGCGGGCGTCGCCGTTTGCTCGACCGGGCACTGTCACCCGGAAATCGTCAAAGCGATTTCCGACCAGACCGCCAATTTGATTCACATGTGCGGGACGGATTTTTATTACCGCCATATGCCCGCGCTCGGCAAAAAACTAGATGAAATCGTGCCGATAAAATCGCCGACCAAGACCCATTTTGCCAATTCGGGCGCGGAAGCCGTCGAAACAGCTTTAAAACTCGCGATGTACCACACCGGACGGCAGAAATTCATCTCGTTTTTCGGCTCGTTTCACGGCCGGACGCTCGGCGCGCTTTCGCTGACATCGTCGAAAAAAGCGCAAAGAAGCGGTTTCAAACGCCAGCCGCTCGACGTCGTTCACGTGCCTTATCCGAACTGGGTTCGCTCGCCGTTCAAAGACGTGACGGACGCCGAATCGGCCGGACGAGCGACAATCGATTGGATTGAAAATCGCGTTTTTCAGACGACGACGCCGCCCGAAGAAGTCGCCGGAATCGTCGTCGAAGCCGTTCAGGGCGAAGGCGGTTACGTTCCCGCGCCGCCGAGCTTTCTAAAAGAACTCAGAAGAATCTGCGACGAACACGGAATTATGCTCATCGTCGACGAAGTGCAGTCCGGCATGGGCCGAACCGGAAAAATGTTCGCCACCGATTATTACGACGTCGAGCCCGACATCATGTGTCTGGCGAAAGGCATCGGCTCGGGTCTCCCGATTGGCGTCTGCGTCGCGCGCGCGGACATTATGGACTGGCACAAAGGCGCGCACGCTTCGACCTTCGGCGGCAATCCGGTCTGCATCGCCTCGGCGCTGAAAACGATTGAGCTACTCGAAAACGGGCTCGTCGAAAACGCCGCCGCCGTCGGCGAATATCTGCAGTCGGGATTGCGTAAATTGGAGGAAAAATACGATTGCATCGGCGAAGTCCGCGGGCTTGGGCTGATGGTCGGCGTCGAATTCGTCGAAGACAAAGCTTCGATGAAGGCCGCGCCGGAGCTCCGCGACCGAATCGAGATGGAATGCTTTAATCGCGGACTGATAATTTTAGGCTGCGGCACGAACACGATTCGCTGGTCGCCGCCGCTTATTCTCACCAAAGAAAACGTCGATGTCGCGCTTCAGATTTTTGACGATGCAATCGCGGCTTCGATTTCTTAATTTAGCGTCGGCGAAAGAAAGATTGCCCGCGAATAAACGCTAAAGAACACGAAAAAAGAAATTAAGAAAAATTTCTTTTCATTTTGATTTCATTTCACTTTCGCGTCTTTTCGCGTTTATTCGCGGGCAATCTTTTATTTCCTGTCCGGATTGATAAATGCAAGAGGTAAAGTTTATGAACCTGAGAACCTCAAAATTTTCCGCGTCTTTCATCACCTTGTTGCTGGTCGTTTTCTTTGTGTGTGCCGCAAAAGGCGCGTCCGGCGACATCGACACGGCGTTTAACGTTTCGGTGACCGACGGGAGCGGATACGTCAACAAGACGCTCGCACAATCCGACGGGAAAATAATCGTGCTCGGCTCGTTTCAAAAGGCAAACGGCGTCAGATACGCCAACATCGCCCGTTTTAATGCGGACGGAACGCTCGACGCGGCTTTTAATGCTGGAGGAAGCGGCGCGAACAATTCGATTTTTTTCGCCGCGTTTCAGGCAGACGGAAAAATTCTCATCGGCGGAAGCTTTACCGCTTTTAACGGTCAGACGGCAAATCGCCTGACGCGTCTCAACGCCAACGGCAGTCTCGACGCCTCGTTTAACTTGGCGGCAAATTTCAACGCGGCCGTTAACGCAATAGTCATTCAGCCCGACGGAAAGATTCTGGTCGGCGGCGCGTTTAATGCGCCGCCCGGACAGCCTCTGTTGAGCCGAATTGTGCGACTTAATACGGACGGAAGCGTCGATTCTTCTTTTATCAACAATGCAAGCATCAACAGCGACATTTACGCCATCGCTTATTCGCCCGACGGCAAGATTTTAATCGGCGGCAATTTTACGGCTGTCGGCGCAACGCAGGTCGGAAGAATCGCGCGCCTGAACGGCGACGGCAGCTTCGACGCGACGTTTAACCCGGCGGCCGGCGCAAACGACTGGGTAAGCGAAATAATCGTGCAGTCCGACGGCAAAATATTAGTCGGCGGCATGTTTAATTATTTTAACCAGACATTTACTTCCGGCGGCTTAGTGCGTTTGAACGCCGACGGCTCGCTGGCGACGACTTTTGCGTTGATTACCGATTTGAATACGCCGACGGTCGAAAGCCTCGCTTTGCAGCCGGACGGAAAAGTTTTAGCCGCTATTTTTAATCCCGACTTTGCTCCGAATATGAGCGTTGCCAGATTTAACGCCGACGGAACTCAGGATACCAATTTCAACGTCGCGGTTCCCTACCCTTCGCTCGTTCGGGACGTCAATATTCTGGCAAACGGCAAACTTATAATCTCCGGCGATTTCGTCGCTTACGGCAGCGAAACGCATCTTCGCGTCGCCCGCATCAACACGGACGGAACTGTCGATTCAAGTTTCAATCCGGCCGTTTCGACAATGGGAATCGTCAGAGTGATAAAACAGCAGGCAAACGGCAAAATCCTTGTCGGCGGCGATTTCGAATTCGTCAACGGCGTCAGAAAATCCTCGCTTGTGAGGCTCAATCCGGACGGCTCGATTGACGCTTCATTCAATTCTCCGGCCGATTATTTCGGCAATGTTTACGACATAGACCTTTTGCCCGACGGAAAGATGATTATCGGCGGCAGCTACGCTTCTTCGTCCATCTTCGGGTTCGGCCAAATATTTCGTCTGAACGCTGACGGAAGCCTGGACAACTTCTCTGTATTCGAAACATATTCAAGCTCGGCTTCGTTCGTCGTTCAGCCGGACGGAAAAATTGTCGGCGGCGGCTCGTTCGGCATCGGCTCGCTTATCCGCGTCAGCTCGAACGGCGACGAGGACTCGACCTTCAACCCGGTGCAGCCGACCGGCGGCTTGATAAGAGAGCTTTTATTACAGCCGGACGGAGGCATTCTGGTCGGCGGCGCGTTTACTTTTCCGCGCGTCGGAACGGCGAAATATAAAACCGATGGAAGCCTCGACCAGAATTATACGGCGACCATTCCGAACGTTTATGCGCTCGGCTTGGCGAGCGGCGGCAAGGTATACGCCGGAGGCAACTTTGATATAAACGGGGGCAATGCAAATCGAAACTTGACGCGTCTAAACGCCGACGGTTCAAACGATTCGGGCTTTATCAACGGAACAGGCCCGAACGCGCTCGTCCGCGACCTCTTTGTTCAAACGAACGGAAAAATTCTCATCGGCGGCGACTTTACGACCTACAACGGAAATGCCGCTTCGCGCGTGGCGCGCGTCAATTCCGACGGCTCGTTTGACTCGACGTTTAACACCGGCGCGGGCGCGTCCGGCAGCGTTTACGCGCTCGAAACGCAATCTGACGGAAAAGTTCTGGTCGGCGGCCAGTTTCTCGATTTCGGCGGAACGGAAAAACTCAGCCTCGTTCGACTGCAAAATGCGAGCAGCCGGACATCGTTCGACTTTGACGGCGACGGGAAGTCGGACATTTCCGTTTATCGCGCGTCGGAAGGCGTCTGGTATCTGCAAAAATCGACCGAAGGATTCGCCGCCGCGCGCTGGGGAACATCGATAGATTTTATCGCGCCCGCCGATTTTGACGGCGACGGCAAAACCGATATCGCCGTTTTTCGAAACGGCGACTGGTATGTCTCGCGCAGCTCTGACAACGCGGTCGTCGTTACGCATTTCGGAAATTTCGGCGATTACCCGCGACCGGCCGATTACGACGGCGACGGACGCGCCGATTTTGCCGTTTATCGAACACACGACAAAACGTGGTATCTGCTGCAAAGCCGGGACGGATTTTCCGCCAGACAATTCGGCCTGCCCGAAGACAAACCAATCGTCGCGGATTTTGACGGCGACGGCAAATCCGACATTGCCGTTTTTCGACAGGAGGACGGCAACTGGTATTGGCTGAACAGCTCAAACGGTCAATCAAACTCGGCGCATTTCGGCGCAAACTTCGATTTGCCGGTGGCGGCCGATTATGACGGCGACGGCAAAACGGATTTAGCGGTTTTTCGCCCGATTGAAGGCAACTGGTATTTTCTGTACAGCTCGAACGGGCAGTTCAGCGCCGTCAGATGGGGCGTAAACAACGACTTGCCCGCACCCGCCGATTACGACGGCGACGGCAAAGCCGACATCACGGTTTTTCGTCCTTCGACCGGCGAATGGTATCTGCTAAAGAGCACGCAGGGATTCCAGATTGTTCGCTTCGGCGTTAATTTCGACCAGCCGATTCCGAACGCCTTTATTCAATAAAGCTTGGAATCACCGAAGACGCGCCGCGCTGAGGCTTGCGTGATTTGTCCTGATGTAAGAATTGACTTGCGTGAAGAAATCGCGTAAAAGCCGCTACCAAACCGCAGAGTCTGCCGCGTAACATTAAAAATCCGGCAGACTCTGCAATTTCCGTAGAACTGATTTTTTAAAATTATAATTTCTGGCAATTTCCTGATGCCACCTCTTTTTTGATAAATTCTCTGTCGCAAATTTGCTTAGTTTGCTAAAAATCCCTTGTTAAATACTAATATTTGTGTAAAATTTAATTCAGACATTTAAATACATTGATTTTGAATTTAATTCATGGGGGAAGTATGAATAGAATTTTGATTAACGGAAAGAAAATACTTTTTTCCGCTTTTTTGACGGCTGTATTATTGAGCACGGTTCAGGCTCAAATCTTTACCGGTACAGGATTTACGGTTACTGACGGCGCAGGAAGAGTAGCAACGAGTTGCAGCACGGTGACAGTTTCGGGCGTCGTCGGCAACAGAAACGTTCGGAGCATCAGCGTTACCGGAACGCACAGCTGGCTCGGCGACCTCGAATTTCGCGTTTATCCGCCCGCAGCGGCGCCGCCGCCTTCGACGGCAGGAACGGTTATTATTTCGAGTCCGCCGGACGGCAGAGCCTGCAATTTGAACGGAACTTACAGATTTATCGATTCGGCGACGCAGAGCCTCGACGCGGCGACGGTCGGATGCGCGGACGCGACAGACGTTGCGCCCGGCGACTACCGCACCAGCACTTACGGCGGCGGCATTAATCCCGGGCCGGTAACTTCGCTGGCAACGGCGTTCGGTTCTTTGACCGACGTTCAGGCAAACGGAAACTGGCTTATCTGCGCCTTTGACTTTGCAACGCCCGATGGCGGCGCGTTTACCGCAACGACGCTTCAGCTTAGTGTTTTGAGCGCGGCGACCGTTTCAGTCGGCGGCCGGGTTACGGGAGCTAATGGCAACGGAATTGCGAAGGTTAACGTAACCTTAACCAATTCGGCCGGAGTTTCACGTACGGTTTTAACCAGCCCGTTCGGCTATTATTCATTTGACGACGTTTCCGTCGGAGAAACCTATACGGTTACTTCGGCGCGTAAAGGCATCGAGTTCGATAATCCGACGCAGGTCATAACGCCTGTAGAAAATATGGGCGACGTAAACTTTACGGCCAGCCAAAGCTTTACTTCAAAATAAAGTAAAAAAAGTAAAAGAAAAAAGCGGCGAGCATTTCGAAATGCTCGCCGCTTTTTTCTTATCCGCAAATAAAATCCTATCCCTTCGCCTTTTTGATTTCGTCGAGCATGACGGGTATCGCTTCGAACAAATCGCCGACAATCCCGTAATCGGCGATATCAAAAATCGGCGCTTCCGAATCTTTATTAATCGCGACAATCGTTCCCGCGTTTTTCATCCCGACAATGTGCTGAATCGCGCCGGAAATTCCGAGAGCGATATAAACTTTCGGCGCGACCGTTTGTCCCGACGAGCCGATTTGACGGTCAATCGGCAGCCATTCCGAATCGCAAATCGGGCGCGAAGCCGCCAAATCAGCGCCGAGCGCGTCCGCCAGCTCCTGCGCTTTAGCGATATTTTCCTGCGATTTGATGCCGCGTCCGACGGCAACGATAATTTCCGATTTGGTCAAATCGACCGTCGCCTTCGCTTCCTGAAAAGGCTCTTCCGGCTGCATCCGAATTTCGCCGACATCGACATTCATCGTTTCCGCTGACGCGCTTCTGCCACGTTCGGCATTATCGCCGCGAAACGCGCCCGATTGAAACGTGACGAAATACGGTGCGTCGCCCGACACGGTCACGTCCGCGTCCAATTTCCCGAGGAAAATACGGCGCGTAAAAGTTAATTTACCGCCGTTGTTCGCGTAACGAATACAATCGCCGACGACTTCCCGGCCGAAACGCGCTGCGACTTTCGGCGCAAAATCACGCACCTGATAGCTATGTGCCATCACGACGTAATCGGGATTTGTCGCTTTGATAATTTGTTCCCACGCGTCGGCGTAACCGTCGGGCGTGTAGATGTTTAATTTCTCGTTTTTGGCGACGATGATTTTTTCGAGATTATACTGCGCGATTTCCTGCGCCAGAGCGCAGTCCTTGTCGCACGGAATAACGGCGGAAACCTTTAAGTTCAAGTCCTTCGCCATGCTTTGCGCGGCGGCAATCGCTTCCAGCGAGATTTTGTTAAGAACGCAGTTTTTATGTTCGATGAATACTAAAATATCACTCATATTTATTTGTTTTGATAAAACTTTGCCATTTAAAATTATTGCAGAGTAAAACCATTTTCGCAAAAACTGCGGTTAAGGTTTTTCTCTGCAATTTGATGCGTCAAAGTTTTTTCGACTTCGACCAGGCCTTAATGCGAATTATACTTGGCGACGGGCTGGTCGTTCGTACTGCCCAGCTGGAAGCTCTGACTTGCTCCGTTGCCCGAATTGCGCGACCAGAATGTTCCGTTGCGAAAGATTCCGGCGTCGATTTTGCCGTCGCCGTCGTAGTCGCCCTGCGCTATTATGTCTGTCGATGCTCCGAAAACAATTTGCTGGAACGCTCCGCCCGAACTCGGCAGATAATACCAGTTCAAAGTTCCGCCCTGATTTCTGACGACCGCCAAATCGGTCTTCGTGTCGCCGTCGTAATCGCCGGGCACAATCGAATCACTCGTCGAACCGAAAACCTGCTGTACGGTCGTTCCGCCGGAAAGCAGCTCCCAGAAGCGAAACGACGCTCCGTCGTTTCTGGCGACGACGAAATCGTTTTTACCGTCGCCGTTGTAATCGCCCGGCGCAGGCCTGTCGCCGTTAATGCCCCAGGGAATATAACTGATAACTCCCGGCGTCAAAGAGCCGCGATAAAACCAAGTGCTCTGCGCCCCGGTCGTCGGGCCGGCGCGATAAACCGCCGGGTCGGATTTGCCGTCGCCGTCGTAATCGCCGACGACGGTCGGATTATCGCCGATGACGCCGAAATTATCGACTCTGGCCGTATTGGTGGAGCTTTGCAGAATATAGAACGCCGATGCCGTTCCCGCTTCGGCACGCCAGACGGAAATATCGTCTTTAGCGTCGCCGTCAAAATCTTCGGTCAAAAATACGTCGCCCAAAACTCCCCAGTCGAGCGCGACGGTCGAGCCGGTCGGATTGATGTTATAAAACCAACGAACCTGGCTGCCCGGCGTTCCGCCCAGATTTCTCGTCACGGCGTAGTCGGTTTTGCCGTCGCCGTTTAAATCCACCGGCGCGTCGCCCGTCGGCGCCGCCGCTCCGGCGATTTCCAATGACCAGCCGCCGGAAATATTGCCGCTATCGCCGCCTACTAAATCGACCACATACAAATGCCAGACGCCGTTCGGATTCGTGCCGCCGAAAATAGAGGCAAAGGTCGCCGTTCCGCCTGTTACCGGGCCCGGAAGCGAATAACTCGTTCCCGGCCCCGGCGCCGGAAAAGAATCGCCGGCATAGTAGCTCGTCGGTTTATAAGTTCCCGCCGGCCAGGCCGTTGCATTAGGTAAAACGGTCGCGCCGTCGTCGCTCAGCGTGTATGTGACGTTGACCATATCCGGGTCGTCGCCGGCCCCGTCCTGAATCAGCATTGCCGCGCCGGTCGGCCCGACCAGAGCGATGGCAACGTCATCTGAAAATGTATGACTGAAACCGTTTATCGTAACCTTTATGCCGCCGGGCGTGGCCGGAATATTTCCCGCTATTCCCGAGACCGTGATATCCGAAGGATACGGCGTCGCCGTGCTGGCGTCATTTATGGTAATGGCAGTCGAATTGGTAAAGACAGCCTGCGGAGCAGTTGTTTGTTTAGTTTCGCCCGATTTACTTTGCGCCTTAGTCGTGATTGAAAAAATCAGCGAAATCAGCGTGAAAACAATAAAAAAGCTCGAAACTTTCGTTTTCAGATTAACAGCCATAGATTTTGTAAACATTTTTTTCTCCAAAACTTTAAATTGAAATACGTTTCCTGAATGGTTTTTATCTAGCTTAAAAGGGAGCTAAGCTATTGAAAAATAGAATTTTTGAAAGTATAGACTATTTGTAACGATTTGCAAGGAGGAATTTAAAAAGGCACGATTCGGCGAAAATTTTCGCCGAATCGTGCCTTTTTCCGTTTAGCTCTTGCAGAGCTTTTTACTTGACGATGAAATTCCCGGCCGGGTTAATCGGGCGTCGTCCAGGTATGGCTAAAAGTTCGAAAGATAGATGAATTCAACGATTTTTCTTTTCCGAAAATAAAAATGCGACGAGAGAAAATTCTCTCGTCGCATTTTTTATAAATTCTTATGAATAATGGGCTTAGATTACGCGCACTTCGGTTTTGAGTTTTTCGATTAACTCGGCCGCGCCGCGTTTGGCATCGCCGTCGCCGAGCATCTGCGTCTGTTTGGTTTTGAGCGGCAGATAAACTTTCTCGATTTTCTGCGCCGCGTCGAAATTTTCAATCGTCGGCGTAACGTCTTTAATTTCCTTTTTCTTCGCCGCCATAATGCCTTTCAGAGAAGCGTAGCGAATCTGCGAAATTCCCGATTGAATCGTCAAAAGCGCGGGCAGTTGGTATTTGAACCATTGATACCAGCCGCTTTCCAATTCACGCTTGACGCGCAAACTTCCGTTTAAGCTCCCGCGGTCGATTTCGATGACAATCGTCGCGTGCGGAATGCCGAGCAGCTCGGCTAAAATCACGCCCGTCTGCCCGTAGCTTGCGTCGTCGGACTGCAATCCGGCAAAAACCAAATCCGCTTTTTCGTCGCGAATCGCGTCGGCAATCGTCCGGGCGATTTGAAACGGCGAAAGCTTGTTCGGCTCGTCCGCCAAAACGTGAATGGCGCGGTCGGCGCCGCGTGCCAGAGCGTCTTTGATAACCGTTTTCGCGCTCGCCGCGCCGAGCGTGCAGACGATGACTTCGCCTTCGCCCTTGGCTTCCTTCAAACGCAACGCTTCTTCCAGAGCATAGCCGTCCGATTCGTTCGTCTGCTGCGAAATATTCGATTCGTCAATCCATTTTTCGTCGCCGCTAACTCGCAACACCGCGTCCTTATTGGCGACTTGTTTCATTAAAACAATGATTTTCATAATTCAGTGGTCAGTGGTCAGTGGCCAGTGGTCAGTTTTAGCTGACTGCTGACGGCTGAAGACTGGTTGCTCATTGGGCAAATCTCTTAAAAATCAGACACGCATTCGTGCCGCCGAAACCGAAACTGTTTGAAAGGATATATTCGACTTCAGCGTGGCGCGCCTCGTTCGGAATATAATCCAAATCGCAGTCGGGGTCGGGATTTTCGTAGTTTATCGTCGGCGGCAGAAGATTTTCTTTTAATGACAGAATCGAAAAAACCGCTTCGATTCCGCCGGCCGCGCCGAGAGCATGTCCGGTCATCGATTTGGTCGAGCTGACCGGCGTTTTATATGCGTTCTCGCCGAAAACCTTTTTGATGGCAAGCGTTTCGAATTTGTCGTTATACGGAGTCGAAGTCCCGTGCGCGTTGATGTAGCCGATTTGTTCGGGCTTAATGCCGGCGTCCTTTATCGCTCTTTCCATCACGCGAATCGCGCCCGAACCGGTTTCGTCGGGCATCGTCACGTGAAAGGCGTCGCCGCTCATGCCGTAGCCGACAATCTCGGCGTAGATACGCGCGCCGCGCGCCTTTGCAAATTCCAGTTCTTCGAGAATTAAGATTCCCGCGCCTTCGCCGATAACAAAACCGTCGCGCTCGGCGTCAAACGGGCGCGAAGCGCGTGTCGGTTCGGCATTGCGCGTCGAGAGCGCGCGCATCGAAGCAAATCCGGCAACCGACATCGGCGTAATCGCGCTTTCCGCGCCGCCGCAAATCATCACGTCGGCGTCGCCGCGCTCGATAAGACGAAAGCTGTCGCCGATGGCGTGTGCGCCTGCCGAGCAGGCCGTCGCCGTCGCCGAGTTCGGCCCTTTCGCGCCGTGCCGAATCGAAACGTTTCCCGAGGCTAAATTGACAATCGCCGAAACGATAAAAAACGGCGAAACCCGGCCCGGGCCAGCCTTTAATAATTTTTCGTGCTCACGCTCAATCGCCCAGAAATCGCCGATGCCCGAACTGATGTAAGTTCCGACCATTTCGGCGTTTGTCGCGTCAATTTTTAAGCCGCTGTCTTTGACGGCCTCGTCCGACGCGGCAATCGCAAAATGCGTAAATGCGCCCATCCGGCGCGCTTCTTTTCGTTCGAGAAAATCTTCGGCGCTAAAATTTTTGACCTCGCAGGCAAATTTTACGTCAAATTTTTCAGTGTCGAATCTTGAAATATAGCCAGCGCCGCTCTCGCCGCGTTTTAATGCTTCCCACGTCGAAGAAACATCATTTCCGCAGGGCGTGACCAATCCGATTCCGGTGACAACCACACGACGTTTCATAAAATATTAGTCCTTAGTCCGTAGTTCGTTGTCAGTTGTCAGTTGAACAAAAATTACATACCGCAATTTAATTCGAACCGGCAACGGACAACGAACTACGGAGAATTGACGAATTTATCCTTGTTTATGTTGTTCGACGTAAGCGTAAGCGTCGCGGACGCTTTGGATTTTTTCCGCGTCTTCGTCGGGAATTTCGATGTCGAATTCTTCTTCAAAACGCATTACGAGCTCGACCAAATCGAGTGAATCCGCTCCCAAATCTTCGATAAAACGAGCGTTTTCCGTAACTTCCGCTTCGTCAACTCCTAATTCGTCAACGATAATTTGTTTAATTTTATCCTGAACTTCTGACATAATTTCTCCTGTTTTTTATAATAATAGTTGACAGAAGTTGCCGGGTCACAGTGTTCGATTGATTTCAACTCCGTGCCCCGGCAACTTCTGTCAACTCTGCAAACTCTGCAAACTATTTTTCAAACTTTCCGTATTTTCGACGTTCAAACTGCGAACGTCGCGGTTTATTTGTCTGACCAAACCCGACAAAACTTTTCCGGCGCCGACTTCGACAAAAGTTTCGACGCCTTCGTTTATCAAATTTTCCACCGACTGCGCCCATCGAACCGGGTTTGAAACCTGCTCAATCAAAGCCTCGCGCACGCGCGCGCCTTTTGAATTGGCCTCGCCGGAGACGTTTTCAATAATCGGAAATTTCAAATCGGAAAAATCGATTTCCTGTAAATTCTTCGCCAGGCGCTCCTGCGCCGGAAACATCAAATCGCAGTGAAAAGGCGCTGAGACATTTAATTTTATCGCCCGCCGCGCACCGCGCGTCTTTAGCAATTCAATTGCGCGGTCGATTGCTTCAACATTTCCGGCAATGACGATTTGCGCGGGCGAATTGATGTTCGCCGGACTGCAAATTTCGCCGTCGGCCGCTTCGGCGCAGCCAACTTCAACCGTTTCAATCGGCAATCCGAGAATCGCCGCCATCGCGCCGACGCCGATTGGGACGGCTTCCTGCATATACGTTCCGCGTTTTCTGACAACCCGCACTGCGTCCGCAAACTCGAGCGCGCCCGCCGCGACCAACGCCGAATATTCGCCGAGACTGTGTCCGGCGACAAAATCGGGCGACGGAAAATTTTCCGCTTCCATCGCGCGAAACGCGGCGATTGAAGTCGTCAGAATCGCGGGCTGCGTGTTTGCCGTCAGCTGCAAATCCTCTTCGTTTCCGGCGAAACACATTTCCGACAGGGAAAATCCGAGCGCGTCGTCGGCTTCTTCGAAAACCCGGCGCGCGGCCGCGATATTATCAAACAAATCTTTTCCCATTCCGACGGCCTGCGAGCCCTGCCCCGGAAATATGTATGCAATCTTTGTCATTCGATTTCTGGTTTTTGGTCCTTAGGTTTTCGGTTTTTTGCAAAAACCTGAAACCAAAAGCCGAAAACCGTTTTCTCAAAATCTAACCAAAGTTCCGCCCCACGTCACGCCGCCGCCGAAAGCGGTCAGCAAAACCAGACTGCCTTCTTTAATTTTTCCCGATTGGATACATTCGTCGAGCGCAATCGGAATCGACGCCGACGAAGTATTTCCGAGTTCGGCAATATTCGAATAAACTTTTTCTTCCGGCACGCCGAGACGCGACGCGACGGCATCGGTAATGCGCTGATTTGCCTGATGCGGAATCACCAAATCAACATCGTCGACCGTATAGCCGGCTTTTTCCAGCATTTCGCCTGAAATTTCGGTCATCGAACGCACCGCGACCTTAAAAAGCTCGTTGCCTTTCATCTTGAAAAAATGCATTCCATCATCGATTGTTTTGTGCGATGTGCCGAGCTTCGTGCCGCCGCCGGGCGCATAAAGCTGTTCTTCGTAGCGGCCGTCCGAGCGAATTTTCGTCGCTAAAATTCCTTTTCCTTCTTCAACCGGGCCGACCACCGCAGCGCCCGCGCCGTCGCCGAAAATGACGCACGTCGAGCGGTCTGTATAATCGACGTATTTGGTTAAAACTTCCGCGCCGATGACGAGCGCATGGCGAATCTGACCTGTTCGAATCATCGATTCGATCATCGTCAAGCCATACAAAAAGCCGGAACAGGCCGCAAAAACGTCCATTCCGGCGGCGTTGGTCGCGCCGATTTGCGCTTGAATCAAAGCGCCGGTCGAAGGCATTATCTGGTCGGGCGTAGTGGTCGCGCAGATGATAATATCAATATCTTCCGGCTTTAGATTGGCTCTTTCTAGTGCTTGACGGGCGGCGAGAACGCCGAACTGCGAAGTATATTCGTTGTCGGCGGCTTTATGACGCTGTTTGATGCCGGTGCGCGAAGTTATCCATTCATCGCTGGTTTCGACGATTTTTTCCAAATCGGCATTCGTCAAAATGCCGCTTGGATAAGCGTGCCCCATCCCGATGATGCCTGCGTTATTTCCCATTAAATTAAGTTTGCCGGGTTAGCCGAGTTGCAGAGTCTTCGAATAAAACTAGCTCTGTAACTCGGCTAACTCTATCAACTATTCTTCTTCTGCGACTTCTAAAATCTGACGACCTTTGTAAGTTCCGGTTTTCGCGTCGACGCGATGCGGTTTTTTGGCTTCGCCCGTGTCTTTGTCGATATAAAATTGCGGCACTTTCAGCGCGTCGTGAGCGCGGCGTTGGCGCGTGCGTGATTTCGAATGTCTTCGTTTTGGATTTGGCATAATTCCTCTATAAATTTTAACTTTCGACCTTTGAATTTCAGTTCAAATTCAAAGGTCGAAAATCGATGTATTAACTTTTTAAATTCTTCAGAGCCGACCATCTCGGGTCAATCTCTTTTTCTTCACAATTACAATTTATCAAATTTCGGTTTGCGCCGCATTTTTCGCACAAACCTTTGCAGTCTTCGGTGCATAAAACCTGCTCGGGCAGATTTAATAAAATCTGTTCGCGGGCGAGCTCGCTCAAATCGATTTCGCTTGTCTCGAGTATCGAAACGTTTAAATCCGCGTCTTTTAACTCGGCTTCTTTTGCTTCCGTGAAGTTTTCCGGAAAGACAAACGTCGCGTCAAACGAAAATTCCAAATTCTGCTCAATTTCCGTCAAACAGCGCGTGCATTCGACCAAAGTCAGCGCGGAAATCGTTCCGCTGACGTCCGTCTGGACAATTCCTTTTTTTAATTCGCCTTCGACCAGAACGGCGCTTTTCAAGTTTACGCCGTCGTTTTCCAAATCAATCTCGGCGGGCTGAATCGAAAAACTGAAAGGCATTAACGCATTTCCCGAACTGGCTAAATCAACAATCATTGCAAACAGAATAAACTTTCAATTCAAACAGCGCAAAAGGCAAAGAATTTATTATAGCTTCTGAGTTTCGCGTGTCAAACCGGAAGAAGTCCCAAGTCCCAAGTCTCAAGTCCAAAGTAATAAAAGAAACCTGGCCTGAGGCTTTAGACTTGGGAGCTGAAATCGCTTTTTATTCCGACGGCTTCGTCTAAATTCTTCAAACCTTTTTTCTCTAAAATCTTTTTCAAACCTGAATTTATATCGCGAGCAAAGCCGATTCCCTGATAAATAAAACCCGTGTAAGCCTGAAGCAGCGACGCGCCCGAAGCGATTTTTTCAAACGCGTCTTCGGCCGAAAAAATCCCGCCGACGCCGATAATCGGCAGATTTCCTTTCGAATATTTGTAGATTTTTCCGATAATTTTGTTCGACGTGTCTTGCAAAGGCTTTCCGCTCAAGCCGCCGCTTTCATCAATTTTTGTTTTCAGATTTTCTCTTTTAACGGTCGTGTTGGTCGCAATAAGGCCGGAAAGATTTAGTTTTTGAGCGATATCGACAATCGCTTCGATTTCCGCTTCCAGCAAATCGGGCGCGATTTTGACGAGCAGAGGTTTTTCGGAAAGCTCCTGATTGCGTTTTTGCAGAGCCGAAAGCAGATTTTCCAGATTGTCGGCTTGCTGTAACTCACGCAAGTTCGGCGTGTTCGGGCTCGAAACATTGACGGCGATATAATCTGCAACATCGTGCGCCAGCTCAAAACTCTGCAGATAGTTTTCGGTCGCTTCTTCGTTCGGAACGTCTTTGTTTTTCCCGATGTTTATTCCCAAAATGCAATTCGGTTGGATTTTTTTGAGTCTTTCAACAATTTTCGGCGCTCCTTCATTATTAAATCCGAGCCGGTTTATCAAGGCTTTGTCTTCGGGCAGACGAAAAAGCCGGGGCTTTTCATTTCCCTTCTGCGGATAAAAAGTTACTGTTCCGACCTCGACAAATCCGAAGCCGAACGCGGCGAGCTGATTGACGACCATGCCGTTTTTATCGAATCCGGCGGCGATGCCGAGCGGATTTTTAAAGTTTAAGCCGAATCTTTCAAGCTCGCCAAACGACTCGGCGGCAAATCGTTTGGCTAAAAAATCCTGCGCCGATGTTGAGCCGAAACCGATTTTGAGCGCGGCGATGCCGAGCTCGTGCGCCGTTTCAGGCTGCATACGAAAAAGCATCGGGCGAATCAGATTTTGATAGAATTTCGACATTGCTTGTCCGGTAAATGTTAAATGATAAATTAAAAATGTGAAAACTTTGAGCATTAAACTTTGAACTTTGAACTCCGCAGTGTTACGATTTGCACTCAGAATGGCAGATGAATTTAATTTAGTCGAAAAATCGCGAATTATGGACAGCGCGCGGATGAAACGCGCTTTGTCGAGATTGGCCTCGGAGATTGTCGAGGAAAATCAGGGCGCGAAAAATTTGTATATCGTCGGGATTCGCCGGCGCGGCGTGCCTCTGGCGGAAAGAATCGTCAAAAAAATCGAGGAATTGGAAGGCGAAAAACCGCTTTACGGCATCATCGACATCACGCTTTATCGCGACGATTTATCGACCGTCGGCGCCAGTCCGATTGTCAACCGAACCGAGCTCGACGCCGACATCGAAGACAAAAACATCGTTCTCGTCGATGACGTGCTTTACACCGGCCGGACGATTCGCGCCGCGCTCGACCAGTTGATGGATTTCGGCCGCCCGCGCCGGGTTCAGCTCGCCGTTTTAATCGACCGCGGGCGCGAGCATCGCGAGCTGCCGATTCAGGCGGATTTTGTCGGCAAATTAGTTCCGACCAAGCAGACCGAGATTATCAAGGTAATGCTCAAAGAATACGATGACGCCGAAGCCGTCGGGATTTTTGAGCGCCCGGCTGAATAAATGGAGATTTTTAGATGAAAAAATTCCGAATTTTATTTTTTGCGATTTTTTTGTGTGCTTTCGCGCTTCCGGCGCTGGCTCAGGATAAAGTTGATATTTTCGGCTATTATTCAATCGTCAAACCGACAAAGGATTTTGCCGACATTTCCGAGATTCATCTCGGCGGCGATTACGGCGAACAGCAGAATCCAAAGTTTTACGGCTTGATTCGAATGAAAAGCAAAAGAGCTATTGATTATAAATTGATGAAACCGAGCCTGAGCGGAAAAAATTTAACGTTTTCAACCAAAAGCGTCGGCAACATCAGTTATAAATTTGTCGGAGCTTTTACCAAACTCGGCGATTTTCCCGAGCTTCAGCCGAACGGCGAAGTTTTGCTGAAAGGTACTCTGACGAAATATCGGGGCAAGAAAAAAATTGCTTCCGCCAACGTAAAATTTTCCTATGAAGCGGGCGATTGATTAATCGCCTTTTTTATTATGTAAAAAAAATGGACAAACCTTTTCGCCGCAGGGATTTACTCGGAATCCGGAATCTTTCCGCCGCCGAAATCGTCGGAATATTGGACACCGCCGAAAATTTTCGCGAGATTTCCAATCGCGAAATCAAAAAAGTCCCGACACTCAGAGGAAAAACCGTCATCAATCTTTTTTTCGAATCTTCGACGCGCACGCGCACCAGTTTTGAGCTTGCCGCCAAACGTCTCTCGGCCGACGCGGTCAACATCAGCGTCGCTTCTTCGAGTCTTTCAAAAGGCGAAACTTTAATCGACACGGCTTTGAATCTCGACGCGATGCAGCCCGACTGCATCGTCGTTCGCCACTCGAGCGCGGGCGTTCCGCACCAGCTCGCAAAGGTGAGCCGCGCGGCGGTCGTTAACGCCGGAGACGGCGCAAATGAACATCCGACGCAGGCGCTTCTCGACGCGATGACGATTCGCGAACACAAAAAGAAAATCGAAGGCCTGAACGTCGCGATTATCGGCGACATTCTGCACAGCCGCGTCGCGCGTTCGAATATACACCTTTTGACAAAGCTCGGCGCGCAGATTCGCGTCGCCGGGCCGAAACCGCTCGTGCCGGACGATTTTGCGCATCTGGTCGAGAAAAATCTGTTCGTTTCAAAAACCGTCGAGGAATCCATCGAAGGCGCTGACGTGGTGATGATTTTGCGGATTCAGCGCGAGCGGCAGGATTCGGCTTTTTTCCCGACTTTGCGCGAATACGCCGTTCATTTCGGCCTGACGCAGGAACGCCTGAATCTCGCGCGTCCTGACGCCATCGTGCTTCACCCGGGCCCGATGAATCGCGGCATCGAGATTTCTTCGGACGTCGCGGACAGCTCGCGGAGCTTGATTTTAGACCAGGTAAAATACGGCGTTGCGGTGCGGATGGCGGTTTTGTATCTGGCAACGGGCGGAACGGCTGCGAGCTAATAAGCATTTAACCGTATCTATTTTTTCAACTTATCGAGCAAACTTTTAATCAACGCAAATCTTTAAAATAGAAAGACGCGGCTTTGCGCCGAAGTGTTTTCAATTATGATATTTGCACTAAAAGGTCGTCAGTATCGTGATACAATCACACAAAATATGGACGCGATTTCTGCCGAAACTCATTCTCCCGGAGCGCCACGGTATTACCAAGCCGCCGAACGTGTCGGAGCGGGTTTGTTTTTCTGGTTGCCGTTTCTGGGCGTAGCCGGTGCGGCGGTGCTTGGTGCGATTTACGCGTTTTTTGAATATCTGATAGGAGAGGTGATGGAGGAGCGAGGCTGGCTGTTCTGGCTGCCGCCGCTTTTCGCGCTCGGTCTGGCAGCGACGGCGCAGTTGATTTGCCGTCTCGGAAAAGTGAGAATGCGGCGGCTTCGGAAGCCGATTGCTCTGCTTGTCGGTGCGCTCGGGTTTTACGCTTCGTGGCAGATATATCTTAATTGCGGGAACGCCGACAGCTTCACCAGCATTTTCACGTCCTGGACAAGGTCGCCGCTCGGGCTTGTGCGCGCCGTCGTCGAGCTTGCGGCATACAGGGGCTGGTCAAGCTGGTTCTGGTGGTCGCTTGAGGCGGTAACGCTGTATCTGTTCATTGTTTACTTTACGGGAGAACTCGATTCGGAAATACCTTTCTGCGAAAGATGCGGCGAATGGACGAAAGAAGTCTCCTCGTTTGAGATGAATGACAAAGGAATCGATTCGGCGGCGGAACAATTGATGCGGGGACGCCTCGAGGGTTTGGCAACGCTCGGTCGGCGCAATCAGGTATCGGACTCATACGCGCTGGTTCGCGTATCGCAATGCCCGTGTCTCGCCAGCCGGTATGTGTGTATCGAACGCGCCAGCATCAAGCCCGGAACAAAGGGCAAATGGCACTTCGGCAGGTACACGCCCGGCGGCGGCAGCACATTTCATTATCATTTCGGAACAGGCAAATCGACCGAATTCACGCCGATTATCACAAACATGGAAATAGACGATGAAATACAGCAAAAACTGTCGGCGCTCGAACTCAATCTAATAAAAGAAAAGTAGAACGGCGACGAGGAAGACACGCAAAGATATTGATAAAATAAACCGGATGAAGAAACTCTGCCTCAAAAACAAAGGCAGTAACGTCGCTTATATTTACAATCTTTAATTGGATGAAACTTTTAATCAAAAACGGTCATTTGATTGACCCTTCGGAAAATCAAAACAGCGGAAAAAATCTTTTAATCGAAGGCGGGCGGGTTATCGCCTGGCTCGCTCAAAACGAATCTGCGCCCGAAGACGCGGAACTTTTTGACGCTGCCGGTTTGATTGTCGCGCCCGGGTTTATCGATTTGCACGTTCATTTGCGCGAGCCGGGACAGGAGCATAAGGAAACGATTGCGTCGGGCGCGGCCGCGGCGGTGGCAGGCGGCTGGACGAGCGTCTGCCCGATGCCGAATACGAATCCGATAAACGACAACGCGGCCATTACGCGCTATATGATTGAGCAGTCGGAACGCGCCGGGCTGGCTAACGTCTTTCCGGTCGGCGCGATTACAAAGGAATCGAGCGGGGCGGAATTGGCCGAAATGGGCGAGATGAAAGCGGCGGGCGCGGTTGCCGTCTCCGACGACGGCCGTCCCGTTCCGAACGCCGGAATGATGCGCCGCGCGATGCAGTATGCGAGAGATTTCGATTTGCCCGTCGTCGACCATTGCGAAGACAAATCTCTATCTTCGGGCAGCGTCATGCACGAAGGAAAACTTTCGCTTCTGCTCGGCTTAAAAGGAATGCCCGCGCTCGCCGAAGAAATCGACGCCGTGCGCGACATTATTCTGGCCAAGGAAACCGGCGCGCACATTCACATCGCGCATATTTCGACCAGAAACGCTCTGCAAGCCATTCGCCTCGCCAAAGCGGAAGGCATAAACGTCACCTGCGAAGTCGCGCCGCATCATTTTACTCTGACCGACGCGGCCGTCGAAGGCTACGACACGAACACGAAAATGTCGCCGCCGCTGCGAAGCGAAGAACATCTCGAAGCGATTCTCGAAGCAATCAAAGACGGCACGATTGATGCCATCGCAACCGACCACGCGCCGCATCACGCCGACGAAAAAGCGCTCGAATACGACAGCGCGCCGTTTGGCATCACCGGCCTGGAAACGGCCATCGGCCTCGCTTTTAAAGAACTCGTTCATAAGGGAATCATCGATTTGGCTCGTCTGGTCGAGCTTTGCTCCGCCAATCCGGCAAAAATTTTCCGTTTGAAAAATCGAGGAACGCTAAAGCCTGGTTCGGTTGCCGACGTGACGATTCTCGACCCGCAGCTCGAATGGACGTATAAAAATTCCGATTCAAAATCGAAATCGCGCAACACGCCGTTTGATAACTGGCATTTTACGGGCGCGGCGGTCGCGACGATTGTCGGCGGAAAGATTGTCTTTCGAAGATAGTTTTTGCGAACACACACGTTTGAATTTGTTTTTTATCGTCAATTTTTTGAATTTTTCGCGCAAAAGATAATTTTCATTACGTCTCATTTTCGTTATAATTTTACAAACCGAACACGGGATTTATGAAAAAAGTTATCTTAACGAGTCTATTTCTGCTAACTTTTAACTTTCTGGCTTACGCTCAAAGCAGCATCCGTCAGGTTGATTTCAACAATTTCACCTACAAGCCTTACTGCGCCGCCGAAGACACGCGCGACATCACCGTTAAAAACAGCGAATTTCTGGAAGAAAAACAAACCGGCGACGACGTCAGCCGCCTCTATTTCAAAGTTTTTGCGCTCAGCTACGGCGATTTTAACGGCGACGGGAAAGACGAGGCGTTTGCTTTGACGTATTGCAATCTCGGCGGCGAAGGCTACACGTCCGAAGGTTTTGTCTATACGATGAAAAACGACAAACCCGTGCTGCTGGCTCGCATTCAGGGCGGCGACCGCGCGCAGGGCGGCCTCCGGTCGGCGAAAGTCGAAAAAGGAATGTTCGTTTTGGAAAGATACGCCGTCGATGAAACCGGCTACGCCTGCTGTCCCGAATTTATCGTGACGACCAACTACAAATGGAACGGCAGAGAGTTAGTCGAAGTCGGCGTTCCCGCAAAACGCGACCTTTACCCGTCGACTCCGGTGACGTTCGAAAAAGACAAAAATTCCGTCAATTTGAACGTCAGCATTCCGAGCGGAAAATTTAAACGTTACGTCGTATCGGGACGCGTCGGGCAGACTTTGACTATCTCGACCGACGCCAAAAACGTCGCCGTCAAGCTCGTCAGAGGCGCGGCCGACGTCAACGAAACCGCGCGCGGCTTTCTCGCCGTATTAAACGACAACGGCGAATTTATCGTTCAAGTTCAGGACATCAGCGGCTCGGGCGCCGAAGCCGTCGTAAAAATCGAAATCAAATAGCGAAGACAAATTCATCTCCCCGAAAAAAGAAAGTCGTTATGGATTCATTTCAAAACGGCTTCTTTTTTTGCCGATAGAGTTTATTGCAAAATTGAAAAGTTGAATTATAAAATAGTTCGTAAATATGAAATCAAAACGTGCTCCCGGTTTTATCTCTGCGAAATACAAAGAGCCCGCCGTTTGCGAGTCGTGCGGCGAGCAATTCGCCTGCGGCGCAGCCGTCAAAGGCTGCTGGTGTACGGAAATCAATCTGACGGACGAGATAAGGGACGCGCTGAAATCGAAATTCAAAAACTGTCTGTGCCGCAAATGTCTGGAAAAACTCGCCGCCGCAATTTAAATAAATTTATTTTCCTGCCTTGGTTTTCATTGACTTACAACCCAAATTGAACTAAAAGTATATTGCTTTTCAAATTTCAACCTGAGACCTAGAGGAGATTCTGCTATGAATTGGAAACTTATAGCCGTTCTCGCGTTTGGCATTGCCGTTTTTGCAGCCTGCCAGCCGGTAACGACTTCGAATAATTCAAACGCTCCCGCGAATGCGAACAATGCAAACACAAATAAGGCAAATACGAACGCGACGAGCTCGACGAGCAAAGCCGCGCCGACGGATTTGAAAAAACTGGCCGAGCGAATCGTAACGCAAAGCGCCGGAGTCAAGGAAAACGAAAACGTTTTAATCAGCGGAAGCGCGCGCGATATGGAGTTGCTCGAAAATCTTGTCATCGAAGTCGAAAAGGCGGGCGGCAACGCGATGCTCGAAATAAACAGCGAGAACATGACGAAACGTTCATACGCCGAAGTTCCCGAAAAATACGATTCGAAAGAACCGAAGCTCGGCATCGCGCTGGCGAAAGCTTTCAACGTGACGATAAGCGTCGACAGCAGCGAAACCGAAGGCTTGCTGGCCGACGTGCCGCCCGCCAGACTGGCGGCGCGCAGCAAAGCGAGCGTCCCGGTCGGCGACGAATTTATCAAAAACAAAATTCGCAACGTCAACGTCGGCAACGAGCTTTATCCGACTGAATGGCGCGCCAAACGCTTTGAGATGGCGCCGGACGCGTTCGCCAAATTATTCTGGGAAGGCGTCAACATCGATTACACGAGTTTGCAGGCGACCGGAGAAAAAGCCAGAACCGCTTTCGCCGGCAAAGAAGTTGAAATCACGCATCCGAACGGAACAAATATAAAATTTAATATCGAAAGCAAACCCGCTTATATCAGCGACGGAATCATCTCGGCCGACGATGTGGCGAAAGGAAATTTCGACGTTTATCTTCCGGCGGGCGAAGCGGCCGTCATTCCGGCGGCAAATTCTGGAACGGGAAAATTTGTCATCGAAAAAGATTTCTTCAACGGCAAGGAAGTCCATAACATAACGCTTAATTTTGAAAACGGAAAGCTGACGTCGATGACCGGCGAAGGCGAGGGATTTGCCGCGTTGAAGGCCGACTACGACGCGCGCGGCGAAGGAAAGGAAATTTTGAGCTATCTCGACCTCGGAATAAATCCGAATTACGTCCTTTCGCCGAGCACAAAATTCGGCAACTGGGTTTCCGCCGGAATGGTTTCGCTCGGCACAGGCAACAATGTCTGGGCCGGCGGCACAAACAATTCGACGGGCGCGGCGGGCGGTCATCTCGCCGGAGCGACCGTAAAAATCGACGGCAAAGTCGTTATCGAAAACGGAACGCTTAAACTTTAGACGAAAGAATTTTCGCCGCTGGGACGCCGGGGCGAGCGCAGATTGACGCAGAGATTTTTTCTCGGCGTTTCTCAGCGCAAACTCCGCGCCTCGGCGGTGAAAATTCCTTATAATCCAAATATTTTTTCGCCCGAAGCTTCCGTTTCAAATTCGAGCCGCGCGCCGCTCGCCGGATGACGAAACGAAAGCCTGAAGGCGTGCAGGCAGAGACGAAAAAATTCGCGCCCCCCGCGCACCGTATCACCGACAATCGGATGATTGATATGCGCGCAGTGAATCCGCAGCTGATTTGTCCGGCCGGTGACGGGTTCGAGCTCCAGAAGCGTCGTCTCGGCAAACCTTTTTTTTACTCCAAATCTTGTTTCCGAGTGTTTTCCGTCCTCTTTCACGTCCCAGTGTTTTATCTCGGCGAAACGTCCAATCGGCGCAGAAATTGTGCCGGAGTCTTCTGCGATGACGCCTTCGACCAGCGCGAGATATTTTTTTTCGATTAGCTTGCGCCGAAAATGCTCGGCCAGAATGCGATGCGCGCGCGGCGATTTTGAAATTATCATTAGGCCCGAAGTTTTTTTGTCGAGACGATGAACGAGGCCGGGACGGACGAATGCGGAACGCGGATTTTGGTTTTCGGCATTTAATTCCGCATTTTGCATTCCGCGCTCCGCATTTAAATAATAAGAAAGCGCGTTTAGAAGCGTTCCGTTTTTGTCGCGATGCGTCGGGTGGACGAGCATTCCGGCGGGTTTGTTGACGATTAAAATTTCCGCGTCTTCGAAAAGAATTTCGAGCGGAATCGCTTCGGGCTGCATCGCCGCTTCTCTCTGCAAATCGACTTCGACTTCGACAAAATCGCTTTTTCTCAGACGAAAGCCGCGATTTTCGGAGATGCCGTTAACTTCGCATTTTTCATGCTTGACGAGCTCGCGCAGATACATTTTGCTCAAATTCGGAAATTTTTCGCACAAGTAATCTTCGAGACGCGTTTTATTCGCCGATTGTTCAACTTGAAATTCAAATCTTGTCATTCTTCAATTACCCGTCGCCCGTTGTCAGTTGTAATTTTGAAGCGTAAATAGTTAAATCGCAAACAGAAACAATTCTCTGTCTCTGGTAAAATTTGTGGAAAATCTCGAATCGCTCGTAAAAGATTTGCCCGACGCGGACGGCGCGCGGCGCTTCTTTGAACAATTGTCGGAGAAATTTCCGGCCGACGCGCGCAAACTGGAAAAAAATAAAGGCCTGCTCTCGGACGCGTTGACGCTCGCCGCTTTCAGCCCGCTTCTTGCCACGACGCTTTTGCAAAATCCCGATTATATCTGGTGGCTCAGCCGCCAGCGCACGTCGGCGAAAGTTCGCGAAAAGGACGAGCTTCTCGAATCTCTGGCGCGTTTTGCCCTGACCAGCTCGCAAATCGAGCCGAACGTTTTGCTCGCGCGGTTTCGCCGCCGCGAGATTCTGCGCATCTTTTTGCAGGACATTCGTCATCTCGATACCATCGCCGAAATTACCGAGGAAATTTCAAATTTAGCCGACGCGATTCTCGAATACGCTTTGCGAATCGCGCGCCAGGCGCTCGACAATCGCTACGGCGCGCCGCTCGAAATCGACGAAAAAGGACGCGCGCTGCCGGCAAAATTTTGTATCGTCGCGCTCGGCAAGCTCGGCTCGAAAGAATTAAATTACGCGTCCGACATCGATTTGCTTTTTTTGTATTCGGCCGAAGGCAAAACTTCCGGGCAGGGCGCGCGCGGAGCGGTCACAAACCGCGAATATTTTGTCAAGCTCGCCGAATATATCGTCAAGCTCGTCGGCGCGCAGACGGGCGAGGGCGCGGCCTATCGCGTCGATTTGCGTCTGCGCCCGCACGGGCGCGTCGGCACGCTGGCGATTTCCCGGAACGAAGCGATAAATTATTACAAAACGTCGGCTTTAATGTGGGAAAGACAGGTTTTGATTCGCTCGCGTTCGAGCGCGGGCGACGCGGAAATCTTTCGCGAGTTTTTCACTTCAATCGAAAATTCGGTTTTTTCAAAAGACCTGACAGTCGAAAACGCCCTGAAAAATGTGCGTCTTTCAAAGGATAAAATCAATTTCGAAAAAACGCCCGACAAAGGTTTCGACGTAAAAGTCGGGAAAGGCGGAATCCGCGAAATCGAGTTTGTCGCCCAAGCCCTGCAGCTCGCCTACGGCGGTCGCGACGAATGGCTTCGCGCATCGCACACGCTGATTAGTTTGAGCCGTCTCGCTGACAGAAAGCTTTTGACGGAAAATGAGCTGACCGAGCTGTCCGACGCCTACACGTTTTTGCGCCGCCTCGAACATCGACTGCAAATGGAAAACGGTTTGCAGACGCATCTCCTGCCGGAAAATTCCGAAAAAAAAGAATTGATTGCCGTTCGGATGAATTGCGCGAATTTGACCGAATTCGAAACTGAGCTAAAAAAAAACACGGCCAATGTCAACCGCATTTTCACGCGCGTTTTCGGCGTAACGGAAGATTTAAAGCGACGCGACGACGCTGGCGAAGAGAAGGAAAAATTTGGAATTTCAAATTTGAAATCTGAAACGGTCGAAGAAAAAAGGCCTTTGCTAATAGAGCCGATTCTCTCGTCGCTCGCAAAGTCGGATATTGCGGCGGATTTAAGCGAAGCCGAATTGAAGATTCTTGAAAAGCTCTCGGAAATCTCGCCGCATTTCGCCGGCATGCTGGCGGCAAATCCCAATTTGATTGAACATCTGCCGGATTTGGAAAATGACTTTTCGGAAAAAAGCTACCGCCAGCTTTTGTTTTCGGCGATTGAAAACAAAAACGATTTCGCGCACCGGCTCGCCGCATTGCGAAAACAATGGTCGCAGCTTTTGCTGGAAATCGTCGTGTTCGACGTTTTTGAGAAAATAACGCTCGAAAAAGCCAGAAAATTTCAGACAAATCTGGCCGAAGCGAGTATCGAAGCGGCGATTTTTATCACAAAACAGGAGCTCGAAAAACATTTTTCGATTGATTTCGACGAATTTCCGTTCGCCGTCCTCGGCCTCGGGAAGCTCGGCGGCGGCAGCCTCGATTACGAATCGGATTTGGATTTGATTTTAATCTACGACGACGAAAAACTTTTGCCGGTCGAAAATCTGACGCACGCCGAATTTTACAGCCGCGCGGCCGAAATTTTTGTCAACGCGCTTTCGAGCTTTACGCGCGACGGACATCTTTACCGCGTCGATTTGCGGCTGCGTCCCGACGGCAAAAACGGCGCGACGGCGACCGGGAAAAACGCGTTTCAAAATTATCTGGAAACGCGCGCCGCCATCTGGGAGCTGCTCGCCTACGTCAAGCTTCGCGCCGTCGGCGGCGATTCGGCTTTGGCCGCCGCGATTGAATCCGGAGCGCGCGGGACAATTCACCAAAAAGCTCAAAGCCTCGATAAAATCGAATTAAAACAGGAAACGCGGCGTATCCGCGAGCGGCTCGAAGAAGAAAAATCCGCGTCGCGCCAGGGCAAGGAAACCGACATCAAATTCGGTCAGGGCGGAATGCTCGACGTTTATTTCGCCGTCAGATTTTTGCAGCTGCGCGACTCTGTGCCGGACGAAGCGGAAAATCGCTCGACGCTTTTCGTCCTTGAAAAACTCCGCCGGAAAAATTTGCTGGCGGCCGAAGATTTCGAAAATTTTTCTTCCGGATACGAATTTTTAAGCCGCCTCGACCACAATCTGCGCCTGACCGTCGGCCGCTCGACGCGTCTGCCGCTCGCCAATCAAAACGCGCTGCAAATCATCGCCGCGAGAATGCGTCTTTCATCGGCCAAAAATCTGCTCGAAAACCTAACTTTTCATCGCCTCAACATCCGCGCTTCGTTTGAAAACGTCTTCAAAAATTGATTGTGAGAGTTCGCAAAGTATCACAATCGCCAAAATTCAGCCGCAAATAATGTGTTTTTATAATTCTTGAGCGCTTTCAAACAAAATCAAAAGGCGGAAATAAGAGTGAGAAGACAAATTTTTTCTGTAATTTCAGCGGCGACGACAAATAAAAATTAATGACTTTAATTCAAACTCATAAATAATATGTCAAAACTAAACTTTATACTCTTTATCTTACTTTTTTCCGTCCTCACTTTTGCACAGACGGAAACTTTGACCAATTCTCAGATTATCGAAATGTCGAAAGTCGGGTTAAGCCCGGAAGTGATTTTGACGAAGATTGAAAAATCGAAAGGCAATTTCGACATCTCGGCAAATGCTTTGATTGAATTAAAAAAATCGGGCGTCGCCGACGAAATAATATCGGCGATAATCGGAAAAGCAGCGACGAGCGAAAGTTATTCTTCAAATACGAGCGAGAAAAATTACTCGGAAAGTTTGCCGGCAAACACGCCGCTTCCGCTTGAAAATAAAATTCAAACGCCGAAAGATGCGCTCAAATCGGCGCGAACCATCGCATTTCAAAAGTCCTCGATTCAGCCTTCGCGGCAGGCTCTGGAAAAAGAGCTTTTGAAACGCAAAGATTTTCAAAATCTTAATTTGACCATCGAGCGCTACAAGGACAACGCCGACCTGTATGTCGAAATCGGCTTTGTTTCGCTCTCATTGATAACGCACCGGTACGTTTATCGCATTTACGACCGGCGCAGCGGCGCGGTGATGGCGGCGGGCGAGACGACTTCGTGGGGAAGCCTGGCGGAAAATCTGGCGCGTCATATTTCCAAAAGCCTGGCACAGATAGCCGCGTCTCCGAATTAAAAAGAAAAGCAACCGGTAACACAAGTTCGAACAACTAAGACGTTTGCCCGTATCAGGCGCAAATAAAAATTTTTATAATAGGAATACAATAATGAAAGTAATAAAATATTTGTTTTTATCGGTCTCGGCGTGCCTTTTGTTTGTCTCGATGACGATGGCGCAGGACAGCGTTTCAACCAAAAAGATTTATCAAAACATCGAAGTCGAAAAATTCACGATTAGACAAAATGTAGAATTTCCGGCCGATAAAATCGACGTTTTAACAAAAGGCGTGATTGACGAATTTCGCGATTCGAAAAAATTTAATCAGGTTTCGATGGCCGGCGAAGCGACGACTCAGCCCGCGGCCGAGACGGAAGTTTCGACCTTGAGAATCAGCGGCGAAGTCGTTAAATTCGACAAAGGAAATCGCACGATGCGCTATATGGTCGGCATGGGCACGGGCAAGACGAAAATTATCGTCAACGTCAAATTTATCGACGCTAAAACGGGCGAAGTCGTGCTTGAGCAAATCGTCGACGGCGACATCAGCAAAGGCATCTTCGGCGGCAATTCGGCCGACGCACGCAGCGAAGTCGCCGACGAAATCGTCAAAGTCGCCAAAAAGAATTTCACCGAAGACAAAAAGAAAAATAAAAAATAACGTTTCTTTTTAGAAAAATTTTAACCACGAAGGCACAGAGAAAATTAAAAATCTCTGTGCCTTTGTGTCTGTGGCCGACTTTATGCTCAGACCGGATGAAATCGCGGAAGATTTCGCGAAATCTTCCGACTCAATCAATTGCCGAAACAACACCGATTAGGGCAAATTTGCGTTCGGAACAGGAATATCGTCGGCTAATCCGAATTTCTGCGCCGAAAATCCTGCCGTGCTTTTTTGCAGATACCAAACTCCATTCCGATAAACTGCGATATCGGCGCGGCCGTCGCCGTCATAATCAGCTGCAACCGGCTTATCGCCTGCTAACCCGAATTGGAATGTGGAGTCTCCGTCGCGGCTTCGCGAAATCCACCACACACCGTCGCGGTAAACGGCGATGTCCGCTTTACCGTCGCCGTCGTAATCAGCCGGAACAGGCTTGTCGGTCGAAACGCCGTATTGCCGTGAAATAAATCCGTCGCGGCTTCGCAAAAGATACCAAACGCCATCGGACGGGCGAAAAACGGCAATGTCCGTCTTGCCGTCGCCGTCGTAATCGGCGGCGATTGGCTTATCGCTCGATAAACCGAACTGAGTTGCCAGATAATTGCCCGGATTTGTGCTGCGGCGAATCCACCACGTTCCGGTCGACGGACGAAAGACGGCCAAATCGGCAGCCTGGTCGCCGTCGAAATCTCCGATTTGCGGAACGTCGCCGGCGACGCCGAACTGAATGGAAGTAAAGCCGTCTCGCGAGCGCAGCAGATACCAGATGCCGTCACGGAAAACCGCTAAATCGGTTTTGCCGTCGCCGTCATAGTCAGCCGGAGTAATTTTGTCGGAAGCGACGCCGAACTGCATCGCCGTATATCCGCCCGTGCTTTGCTGCAGATGCCAAGTTCCGTTTCGATAAACCGAAACGTCGGCTTTGCCGTCACCGTCGAAATCGTAAAACGTCCGCGCCGACGCCGTCGTCGCGCTGTCAATAAGCCGCGCCGCGCCGATTCGCTCCTGGCTGCCGAGTTTTGTAAACGCGCCGGAGACGAGAATTTTGCCGTCCGTTTGAATCGAAAAATCGTAGACGATGTTATTCGCGCCGTTCGGTATGTCAAAACCGGCGTCAACCGAGCCGTCCGGGTTCAAACGTGCGATGCGTTTTCGCGTTGCGTTATTGATGCTCGTAAAATATCCGCCGACCAGAATTTTTCCATCCGGCTGCAGAGCCGAAACGTTCGCCGCCGGGCGATTCGAAACGCTGCCGAAATCCTGCAAAAGCGGCGCGAATGTAGAATCGACCGTCACCACCTGCGGTGCGGCGGCTGAAGAAATTGCCAGATTTAAAAGAATTGCTGCGCAAACGAGCGTACAGAATCGCTTGAAGAAAGAAAGTAGAACCACCTTGAAAACCCTCCCTTGCTCGATAAACTAAACCTTTCGTTCTTACAGTGTCGATTTTATTAAGAAAAAGACAGCTTTTCCAAACTTTTTAATTGTTCCCGCGTTCCACAATTTTAATTGTTTACTCTGCATAAATTACCAAAATCTTTTCTTTTAATTGCCTCTAGCTTATTTATCAATTGCCATTAGGAGAATCGTCTTTATAAATTGCCACTAGCTAAAGCTAGTGGCAATTCATTGGAGCAAAAAACTCTATGTAATTTATTGCAACAAAAACTCTATATAATTTATTAAAACAAAAGGCCTGCTCAATCTAACAAAAATCGCTTTTTTTATCTTCAACTTCGTTCCAGCAAAGCGGGCAGAATAGATGTTTTTTTCTTTCTTCGAGCGAAAATACGGCGCTCGCGGGCAGTCTTTCGACTAAAAACTTTTGTTCCGAGTTTAATTCGTCCCAGCGTTTCAACTTTTGCGAGCCGCAACGAAGACAGTAAATTTCGTGAAAACTTTCCATAATGTTTTGCGTTTAATGACTAACGGTTTAATATCTAAAAAGTTCTACAAAGTAAAAATTTTTATATCTGAAAGATTTGATGAAACAAATAAGTTTTCTGCTTACCGCGATTTTATTTTTGTTGTCGGCGAGTTTTGCCTTTTCGCAGACCGAGGAAAAATTCGATTTCTACACGCGCGGCGAATATCGACGCGAAATTCCGCGACCGCAGGACGTTTTGCGTTTTGACGTCGGCGATTTTCATACGAATTACGCGCAGATGGAAAAATATATCGAAGCCGTCGCCAGGGCCGCGCCCGAACGCGTGAAGATTTTCGACATCGGTTTGACGAACGAATACCGGATGCAACACATCGTCGCGATTTCCTCGCCGCAGAATATCGCGCGGCTCGACGAAATTAAGGCGAATAACGCCAAACTCGCCGATTTGCGCTCGACATCAGCGACGGAAGCCAACCAGATAATTCAAAATAATCCGGCGATTGCCATTATGGCTTACGCGATTCACGGCAACGAATCGGCTTCGTTCGAAGCGATGATGCAGGTCATTTATCAGCTTACGGCGTCGAACGAGCCGAAAACGCAGGAAATCTTAAACAACTGCGTGACTTTGATTTTAACCGGCGAAAATCCCGACGGGCACGAGCGTTTCGTCACGTGGTATAACTCCGTCGCCACCGGGAACGCCGACCGCAACGCCATCGAGCATCGCGAGCCGTGGTCGATTTGGGGCAGATACAATCATTTCCGTTTCGACTTAAACCGCGATAATATCGCCGCTACGCAAATCGAGACGCAGAATATGCAGAAAGCATTTTTCGAGTGGAATCCGCAGGTTTACGTCGACCATCACGGCCAGCCTTCGCAGTTTTTCTTTCCGCCCGCCGCGCTTCCGATAAATCCGAATCTGCCGCAGCCGGCGACGAACAAATGGCTCGACACGTTCGGACGCGCCAACGCCGGCGCGTTTGACCGGAACAAATGGGATTATTACGTGCGCGACATTTTCGACCTTTTTTATCCGGGCTACTGGGATTCTTACCCGTCTTTAAACGGCGCAATCGGGATGACTTATGAAACCGACGGCGGCGGCTTTAAGGGTTTGCGCTGGACGCGCGACGACGGCACGATTGTCACACTCCGGTCGGGCATCGCCAAGCATTTCGTCGCTTCGATGACGACGCTCGAAACGCTCGCCGCCAACCGCGCGCAAAGATTGCAGGATTTTTACGATTTTCGCCGCAGCGCGATGGATTCAAACAACGACAAATTAAAACGAATCGTCATTCTTCCCCAAAAAGACCACGTCAAAACGGCGGAAATGCTCGAAATTCTCCGGCGCGCGCGTGTCGAGATAAAAGTTGCGAATTCCGCTTTTACATCGACGACGGCACACACATATATGGAAAAGGACGCGTCGCGCGCCAGCCGGACTTTTCCCGCAGGCTCTTTCATCATTGACTTGAACCAGCCGCAGAAACGTCTTATCAAGGCCTTGATGGAACAGGACACGCCGCAGGACGATGCTTTCGTTCAGGACAATATGCGCCGTTTTCGCCGCAACGAGATGCGCGGCGCTTCGGCCAGCAAAGAAGAATACGGATTTTACGACATCACGGCGTGGAGTCTGCCGCTCGCATTCGGCATCGAGGCTTTCTGGACCGAAGACGCGGGCAATGTCGCTTCGACCGTCGTCTCCGACGAATTTCTGCAAAATGAGAAACGCGGCTCGGTTTCAGGACGCGCGGGCATCGCTTACATCATCCCGTATCAAACCGACGGCGCGGGCGCGATGGCGATAAGACTTTTGAAGGAAGGCTTTCGCGTCGCCGTCGCGTCAAAGCCTCTGACGGCTGACGGGAAAACGTGGAAAGCGGGAACGTTTGTCGTGCGCGTGACGCGAAATTCCGAAGCGATTCACGAAGCCGTCTCGCGACTCGCGCGCGAGCTCGGCGTCAACGTTACGGCCGTCAATACCGGCTACACCGAAGAAGGCGACACAAACGTCGGCAGCGAATACGTTTTATCGCTGCAGGCGCCGAAGATTGCGGTCGTCGCCGACGAAGGCGTTGACCAGACTTCGTTCGGCTCAATCTGGTGGACTCTGAATCGCTACGGCATCGAGTTTACGCCTTTGTCGATTGCCAACATAAAAGGCGGCGCGCTGAAAAATTACAGCGTCTTGATTATGCCGAACGGCTCGGCGGGACGCTATTTCGGCGATTTGGGCGCGGGCGGCGTCTCGACTTTGAAAACGTGGGTTTCCGGCGGCGGAACTTTGATTACCGTTCGCGGCGCGTCCGTTTTCGCCACGCTCAAAGACGTTGCGCTTTCGTCCTCAAAAACCGTCGGAAGCGACGACGACGAGGAAAAAGGCAAAACAACCGAAGATGAAAGCCCGGATAAACGCAAGGAAGCCGAAACCGAAGCTTCGCCGACACCGACGCCTTCGACGTCAAAATCTCCGCAGCCGTCGCCGACCGTCGAGCCCGCGACCGATAAAAAAGACTGGCAGGCCGACGTTTTGCCGCCGATTGCTTCGCCTTCGGCCAACGCGGGCAAAGTTCCCGAAGGAATTCCCGGCGCGATTATGCGCGCGACCGTCGATAAAACGACTTATCTGACCTACGGCCTGGACACGGACGAAATTCCGGTTCTGCTCGCTTCGGGCTTCTTTTTCCGCGTCTCGAAAGAAGGCACGAACGCACTTGTTTTCGACGCGAAACCGAAAAAACCTTTGACGATTTCCGGCTTTGTCTGGCAAGGCAACACCGAGAGACTGCTCAAGGGAACGGCCTATGTCATCGACGAGCCGAACGGCGCGGGACATGTCATAATGTTTGCCGAAGAACCGTTTTTCCGCGGGATTTTCCGCTCGACGACGCGCCCGTTTTTTAACTCGATGCTTTTTAACGGAGCTTTTTAATTTGTCGTTTGTTCTTTGTTTTTAGTCATTTGTTTTTTTTGTATCATTGTTAGAAAATTGATACGGCAAGGGACAAAGTATTATGAACAGGGGATGAATTTATGTTCACAATCAGAGCAAATTACAGTGATACGGTCGAAGTAAAATCGAGTCTCGACGCGGTGCGTGAGTTTTTCGCCGATATAAAAAATTTTGTCGATTTGATGCCCGGCGTCGAGAGCATACACATCGACGCGAAAGGCATCGCGCATTGGACGATTCGCGCCGAAGTTCCCGTCGTCGGTTCGATGATGCAGAAATTTGCGGTCGTCAAGACCGAGGACGAGGAAGAAATTATCGAATGGTCGCCGGTCGCGGGCGAGGCAAAAAATCTTTTGCGTTTTGCCGCCGAATTTCTTGAAAAAGGAAAAAATCTGACGCTCGTCCAGTTTTCGCAGGTCGTCGAGCTGCGCCGCAATTCGGCGCGCGAGCTTCATCTGCTGGCGGGCATCGCCGGCGAAGCAATCATTAGCAGCGAGATGACCAAAAGCGTCGCCAAGATGATAAAAACTTTTGTCAACAGAGCCAAAGACAGGCTCGAAAAATAATGTGGAAGCGGCTTTCGTTAATTTTGTTTTTCGCTGTAACGGCTGCCGCGCAGACGCCGGAAAATCTTTACGTCAGAAGTTTAAAAGCCTGTCTGGAAAAAGAAATTGAAGAGTATTCCAAATTTACCGAAAGAGATTTATATAATGTTTTTGTCGTAAAAGACGACAAGTTGACTTATGACCTGCCGACGCAAATCGGAAAAATAAATTTAGAGTATCTGGATTACGTTCAGCTCGCTCGTAAATTTAAAGCGCAGGCGAAAACTAAATACAAGAACCGCGGCAAAATTCCGGTCATAGAAATTTATCGGATTAGCGACAAAGGCAATAAATTACTTTTCGGTTATCATAATTTCTGGTTTGAATACGCCGAGAAAGGCGGCTTTTTTTCAAAAAAGAAAATTCTCTACAATTTTGCGCTTGAAGGCGGCTGTAATGTCGAAATCGGTTTTGATTCGGCGCAGCAAAAATTTGTCATCGAAAAAGTTGAACTTTGGGGTGTGTAAATTATGAAAAAAATCTGTTTTGTTTTTATCTTTATTTTGAGTTTCAGCATCTGCGTTTTCGCGCAAGTCCCGATTCCGCGCGAAAGTCAGCGGCAGGAAATCGCGCAAATAATCGGCGATACGCGCGTCGCCATCGTTTATCATCGCCCGAACGTCAAAGCCAGAAAGATTTGGGGCTGCGAAACAAAAGACGTTATCCCGATTGATAACAATCTTTATCCGTGTCTTGTGCCTTACGGGCAGGTTTGGCGCACCGGCGCAAACGAAAATACAACGATTGAATTTAGCCGCGACGTCAGCATCAACGGGCAGCCTTTGCCCGCCGGAAAATACGGTTTTCACGCGATTCCGGGCAAAACCGAGTGGATTCTGATTTTCAGCAAAGACAACGATAAATGGGGCAGTTTTACATACGACGAGAAAAAAGACGCGCTGCGCGTTAAAGTAAAACCCGATAAAGCCGAAATGCAGGAAACTCTCGCGTATGATTTTCAGGACATCACGGCAAACAGCGGGAAAATAGTTCTTCGCTGGGAAAAAATCGCCGTTCCTTTTAGTTTTGATACCGGCGACATTTACGGCAGAACTCTGACGCAAATTCGCGAAGCCATCAAAAATCGCAAAGCCGATGATTTTCGCCCGCTTAACCAAGGCGCAAGTTATATTTATACGTTTCGTCTGAAGAACAACTACGAAGAAGCGCTCGGCTGGCTCGACGAATCCATCAAAGCGCGCGAAACCTTCGGAAACTTAGCCACCAAAGCGCGAATCTTAGCCGAAATGGGCAAAACGGCTGAAGCAATCGCAACCGGCGAAAAAGCCGTTCAGGTCGGCAAAGCCGCAAAGACGCCGGTAAATTCTCCGGAATTTGAAAAAACTTTGGCCGGATGGAAAGCGCAAAAATAATTTAACCGAAAATTTTATGCTTTCGTCGTAATTTCTTTACGGAAACTTGACGAAGGCATTTTTTTTGTCATCATTGTTTATTGAAATCGGCTTTCAATTTTTCTCATATAAGCCATTCAGTCAAATGTCGCAGTAAAATTTATGACCATCGTTTCCGACGAAAAGAAGGTCGAGCTTTCCGTCGCGGAAAATCAGGCCGTCTTCAAGCTTTCGATGTGGACGGATGAGATTTGGGCTGGCAGTGCCGGAAGACGATGTCGCTCGACGCCGCGATGCTCGACGACCTGCATCTCGTGATGGGAGCGGCGCGCATCGGATTAAACAATCAAAAAGCGCAAAAGAAAGGCGGGAAATTGAATTCTCGCCTTTTTCCGGTTTTACTGAATATATGCCGACGGGATGGGCTTATCTCCCCTGTTTCCGAATTGCTGAACCGAATAATCGTTGGTTCGGCTGCGCCAAATCCACCATTCGCCGCCGCGATAAATCGTCAAATCGGCTTTGCCGTCACCGTCATAATCGCCCGGCGCGGGCATATCGCCATTTGCGCCGAATTGATAGGAATAATAATTTCCGTTCGAGCTTTCCAGATAATGCCAGACGCCGGTTTCGGGACGCCAGACGGCAATGTCGGCTTTGCCGTCGCCGTCATAATCACAGACAACCGGCATATCCGTGCTCAGACCGAATTGACGTATGATAGTTCCGCCGGAGCTTTTCTGGACATACCATGTGCCGGCGCGGTAAACCGCAATATCGGCTTTTCCGTCGCCGTCGTAATCGGCCGGAACGGGTTTGTCGCTCGCCAATCCAAACTGGGTAGCTAAAAATCCCGCCGTCGAACGCTGGATATACCAGACTCCTTCGCGGTAAACGGCGTAATCGGCGCGTCCGTCGCCGTCGTAATCCGCGACGACCGGAATGTCGCCGCTTACGCCGAAATGCGCGATTGAATACGTTCCGTTGCTGCCTAACCAATACCAATTGCCCTCGCTCGGACGGAAAACGGCGATATCGGTTTTACCGTCTCCATCAAAATCCGCAGGAACAATTTGATCGGAATTTAAACCAAACTGGAAGGCTGAATATCCCGCACTTGAGCGATTCAAATACCACATTCTGTTGCGAAAAACAGAAATATCGGCTTTCGAATCGCCGTCGAAATCAAATTGCGTCGGGTGCGAAACTGCGGTCGCTGTGTTTAGATAACGGGCTAAAGCGAAATCACTGTTCTGATAGTAAGGAGCGCCGGGAGTAAAGCCGGCAGCGAGCAACTTGCCGTCAGGCTGCAGAACAAGGTCATTGCCCTCAGCCGTATTTGCTCCGAACGATGTCGTTACCGTACCGTTGCTGCCAAACGTCGTATCCAGCGAGCCGTTTACATTGAGGCGTAACAATAAGAAGGTCGAGTTGGACGTCCCAAGAGCGATTATTTTGCCGTCACTCTGAAGAACTGCTGCATTTATCTCTCCATCGGTAGACATAAGTATCTTGCCGCCGTTGCCGAAGCTCTGGTCGAACGAGCCGTCCGGATTGTAGCGCGCCAGGGCAAAATTATCGTAAGGGCTGTGAACTTCGGCGCTTCCTACGACAATGATTTTGCCGTCGGACTGAAGGACGGCATCGCTGGCTCTATCCCAGTTACTGCTAAAATTAGCTAACGAGAAGCCGCCATTGCCAAACGTCGCGTCGAGTATGCCGTTAGGGTTATAACGAGCGACCAGAAATTCATAACCCGACTCGCCGGCAATAACAATTCTGCCATCCGGTTGGATAATCAGCGCAATGGCATAGCTCTCCAAGCCTTGCCCGAAATCAGTGACTACTTTGCCACCGTTGCCGAACGTCGTGTCAAGCGTGCCGTCCGGATTGTAGCGTGCAAGGGCAACATTACCTTTTCTCTGCTCGGTTGGATTAAAATAAATTCCCCTTCGTCCAGCCGCGATTATTTTGCCGTCAGACTGGAGCGCGAGGCGATAGGCCTGGTCGTCATCGGGGCCGACGTTGGTTGTCACTATTCCGCCGTTGCCGAAAGTGGTATCGAGCGAACCGTCCGAGTTGTAGCGCAACAGTGCAAAAGAACTATCGCTGGCTGAAGGCAGTTCGATACTTCCGCTGATAAGTATCTTGCCGTCCGGCAGAATGAGAAGCCCGGCCGCACTCTCCCGGACGTTTGCGATTACGGTCATCACTTTGCCGCCGTTGCCAAACGTCGCGTCAAGCGTGCCGTCCGGATTGTAGCGTGCGAGCGCATACTTATTGCTTGGGTGAATATCGCCGATGGCAACGATTTTCCCGTCGGGTTGCACGGCAATGCTGCTCAGCCAATCAGTGCTGTTGTTAAAATCGGTCACCACCTTTCCGCCGCTGCCGAATGTCGTGTCAAGGCTGTCGTCCGCCGCCCGCGCCGTCCGGCAAACAACTGAAAACATAAAAATTACCGTCAAAAAGAAAGCGCACCGAATTACATATTCATCCCGCTCTTTCATACTTCCCTCCTTGAATACTTCCCTTGTAAAAATTAATAAAAGGCGGAAAAGTTTCCCCCGCCTTTTGTCTTTTATCTGATAAATGCCGACGGGACGGGCATATCGTCCGAGTTACCGAATTGCTGAACCGAATAGCTGCCCGTCCGGCTCTGCCAAATCCACCACTGACCGGCGCGATAAACCGCCATATCGGATTTACCGTCGCCGTCGTAATCGCCGGCCACAGGAATGTCGCCGTTTTGTCCGAACGACGCCGAATAATAGCTTTGATTTTCGCTTCTGAGAACAAACCATTCGCCGGTCGAAGGCCGCCAGAATGCAACGTCGGCTTTTCCGTCGCCGGTGTAATCGGCCGGAACGACTTTGTCGGTCGCTGTGCCGAATTGGAGGACGACTCCGCCGCTTGCGCTTCGATTTATCCACCACTGGCCGCTTGAAGCGCGATAAATGGCGATGTCCGTCTTACCGTCGCCGTCGTAATCGGCCGGAACGGGTTTGTCGCTCGCCAATCCAAACTGGGTAGCTAAAAATCCCGCCGTCGAACGCTGGATATACCAGACGCCTTCGCGGTAAACAGCATAATCGGCGCGCCTGTCGCCGTCGTAGTCGGCGACGACCGGAACGTCGCCGCTCTGACCAAAATGCACAATCGAATACGTATTGCTTCCGCTGTTGAGCCAATACCAATCGCCCGAAGCCGAACGGAAAATGCCGAGGTCGGTTTTGCCGTCGCCGTCAAAATCTGCCGGCGTGACCGAGTCGCCGTTTAAGCCGAACTGGAAGTTTGTTAAATTTCCCGCCGTCGTTCGCTGAATATTCCATAAACCGTCGCAGAAAATCGAAATGTCGGCTTTCGCGTCGCCGTCGAAATCAAACTGCGCCGGCCGCGAAGTCGGCGTGTTCAGATAACGCACCAGCGCGAAATCGCTCGATTGAAACAGCGGCGTGTATCCGGCGGCAATAATTTTTGCGTCCGGTTGGAGGAGAAGCGCCGTCGTATAGGCGGCGTTCGAGCCAAACGGAGTTCGCACGATTCCGTTGCTGCCAAAGCTTGTATCGCGCGTTCCGTCCGGGTTAAAACGCAAAAGCAAAAAGCCGGAATTGTTTGACGAATTCGAATCGCCGAGCGCGAGAATTTTCCCGTCGCTTTGAATGACGACATCGCTTAATTCTTCATCATGCAGGCTTTCCAGCCCGAAAACTACTTTTCCGCCCGTGCCGAAAGTCGGGTCAAGAGAGCCGTTCGGATTGTATCGAATCAGCGAAAAATCCAAATCGTAGCTGCTCGGCAAGGCCGCGCCGACCGAAACTATTTTTCCGTCCGGTTGCAGCGCAGCGCCCGAAGCGCCGTCCTGATAACCGTTTCCCAAATCGGTTTTTGTTCTGCCGTTCGTGCCGAACGAGGTGTCGAGCGTTCCGTTTGCGTTATAGCGGGCGATTAAAAAATCGTAATAACCGCCGCCGTCCGAATCGCCGACGATGACGATTTTCCCGTCCGGCAGAACGATTACATCGGTCGCGTCGTCGGCAAAATAATCGGCGACCGGCCCGAAGTCGGAAATCGTTTTGCCGTTTGTGCCGAAGGTCGTATCGAGCGTTCCGTTCGAATTATATCTCGCGAGGGCAATATCGGCGTTTCGTTCTTCGCCCGGAGGACGAACGATGGCTCTAAATCCCGACGCGACTATCTTGCCGTCGGCTTGTAGAGCAATCGCGGTAATTCCGTCCAGATAATCCCCGATATTTGTTGTTGTTAAACCGCCCGTGCCGAAAGTCGTGTCGAGCGTTCCGTCCGGGTTATAACGCACGAGCAAAAAAGACGAATCGACCACGCCGGGCGACGAAACGCTTCCCCCGACGAGTATTTTATTGTCCGGCTGTACAATCACGTCGTCGGCAAAGTCGCCGGAATTGCTGATAATCGTCGTCACTCTGCCGCCCGTGCCGAATGTTGTATCAAGCGTTCCGTTTGCGTTGTAACGGGCGAGCTCGATGTGCGAGTTGCCGTTTGAGAGACGATAATTTCCCACAGCAAGGATTTTCCCGTCCGGCTGGAGCGCGATTTTGCTCAAGTTATCAATCCCGCCGCTCAAATCCGACAAGACTTTGCCGCCGTTTCCAAATGCCGGGTCGAGGTCGCCGTCCGCCGCCCGCACAATTTGGCCGAAGCCGGCCAGCGCAAATATGGTCAGCAACAATACGCATCGCGTTAAATTGCCGCGCCGTTTCTCCCGCGTCGAAATTATTATTTTTTCCGAAATTTTTCCCCTTAATACCTTCATAACCACCCCTTGAAATTTTGCCTAAGTTTTGTTTTACCTTCCGAAGGCTCGCCGCTTTGTCCTCTTATCAAAGCGGCGAGCCGAATCTGAACTTTAACGAATAGACGCCGCCCCGACCGGAGTGTCGCCGCTCGCGCCGAGATGCGTTACGGCTGACTGATTGCCGGCCGAATTTAACAAGTACCAATCGCCCGCCGACGGTCTGAAAATCGAGATATCGGCGCGGCTGTCGCCGTCGTAATCAGCGGGAACGGGCATGTCGTCGCTCAAACCGTATTGAACAACCGTCAATTGATTGTCCTCGCTGTTTTCTATATACCAGACGCCGCCGCGGTAAACCGCCAAATCGGATTTACCGTCGCCGTCGTAATCGGCCGCCGCCGGAATGTCACCCGTCGTTCCGAATTGATGAATAAAAAGTTGATTGGTGCGGCTGCCGATTCGATACCAAACGCCTTCGCTCGGGCGAAAAACGGCGATGTCGGTTTTGCCGTCGCCGTCGTAGTCGCCGACGGTCGGCTTGTCTTCCGCCGTCCCGAAATGTGTGGCCGTCATCTGCCCGTCGGAGCTTTGCAAAACGTACCAATTTCCTTCGCTCGGGCGATAAACCGCAATATCGGCGCGATTGTCGCCGTCGTAGTCGGCCGCGACCGGAACGTCGCCGGCAAGACCAAACTGCGAAATTGATGTCTGGCCGTCCGAACTTCGCAGAATAAACCATGTACCGGAGCGAAAAACGGCAGCGTCGTTTCGGCCGTCGCCGTCAAAATCGGCGGGCGTGATTTTGTCTCCGCTCGCGCCAAACCTGATGGCCCAGGACACGCCGGAAGAATTCGACAAATACCAAACGCCGGTCGAAGGCCTGAAAACCGCGACTTCCGCGCGGCCGTCGCCGTCGAAATCAAGCTGTGCCGGACGCGGGGCGACGAATCTCGCCGTAAAAAAATTACCGTCCGAAACTCCGGCGACAAGCGTTTTGCCGTCCGGCAGAGTGATGACGGACGAAGCGATTGTGTTCGGGCCAAGCTGAATCAATACTTCGCCTTCGCCGTCCAGCGTCCGGTCAACCGCGCCGAAACGTGTGCAGCGTGCAAGCAGAAAGAAATCACGCTGCGGTGCATTTTCGGTCGGGGCGGCGAGGGAAAGCATTTTCCCGTCGCGACCGAGCGCGACGGCGCGAAAGACAATCGAAGACGTGATGCCCGGATAATCCATTATCACTTTGCCGCCGCCATCGCCGAAAGTTCCGTCGAGCATGCCGTTGTGGTCATACCGCGCCATCGCCATTCCTTCGCCGGTCGGCGTGTGGCTGCCGACAACGACCAGTTTGCCGTCGGTCAGCGCAATCAAATTTTGAATTTGAGCGAGATTTTGACTGCCGAACTGCGCTGTCGAAAATCCGCCCGAGCCAAAATTCGTGTCGAGATTTCCGCTTGAATCATAACCGGCCAGAGCAAAATCCTCGCGCTGTGTCGCGCCGGAAAGTTTTGCTTCCGTAGCAAAACCGGCGGCGACGATTCGCCCGTCGGGCTGCACGACAACGCTCGAAACCTGGTCGACTCCCTGAAAGAAATCTGTCCTGACGAAGCCGTTCGTACCGAAAGTCTGGTCAACGTTTCCGTTTGCGTCGAATCGCGCCAGCAAAAAATCGTCGCTCGCGTTGAAGTCGAAAGTCGCGTAACCGGCGACAATGATTTTGCCGTCCGGCTCGATGGCGAGCGCTTTTGCCGAGCCGCTCACGCCGACCGCGTAGCCGTTTACGCCGAAGCTCGCATCGAGCGTTCCGTCGGCTTTGTAGCGCGTCACCGCAAATTTCAAATCTCCGGCGCTCACATAACTTCCCGCGACGATGATTTTTCCGTCCGGCAGTCTCGTCAAACCGCATAGATTAACCAGCGTCATGTTGATTATTTTGCCGTCGTCGCCAAACGTGCGGTCGAGACTTCCGTCGGCATTGATGCGCAAAATGATTGAGCTTCCGACATTCTGCATCGGCAAAAAATTGGACACGCCGCCGAGCAGCATTTTTCCGTCGTCGAGCAAAATCGGTTTGCCGACCGAATACGCCGTCCGCCCGTCAACGCGAATTATGCCGACGCCGCCGTTGCCGTAGCTCCGGTCGAGGTCGCCGTCGGCCGCGTTTACGCTTGTCGTCGCTGTCATCAGAAATAAGACCGCCAACAGAAAAACGCGCCGAAATAATCGGTCGCGTTTCCGTAACTTTCCCAAAGTCGCCTGCATCAATAATTGTTGAAGCGCATAATCTAAACATTCCTTCATTGCCTTCCCTCCTTGAACCTTGATTGTTTATCAATCAATTTTACTCCTTGCTCGTTCGCTGCGCTACAAAAATCACACGCGCGGGTCGAAACGTTTTCGTCCGGTTAATTTGAGAATAAGATTTGCGGCAGAAGAAAGTCCTTAAGAAATGTAAAGAAATCTTAAAATTTCTTAAGACCGGGCAGGCCGATGCGGCTAAATATTTCTGTAAATTGTTCGTCCGAGCGGAGTTCGTCGGCGCGCGGGTCGATATTGAGCAGGATATGGTCAACGGTTTTTCGTTCGAGCGAGCGTTCTAAAAACGAGAGGGCGCGGCCGCGTTCGCCGAGCGCGAGGTAAAGATAAAAAGTCTCAAACGGAGTCGTTTCGGCCTTTTCGAGCTTCCGCAAAATTTTTCGCGCTTCCACGACGTTTCCCGCTCTCGCCTTTGCCGCGCCGAGCAGCGCCGAGACTTCAAAACTCGGCTCGAGCGCGTAGGCCTTTTGGATTTCACAGAGCGACGCGGCAAAATCGTCGCGCATCATCGAGCACGCCGACAGAAAAACGTAGTTGACGAACGAATTCGGATACAATTCGGCTTGCTCGCGAAAATGCGCGTCGGCTTCCGTATAGCGTTTTTCATAAAACAAAAACGCGCCGAGCATCTGGTTCAAAACCGGCGAAAGCGGGTCGAGCTCGAGCGCCTGATTTAATTGCTGCGAAGCTTCGTCGAAGCGCCGGATGTGTTTCAAAAAATTGGCGTAGGAATAACGCGCCAGAATGCTGTTCGGGTTAAGCTCGACGGCGCGGCGAAATTCGTTTTCGGCTTCCTGCCAGTTCCATTCGTGAACAAATTTGATATAACCGGACAACGTGCGAGCCTCGGCCAAATCGGGCTCAAGCGCGACGGCGCGTTCGAGATTTTGCTTGATGAGCGGCATCGCCTCGGCGTGCGACAGAATAGAAAAATCATTGAGCAGGCGATAGCTCTGCGCAATCCAGACGTAGGCGAGCGCAAAAGTTGAATCGAGCTCGACGGCGCGTCGAAAATATTCCAGACCTTTTTCAATCGCTTCTTTTGTCCGCTTGCCGTTCAGATGCAGGCCTTTCAAAAAAGTGCGGTAAGCTTCGTCGTTAACCGCCGGGCGGTTTTTAAGATTTGATTTTTCCCGGCTCGTTCCCGTTTTGTCGAACGACGCGGATTGCTCGTTTTCTTCGATTTCCCGAACGCGCGCCACAAAACAATAGCCGCGCCGCGAAACGGTGGCGATAAATCTGGCTTCGCCGAGCGTGTCGCCGAGCATTTTGCGAATCTCCGTGATGCGAACCGTCAGATTTCCGTCCTCGACAAACTGGTCGCGCCAGATTTCGCGCAGCAATTCTTCGCGCTCGACGACCGCACCGTGTCGTTCGACGAGGTACAGCAACACGTCAAACGTCTTCGATGGAAGCCTGAGCGGTTTGTCATCGCACCACAGACGACGCGATTCGGCTTCGAGACGAAAGCAATCAAATTGATAAATTTTGTGAGTAGAATTTTCGCTCATCTTTCCGGTTAGCCAGATTATCTTACGCCAAAAGCGAAAATGATAAAAGCGTATTTTTAATCCTAAATTATTTAGTGTGAAAAATTTTCGTAAAAAAAAAGCCTGCGAACGACGCAGGCTAAAAATCTTTTTCAGATTTTTTTTGATTGTTACGGCACGAAAGCGTTCGGGACGGCAATGTCGCCGGCCAAACCGAACTGCTGAATCATCATGGCGGACGCGCTTTGCGCAACATACCAGACTCCGTTTGACGGGCGAAAAACCGCGATGTCCGTCTTCCCGTCACCGTCGTAGTCGGCCGCCGTCGCAATATCATCGCTGAGTCCGAACTGCTGTATCAACACGCCGCCCGTCGATTTTTGCACATACCACGTTCCGCTTCGATAAACCGCATAATCGGCCTTACCGTCGCCGTCGAAATCACCGCAAACCGGTTTATCATTCGACTGACCGAACTGAAACGCGCTTGCTTGATTATTAATTAAATCCAGCACATACCAGACTCCGTTCGAAGGTCGAAACACCGCAATGTCGGCTTTTCCGTCGCCCGTGTAATCGGCGGCGACGGCTCTGTCTTCAGATAAACCGAACTGCCTGATTGTGACTTGATTATTAGAGAGATTGTAGATATACCAGACGCCGCTCGACGGACGGAAAACTGATATTTCCGCTTTGCCGTCACCGTCGTAATCGACCGCCTGCGGCACGTCGCCCGAGGAGCCGAACTGCAGGGAGACAAATCCCTGACTTGAGCGAAACAGATACCACACTCCGTCTCGATAAACAGCCAAATCGGTCTTGCCGTCGCCGTCGTAATCGGCGGGAGCCAGTTTGTCCGAAGATAAGCCGAACTGGATGGCCGTATAACCGTTTGAAGATTGCTGCAGATGCCACGTCCCCGAGCGATAAACCGATATGTCGGCTTTACCGTCTCCGTCGAAATCATAGGGCGTTCGATAAAAGACTGCCGACGTATTTTTGTAAGCGGCAAGCGCAAGATTTCCCTGTGGGTAATCGCCGCTCCCGCCGCCCATAATGATGCTGCCGTTTCGCTGCATGGCGACGACATACGCGACGTCTTCCGCACCGAAATCGGTCATTACCTCGCCGTTTGTCCCGAAGCTCTGGTCGACCGTTCCGTTGGCGTTAAGCCGTCCGAGACCGAAATTTCCGACCGCGTAAAGATTCGGCGCGGCGCGTCCGGCGACGAGAATTTTTCCGTCCGGCTGCTCCATCGCCGTCGAAACCTGGAGATAAAACGGAAAACCGGCTTTGATTTTACCGCCGCTGCCAAAATTTGCATCGAGCGTGCCGTCGCCGTTAAAGCGAGCCAGGCCGACGCTGTTCGCGAAACTGCCTCCAATCGTGCTGTAAGTTCCAATCGCCAGAATCTTCCCGTCCGGCTTTACGCTAATATATTTGGCGCGGTCAACGTTACCGGTCTGTTCAAATGGGGTGATAGTCTTACCGTCGTAACCAAAACTCTGGTCGAGCGTTCCGTTTGTGTTATAGCGAACGAGCGCGAAACCGATGTTGTTTGAGCCGTAAGCCGAATCTCCGGCCGCGATAATTTTTCCGTCGGGCTGAATCGCAACCGTATAAGCCTCGTCTTTACTGCCGGAAAAACTTGTCCAAACCGAGCCGGCCGCGCCGAAGCTCTGGTCGGCAGTGCCGTTGGCGTTGTAGCGCGCGAGGCCAAAATCGCTGTCGTGATAATTGAGCGGGATTTCGCCGACCATAACGATTTTTCCGTCCGGCTGAATCGCTATCGCCGCCGGAAATCCGCCGTGACCGTCGAGCATCAGCGTCGGAGAAACTCCCGCGTTGCCAAAACTCTGGTCAACGCTTCCGTCGGCGTTCAAACGCGCGACCGCAAAACCGCTGAGACTGCCCACATAATTTCCGCCGCCGACGAGAATTTTTCCGTCCGGCTGAAGAGCGACGCAGTTTACGTATAAAAGCAGCGACACATCGACGTGGCCGCCTGCGCCGAAGGCCGCATCCGGGCTGCCCTGCCCATCAAATCGCATCACTAATCTATTCCCGCCGGCAACGAGGATTTTACCGTCCGGCTGCGTCACCATGCTCTCGACATATTCGTCGCCGCCAAAATCCATCAACAGCTTGCCGCCGTTGCCGAAGCTTTCGATAAGGTCGCCGTCCGCCGCCGACACCGCTTGCCACGTTCCCGAAAGCGCAACCAGCGCCGCCAGAAATAAAATATACCGAGCAAAATTCGTACACTTTTTCTGTTGCCGTTTCGCCAGAATTGTCTTTCCTGAAAATTGTCGAATCAAGTTTCCCGCAAAAATTGTCATATTTCCCTCCCTTAATCGTTCCTGCATTGAAAATTGCTTTTCTAAAACAAGTCTATGAAACGATTCGGGAAAAATCCTTAAAAAAAGATAAGATTTCTTAAGATTTCTTAAGACTCTAAATTTATGATTTGACGGAAAAAGTTGATTTGGCCGAAAAGATTTTGCACAAAAACTGTCAATCACGCGCCGAATCCGAAACGAAATTAGCGGCTCGCGCGGCTACGCCTGTCTAAAGCGCGACCTAGAGATAGAAAAGCTCGAGAGAAAGCGGTCTCGCCGTTTTCTTTCGAGCTTTTTGACAATAATTCGGCTAATTTAGGTGACCGCGCCGCCGTCAACGATAACGATTTCGCCGTTCATAAAACTGTTGCGGTCACTGACCATAAAGGCGGCAAACTCGGCGAGTTCCTGCGGTTTTCCGAGACGGCCTTTCGAAACCCAGAAATCGTGCATTTGGAGAAGTCTCTCGGGCAGCGTGTGCGCTAAATCCGTGTCGAAAATTCCGGCGGCGATGCCGTTGACCGTGACGCCGAAATTGGCCGCTTCGCGCGAGAGACATTTGGTAAATCCAATCATCGCAGCTTTTGAGGTCGCATAATGAACCGAGGTCGGTAGCGAGCGAAGCGCGCCGACCGACGTGATGTTCAGAATCGAACCGGCGCGCTGGCGAATCATCTGTTTATAAAAAGGCTTTGTGACCGAAAACAAGCTGTTGACGTTGGTGTCGATTACCCAGTCCCAGCTTTTATCGGTCGTCGTCGCAAAATTATCGCCTTTATTGACGGCGGCGTTATTGACCAGCACGTTGATTGCGCCCCAGTTCTGCGTCAATTCGCGCGCCAGATGCTTCATTCCGAAACGGTCTGTCACGGAGACTTTCGCAGCAAAGGCGCGGCGGCCATGCGCTTCGATTTTCGCTTTCACTTCTTCCGCCAAATCGTCGCGCGAATGATAGTTAAAAGCCACGTCAGCGCCTTCGCGCGCGAACACTTCGCAAATCGCCGCGCCGATTCCGCGTGTTCCGCCCGTTATAAAAGCGCGTTTTCCTTCAAGTAAAAGACTCAAGATTTTTCTCCAAAATAAGCCGAATTTTATAAAAAGTCTAAAAGGAAAGGTTAGAAAATTTGCGGGAAACTGACAAGTGTCGGAATCGGGATTATTTTAAGCGGCGACGGCCTGCGGTTGCGGCGATTCGTAATTGACGGGCAAAAGCGCGGTGATTTCTTCGATAATCCTCTGCGTCGAATTGGGAATCGTCAGGTCAATCGTCGCGGCTTTCATATCGGTATATCTTTTTGAATTATCGACCAGAGATTTAATCGTCGGCACAATATCCGAAGATTTTTCAAGCAGAATGCCCGCGCCTCTTTCTTTAATCATGTTCACCGTCCCGGCTTCCTGCGGCATCGGCGGCGTGGTCGCGTCGGCAATAATCGGCAGGCGGCAGGCAAGCGCTTCGAACGTCGTCAGGCCGCCGAGTTTTGAAATCATGACGTCGGCCGACTGCATCAGTTTTTCGATTTCGTCGGAATAACCGATAACTTTGACCGGAAATTTTGCCGTTTTGGCGATTTCTTCGGCCTCAAGCCGCAATTCCTCGTTTTTCCCGGCGAGAAAAATCGCCTGCACGTCCAAATCGCCGCGCACGAATTCGCGGAAAATCTGCGGGATGTTTCCGCCGCCGACCCAGCCCGCGTTGACGAAAACCGTAAATTTTTCAGGGTCTAAGCCGAAAGCTTTGCGGGCGTTTTGCGCGTCTATCTCGCTTAGCTCGTGAAATTTCGGGTGAATCGGCATTCCGGCGATTTTGATTTTTTCCGACGTGATGCCGTAATCAATCAATTGCTGGCGAGCGCCCTCGTTGGCCACCAGATAAAGCGAAACGTCGTCGCACGCCCAGCCTTTCCAGAAACCGTAGCAAGGGTCGGTGACGACCGTGACGAGCGGAATCTGCTTCGATAAATTCAGCTCTTTAAGAATTCGCGCGAAAAAATGCTGCGTCAGCGGATGAACGCTGACGACGATATGCGGACACCATTTTTCAAACTGTTCTTTAACGTAACCGAAGCTCCGGCGATAGAAAAACTCTCTGGTTTCCGGGCGAAAACGATTTATCGCCCAGTAAACGTATTTCATCCAGTGCTGCTTGTTTCGCAAAATCCAGTTGTAAAGTTTGACGAGCTTTTCGGTGATGTGATGCGATTCTTCGACGGCTTTGATGGTTCGGACGGCTATCGATTCACCGTACCAGAACTTTTTCAGGCCCGCCGCCAAAGCGACCGCCGCCGAGCGATGCCCGCCGCCGGTGTCAGATGAGATGATGAGAATTTTCGGAGCGCTTTGCTGCATCTTTTGAGAAAATTACAAAAAATAAACGCGAATGTTATCTTAATATTCGCGTTTATTCGTCAAACATCATACGCTTTAACCGCCAAGCCTTCGCTCTGCGGCTGGTCGTTTCCGAGTTTTTCGCTCGCTTTTTTCATCTGTTTTTCGAGCTTTTTAATCTGAATCAGATGTTTTGCGTTAAACGGCAGACTCGGATAAAAACAGTTCGATTCGTGCGTGCAGTAGCAGCCTGCGCCCGCTTCCTTGCGGCGAGCCTTCATCATATTCGTCTTCCACGCGGCCTGAAAATCCCACTCGAAATCGCGCAGATTCAGAACTTCCGGTTTGTTTTCGCACGAAGAAAGCGCGCCGTTATCGTATATGACCGCGCCGGCGCTTCCGGCGTAGCATTTGAGTTGCGCTTTGTTTTCTTCCTTCGTTTTCGCAATCAAATCGTGCATGTAAATATCGACGGCCGCTTTGAAAAAGCCCGATTTTCCGCCGTAATTGTTTTTCAGCGCCGAATTTTTCACATCTTCGAGAATCATCTGCGAAAGCTTTCCGTAAAGCTTATGGTCAAAATTCAATTCGTTCGGGTCTTTCGAAGGCGGACGAATATAATTGATATTGACTTTATCCGGCTTCAAATCGTATTTCAGAAAGTCGTACCAGTCAAAAATCGTGTCCTGATTCGAATTCATGACGCAGGTGCAGGTTTGAATGTCGAGCTGCGGATATTGCTCGCGCTTCATCTGCTGCAAAGTGCGCGCCGTGTGAATCGCTTTGTCCCAGCTTCCTTCTTTCTGACGAATTTTTTCGTGCGCCGCTTTCATGCCGTCGATGCCGAGCGCGACCGTCACGTTCAGATTCGGACATTCGTCCAAAATGCGCGTCACGTCGGGGAAAATTCTCGGATGAATCTGCCCGTTGCTCATTAAATAAACCGAGTCGAGCTTATTGTTTTCGTAAAAAGAGCGGACGATTTCCGGCAAATCCTTGCGCGTGAACGGCTCGCCGCCGGCAAGCACAAGCACGCCCAGATTTCCGCCCAAAGTTTCCGAAATGCGGGCGATTTCGTCCGATTTCATCTGCAGTTTTTTGCGCGGGCGGTCGTCGAGCTCCTCCGTAAAGAAACAATGCGTGCAGCGCATATCGCAAACGCTCGTGACCAGAATATTCAAAAACACGGGCGAAATCGGCCTGCCGACCAGAATGCTCGCGTATCGCTTAAAAATTTCTTTTGTTGCAAAATCCATTATATTTTCCTTCTAAAATAACGAGTCGCGGTTTAGATGCCGCTTCATGCCGCAACGTTTTACTTTATCTTATCCAACTGACGCAGAGCAAGAAAACCTTTGCTATTACAACGAAATATACTGTCACAAGTTTGTAATTTTTTCAGATGAGTTAAAATAGACATATGTTTCGCAGAGTTTATCTGGATAACAGCGCCACCACGCCGGTTGATAAAGAAGTCGTCGAGGCGATGCTTCCCTTTTTGACCGGCAAGTTCGGCAACGCCTCGAGCATCCACTTTTTCGGGCAGGAAGCGCGCGCGGCCGTCGATAAAGCGCGTCATCAAGTCGCCGGAATCGTCAACGCGCGGCCGAACGAAATCGTTTTTACATCGGGCGGCACGGAATCGAACAATCTCGCCATTCGCGGATTTCTCGAAGCAAACGAAAAATACGGCCGGCACATAATCACTTCGCAAATCGAGCATTCGGCCGTCAAGGAAGTTTGTCTGGATTTGGAAAAACGCGGCGTCGATGTTACCTATCTGCCCGTTTACGAAGACGGAATCGTCCGTCCCGACGACGTAAAAAACGCGATTCGCGAAGATACGATTTTAATTTCTGTGATGACCGCCAACAACGAAATCGGCACGATTCAGCCAGTCGAAGAAATCGGCAGATTCGTGCGTGAGTTGCGCGCTGGCGGCAAAAAAATCTGGTTTCACACCGACGCCGTTCAGGCAATCGGCAAAATTACGGTTGATGTCGAAGAAATCGGCTGCGATTTGCTTTCAGTTTCGGCGCACAAGCTTTACGCTCCGAAAGGCGTCGGCGCGCTTTATATTCGTCGCGGCGTGCGGCTTCACGCGCAAAACATCGGCGGGCATCAGGAACGCGAGCGGCGCGGCGGAACGGAAAACGTTCCATATATCGTTGCTTTCGGAAAGGCCTGCGAAATCGCCAACAGAAATTTATCCGAAAACGCCGCGCGTCTGGCCGACTTGCGCCGGAAATTCGAAGACCGGGTGGCGGAAAAAATCACTGATATCGTCTTTAACGGCAATCGTGAAAAACGCCTGCCGAATATCTCGAACATTTCCTTCCGGTTTATCGAAGGCGAAGGTCTGCTTATCAATCTCGATATGCAGGGCGTCGCCGTTTCGACCGGTTCGGCGTGCTCTTCCGGCAGTCTTGAGCCTTCGCCCGTCATTCGCGCCCTCGGCAGAAACGACGAGCTGGCGCGCGGAGCGATTCGTTTTAGCTTCGGCGTGGAAAATACGCCGGAAGACGTCGAATATGTTTTGGAGACTTTGCCGCGAGCGGTTGAAAACCTGCGGCGACTTTCTCCTCAATATCAATCGCAAATAAAATAAAAACAACCCTTGTCGATTTCTCAACAAAGGTTGCTTTTTTGGGAGTTTGTTCAACCACAAGGGAAGGACAACTGTCTGTATATTGCTTTGGCTTAGTCCGACATCAAGATACCGCAGTTAACCTGAGTCGTGTCTTTGCCGGCAACGATGATTCCGGTAAATCCGGCAACGATAATTCCGGTAAATCCGGCAACGATGATTCCGGTGTCACTTTTTGTAGGACTATCGTTGCTAACACAAGGGTCGCTGTTGACCGGAATCGAACGGTCGCCCAATAATATACCAGCATTCGCTGAAACCGCACCCATAATCATAACTACTAATAAAGTAAATGCCGCCGTTAAATTTTTTAAGTTTTTCATTTTAGTCTCCTCTTCTCTTCTTCTTGTTAATTTTGAAGCCTTGCTTCTTGCCTTTCTATATAACAAACCGCGTGCCAAACTTTCTACCGTTCCAGCAAAACCAATAAGTGATTTGTTTGCAACAAATGAGAGGAGCTATTTTTATTTTTCCCGTTTTGTATAAATAAATGCGATTTGTATATTAAATTAACAACTATTCCAAGAGATAGGATTAATTGCTGAAAACAAAAGCTTTATTGCACTGTATATTTAATACACTAAATATAGATGGATAATTTGTATACATCTCTGTGGCTTTGCACAAAAACTAGCGATTTTTAGGGTGTTTTTGTGCAGAATATGGAGTTTTTGTGCAAGTAGGGCGAGTTTTTGTGCAGAAATGAAGTTTGCACAAAAACAGATGTATAATAGATATATGAGCGATGGGTGCGTTTTATTAACAAAATCAAATGCCGAGCGATTAAGGAAAGAGCGAGAAAAACCGTATCTAGAAATGCGGGAAAAGCGATTTCTGCAAATGGAAGAAATTCTGCGTCGTTACAACGATTCATTAAAAGCCGGAAAAACATTGCCAGAGCCGCAGTTTTATAAAGAAGAACTTCTGGCCTTTCGACATTGGCAGCAAGAACGAATTAATAACGATGAGATTTGATTAAACGAGCGTTGAAGATTTGGGATAGCAAGAAAACTTGCAAGGAAAAACCGCCGCGCTCGTAATTGAGTCCGGCGGTTTTAGCGTTTGGTTGTAGGTTAATGAAGTAATCTGGCCGTATCTGTGTTTTGGTTCTCAATTTGGTCAAATAAAGGTAAATCGCCGTAAATCGGAATAGCTCTGTTCAAAGCTTTTTCAAAATCTTCCCATTTTCCATTGTCAAAGATTCGCATTAGCGTAATTTCAGAGGCTAACAGCTCGCGCAATCTTGGGTGTCCGATGTGTTCCGTCAGTCTTTGAAATAATCTTTGTTTATATCTGCCCTTTGAATCCTTTGGGGTGATACTCTTTAATTCTTTCAAAACTCCCGGTGCTAAACGGCGATAAATAAGATAATTGGTTAATTTACCAAAATACGCGCCTCTTTTATGTTTATTATCTTCATCATAATTCCAACCTTTAAGACGGCAAATGTGATAATAAAATTCATCGGGAAAAGTTTTAACCCATTTTCTAAGTTCCTTTGCTATGAAATGTTCAAGGATTTCCTCAAGTGCATTTCTAGCGCGTGTATATTGATAACCCGTTGCTTCATCAACAAGAGCGATAATACCAACTTGGGCAAATCCCCGCATCAATATCTTACACTGTTCGGCAATATGAATTTGATTTGGCTTTAGTGCTTTTGCTTCTAAAGCTTGAACAAAAACATCGCACACCTGCGGAAGTAATTCAGCCCGATAACCGTAGGAAATACCACCTCTACTTGAGATAATAGGTCGAAAAACAATAGGTCTCGAAGCTTCTACTAACTCGCTAGTAATAAAGGGTTTAAGATTTTCAGCCCTAAGAAAAACGGGCAGTGGGAAGCTTTCGTCTAAAACTGCGCTTTCCGCAGCTCTACCTGTTCGCCCAATTGCCCTTAAAAATCCTTGTTGCCAAAGCACTCTCGTTCCGTCCTCTAAAACTGCACAGGGAATCTGCCCCACTTTTAAGTTGCCGGTATGGGTAGCCTCCGGCAGGTCAGTTCCCCATCGCACACTAGCCGCTTTTTTTGCGATTGCAGACCTTTCCGTTTTAGTTAGCGCCTCAGACCTAGCAATACCGCCTTTCACTTTCTTCTCGTCTTTTTCTTTCTTTTCTTTTTTCATATGCTTGCATCCTTTTTTAAGTCTGCTTGCATTATTTCACAGCAAGCATTATATTGTCAATTACTCTATGCTTGCAAAGAAAATAGAAATGCTCTTATGTAACGCTAGCATCTTCAATAAGTTAGCTTGATTTCATTAATGGAACGAAGTATAATAAATACATCAGTTGAGAACGAAAAAAGCACCGCTGGTTGCTGTAACAACCAACAGTGCCTGTTTAACCACAGCGTGATTGCGCACGCTCTAGTCGAAAGTATATTGTGCGCCAATTCACGCCTTGAAATCAAGGAGAAATGCACAATGCTATTATTTGAACAACAACAACAGAAACAACAAGAAATCGAACTCCCGAAAGTCCGTAAAACCTATTCGCAGGATTGGCACAACTACAATCTTGCTCAAACCAACGAGAAAGCACGTTTTCAAGAGCTGCTTTTTGAATTATGTTCTCAGGTCGATGATTTGCCGCCCGCTCACACAGGCCGCGCCCGCATACCTTTAAGAGATATGATTTTCTCGATTGTCTTTAAGATTTATTCGGGCATTTCGGGCAGACGTTTTATCTCGGATTTAGCCGAAGCGCATAAGAAAGGCTATATCTCTAAAATCCCGCATTTCAATTCCCTGTTTAATTATCTTGAGATTGACGAGATGTTTTATGTTCTCAATTCTCTTATCCGTGAAAGCGCATCACCCTTGCGAGCGGTTGAAATAGACTTTGCTGTAGATTCTAGCGGATTCTCCAAAGGGCAAAATAGAGACGGCAACTGGCATACGACCAAACACAAAACTAAATCGGTAATGATTAACGATTGGCTCAAATGCCATATCATTTGCGGAGTATCTACAAATATTATCGCCAACGTAGAAATCACAGACGGAACATCATCAGACCACCCGCAGTTTAAGCCGCTCGTTCAAAGAACGGCACAGGATTTTAAATTGAATCACGTTACTGCTGACAAGGCTTATTTATCGGCTGAGAACTTTCGATATGTCGCAGACAGGGGCGGTATGGCCTTTATTCCTTTCAAAGAGAACTCAAGGCCGAATCATCGCACAGGCGACCAGCTTTGGCGTAATATGTATTACTTTTATCAAATGAGACGCGACGAGTTTATGAATTTCTATCACAAACGCTCAAACGTCGAAACTACGTTTTCAATGATAAAGGCTAAGTTTGGCGAAAGACTCAAAAGTAAGACTGAGAAAGCTCAAATAAATGAGTTACTTTGTAAAGTGCTTTGCCATAATATCTGCTGCATCGTACAGTCGATTTATGAGTTGGGGATTGAGACGGATTTTTATAGAGAAAACGCTAAGTCCCTTTAAATCTTAAGTTGCACAGATAAAACGTTGACATCGTCGGTGAAAGTATCCTAAACTAAGAAACGACCTGTTACTAGCAGGTCGTTTTCTAATTTCTGTTGCTTGGAACGGCTAACAGAGCAGGCTCTAACTCTATCTAATTTATCCTTTTTCCACAGGGAATGTCAAGGAAAAATTAACCCCGTCTTATCCTGCCTTAAGTCAGCCTAGCAATCAAAATAGAAAACCAAAGCGAAAAACTATTATGTCGATTTCTTATTAACTTCGTCAGCAAGTCGGAAACGAGTAATAGTCTGCTGTGGTTCTTGAATTAGCTTAAAAAGATTATCACAGATAGTGTTTTCCACAAAGGCAAGGCTACTGACGACACTATAAACTCTATGGCTAACAAGCCCAAAAACAGCGAGAGCACTTCGCCTCGCGTAGCAACGATAGCAGCAAA
>DASWRI010000052.1:0-148590 GCA_036403235.1 Pyrinomonadaceae bacterium | reverse complement strand
CAGAGAAGGCGACATGGTCAAGCGTACGGGCCGCATTATGGAAGTGCCCGTCGGAGATGCGCTCATAGGGCGAGTGGTGGATGCGCTCGGCAATCCGATTGATGACCGTGGTCCAATTATGACGGACGCCTTCAATACTATCGAACGCATGGCCCCTGGCATCATTGACCGCCAGCCCGTCAAAGAGCCTTTGCAGACGGGTCTGAAGGCGATTGACTCTATGGTTCCCATCGGGCGCGGGCAGCGCGAACTCATCATCGGCGACCGCCAGACGGGCAAGACAGCCGTCGCGGTTGATACGATTATTAACCAGAAGGGCAAAGACGTTATTTGCATCTACGTCGCCATCGGCCAGAAGGCTTCGACGGTCGCGCAGGTGGTAAAGACTTTGCAGGACTTCGGCGCGATGGAATACACCATCGTGGTTAAGGCGACTGCTTCCGACCCAGCCGCGATGCAATTTCTCGCGCCCTATTCGGGCGTCGCTATGGGCGAGTATTTTCGAGACAACGGTCGTCACGCGCTGACCATCTACGACGACCTCTCGAAGCAGGCGGCGGCCTACAGAGAAATCTCTCTGCTGCTGCGTCGCCCCCCCGGACGCGAAGCCTATCCGGGCGATGTTTTCTATCTTCACTCACGCCTTCTCGAACGCGCCGCGAAAATGTCGGACGCGCGCGGCGGCGGAAGCTTAACTTCTTTGCCGTTTATCGAAACTCAGGCGGGCGACATCTCGGCTTATATTCCGACAAACGTGATTTCGATTACCGACGGGCAGATTTTTCTTGAATCCGACCTTTTCAACTCGGGCGTTCGTCCGGCCATCAACGTCGGAAACTCGGTTTCGCGCGTCGGCGGTTCGGCGCAGATTAAGGCGATGAAACAGGTCGCCGGAACGCTGCGCATCGATTTGGCGCAGTTCCGCGAGCTCGCGGCGTTTGCCCAGTTCGGTTCGGACTTGGACAAATCGACGCAGTCGCAATTAGAGCGCGGACGCCGTCTGACCGAAATTTTGAAACAGGGGCAATACCAGCCGATGCCGGTCGAACAACAGGTTTTCATCATCTGGACGGTTTCAAACGGTATGGCTGACGACATCGCGGTTGAAGATTTGAAACGCTTTGAAGCGGAAATTTTCGAGTTTATCGAAAATTCGCATCCGGCGGTTTTCGAAACGCTTCGCACGAAAAAATCAATCGACGACGATTTGAAAGCATCGATGAAGGAAGCCGTCGAAGATTTCAAATCAACGCGCTGGAACAAAGATACACTGACGACAGCGACAGCGAGCGCTTAGCGAAATGATGAAGGCGGAATGATGAATTAAAACATTCCACTTTCATCATTCATCATTAAATTTATGGCAAGTTTATTGGATATGCGCCGGCGGATTAAGTCGGTCAAAAACACACAGCAAATCACCAAAGCGATGAAGATGGTCGCGGCGGCCAAGCTCAAGCGCGCGCAGGACCGCGTGACGGCGGCGCGCCCGTTTGCCAGGAAAATGTCGGCCGTGCTCGCCGGTTTGAGCGGCCGCATCGGCGACGATTTTTCGCACCCGCTGCTCGACGCGCGCGGCGACGAAAAATATTTAATCGTTCTCGTTTCGGCCGACAAAGGTCTGGCGGGCGCTTTTAACACAAACGTCATCAAAGCGACATCGAACTTTTTGAACGAAAATCCCGGCAAGCAGACGAGCATGATTGCCGTCGGACGCAAAGGGCGAGACTTTTTCAAACGCCGCGAGATGGCTCTGTCCGAAGAATATATCAATCTGACCGGAGCGGGAAACGTGAGCCACGCCGACGCCGTCGAGATTGCCGATAAAATCATCAAGACCTTCGTCGAAGACGAGACGATTGATAAAGTTTTTCTCGTTTTCACCGAGTTCAAGACGGTTCTTTCGCAAAAACCCGTGATTGAACAGCTGCTGCCGATTCCGCGTCTCGCCGAAACTGACGAAACCGCCGGCCGGCCGCAGGCCGAGTATATCTACGAGCAGGAGCCTTCGGAGATTTTCGGAAAGCTTTTGCCGAAACAGGTCGAAACGCAGATTTATCGCGCGATGTTGGAGTCGGTCGCGTCCGAGCAGGGCTCGCGGATGACGGCGATGGATTCGGCTTCGAAAAATGCGGGCGAACTGATTGATACTTTGACTTTGAATATGAACCGCATTCGTCAGGCGGCGATTACGAAGGAAATTATCGAGGTCGTCTCCGGCGCGGCGGCGCTCTAATCGATTACGAATAAAAAATTACGAATTACGAATGATAAATTCTGGTTCATCAAACAAATGGCGCGTAAGGTTGAAACTTTACGCGCCTTTAATTTTGTGGATTGTCGTTATTTTTATCGCGTCTTCGAGCGCCGGCTCGATGTCCAGCACTTCTCGAATCATTCGCCCGCTGCTCGAATGGCTGTTCCCGAACGCCGCGCCCGAAACCATCACGAGTTATCACGCATACATCAGAAAATGCGCGCATTTTACCGAATACGCGATTTTGGCTTTCTGGGCGTGGCGCGCTTTCCGCCGTTCGGGCGCGGAGCTTTTACGCAAATACTGGTACGTTTTTTCGTTTCTGCTCGTCACGCTTATCGCTTCGATTGACGAATTCAATCAAAGTTTCAACCCGCTGCGGACGAGCTCGCCCTACGACGTTCTGCTCGATATGTCGGGCGGGCTGGCGATGATTCTGTTTCTTTGGTTTTTCACAAAGAAACAGCCGACGACAACTGCTTTTTAGTTGGCGGCGGCAAAGATGACGTTCGGAAAATTATTTTGATTTTATTCGGCTAAAGCCGACGGTTTTTTGCTTATCTAATTCACTAGCCGAAGCTAATGGCAATTGTTAAGCATAAAATTTCAACGGAACCGAATCAATTGCGTAAAACTTCCATTTCACGAAACTTTGTGAGATATTTTATCGTTAAGAAATGTCATAAGGAGATAATTATAAAATGAGTTTTTTCGACAAAGTTAAAGACGCGGCGATGAATCAATTTATCGAAGTTATCGAATGGCTGGACGATTCGGGCGATACGCTTCTTTACCGTTTTCCGGTTTATCAGCAGGAAATTAAAAACGGCGCGCAGTTGATTGTCAGGGAATCGCAGGCGGCGGTTTTTGTTTTCGAAGGACAGGTGGCGGACGTTTTTACGCCCGGGCGCTACACGATTGACGGCGGCAACACGCCGGTTCTCTCGAAGCTCGGCGCATGGAAATACGGCTTTAACTCGCCGATGAAATCCGAGGTTTATTTCGTCAACACGAAACAGTTCACCGATATGAAATGGGGAACTTCGAACCCGATTATGCTGCGCGACAACGATTTCGGCATCGTTCGGCTGCGCGCTTTCGGCGCGTATTCGATGCGCGTCGCCGACCCGGCGGTGTTTATCAAGGAAGTCGCCGGAACAAACGCGACTTTCCAGACCGAGGACATCGACACGCAGTTAAAGCGCGCCATCGTCACCGAATTTTCCGACGCGCTCGGCGAATTGAAAATTCCGGCGCTCGACCTTGCCGCTCAATATAAAGAGCTCGGCGAAGCGATTCGCGCCAAAATCAACGAAGATTTCGGCACATACGGCCTGCAGGTGACGAAATTCTACGTCGAAAATATAAGCTTGCCGCCCGAAGTCGAAGAAGCGATGGACAAACGCGCTTCGATGGGCGCGCTCGGCGACGCCAACCGATACATGCAGTTTCAGGCGGCCGACGCTCTGCGCGACGCGGCGCAAAACGAAGGCGGCGGCGCAGGCTTAGGCGCAGGACTCGGCGCGGGTTTCGCCGTCGGCAATCAGATGGTCAACGCGTTCGGCGGTCAGCCGGGCGGCCAGGGACAACAGCAGAGCGGCGGCGGTGGCGGACAGCAGACAAACACCGTTCCGTGTCCTTCATGCGGAAAGCAAAACGCGGCCGGCGTAAAATTCTGCTCCGACTGCGGCGGCAAAATGGAAGTCGCCAAAGTTCCGTGCGTCAAATGCGGCGCGGAATTAAGAGAAGGCGCGAAATTCTGTTCCGAGTGCGGCTCGTCGCAGGAAAAACAGAAATGCGCCAACTGCCAGGCGGAACTCGCGCCGGGCGCAAAATTCTGCCCCGAATGCGGCACGAAAACCGAAGCGGCCTAAGATAGCAATTACGAAAGACGAATTACGAATTACGAATTGAAGCGGCATTCAATTTCGTAATTCGTAATTTTTTACGTTAAAATTCAGTTGGAGAAAATTATGGCAATCAGTCCCGAACTTTTAGAAATCTTGCGCTGTCCGCAATGCAAATCGAAAGTCGAAATCAAACCCGACGAGAGCGGTTTGAAATGTACTAACGAGGAGTGCGCGCTCGTTTACCCGATACGAGACGAAATTCCGGTAATGCTCGTCGAAGAAGCATCGAAAGAAAAGTAGCGGTCGGTGGTCAGCGGTCAGTTGTCAGAAAATTTGAAAATTTAGCCTTAAATGAAATCCGAAGACCAAAGACCAAAAAACAAAAATCCAAAATCAATCGACTGGACGAATATAAAGCGCGTTCTGGTCGTGCGCCTGCGCTCAATCGGCGATACGGTTCTGACGACGCCTTCTTTAATCGCGCTTCGCAGATTTCTGCCGGACGCGCGGATTGACGTTTTGCTCGAAGACTGGGTCGCGCCGATTCTCGAAAATTTTGACGCCGTCGACAATGTCCTGACCTTTTCGCGCAAAAGCAAACGGTCGCGCCTCGATGTTTTAATAAAGCTCCGCCGCGCAAAATACGACGTCGTTTTCAATCTTCACGGCGGCACGACCTCGACGTTTTTCGTGCGTGCGGCAGGCGCCGCGCATCGCGTCGGATTTGCGCACTACCGCTACGCGTTTCTATACAATCATCTGCTTTCTTCGGCAAAAGATTTCTGGCACCGGGAAACGATTCATTCGGCCGAACAGCATCTCGCGCTTCTCGGTTTTGCCGGCGTGCCGGTTTCCGACAAAACGAAAACCCGTCTGGTCGTTACCGAAAAAGCGCGCAATTCGATTGAAAACAAACTTTCTTCCGCAATCGGCAATCCGCAATCCGCGTTCGCTTTGATTCACCCGACCGCCGCGTTTGATACAAAACAATGGGCGACCGAAAATTTCGCCCGCGTCGCCGAATTTCTGCACGAAAAAGGTTTATCGATAATTGCGATTGCCACCGAAAAAGAGCGCGCGGTTTTGGAAAATCTCAAACAATCGGCGCGCGTTCCGGTCATAACTTTCAACGATTTAACTTTGCCGGAAATCACCGCGCTGGCTTCGCGAGCAAAGCTTTTCGTCGGGAACGATTCGGGAATCGCGCACATCGCGGCGGCCGTCGAAACGCCTCTCGTAGTCGTTTTCGGCTCGTCGAACATCAATCACTGGCGGCCCTGGACAAACGCGCCGAACGAAATCGTTTATCAAAAAATGGCCTGCCAGCCGTGCGCCGGACATTTTTGCGCGCAATTCGGCGAGCCGAGATGTATTCTGAACGTGACGACCGAAAGCGTTATCAAAGCGATTGAAAAAATTATCGTTAAAGGCAAATCGAATATTCGTGTGCGAAAATGTTAATTGCTACGCTTCTCGAAAAGAGACGATTATTTAGAAGGTTCAATGTCGTTACGCCCGAAGGCATTTTTGAAGTGATTTATGACGGCGGCAGAATGGGAGGCGAGGCAGTTTTGGTCGAAGGCGAAATTGGCGCTTCGACATCAAGCGATTTGTATTCCGGAAAAACGTGGTTTGCTCCAAAATTCAGATTTAAGGCCGGAAGTCTTTCAGCGGTTATCGAGGTAAATGTCGAATGGCGAATGTCAATAGATTCTTTTGCATTGGAAGTTGACGGGCAACAACTGTACGTCGAGGACTAAATAAAATTCGATGCGGCAAACCTCGCCTTTTCTTGACACTTTTCCCCTAAACAATTAGTATTTATAGTTTCGGCTCTATAGCTGGAAGTGTATCTATATGTTCGAGTCCTTATCCGACAAACTGAAGAAGACGCTGAAGAATCTGCGCGGCGAAGGCAAGCTGACGCCCGAGCACGTCGATGTCGCTCTGCGCGAGATTCGGATGGCTTTGCTTGAAGCGGACGTAAATTACAAGGTCGCCAAGGATTTTGTCGAGTCGGTTCGCGCAAAGGCGGAAGGTCAGGAAGTCTGGCAGGATTTGAAACCGCACGAGCAGGTCGTCAAAATCGTTTACGACGAGCTTTCCGAATTGATGGGCGGAACGTCTTCAAGACTCGTTTTTACGCGCCAGATTCCGAACGTCGTGATGATTGTCGGTTTGCAGGGCTCGGGTAAAACGACTTCGACGGGAAAAATCTCGCGCTGGCTCGCGGACAATCAGGAACGCAAACCGCTTCTTGTTTCGGTTGACGTTTATCGCCCGGCGGCGCGCGAGCAGTTGAGAGTGGTCGGCGCGGCGGTCGGAGTAACGGTCTATCAGGACAAGGAAACGAACGACCCTTTGACGCTGGTGCGCGGCGCGGTCAAATACGCTCAGGATTCGGGTTTTGACACATTGATGATTGACACGGCCGGTCGTCTGCATATCGACGACGATTTGATGGTCGAGCTCGAACAGATAAAAGCGGAAACAAAGCCGGTCGAAGTTCTTTTCGTCGCCGACGCGATGACTGGGCAGGACGCGGTTCGCTCGGCCGAAGTTTTTCACGAACGAGTCGGCATCACGGGCGTCGTTTTGACGAAAATGGACGGAGATGCGCGCGGCGGCGCGGCGCTTTCCATCAAACAGGTTATCGGGCAGCCGGTGAAATTTGTCGGCGTCGGCGAAAAATACGACGCGATTGAGCCGTTTTATCCCGACCGTATCGCGCAGAGAATCTTGGGAATGGGCGACGTTTTATCGCTCATCGAAGAAGTTCAGGGCAAAATCGACGAGGAAGAAGCGGCCAAGCAGCTGCAGAAAATGACGAGCAATCAGTTTACGCTCGAAGATTTTCGAAACCAGCTCGGACAATTCAAAAAACTCGGCTCGATGTCCAAAATTATGAAGATGCTGCCCGAACAGATGATGGGCGGAATGCAGTTGTCTGATGAACAATCCGAAGAAGTCGAAGCGCAGATGAAGCGCACCGAAGCGATTATCGATTCGATGACCAAAACGGAGCGCAACAATCACAAGATTATCGACGCCAGCCGCAAAACGCGTATCGCCAAAGGCTCGGGCTCGACAATTTCCGAAGTCAATGGCCTGATTCGCCAATACGAGCAGATGAAGAAAATGATGCAGCAGATGAATCGCGGCGGACTTTTCTCGAAGCTTGCGGGCAAAGCGATGGGCGGCCTTGGCGGCGGACTTGGCGGTCTGCTCGGGGGCGGAATGAACGGTTTGGGCGGCATGTTCGGCGGCGGTGGCGGCGCGGACGAAGATTTTGATAACAATTACGAAGAAACAAAAGACAATTTGTCGAAAAGATTAAAGAAAAAGAAGAGACACAAGAAAAAAAGGTGACAGGTGACAGGTGACAGGTGACAGATAAAATTCTTTCACTGACCACTGACCACTGACCACTGACCACTAAAAATTATGTTAGCAATCAGTTTAATGAGAATGGGCGCAAAGAAAAGCCCTTTTTATCGCATAGTAGTAAAAGAAAAGCGTTCAAAGCGCGACGGGAAATATCTCGAAAACGTCGGCACTTATAATCCGTTGACGAATCCGGCGGAAATCAATCTGAAATTCGACCGTATTCAATACTGGATTTCAGTCGGCGCGCAGCCGACCGAAACCGTGGCGAGCTTGATTAAGCATAATCCGGCGCCGGAAGCGGAATAGTCGTTTGGATACTGGATACTGGATGTCGGATGCTGGTTTTTTCTAATATCCGGCATCTGGCATCTGACATTTTTTTTATGAAAGAAGCCGTCGAAAAACTCGTAAAATCGCTGGTCGGCAACGCCGATGCAGTCGAAGTGTCGGAAATTGAAGACGGCCGCGCCGTGAGAATCGAAGTTCGCGTCGGCGAAGGCGATATGGGACGTCTTATCGGGCGCGAAGGCCGCACGGTAAAGGCGCTCCGAAGCCTTTTGTTTTACGCCGGACAGAAACACGGCAAGCGTTATCAGCTCGATTTGGTTGAATAGTTTGGAGAGTCGGGAGAGTCCAGGGAGTCTTGAGTCAATTTGATTTTTGGCTCTCCGGGCTTTTCAAACTCTCGAAACTCTCCGGACTTTATGGACTTAATCGCTGTCGCCAGAATTGCCAAGACGCGCGGTCTTCGCGGCGAAACGGTCGCCGACCTTTTGACTGATTTTCCGGAAAGATTCGAAAAGCTGGAAACGGTTGTTGCGATAAAACCGGACGGCGCGCGCGCGGAATTGAAAATCGAAAAGTTCTGGTTTCAGAAAGGCAGAATCATTCTGAAATTTGCGGGCGTTGATTCGATTGAAGCGGCCGAAACTCTGCGCGGCACGGAAATCTGCATTCCCGAAACCGAAGCGGTCGAGCTCGAAGAAGACGAGTATTTCGACTGGGAATTGACGGGCTGCGCGGTCAAAACCGTCGCGGGCGAACCAATCGGGCGCGTTAAAGAAATAATGCGGACGGGCGGCACGGAAATTTTAATCGTCGCCGGCGAAAACAAGGAATACATGATTCCTTTTGCCGAGGCAATTTGCACCGAAGTCGATATCGAAAACAAGTTGATTCGCGTTGACGTGCCGGATGGATTATTGGATTTTTGACCTTTGACCTTTAATTTTACTCAATTTTCAAAGGTCTAAGCTCAAAGGTCAAAATGTTAAAGATTGACGTTTTAACAATTTTCCCCGAATTTTTCCGAGAGGTCTTCGATTTTGGAATCGTGCGTCGCGCACGGCTCGCGGAAATTGTCGAAATCGGCGTCCACGATTTGCGCGAATGGACGACCGACAAGCATCGCATGACCGACGACAGGCCGTTCGGCGGCGGCGACGGAATGGTTCTCAAGTGCGAGCCGATTTTTCGAGCGATTGAAAATTTGACCAGCGCGAGCGAGCGCGAAAATTATCCGCCCGGAACACGAGTCGTTTTGCTTTCGCCGCAGGGAAGGCAATTCAAACAGGAAACTGCGAAGGAATTTGCTGATTGTATCGAGCATTTGGTTTTGATTTGCGGGCGTTACGAAGGAGTCGACGAACGGGTTAACGAGACGCTCGTGACGGAAGAAATCTCCATCGGAGATTACGTTCTTTCGGGCGGCGAGCCGGCGGCGATAGTTTTAGTTGACGCGATTGTGCGGCTTTTGCCGAACGCTCTGGGAAGCGAAACTTCGGCTGCGAACGATTCGTTTTCAAACGGATTATTGGATTTTCCGCATTACACGCAGCCGCGCGATTTTCGCGGAATGAAAGTGCCGGAAATTCTTTTGAGCGGAAATCACGCCGAGATTGAAAAATGGCGCAGGGCCAGGGCGCTGGAGAAAACGCAGAAAGTCAGACAAGATTTATTAAATAAGGAGAATAGCTGACGTGAGTAGTCAAAGGTTAATAAAGATAACTTTTTGACGCGTTCACCTCTCGCTGATAAATAAAATGAACCGATTAGATAGTATCGAGAGTACACAATTAAAAGACAATATACCGAATTTTCAGCCGGGCGATACGCTGCGCGTACACGTTCGCATCAAGGAAGGCAACAAAGAGCGCCTGCAGGCTTTTGAAGGCATCTGCATTGCCCGCAAACACGGCGGTGCGCGCGAAACCGTGACCGTCAGAAAAGTATCTTTCGGCGTCGGCGTCGAAAGAATTTTCCCGCTTCACGGAACGGTCATCGACCACATCGACGTCACGCGCCGCGGCAAAGTTCGCCGCGCCAAACTTTATTACCTGCGTGATTTGCGCGGTAAAGCGGCTCGCATCAAAGAACGCGACACGCGCACCAAAACGAAACAGGCGGCGAAATAGTTTTGTTTGATTTAATAGCCCGCGGGTAAACGCCGGCTCGGCTGATTAGCACGGATTTATTTTATGATTTATCCGCAGAAAAATCAGCCGAATCCGTGTTCATCCGCGGGCTATTTTCTTTGTATGCAAATAGGAATCGAATTCGAAAATCAGGCGTTCAAAGAAGGTTACAGATTCGTTGCCGGCGTCGATGAAGTCGGGCGCGGGTGTCTGGCGGGCGCGGTCGTCGCGGCGGCCTGCATTCTGGATTTGTCGCGTCCGCTGCCCGAAGGCTTAAACGATTCGAAAAAACTTACGGCCAAACGGCGCGAGCTGATTGCCGGAGAGCTAAAACAAACGGCGCTCGCCTATTCAATCGCGCAAGTCGAAGCCGACGAAATCGACCGTATCAACATCTTGCAGGCGACCAAAAAAGCGATGCGTCTGGCCATCGAAAATTTGCAGCCGAAAGCCGATTTTCTGTTGATTGACGCTCTCCAGTTAAAGGAAATCAATCTGCCGCAAAAAGCCATTATCAAAGGCGACGCCATTTCCGCCTCCATCGCCGCCGCCTCCATTCTCGCCAAAACCTACCGCGATAATTTAATGCGGGAACTCGATAAAATCTATCCCGCATACGGCTTCGCCGGTCACGTCGGCTACGGCACAAAAGCGCATTTCGAAGCCATCAAAAAACACGGTGCGTGCCCGCTTCATCGCAAATCCTTTCGCGGCGTTTTATAAATACTTTAATTTCCAACATTTTTTGCAAGATGCGCCTGTAAATTTGTATACTAATAAGCCTTAGGGTTTTGTTTACAATTTACACGCAGTTCGGAAACAAAAATACTCGGTTTCAGAAACTTTTAGATGGCAAGAGAGATTAAGTCAGGAGTAGTGCGTTACTTATTAGCTGTAGGCGCGTTTGCGCTGCTGATTGCCATTACTTTTGTCATTCCGCGTATTCTTCCCGTCAGTCTCGATTTAACGTCGCTGATTATCATAACGATGATTGCCGCGGCGTGGTATCTCGGAAGAGGGCCGGGACTTTTGTTTGCGGTTATTTTTGAAGCGACGCTCGTTTATTTTGCGTATGCCGCCAAACACGAGTTTTCCTTTAACTCCGCACTCATAACTTTTAATCGTCTGATTTTGTTCGGGAGCGTCGTTTTATTCGCCAGCTCGCGCCGCAACGCCGAAAAAAACCTGCGCGACCAGCAGAAGCTTCTACAGGTAACGCTCGAAAGCATCGGCGATTCGGTGATTGCGACCGACATCGAGGGCAGAATCAATTTTATCAACCCTACCGCCGAAAAAATGACCGGCTGGACGATTGCGGACGCCGCCGGACGATTGCTCGAAGAAGTGTTTCACATTGTCAACGAAGAGACGCGCGAGCCGGTCGAAAGCCCTTTTACGATTATTAAAAGCAAAGGCGTCACGGTCGGGCTCGCCAATCACACGACGCTCATTACAAAGGACGGGCGGGAAATCCCGATTGAAGACAGCGGCGCGCCGATAAAAGACGACGACGGCGCGGTTATCGGCGCGATTCTGGTTTTTCACGACGTCAGCGAGCGCCGCGCGGCGGAAAAAGAGCGCGAGCGTTTATTTCAAAGCGAACAGTCGGCGCGCGGCGAGGCCGAATCGGCAAATCGGCTCAAGGACGAATTTCTCACCACCGTGTCGCACGAGCTGCGCACGCCGCTCAACGCCATTTTAGGCTGGGCGTCGATGCTCAACCGGGGAAATCTGAAAGAGGAAAACACCCGCAACGCACTGGAAATAATCGAGCGCAACGCAAAGGCGCAGGCCGAGATAATCGGCGACATTCTGGACGTTTCGCGCATCATCACCGGAAAACTGCAAATCGAATCAAAAACAATCGAGCTCACGCGAGTTATTCGCGCCTCGATTGACACGCTGCGTCCGGCGGCCGACGCCAAATCGATTTCGCTTTCGATTTTGCTCGACGAAAATACGGGTTTAATCGTCGGCGACGCCGACCGCCTGCAGCAGATAATCTGGAATCTCGTCTCAAATGCCATCAAATTCACGACGGCGGGTGGAAACGTCGAAGTTCGATTGCAGCAAGTCGATGCAAACGCCGAGATAAGCGTGACGGACAGCGGCATCGGCATCAGCCCGAAGTTTCTGCCGTTTGTCTTTGAACGTTTTCGACAGGCCGATTCGTCGACGACGCGTTTGGACAGCGGTCTCGGTCTCGGACTTGCGATTGTGCGTCATCTGGTCGAGCTGCATGGCGGAACGGTTCGGGCTGAAAGCGAAGGCGAAGGCAAAGGCGCGACGTTTATCATAAAACTGCCTTTGACGGCAGCGGCGGGCGAATCGGTGACGACGGCGGATATTTTATTAGCGTCGCACAATTCGCCCGGCGAGACGCGCGGTATTGCCGCTGCGCCGGATTTAAGCGGCCTGCGCGTGCTTCTGGTTGACGACGACCCCGACTCGCTCGAAGTTCTGCATTTGATGCTCGCGCAATACGGCGCGGAAGTTCGCACCGCCAATTCGAGCGCGGCGGCGCTTGATACATTTCTCGAATGGACGCCGAACGTGCTCGTCTCCGATATCGGAATGCCAAACGAAGACGGCTATTCGCTCATCGGCAAAATACGCAATCTGACGCCCGAAAAAGGCGGAAACGTTCCCGCTGCGGCGCTGACGGCTTATGTCAGGGAAAGAGATAAGCGTGAGGCGATTGCCGCCGGTTTTCAGGCGCATATCGCCAAGCCGGTCGAGCAGGAAATGCTCGCCGAAGCCGTTGCAAAACTCGCCAGACAAGCGGGAAGAAACTGAAAACTGAGAACTGAAAATTGATAGTCAAAACCCATTTTCTTAAATATAAGTTTTCAGTTATTTAAGGAGCAGTCGTATGAAAAATTTTCAGCTTGCCCGACGTTTTTTGAGCGCATTGATTTTACTCGCCTTTTTATGCGGCGGCGCCTGCCGGAGCGGGCAAGCGCCGGTTTCTCCGAAAGATGATGCGGGCGGCGACGAATATCCGAAAAACGCGGGCGCCGAGTGGGATAAATTTTTTAATTCGCGCGACGTTGCGAATCTCTCCGATTTGTATGCCGACGACGCCGTTTCGATGCCCTACAACTACCAGACCGTGAGCGGCAAAAAAGCAATTCGCGCCGAGCTCGAAAAATTTCTGGAGCAAAACGAGGCCCGGCACGAAACTTTTCCCGAAGAAATCACAACAAAAGACGATTTTTCAATCGAGCGGGCGCGCTACATTATGACCTACACGCCGAAAGGCGGCGCAAACCGCATCGTCGAAACCGGCAGACACGTCATATGCCGCAAAAAAATCAACGGCAAATGGCTGATTGCGTGGGAAATCTGGAACAGCGACCAACCGCTGCCGAAATAAGTAAAAAGTGAAAAGTGAAAAGTGAGAACTATCTTGCCTTTCAATTTCAGCTTTCAGCTTTCAGTTCCATTAGTCTCAGCCACAAAAAACCGATTGTTCCGGACGTCAGAGATGCGAGCAGAATCGCAAATTTTGAAGCGTTGATAACGTCCGCGTTTCCCGTAAAGGCGAGATTCGTGATAAAAATCGACATCGTAAAACCGATTCCGCCCAGGAGACCCGCGCCGAAAATGTGTTTCCAGTTTAAATCCGGCGGCAGGCGGCAAATGCCGAAACTGACGACGAGAAAACTAAAAAGCATGATGCCGGTTGGCTTGCCGAGCGCCAAGCCGAAAATTATGCCCGCGCTGTTTGCCGAAAAAAGATTCTGAAACCAATCCGCGCCGGCGACGATTCCCGTATTGGCGAGCGCGAAAATCGGCAGAATGACAAACGCAACCGGTTTGTTCAGAAAATATTCGAGCCGGTGCGAAGGCGAGTTTTCATCATCTTCGCCGCCGGAAAAGGGAATCGTAAAAGCGAGAAGAACTCCTGCAATCGTCGTGTGAACGCCGGATTCGAGCATCAAAAACCACATCAGAGCGCCGCCGAGAAGATACGGAATCAAATTCATCACGCGAAAAAATCGATTTATCACAAAGAGCATCGCAAAACTGAGAATCGCGCCGGTTAAATAAAAAGCGGAAAGCTTTGTCGTGTAAAAAACGGCGATGACGATAATCGCGCCCAAATCGTCTATCACCGCCAGCGCGGTCAGAAAGATTTTCAAAGAAACGGGAACGCGCCGTCCCAAAAGCGCCAGAACGCCGAGCGCAAAAGCGATGTCGGTCGCCATCGGAATTCCGATTCCGGCCTGCGTCGGCGTGCCGTAATTAAAAACAAAATGAATCAAAGCGGGCGTGAAAATTCCGCCGAGCGCGGCAAAAACCGGCAGCAGCGCGGCTTTAGCGTCCGACAATTCGCCGCTGCGCAGCTCGCGCCGCAGCTCAAGCCCGATAAGCAAAAAGAAAATCGCCATCAGACCGTCATTTATCCAATGCTCGACGCTCAAGCCCAAAATTGAAGCGTGCCAGATGCTCAGATAATTCGCGCCCAAACTGGAATTTGTGACGAGCAGCGAGACAATCGTGCAGATAATCAGCACCACGCCGCTCGATTTTTCCGAGTCGAAAAAGTCTTTAAACGTTCCGGATAATTTTCTTTGGACGACGCTCATGAATGATTCGGATTGAGCTTCAACAATCCGTAGCTCCAATAGAAAGCGTAAATCAGATAAAGCAGATACGGAATTAAAACAAACGCCGCGATGTAATCGAACTGATAGAGGCAGACGAAAACGGCGACCGCCGCGAGCGAATAAAAAACGCCGAGCGCGAAGCTGAAAAACAAATTCTGCCGGCGAAAGAAAACGTAATTCCAAAACGCATTCGTAAACATCACGACGAGCAAAAGCGCAAGCGCAGCGTATCTAATCGAAGCATTGTCATCGTACCTGAGAAGACGAAAAAGAATAAAAAAACAGAAGAGATAATAAAAAACGCCGATAATCGCCCAAACCCAGAGCGGCGGCGCAAAACGCGGAGCTCGCAGTTTTCCGAGAACATTTTTCACGTTTTTTCCCGCAAATAAGCCCTCGCAAATCGCGGCGGCGGCGCAAATTAAAAGCGAAATCAAAATGGCGGAAACCGTCGTCATAGCTCTCCCGAATTTTCGACAGCTTAATTGAGTTGTCGAAAAATTTTCATATTCACGCGAAAAAGTTTAGAATAGACAGCACCAAAAATACAGTCAGCAGCTTTTTGCGTCAGCGACATTTAAAATCGTTGACGATTCGGGCATTAATCAACCGGAAATTTTGAGTCGGTTGATAACGGCTTGGCACGAAAAGCCGGAAAATTTAAGCATTTCGGATGTAAACGCTGGCGGTGTCGCGCCGGATAAAGTGAAATGTTTTCGCATTTTTTACACGCGTCTAGTAATAGACATCGAGTTTTAAGCATTTTTAGCGCAAAGCCGTTGATGATATTGGAATCGGAAAATCAAAAAAACACAAGGAGAAAAATATATGAATAAACACAGATTCGCTTTCAGGACTTTCGTTCTGGTCGGACTCTTTTTCGCGTTTTCGGCAGCCGCGGACGCGCAGGTAATCAGAACTTGGGTTGCCAGCACGGGGCTAGATACAAATTCGTGCAGCCGCACCGCTCCCTGCAAGAGCTTTGCGGCAGCTATCGCCGCCACTTCCGTCGGCGGCGAAATCAACTGTCTCGACCCGAACTCCGAGTACGGAGTAATTCAGATCGACAAGTCGATTACCATCGATTGTGAAGACACACAGGGCACGACGAGAGCGGCGGCGGCCAACGGCATCAATATCAATATTACAGACCCGGCAGACACGGCCAAAAGCGTGCGTATTCGTGGGTTTACAATCAACGGTCTGGGAAACGGGACGAACGGCATCCGCGTTCAGAGCGCGAATAGATTGACGCTCGAAGAAGTGGTTATCGACGGCTTTACGGCACACGGCATCTCGGTTGAAACTACTTCGGGCGCTTTCAGTCTGGTCGCAAAAAAAACGACCGTCAGAAACAACGCCGGCAACGGCATCAACACCTCGCTTTCAGGCGCGGCGACGGCGACTATTTTTCTTATCGACTCGCTGATTGCCGCCAACTCGGTCGGTTTTAATCAAAACTCGGCGACCGTCGGAGTCGTTCAAAATTCGACTTTTACCGGAAACACGACCGGAGTTCAGGCGAACGGCTCGACTTCCGTGCTGGCTCTGAAAGGCTGTCTCATTTCGCAAAACGGAACGGGCGTCAGCACCGTCACGAGCGCAACTATCAGAATCGGCGGCAATATTATAACGGCCAATACGACCGGGCTTACGGGCAGCGACATTTATACGTGGGGCGGCAATCTGATTGACGGCAACGCTTCGAACGGCACGAACAGCGGACGGGCTGCGGTGCAGTAAATCCGCGCTTTGAGGCAGTAACATCAATTAAAAATCCAGAAAAATTAAGGAGAAAAATAATGAATAAATACAGATTCGCAATTCAAGCTTTCGTTTTGGTCAATCTCTTTTTCGTATTTTCAGCGATTGCCGACGCCCAATCGGCTCGCACATGGGTTTCCGGTGTCGGCGACGACCTCAATCCGTGCAGCCGTTCCGCTCCCTGTAAAACTTTTGCCGTAACGATTACGAGAACATCGGTCGGCGGCGAAATCAACTGCATCGACCCGGGCGGCTTCGGTGCGGTGACGATTACCAAATCAGTCACCATCGATTGCGAAGACACGCAGGGCACGATTTCGGCAACGGTATCCACGGGCATCATCGTCAACATCACCGACCCGGCCGATACGGCGAAAACCGTTCGTCTTCGCGGCCTTTCAATCAACGGTTTCGGAACAGGCACAATCGGCGTCAAGGTAATCGCGGGCAATAAGCTCGTTCTCGAACAAGTCGTCATCGACGGCTTTACGTCGCACGGCGTTTCGATTCAAACCAGCTCGGGCGCTTTCAGCTTCGTCGCCAAAGACACGACTATCAGAAATAATACCGGCAACGGCATCAACACTTTTCTGACGGGCGCGGCGACGACCACCGTTTCAGTCGAAGATTCGCTGCTCATCTTTAACGGCATCGGGTTAAATCAGGGCTCGGCGACGACCGGCACGATTAAAAATTCGGGCATCACCAACAACACGACCGGCATTCAGGCAAGCAGTTCGACCTCGATTTTGGGCGTCAAAGACTGCGTCATCGCGCACAACGGGACGGGCATTCTCGCCGGCTCGAGCGCCGTCATCAGAATCGGCAGCAATATCATAACGGCCAATACGACCGGCCTGTCGGGCAGCAACATTTATACCTGGGACGGCAACTTCGTTGAGGGCAACACGACAAACGGCTCGAATAACGGAGGGGCGGCGGTGCAATAAATATGCGGCGGCTGAAAAAATCATAATTTGCCGCCGCATATTTTTTCATATCAGCAAAGACGGAAAATTTTTTCCGTCTTTTTTTTGCGAAAAACGCAATGGCTTCAATTAATTAGACGCCCGCCGCCCGATTATCCGAAAAATTCGTTGAAATTTTTTCTCGTTTTTGCGCAAAAAAATTCGGGAACGACTGTCACCCTACATAAGCTGGTTACAACTTAGAGCCAATACTGGCAATTTAGGCTGGGTGATAATGCCCAAATAAACAAAATCAAAAACACTTAAGGAGATATGTATGAATAAATTCAAATTCGCTTTTCAAGCTTTCGCTCTGGTCGGGCTGTTTTTCGCATTTTCCACGCTGGCAAATGCGCAGGCAACACGAACTTGGGTTTCCGGCGTCGGTGACGACGTTAATCCGTGCAGCCGTACGGCTCCCTGCAAGACATTTGCCGGAGCTATCTCTAAAACCGCCACCAACGGCGAAATTAACTGTCTCGACCCGGCCGGCTACGGCACGATTACGATTACCAAATCGCTTACGATTGACTGTGAAGACACGCAGGGCTCGATTCTGGCTTCGCTGACCAACGGCGTTATCCTGAACGGCGCTGACATCGACGTTCGTATTCGCGGTATATCAATCAACGGCGCCGGAAACGGCATTAACTGTATCAGAGTTCTCGGCAGCGGAAACGTCAAACTTACTCTTGACGAAGACGTTTGCAGCGGATTCACCCAGCACGGGATTTCGGTCGAAACCAGTACCGGAACATCCAAGATTGTTGTCTGGAATTCGAGCTTCAGAAATAACACCGGCAACGGAATCAACACCTTTATAACAGGAACTGGCTCGACGACCGTTACGGTTGACAGCTCGCTGTTTGCCTTTAACGGCATCGGTGTCAACCTGGGAGCGGCGGCCGTCGGTTCGGTTAACGATTCGACCGTTACCAATAATACGACCGGCCTTCAATCAAGCGGCGCAACTTCTGTTTTGTCTGCCAAAGACAATCAGATTACGCACAACGGAACGGGTATTCTCGCCGGTTCGAGCGCAACTATCAGAATCGGCGGCAACTTGGTTACGGCCAACACGACGGGACTTTCGGGCTCGAATATCTTTACGTGGGGCGGCAACTTCGTCGACGGCAATACGTCGAACGGCACGAACAACGGCGCTGCTGCGGTTCAGTAAATCTTTTTCGGTTACGGGCTGGCTAACCCGTTTGTAACCGAATGATTTTTCCTTCCCTTTTGGATAGATGAAAGAAATTTCGTCTATCCTTTTTTTTAACTAAAAACTGGGAACTGAAAATTGTTTCTGTATTTCAGTTCTCAGTTTTCAGTTTTCACTCGATAAGTTGCTAAAGCGGCAAATATCTGTAAAATAAATTTACTCAAATTCGTTTCCCAAAAGACGCGAATCTTTCTAACCCAAAAAGCAGTAAAGGCGGAAGACATTTTTAATTCGTTTTTATTTTATTTTGTAAATTTTCGAGGAGAACAGATAATGAAGAAAACGCTTTTGCTTGTTGTGTTAACGCTCCTGCTGGCGCAGCTCGCGCTCGGCATTCAGCCCGAATCGTTTAAGAATCTGGCGGGAACGGCCGCGGAAATGGACGCGATGCGGCTGCCTGCGGCGGAAACGCTCGGGACGCGTTCGGCGGCGGCGATGCTTCCGATTAGATTTCGACAGGGCAAGTGGACGATTGATTTGCCAATCGAGGCCGCCGAGCAGTTAAAATTGACGCTGCTCGCGCCGAACAGCCAGGCGTGGCAAATTACCGCCAATGCGGACGGCCGGCAGATAAACTTACGCGAAAACGTGTCTCTGCTCGATTATCGAAACGGCGAAGTCGGGTTTGACGGCGTCAAATATCCGGCCGAGGTTTTCGAGTTCGATTACGCCAGAACCGGAACGTGGCGCATCGAGATTGCCGCGCCGAAAAATTCTTTTCGCGAGGGCGAAACGGCCGGCTATCTGGTCGTTTCAAACAATTCGCCCTACCAGATTTATACGTATCTCGACACATTTCAAACTCTGGTCGGAAGACAAATCGGCGTTGTCACGTCAATTTTCGACAATTCCGTAAAATCCGTCTCGACGGTAAATTTAATCTCGCCCGTCGTCGAAACGGCCGAAGCCGAGCTTCGTCTGCCGAACGGCACTTTGCAGAAATTATCTTTGAGCGGCAATGAAAACGGCACGTTCGGCGGCGCGTTCGTGCCGCCGATGGCCGGCCAATACACGGCGCAGATTACCGTTCGCGGCATCACGCCGCGGGGCGAGCGGTTTGTGCGGACGAGCGAGACGGCTTTTGATGTTCTTGCCGAAAACGTGCGGCTCGGAAAATCGAGCTATACGAATTTGATTGACCAGACGAGAATGAGCGTCAACATCCCGACGGCAGGCCTGGCGAGCGGCCGAAAAGTCGTCGCTTACGCCGAAGTTTGGGGCAGAAACTCATCCGGCGAAGAAGCGCCGGTCGCGTGGATTGGCGGAATGACCGTCGCCGAAGGCACAAAGACGCGCACGAGCATTCCTTTGACGCTCGACGGCCGATGGCTTGCCCGCTCCGACGCTAAAAACGATTTCGAGCTGCGAAACATACGTCTTCAGGACGCCGACACATTTGTCACGCTCGCCGAAGCCGAAACGATTTCGCTGGCCGTCACGGCTTTGCCCGAAGCGGCAAAACAAACTTTTAATGCGGAAATTAACGACGAGATGCGAATGGGCAAACGTCCGGCAAATCTTGACGTTGCGAGCGCGACGGGCGGGAAATTGATGCTCGTTCACGGTTATTGCTCGGGCGGAAATCCGTTTCCGGTTTCGCAGTTTTCGAGCGCCATCGTTTTTAGCGACCCGAACAAAAACCGTACGCACGACCAGTTTGCCAATTTAATCAAAAATTTCGGCGCGGCCTATCCTTCGTTCGGCATCGTCGCGCACAGTCAGGGCGGCGCGGCTTCGCTTCATCTTTATACGTATTACTGGAGCGGACTCGACGCGGCGACCGGCTCGCGCCTGATTCAATCGGTCGGAACGCCTTATCAAGGCACGGCTTTGGCGGGAAATCTCGCGCTACTCGGACAGATTTTCGGCGCGGGCTGCGGTTCGAACACAAATATGTCGTATAGCGGCGCGGCGGCGTGGCTCGCCGGAATTCCGACGTGGGCGAGAGCGAAAGTCAATTATTACACGACTTCGTTTGAAGACGTCTGGTATCGCTACGATTACTGCAATCTGGCGACCGACCCGTTTCTCGGCGACCCGGAAGACGGCGTCGTCGAGCGCGCTTACGCGCAGTTGCCGTCGGCCATCAATCGCGGTCACAAAACCGGCTGGTGTCATACGGGCGGAATGCGCGACCCGGCGCAGACTTCCGATTCGGCGCGCAACGCCGAGATGAACACGAACGCGGCGAGATAAATAAGGGCAGAAGGCTAAAGGATGAGGGATGAATCAGAAAATTGCTCAAGCTGAGCTTTTACTCTTATTCATCCCTCATCCCTTAAATTACTTCGCCGCAGAAAGCCAAATCGGCGCGGCCTGTAATCAGCATTTCGTCGTCTTCGCGCCAGACGGCTTCGGTCGTGCCGCCTTCCGCGCTGACGGAAACTTGTCTTCCGGTTTTTCCGGTAAATCCGGAAGCGACGGCCGCCGCAATCGAGCACGTTCCCGACGAAGACGTCTCGCCCGCGCCGCGTTCCCAGATGCGAATTTCGATGTTCTTGCGGTCGATGATTTTTACAAAAACGACGTTCGTTCTTTCGGGAAACTGCCGGTGCGTCTCGATTTCGCGTCCCGCCGCGCGCCAGTCTATTTGTTCAAAGTCATCGACAAAAATTACCGCCACCGGATTTCCGACATCAAGCGAAAAAATCGGCAAAACGCGATTCGTAATTTGTAATTCGTAATTCGCAAATGAATGCGGTCGGCCGAGCTCGGCGCGAAACCAGAAGGTGAAATCCTTTTTTTCCAGAAGCTCGTAAGTTTTGATTCCGCTTTTGGTTTTTAATTTCAGTGAATTTTGCTGACGGAGATTTTTGTAATAAAGATAGGCGACGGCGCAGCGCGTTCCGTTGCCGGAAAATCCGGCTTCGCTGCCGTCGGGATTGATGATTCGGCAGGCGTAATCGGCTTCCGCAGCGTCGAGTCGCTCCAAAACGGCGATGCCGTCGCCGCCGATTCCGGTGTGGCGATGGCAGACTTTTTTCGCAAAGTCGCCCAGATTTTCCGTTTCGCGCAAAGCTTCAATTTCAAAAACGATGTAATCGTTGCCGAAACCGTGAAACTTGCAAAAGCTGACTGTGTTCATTTCGACTTTTGAATGCTGCTGATTTTTTCCTGCCCGTTCTTGTAGTCAATGACAAACTCGACCGCGTCGCCGATTTTTAATTTTTCCAGCTCGCTCTTTTTCGCGACATAAAATTCCATCGTCATCGCGTTCATCAAGCCCTCGATTTTTTCGTGTTTGAGCTCGACCGACACGAGTTCGAGATTGATTTTCGTCACCACGCCCCGGCCCTCGTAACTTTTATTTACCGGAATCGACGGCGAAGCGTTCGGAGTTGCCGAAGTGGTCTGCGCAGGCTTTATCGCTTGATTTGTATTTTCCGCCGCCTTTTGCCGGCAGGCGGAAATCGTCGAAATCAAAATGAAAATTATATAAATTTTAGTCCGTCTCTTCATCTTCTCGTCTCTCTTTCTCATTTTCTCGCCGCCGGAACGATTTTCAGCGTCAGCGTCTCGGCGCCGCGCACGACTACTACTTCGTATTCCGCGCCCGCTTTCATTTCGCCGAGGACAAAAACGTAATCGCTGATATTGCGAATGTCGCGCCCGGCCAGCTTGACGATTTTATCGCCCGCCTTTATGCCCGCCTTCGCCGCCGGGCTCGCGTCGCGCACGCCGTCGAGCAGCAAGCCGTCGTTTGTTCCATCGGCGTAGTTCGGCACGGTTCCGAGAGATACGTTAAATGTCGACCGGCCGCCCATCGACGAAGTTTTTGCGACCGTATAAGTCGGTTTTGACGGATTCCGGTCGATTGATTTGACGATTTGGCCGACGTAATCCGTCACCTTCATCAAGCCGCCGTAATTTATTTTGTCGGCCGTGTCCGAAGGTTTGTGATAATCGGCGTGCGTTCCGGTGAAAAAGAAAAGAACCGGAATCTGCTTGCCGTAAAACGATGAATGGTCGCTCGGCCCGAAACCCTCCTCGTTGAGCTGTAGAGAAAAAGGAACTTGATAAGGCGAAGCGGCAATTTGATTGTCGATTTTTCGTTTAGACTGCCCGGCCAGCGGCCCAATCATGACAGCTATTTCATCGATTTTGCTTCCGACGGCAGCAACGCCGGTGAGATTAATCGTTGTGTCGTCGACTTCGGCTTTGACGCCGGTCACGCCTTGTTTTCGTAATGTTTCCTCGACGGCGGTTTTTATTTTTACATTTTCCTCGCCGACGGTTTGTGTGACCAGATAGCTTCCGTTGTCGGCCTCAACGAGTTTTTTCCACTCGCTTGCCGTCCCGATTCCGCCGACGGTCAATTTATTTTCGTTCAGACGCCCGACCATATCCATATTTATCATCGCGACGGTTTTTTCAAGCGGAAACGTCGGATTGTTGACGTAAAACTTCGAGCCGATAAGACCTTCTTCTTCGCCGCTGAAAGCGATAAAAATCAACGTCCGCTGGTTGGTTTTGGCTTTGGCAAATTGGCGCGCGAGTTCGAGCATCGCCGCGACGCCCGATGCGTTATCGTCAGCGCCGTGATGAATCTCGGTCGAATTGACGGCAAGACTGCCCGCGCCGCCTCGTCCGAGATGGTCGTAATGCGCGCCGATGACGATTGCTTCATTTTTTAACTGCGCGTCGCGGCCTTCCAAAATTCCGACGACGTTGTAGCTTTCCGCCTGTTTTTTGACGAGATTGACCTTAAATCCGGCGCGCGGCCGCGTGTCGCGAAAAGGAAATTTGGTCTTTACTCCGGCGTCTTTTCGCATCGCTATTAAAGATTCAATCAGCGGCAGCTCGTTTTCGCCGACTCCGAGAATGTTTTGCGCCGTGTTGCGCGCGATGACGTATGTCGGCAGGGCGGCCTCGCCGAGCGTCTGGTCGTATTTTAACTGCGCCAGCTTATCGTCTTCGAGCTTCGTTTCGCGCGAAATCAGAAGCAGCCCGAGCGCGCCTTTTTCTTTTGCGATATTCGCTTTGGCGCGCGCGTCGAAGCGGGCAAACGGCGAATTAGGCGCGTTGTCCGGCGTTCCGTCAAAAGCGAGAACGATTTTGCCTTTGACGTCGAGATTATTGCCGTCGTAATTGTAATCATCATATTTCGCCTCGCTTGAAGCGATTCCGAAACCGGCGAAAACGACTTCGGCATCGGCGACCTCGCCGTTCGGCGAAAATCCGACCGGCCGGACGGGCAGAATGTTTTCGATTTTTACGCGCTGGCCGCCCGCGTTTGTCAGCTCAAGCCGAAATGCATTGTCCTTCGCCATTTCGACGCCCGTCACGAACGGAAAAGCCTGCAAATAATTTTTGCTCGTCGTGCTGCCCGAAGGCTTGAGTTTATATGCGGCAAACAAATTTGCGATATAACCGGCCGCCATCGTCGCGCCTTTCTCGCCCGTCCGGCGTCCTTCGAGTTTATCCGAAGCCAGATAATTGATGTGAAGGCGGAGATTTACTTCCGTTTCGGTCGGTTTCGATGTTTGCGCCGAAACGCTCGCGAGAAACGATAATAAAAGTAGGAAACTGAATAATTGCTTTCGCATAAATTACCACCAATTAAAATTCAAAGATTTGCATTTCGGGCAAATCAACGCTTCCGAATTTCCCAAATCAGATTTGCATCTGTGACAAGTTTTATCAGGATTAGCGAAATGCAAACCGACAAATTTTGCGCTGGTTAAATCAATCTTTCCAAAATATTTCATCGCTCCGACTGCTTTCAAGCGACCAGGTTTTTGGAAAGTTTCACACTTTTTTGCTTTGTTTCTTTACTAAATTCAGGTAGTAAAACTTTCCCTTCGCATTTTGGACATTTATAGCCAATTTTAATCATTCAATCCAGTCGGCGATGAAAACGTTCGTGTCGCCCTGTTTGGCGGCGTTGCGGTTTGATGCGAAGACGAGTTTTTTGCCGTCGGGCGAAAACATCGGGAAGCCGTCGAAAGATTCGTTGTAAGTGATTCTTTCGAGTCCCGTGCCGTCGATGTTTATCACCGCTAAATCGAAATTGCGCTTCGATTTGTCGGTCGCAAAATAATTCGTGCAGAAGATAATGCGCTTGCCGTCGGGCGTAAAAAACGGCGCGAAAGAGGCGGCTTTCAGGTTCGTCACCTGTTTTTTGCCGCTGCCGTCAGCTTTCATCACCCAGACTTCGAACGTGAGCGGCACGATGAGATGCTGTTTCAAGAACTCTTTGTCCCTTTGAATCAATTTCTCGTCGGCCGGGTGCGAGCCGCGATAGACAATCCATTTGTTGTCGGGCGAGAAGAACGCGCCGCCGTCGTAGCCGGGTTCGTTGGTCAGGCGTTTGATATTTTTGCCGTTCGTGTCCATCGAATAAAGCTCCAAATCGCCGTCGCGCTCAGATGTGAAAACGATTTTCTTGCCGTTCGGCGAAATCGTCGCTTCGGCGTCGTAACCGGGCGAGTTTGTCAGGTTTTTGATGTTTTTCCCGTCCGGCGTCGCGGTGTAGATGTCGTAATCGGGATAAATCGCCCAGACGTAGCCTTTCGAATAATCCGGGCTCGGCGGGCATTCTTTTTTGCCGCCGAAGGTCGAGGCGTAGAGGACTTTTTTGCCGCCCTTAAAAAAATAAGAGCAGGTCGTGCGGCCTTCGCCGTTGGAAACTCGCCGCACGTTTGAGCCGTCGATACTCATCATAAAAATCTGGTCGCACTTCAAATCGTCGCGTTTCGACTGGAAAATCAACTGTTTGCCGTCAAACGAAAAATAAGCTTCGGCGTTTTCGCCGCCGAATGTAAGCTGCTTGATATTTTGCAGATGCCGCTCGCCCTCGACCTGAAGCTGTCCGAAAATGCTCGCAGACAGGGCTGTAATAAAAATAAAAAGTACAGAGAAATATTTCATAATTAATTTTTATCCTAACACCGAGCGCTCGCGCCCGTTGAATCCGAAAGAATTAGTATAGCGAATTAAAAAGTTAAGCGAAACTGATTGTTTATTCGCGGGAAATATGAAATTGGTTTCTTTTTGGAGAAAATATGACTTTTGAGACGAACCGGGACGTTCTAAACTGGTATGAAAAACAGCCGCGCGCTTTATCGAAGGAATTTCTCGATAAAATCCGTTGGAACGACGTCAAAAAATACGAGCTGGACGCGCGCTTCGTGCCCGTTTTGATGTACATGCGCGATGTCGAAGTGCTGACCGATATGTATTACACCGAGCTGCGCCGCACGCCGACCGGCAAAGACCCGGTAATCAGCCGCTTTATGGAACGCTGGAGCGCGGAGGAACTCACGCACGCCGAGCTTTTAAATCGTTTTCTGGCGGAAGCCGGAGTCAGGACGGACGACGACGTGGCAGACGCAGATAAGAGACGGAGTTTCCGCTTTTTATAACGTTTACGCCCGCTCCGTGACGATTTTGACCAATCTCGTCGGCAGAAAATTTACCGCAACTCATATGACTTTCGGCGCGATTCACGAAATGTCGACGGCGCAGGGCTATCGCCGTCTGATAAATCTCGCCGGACATCCGGTTTTGTCTTAATATTTTGCAATGAATTCCCGAACATAGAAAATAAATTCCCGACGCGAGGCAATAAACTCCCGGCACGGGAAAATATATTTCCGATGCCGGAAAAGCATTTCCCAAAGCGGAGAATTTATTTCCTTGCGCCGGGAGAATTAATTTTCCGGCGCGGAATTGTTTATCTTCTGACGTAAATTTTGTATGTGTATTTGATTTCCTTTTCGCCCGGCGGCAGATTCAAATTCCATTTGATGACCGAGTTCGGGTTGACGGCCTGCAGATTCAAGCCTTCGCGCGAAATTTTTCCCGCGTCGGTCGCCGATACAACCTGGCCGACGAGATTGCGCGTCAAAACCAGCTCGACCGCTTCCTTTTTGATATTGCGAAGCTTTATCGTGCCTTCGATAGTGATTAAATCGAACGTGTAGCTGCTTCCGCCGTATCTCATCTCCGTCTGCGCGCGCGATTTTTCTTCGAGCGTGTGCGTGCCGATGACTTCGGTCGCGGGCGTCACGCGCAAAATGTTTTCGCCGCCGACGGGCGTAAAGCTGAGCATATCCTGTCCAATCGGTTTCCATTCGCGAAAGCTCAGCGCGGGCGCGGTCGTCCACGGCATTCCGGTTTGATTTTTGAGCCGCAGCGCATACCAGATTTTGCTCGAAAGGTCTTGCAAAAGCGGCGTCGAATTCGACCCGCTGGCGTATTCGAGATAGCGCTGGACGGTGTTCGGCGCGTCGTTCAGAGTCCATTCAAAAACTTCGCTCGCCGGAACGGTCAGCGAAAAAAGTCTTAAACTGGCGCGCTCGTTTTTCTTGAGAGTGATGTCGTTCGCCTGATACAGAAAAAGCTGTTCGGCCGAAAAAGTGTTTGCCTGTTCCTCTCCGGAAACGGTCGGTGTCGCATCTTCCTCGTCGGAATATGTATTTTCGGATTGGGACGAAACCTGAGTCATAATCGCGTTCGAATACGAATCGCGCCGGTTGTTTCTGTTTCCGGCTTGAAAATAACTCGAAACGCCCGCGAAAGCCGTGTTCATCGAAAGCGGTGACATCGTGTCCTGAAACAGAAAGTGCGGAACGCCGACGACAAAATAAACTTCCGAGTTTTTCAAATCCGTCAGCTCGTTTATCAGCATCGCTTCGAGCTCTAATTTTGCTTCCTTGACGGGCGTTCCCTTAACCTCGACGCGATACGCCGGAATCCAGCGGATGCCGCGCTCGAGGGCGGCCACTCCGAGATTGAAGCGCTCGCCGTCTTTTGCGCCTTCGACTTTCATCGCCAGCCGATTTTCCTTGACCGTTTTTATCTTTTCCATTTTTGGCTGGCCGACGATTTCCAGATTTCTGACGGAGCTCGCGAGAAAAAACATCAATCCGGTTTCGGTTTTGAGCGCGATTGTCAGCTGGTCTTCGCGATATTCGTCCGTGTTGTAATCGGTTCGCGGAACGGGCGCGGCAAAATTTCGGTTGCGGCTGACGATTTCATACGTTCCTTCAAATTGTTTGCTGTAATTGTCGATGAAACGAATCCGCGCGCCCTCGTTCGCCAGCAAAATCTCGGCGATGTCGGTGACGCGCTCCGTCTCGCGCTTTTCGTTTTCCGACGCGAGCAGCTGCATAACGCGCACGTTCGGCGAAGTCGAGTAACCCCAAATCGTGCCGAGAACGCCAATCGGCGTGTTCGTCGTATAAACCCAGCCGCCCGCCGTCTGCGCCTCGCCTTCGCGATACGTAAAAGCGTAGCCGTTTTTGAAAACCGCGACGCGCTTGACCTCGGGCGAAAACGTTTGCGAAAAAATTGGATTTGCGAAAAGACAGAAAGCGGCGAGCAGAACGGAAAGTTGTTTCATAGTTTCTCCTTGAATCTATTGAACTTAAACCAGAGATGCTTTTAAATTAAAAATAAGTTGTATCGACATGGATTAAAGTTTCCGGTAAAACTCGACGCCCTGCTTAAATTCGACCGCAATTTTGCCTTCGGATTCGGCGTAGTCGAGATGCGCGACCGATTCGGAAATCGCTAAAAATCGGTGAACGTCACGGTCAATCGCGTTCGGGAAAAGCTTCTGCGCCACCTCGAAAGCCGTCGCGCCGTCGCCGGAGACAAGCGAAATTACGCGTCGCTGCCGCTCGTCAATCGAGCGCACGTAGCGATTGAAAATTTCTTCGAAATCGTGAATCGCCTCGCCGTGGCCGCCGTAAACGAGCGTCGGCGAAAAACTCCGGATGCGCGCCAGCGAGACGAGATATTCGGCCAGAGATTTGAAGCGTTTTTCCTTGTCAACCGGGTCGGGCGCGATGACCGGATTCGGCGTGATGCGTTTCAAAACGCAGTCGCCGGCAATCAAAGTCCGGTTTGCTTCGCGGACAAACGAGCAGCTTCCGGGCGTGTGTCCGGGCGTGTGCAGAACTTTTAGAAATCCGCTCGAAAATTCGAGCTCCATCTCGTCCCGCAGCTCGGAAAATTCGCCTTCCGCGAGCGCGTCGGTCAAAAGATTTATTTCCGAATACAAATTTTGCATCTCGTCGAAAACCGAATCGGGAACTCCGGCGCGCGTCATCAATTTGCGATGTTCTTCGCGCGCCAGGCGCCCGAAAAGATGGCCGGTTTCCCAACTGTGAACAAGGATTTCCGCGTTTTTCGCTTCGTCGCGCACTTGTTTGGCGAGGCCGCAGTGGTCTTCGTGCGCGTGCGTCAGGACGATTCGGCGAACGTCCGCAAAATCGACGCCGTTGCGGCGCAGATTCGCGCGCAGTGCGTCCGATGCTTTCTTTGTTTTCGGCCCGACGTCAATCAGCGTCAGAGGGTCTTCTTTTATCAAATAAACATTGACGTCGCTGACATAAAAAGGCGTTGGAACTGCGAGCGGAATGATTTGCATAATTTTTGGTTTTCGATTTTTGATTTGCGATTGATGAAGAAATTTAAAAGTTTCTTCCGGCGCAAAAGGTTATAATAACTTTAAGCGCGGAAAATGAACAATCAATCGAAAATCGAAAATCGAAAACCAAAAACCGTCGTCGTCGGCGCCGGGCCGGCGGGCGCGAGCCTGGCGATTCGGCTGGCGCGCGCCGGATTTGAAGTTTGTCTGGTCGAGCGCGAAAAGTTTCCGCGCGAAAAGCTCTGCGGCGAGTTTATATCGCCCGAATGTCTCGCGCATTTCGAAAATCTGTCCGTTCTGAACGAAATGCTCGCCGTCGGCGGCGACCGGATTTCGCAAACCGTTTTTTACGCGCCGAACGGGAAATCGGTCAGTGTTTCGAGCGCCTGGTTTGACGCCTATTCGGAGGGCGCTCTGAGCATCAGCCGCGCCGAGATGGACGCTCGCCTGCTCGAAAAAGCGAGAGCGGCGGGCGTCGAAGTTTTGGAAGAAACGAGCGCCGTCGGGCTTTTGCGCGACGACGAAAAAATCTGCGGCGTGAGGGCGAAAAACAAAATTGGAGACGCTTTTGAAATTTCAGCCGATTTGACGATTGACGCGAGCGGCCGCGCCAACGTTTTGGGAAAATTTGCGGAAAAACTGAAAGCCGCCGAATCGAAAAATCAAAAATCAAAAATCAAAAATCGGCTGGTCGGTTTTAAGACTCATCTCGACGGCGTGCGTTTGGAAAAAGGCCGTTGCGAGATATATTTTTTCCGCGGCGGCTACGGCGGTTTGAGCTATGTCGAGCGCAATCTGGCGAATCATTGTTTTTTGATAAAGGCCGAAACCGTCAAAGAGTTTAATTCGGACGTTGAACAAATCCTCGAAAACGTGATTTTTCAAAACCGTCGGGCGCGCGAGACGATGCAAAAGGCAAAGCCCGTTTACGACTGGCTGGCGGTTTCAATCGACGGTTTCGGCGTCAAAGACTTAAATCCCGCACCCGGTCTTTTTTCTATCGGCGACGCGGCCGCTTTTATCGACCCGTTTACTGGCAGCGGCATGCTGATGGCGCTCGAAAGCGCCGAAATTCTGGCGAAAGTTATCGCCGAAAATCCGAATTTGCCCGAAGCCGCGGCGGAAAAATATAATATTTTATATCGCCGCAAATTTCAGCGCCGGCTGCGCGTCTGCTCGCTTCTCAGGCGGGCGGCATTTGCGCCTCGCTTAGCCAAAAATTTGATTTCGATTTTGAGTTTGAGCGAAAAAGCCAGACAATTGCTGGCGCGCTCGACGAGAGAGCCGGGCCGGGCGAAAAAAATTAAATCGTAAAATTACAAAAATCTTACATTTTTGCTTGCTTAAAATTCATTTTTGCGTTACAAACGTCAAAGCTATCAAATCTAATTTATTAAGTTCAGTCAGCTAAAATTTTAATAATAATAGACGCTATAAATGCAGCAAAATTTGATTGCAGGAAAAAAGTTTATCTATCCCAGGTCAACCTAGACTTTTTTCGCGTCGTTAGCTGACAAAATCTCGAAAAGTTTCAAAAGAAAGAGTTAAGGAGAAAAACCAATGAAATCGTTTCATTTGAGAGTTTCTGCCGCTGCGACAAAAATCTTGATGTCGGCAATGGTAGTTCTTTTATGTTTTGGCGCCGCTCTGGCGCAGTCGCAGTCGAGCGCGGCCGATTTGTCCGGCACCATCGTCGACCAGAACGGCGCGGTCGTTCCGGGCGCAACCGTGACGGCGAAGGATTCGGCGACCGGACTCACGCGCACGGTCACCGCCGACGACGGCGGCGCTTTCAGATTTATCGGCCTGCCGCCGTCAGACTATGAAATCACGGCGGAAGCTTCTTCATTTAAAAAGACGGTTATCTCGGCTTTAAAATTAACCGTCGGGCAAAACGCCGAATTACAAATTAAACTCGAAGCCGGAACGCCCGACATCGTCGTCAACGTTTCGGGCGATACAATCGATTTGGTCGAAACGTCGCGGACGACCGTCGCCAACACGATTGACCAGCAGAGAATCGAAAATCTACCGATTAACGAGCGCAGCGCGACCGGTTTTGCGCTGACAATTTCAACCGTCGGCCGCGACAACGGTCGCCCGATTGGCCCGGCCCCGACTTCGGGCCTCAACATCGGCGGCCAGCGCGGACGCTCGACGCTCGTACAGGTCGACGGCGCGGACTTTACCGACAATTCAATCAACGCTTCGCGCACGACGCTCTCGCAGGAAGGCGTGCAGGAATATCAGGTCGCGACAAATTCCTATATGGCCGAGTTCGGGCGCGCGACGGGCGGCATCATCAACGTCGTCACGAAACGCGGAACAAATCAATTCACCGGAAATCTTTTCGGCTTTATCCGCGATAAAAGCATTCAGGCGCGCAACGCGTTTGCGCCCTTTAAATCGGCTTTCACGCGCACGCAGTACGGCGCGACTCTCGGCGGGCCGATTGCCAAAGACCGTGCGTTTTTCTTCTTTTCGTGGGAACGCCGCCAGCGCAACGAATCGGGCTTTTTTACAAGCGACGTTTCCCGCGGCTTAACCGCTTCGGCGACGATTCCGGTCATCGCGGGCGTCAATCCCGTCGCCAGAACTTATACCGGCCTGACGCCGGCGCAGGCGACGTTTATCAACACTCTGGTCGGTTCGGGCGTCGCCGCCAACATCTGCGCGGCGCGCGCTTACGCGTTTTTCGCTTCGAGCGGCGCGCAGACGGCTCTGAACGGGTTTAACCCTCTGACGAGCCCGAACGACGGAAGCGGCTGCCCGGCGATTTCGCCGATTCTGCCGGGAACCATCGGCCCGAGATTTTTGCTGACGGGCACGCCCGTTCCGGTCGGCACGACCAACAGTCTCGGTCAGTCGATAGCTTTTCGACCGCTCAACAGTTTGCAGAGAGTTTTTCCCGTCACCGAAGCGACGCAGTACACATCGCTTCGTTTTGACGTCAATCTCAACAACGACAACCAGTTGACGGTTCGCGCCGGATTCAACCCCGGAACTTTGACCGGTATTCAGGTCGAATCGCAAAACCAGTCTCTGGGACAAAACGATTTTTCCAGAACGGGCATTACCAATATTAAAGACTCGAGCTTTACGGTCGGTCTTAATTCGACTTTGAGCGGAACAACCGCCAACGAGCTGCGTCTTCAATACGGCCGCCGCGACACGACCTTTAAATCGCAGAACGGCGATGCCGTCGCCTTTAACATTTCGGGAACGGCGTTTATCGGCCGCGAGCTTTTCTCGCCGGTCGACCGCACCGAAACGCGTATTCAGTTGGCCGACAATTACAATTTGGTCTGGGGCAATCACGCTTTCAAATTCGGCGGCGACATCAACTTTGTCAAGATTCCGAGCGCGGTTTTTGAATTAAACTTTGCCGGACTTTTCAACTTCGGCGATTTTGCCGCTTCGAATCTCGGATTTCCGGCGGCGGCTCCGGCCTTTACGCCGGTTCAGTCCTACGGGCTCGGCCTGCCTTCGCTGTATATCCAGGGTTTCGGCAATCCGGTCAGCAAAATCAAAAATATGCCGATTGCCCTTTTCGCGCAGGATTCGTGGAAAGCGACGCGCCGTCTGACGTTCAATTACGGCATTCGCTACGACGTCGAATTTACCGAAACGATTGACCCGGTCGGTTTCCGTGACCCGCTTTCCGGCATCAATCTGTCATCCACCGACATTCTGGCGGCACAGGACGCGCTCGGAGTTCAGCAGGGAATTCCGCGTGATTTTAACAACTTTGCACCGCGTTTCGGTTTTGCCTACGATATTTTCGGCGACGGCAAAACGGTCGTTCGCGGCGCGCTCGGCCTTTTCTACGACCACCCGCTGCTGGCGGTCGCGTTTAACTCCGACATCGCCGACGCCGCGCAGCAGCAGCAATCGGTTTTGACGGCGGGAAGTCCGACGCCGACGGCGCTCTTAAATGCCGCGCAGGTATTTCAGGGAACGGTCTGCGGCGTGCAGGGCTCGAATCCGGCGGTCTGCGGCGCGACCGTAACGCCGGGCGTGGCGACTTCGGCGCAGTATCAGTTTGGCCGCCAGCGTTTTAATGACCAGACGTTTTCGGGCTTCGGCGCGGTTCTGCCGTTCACTTTGCCGATTGCGAAGGATTTCAAATACGCTTCGGCGACGCAGGCGAATTTATCGTTTGAGCGACAGATAACCCAAAATATGTCGCTTTCGGTTTCTTATATTTTTGTCGGCGCGCATAATCTGCCGCGTCCGACCGATTTGAATACGCCGAATACGGCTCTGCAAATTCAAAACTTCCAGCGCTTTTTCGGCGGCGCTCTGCCGGCCAGCCAGCAGCAGGCGATTGCTTTCTCAATCGCGACGACCGCGCCGGGAACGGCAACCGGCGTCGGTTGCGCCGTGGTTATTCCGGGAATGGTCGCGCAGTGCCCGACCGGACGCGTGGTTGCCCCGGCGGTCGCCAACTTCTTCCGCCCGAACGCGCCGAATTATTTCTTAGCGGCAGCGCTTTCAGGCGGCGCGGTTTCGAAAGCCGTGCTCGATTCGCAGATTGCCGGAAGTTTGAGAACGCCCGGCCTGATTTCGCCGTTCGGTGCGGTCAACGCGCAGGTTTCCGACGGAAACTCGAACTACAACGCGATGAACGTCGAACTGAAACGTCGTTTCGCCAACAACTTAACCTTCCTCGCCTCTTATACGTGGTCGCACTCGATCGACGATTCTTCGGATTTGCAGACTTTGCTTATCGCGCAGAACGTCCGTCGGTTTGACCTCGAAAGAGCCGATTCGCTGTTTGACCAGCGTCATCGCTTTGTCTTCAGCGGAGTTCTCGCTTCGCCGCAGGCCTGGCAGAAATCGGACAATATGATGAAGCGGGTTTTAGCGGACTTTGTAATTGCGCCGATTGTCGAGATTTCGTCGGGTCGACCGTTTAACATCATCACGAACGTCGATGCCAACAACGACCAATCGTCGCAAACCGACCGTCCGAACGTTCTGGCCGACGGAACGCTCTGTGTTCCGGGCGAACCGCTGGCAGGCGGCGGAACGTGCGGCACGATTTTCCAGACGGACGACAACGGCAGTTTAATTTTCGCCAACGGAAACTTAGGACGCAATCGCGGCATCACGCATCCGTATGCTTCGTTCGATTTGCGCGTCGCCCGCACGATTCGTTTCGGCGAACGCTTCCGTCTCGAATTGATTGCCGAAGGCTTCAATCTGTTCAATCGCTTTAACGAAGCGTCCGCATCGCCGAACTACCGCGATGTCAACGCCTTCGGCCAGAGAGACAGCGGCGGCCGCTTCCGCAGCATCCCGACGGCAGCCTATGACCAGCGCCAGTTTCAATTCGGCGCAAAACTTAATTTCTAAGTTTTAATGTCAATGAAAGCCTGCCCTTACCGTTACGGTAAGGGCAGGCTTTCAATTTTTTGAAAGCAAATAATTTTATAGGCTCCCGAAAATGCTGGTAATTATTAGTGCTTACTTCACGAAATTTATTTTCCACAAAAAACAAATAGAAAATTATTTTCACGTAATCCTGTCCGGACTACTCAGAAAAACGTAAAAACACAAAATTTCCGGCGCGGCCATTACAAACGTATCGACGGCCGACGGTGACAGTCTGAGTATAGATTTGAAATCGGAAATTGTAACTAACGGTCAATATAAACTGGACTTAAGGGTGGAAACGATTACTACCACTCCGTAAAATTTCAGTTTCGACGTAAAACTAAAAAAGGTGTCAGAAACTCTGCTTTTTGACACCTTTAACAATTTCGGGCAGCCTGACCGAGCGATTCGTCAGCTTGGCCGGTTCGCGCGCATTTTTTATTTTCGAAATCGCTGAATAGACTTTTCGATTGACACAAATCTAAATTCTTTTATACTGACAAATATGAAAATCCCAAAATTTTCACTGCGCGGATTTTCGCGGCCGAGCGAAGCGATTATCTCGTCGCTCGGCAAGCTCGAGCGCGAAACGATGGCGGAGGTCTGGCGGCAAAAAGAAGTCAGTGTCCGGCAGGTTTTCGACGCTTTCGGCGAAAACGTCGCCTACACGACCGTGATGACGACGCTCGACCGTTTGTTTAAGAAAAATCTTTTGAAGCGGCGAAAGATGGGAAAAGCTTATCTGTATTCGACGCGTTTTTCGCTCGAAGAAATGGAGCGCGGGCTGACGGAAGACGTTATCGGAACTCTGCTCAATGCCGGAACCGAGCGTATCGAGCCGGTTCTGGCCTGCATCGTCGACGCGGTCAGCGACCGCGACCGCGAACTGCTCGACGAGCTTGAGCGTCTCGTGCAAAAAAAACGACGCGAGCTCGAAAACAGGGAATAATCAACGATGTATTTTCTGCTGGCAATTTCATTAATTTTTGCGCTTCTGCTGGCGATAAATGTTTTGTCTTCAATCGCCGCGGAAATCTTGTGGCGCGCCGCATCCGGGTTTTTCAAAAACCGTTCGGCGGCGAAACAGGCGCGGTTTATTTTTGCTTTGTCCGTTTTCCCGTTTGTCGGCGCCTGCGTTTTCGTCTTCGCCTTTCTGCTTCCGGCCTATCTTTTGTTCGAGCCGCATAAATCCGACGAAATCATCAGCTTTAAGCTGGCGCTGCTCTCGATTATTTCATTAATCGGTTTTGCCGCCGCTGCCTGGCGCGTTTTCGGGACGCGCGCGACGACGCGAAGGCTTGTTTCAAACTGGCTGAAAAACGCCGAGCCGGTCGAAATCGAAAACGTCTCGATTCCCGCTTTTCGCATCAATCATCAATTCCCGGTCATCGCCGTCGTCGGCACGTTTCGCCCGCAGATGTTTATCGCCAACCGGATTTTCGACGCGCTCAGCCCTGAAGAGCTGCAAGCGGCAATCGCGCACGAGCACGGTCACCTGGCGGCGCACGACAATTTTAAGCGGACGATTCTCCGTATTTGCCGCGATTTGCTGGTTTTTCCGCTCGGAAAAACGCTCGAACGCGCCTGGACGGAAACGGCCGAATCGGCGGCCGACGAGTATGCCGCGCTCGGCGGCGGAAATCTGACGGCAGTAAATCTCGCTTCGGCGCTCGTCAAAATCGCGCGCCTCGCACCCGCCGGCGCTCGCCCGGCGATGCCTGCCGGCGCGTCTCTGATTGCCGAGCACACCGAATATATTTCCGGCCGCATCCTCCATCTTCTGCAAATGCCCGAAGCCGATTGCAAAGAGGCGCAAAACGCTCGCGCCGGACGAGAAATCGCGTTTAGATTTTTGCTCGCCGGTTTCGCCGCGCTGCTGATGCTCCTCGCCGTCAATCGAGAATTTTTGCTTCAGGTTCACGATTTTACGGAAAAAATCGTCGCTCTGCTTCAATAACAAAGCTAACTACGACAATCGATAGTAAAACGAGTGCTGGTAGTAGATTGCCGCGGGTGATAGCTTTTTATTTTTAGATAAATAAATTCAAAATTTAAGACAATTTATGAGAAAAGTCCCTTTTCGGCGCGGTTCGTCTGCCGTAAAATCATCGTTCAAATCAAAAAGCGTTTTTTGTTTCAATCTTTTTTTTGCGTTTTACGTGTTTCTCGCGTTAACGGGTTTTGCCCAGACGATTGATTCGGCGACGATTCGCGGAAGAATCGCGGACGAGAATGGCGCGGTGATTGTCGGCGCGAGCGTTTCCGTTACAAACGAAGCGACCGGTCTTAAACGCGACACGACGACGGACAGCGACGGCAATTATACGATTTCGAATCTGCCTCTGACGGGCAAATATAAAATTACAATTTCCGCGCTCGGAGAAGGTTTCGCCGAAAAGGAAAAAAGCGATATTGAGCTGCGCGCCAATGAATCGGCGTCGTTCGATTTTCTGCTCTCGCCGCGCGGCGTAGATGCCGTCGGCGATGTCATCGTTCGCGGAACGACCGAAGGCGTTCAGTCGGATTCGGCCGAACTCGGCACGCGTCTCGATTTGCAGAAAATCGACAACACGCCCGTTTTAGGCCGCAAGCTGACAAACCTCGTCCAGCTCAATTCGTCGGTTCGTCCGGCGCGCGGCACGGGCGATTTGTTTTTGAATAATTTTCTGTTCGTCGTCAACGGCAGCGGCCGCCGCCAGACGACTTTCAGTTTAGACGGCAGCACGGGCAACGACGATTGGGGCAGACAAACGATTTTTACAAATCTACCGTTTTCGACGATTCAGGAATTTACGGTTTTGAGCAATCCGGTTTCGGCCGAATTCGGCCGCACGGCCGGGAACGTCGTCAACATCGTCACCAAATCCGGCACGAATGATTTTAGCGCCGATTTGCTTTTTATGGCTCGCCCGAGCGGACTTCAGGCGCGTCTGCCGCTGGCCAATCGCCGGACGCGAGACGAGCTTTTTCAATTGAGCGGAGTTTTTTCCGGCCCGATTATCAAAGACCGGACGCATTTTCTCGTCGGCGCGGAAGGAAATTGGCAAAGACGCGACACAGTAATTACGTCTGTTCTCGCGCCCGGAACTTTCGGCGGCGAATACAAGCAGGGAATGTTTTTCGCGCGCGTCGACCATCAAATTAACGAATACAATACTTTGACGACGCGCTTTAATCTCGAAAGATTTACCGACACGAATCCGGCTGACGCCGTCGGCGGAAACAATCTGCCGAGCGCCGCCCGCACGTTCGAGCGCGACACATACGCCGCGCAAATTTCGCTGACGACGCTTATCAGCTCGAAAATCGTCAACGAAGGACGTCTTCAGTTTCAGCTCGGCTCGCCGATTACGAAGTTTACTCCGGCCAACGTGAGCACACAGTTTATTCGCCCGATTTCGACCGAAGGCGAATCGCGCGCCGCTTTTCTGCAAGATCATCAGTTTCAGTTTGCCGACACGCTTTCTTTGATTTTCGGTAAACAGGCGGTAAAAATCGGCGGCGACCTTGAATATTCGTCTTCTGGCGGAAACGGGCAGGAATTTGGCAGCGGCTTTTTTCTCGGCCAGTTTCGCTTTACCAACGCGCGTTCGGCAAATCCCGCGATTCCGACATCGGCTTTGACGATTGCCGACGCCGCGTCCTTTACGCAGAGCTTCGGCAACGCAAATTATAACGTCAGCCAGTGGCTCTGGTCTCTGTTCGTGCAGGACGACTGGCGCGCGCGGCAGGATTTAACGCTCAATCTCGGCTTGCGCTACGAGCGCCAGACGTTTACCGACGACACCGACAATCTCGCGCCGCGCATCGGATTTGCCTACAATTTCCTCGGCGACAACAAAACCGTCGTGCGCGGAAGCTACGGCATATATTATTCGCAGCTGCGCGCCAATCTCGGCGCGCAGTTTTCGCTCGGCGGCCCGACCGGAGTTTTTACGTTTACCGCAACGCCCGGCCAGCTCGGTTTCCCGACGTCTCTGACCGCGCTTCCGACGTTTCCGGCGGGCGCGTCGCTGCCGGCGCGCGACATCGTCATTCGTCCCGGCCGAGCCGCGTTTTACAACCAATTTTTCGACACGTCGAAACTGCGCGGCTATCCCGACAAACTTTTGAATCCGATGACGCAGCAGGGAACAATCGGCGTCGAACGCAGTCTGGGCGGCGATTTCTTCTTAAAAATCGATTACGTTCGCGCGCGCACCGCCGACATCGACCGGCTGCTCGATTTGAACGCGCCGAGCCTTTTTATTCCGTTTGTCACTTTGGCGACGGCGACGCGCTCGGTGGCGGCGGCCAATGCGACGCGGCCGATTGTGCCCGTCGCCAACGGCTACCGGCGCATTCAGGTCGTCGTCAACGAAGGCGTCAGCGTTTACAACGGTTTGCAGATAAATCTGGAAAAACGCTTCAGCCGGAAATTTTCGTTTCTGGCGAGCTACACGCTCTCGAAAACGATTAACACGGTCGAGCCCGACGCCGGCAACGGCGACCCGGCGGACGTTAATCAGCTCGGCGCATTCGAGCGCGGCCCGAGCCTGCTCGACCAGCGGCACAGATTTGTTTTGAGCGGCTATTATCAACTGCCCTACGGCTTCAGCGTCGGCGGCGTGCAGACGGCGGCTTCGGGCCGACCTTTTGCCGTTACCGCCGGAGTCGATATCAACGGCGACGGCTCGACCGCCGACCGGCCGTTCGACGTGGCGAGCGGAACGTTTTTAGAGCGCAATTCAGGAAAAGGAACGCCGACTTATTCGACCGATTTGTTTGCTCAAAAATCGTTTTCGTTCGGCGAAAGAGCGCGTCTCGAATTGCGCGTCGAAGCGTTTAATATTTTCAATAATCGAAACATTTACGGGCGTTTCGGCACATACGGAAGCGCGGTTACGGGAACGCCTTCGCTGCTGCTCGGCACGGCGCTCGGCGGCATCGCCAACACCGAACCGGGCCGCGAAGTTCAGTTCCAGGTTCGTTTCCGTTATTAATTCTCCAACGATGTGAATATAATAATTTTCGGGCGGGATTTTCTCCGCCCGCTTTTTTTAATTTAGAGAAATGAAACTTAAATCGACCAGCGCCGTTTTTTTAGCTTTTACCTGCATTTTTGTTTTCGCAAATTGTCGGCAACCAGCGCCGAACGAAGCGAAAAACGGGATAAACGTGACGGACGCCGAAGGCAAAAACGTAACGGTCGGCGACAGCTCGCGCATCGTTTCAATCGGGACGGCCGTGACCGAAACGATTTACGCGCTCGGCGCGGGCGAAAAAATAATCGGCGTCGATAATTCGAGCGCCGAATACATTCCCGAAACAAAAAATCTCGCGAAAATCGGGCCGCGCAACACTCTCTCAGCCGAAGGAATTTTGTCCTTAAAGCCGACGCTCATCATCATGAACGCCGATTCCGGCCCGTCGCAGGTCGTCGAGCAGTTGCGAAATTCGGGCATCACGATTTTGACTATGACGCCGAATTACACGATTGAAACCGTAAAATCGAAAGTCGAAACGATTGCCAGAGCGCTCAGTCTGGAAGCGAGGGCAAAAGAGATAAACGACGCGATTGACGCCGATATGCGCGAAGTCGGCAGGCTTTTGGAGAAAAAACAGACGACGCCGAAAGTAATGTTCGTCGGGCGCGGGCCGAATATGCCGAACGCGACGATGAGCGGCACGGGAACGACGATTGACGAAATGATTAAACTTGCGGGCGGCGCAAATCCGATAAATGACTTTTCCGGTTTCCGCGAGATGACCGACGAAGCGGTCGTCGCCGCGCAGCCCGAAGTCATTTTGATAACCGAGAAAAGCTTTGAGCGCAGCGGCGGCGTCGAAGGAATAGTCAAATTTCCCGGCGTCGCGCTGACGCCGGCCGGAAAAAATAAACGCGTCGTGCCCGTCAGCGATATGTATTTTCAAGGTTTCGGCCCCGGCGTCGGCCGCGCCGTGCGCGAGCTCGCATACAAATTTCATCCTGAATTAAATAAATAAAATTTAGCCGCGAATAACATTGCCAACACGAAATAAAAGTCAATAATTATTTGTGTAATCCGTGTAATTTGTGGCTAAATTCTTTTTGTGATTTATTCGCCGAATGAATGAAATAAAAGACAATCTGGCTTCAAGACTTTTTCCCGGTTTGCGGACAAAATTAAAAGGCAAACGCGGGCGCGTCGTCCTGCTCGTTTTATTTCTGCTTTTAATTTTCATCGTTCTCGTTTCCGCCGATAAAGGCGCGGTCGAAATCAGCCAGCAGCAGATTTTTGCGATTGTTTTGAAAAATCTGGGCATCAACGTCGCGTCCGATTTTACCGTTCAGCAGGAAGCGACATTGATTGATATACGGCTTCCGCGCATCGCGCTCGGGCTGCTCGTCGGCGCGGCTCTCGGAACGTCCGGCGCGGCGATGCAGGGACTTTTTCGTAATCCTTTGGCCGACCCCGGCCTTATCGGGATTTCGAGCGGCGCGGCGTTTGCGGCGACCGCCGTCGTGATTGTCGGCGACGCCGTTTCCGTTTCGCTGCCAATCATTTTTCAGCTTTTCGCTTTTCCGGTCGCCGCATTTTTGGGCGCGCTCGCGACGACTTTAATTATCTATCGTCTTTCGACCATCGCTGGGCAAACCGCCGTCGCGACGCTTCTGCTGGCCGGAATTGCGATAAACGCGCTCGCGCAGAGCTTTTCGGGATTTCTCACTTTTTACGCGACCGACACGCAGATTCGAAGCCTCACGTTTTGGAAGCTCGGAAGTCTCGGCGGCGGAAACTGGTCGTCGGTTCTCGCGATTCTGCCGTTTATTTTAATTCCGATTTTGCTTTTTTCGCGGGTCGCGCGTCCTTTGAACGCATTGCTTCTGGGCGAATCCGAAGCCGGTCATCTCGGTTTCGACATCGAAAAAGTCAAAAAATTAACCATCGTTCTGGTCGCGCTCTCGGTCGGCGCGAGCGTCGCTTTTACCGGTCTGATTACGTTTGTCGGGCTCGTCGTGCCGCATCTTCTGCGGCTCGTCACCGGGCCTGACCATCGATATCTTTTGCCGGGTTCCGCTTTGCTCGGCGCGTGTCTTTTGCTGGCGGCGGACTTTGTCGCGCGAACGCTGGTTGCTCCGGCGGAAATGCCGATTGGCGTTTTGACGGCCATTGCGGGCGCGCCGTTTTTTCTGTGGCTGCTCCTTCGTGACCGCAAATGGAGAATAATTCATTGATTGAAGCCCAAAACATCACGGTCGAAATTCATTCGAGAAAAATTCTCGAGGACGTTTCCGTTTCAATCAATTGCGGCGAAGTTCTTGCCGTTCTCGGCGCGAACGGCGCGGGAAAATCGACTTTGAGAAAAGTTCTGTGCGGCGATTTAGCGCCGACCGCGGGCGCAGTTTCGATGAACGGAAAAGCGCTCGACGATTGGACTTTAATCGAACGCGCCAAAGCGCGCGCCGTTTTGCCGCAGGATTCAACGCTCAATTTTCCGTTCGCCGTTCTGGAAGTGGTTTTGATGGGACGCGCGCCGCACGTGCGGGGGACGGAAAGCCGGAAAGATTACGAAATCGCGCGCGCTGCGCTTGAAGCGGTCGAAGCCGAGCATCTCGAAGACCGAATTTATCCGACATTATCGGGCGGCGAGCGCCAGCGCGTCCACCTGGCGCGGGTTTTGGCGCAGATTTGGGAATCTTCCGCAACCGGCGCGAGATATTTACTGCTCGACGAGCCGACGTCGAATCTCGACTTGGCGCACCAGCACGAAACGCTCAAAATCGCGCGAAAACTTGCCGTCGAAGGCGTCGGCCTGCTCGTCATCCTGCACGATTTAAATCTGGCCGCGCGCTACGCCGATAAAGTTATGATGCTCAAAGACGGAAAAATCATCGCGTTCGGCAGCGTCGAAGAAGTTTTTACCGCCGGGATAATTGACGAAACTTTCGGCGTCAACGTGAGCGTCATAAAACACCCGTTTTTCGATTGCCCGCTGATTATCTGGCGCGACGACGCCGATATTTCCGAATAAATAACAGACGTTTTCGAATAAATAACAGATATTTTCGAATAAATAACAGACATTTTTGAATAAATAGCAGATATTTTTGAATAAATATACAGACAAAATCCGTTAATAATTTTGTTGAATACGTTCCCCCGCCCGTTTTTGTCGTCGAAGATGACGAACAATATAGCGCAGGGTTAAGCGAAACGAAGTTGAGCGCAACCTGCGTCGTTTGTCGAAAATTCAATTGCTCGCTGAAGGCGAGCAACATTAATTCAATCGCTCGCTGAAGGCGAGCAACATTTGTGTTCATGTTCGACGCCTTCAGCGTCGCATCAATTGTTTATCGCATTCGTCGGGCTGCGCCTGCGGCTTAACCCGACGCTATATTGTTTGTCACCTTTGGCGACTTCGGGAGACGACCGATGGAGTAAAAAGCTCCATCGATGGTGTTCCGAACGTCATCAATGGAGTAAAAAACACCACCGTTGGGATAAAAAACAGCATCGATGCAGTAAAAAGCTTCAACATTGGTGTTCGGAGCGTCAATGTTGAAGCAAAAAGCACCATTAATGCTGTTCAGAGCGCCAATGTTGAAGCAAAAAGCCGCATAGTTGAGGCAAAAAACTCCATCGATGGAGTAAAAAGCCTCAACGTTGGAGCAAAAGGCCGCAATGTTGGCGTAAATAACGGCAGTGATGAGGTAAAAAGCGTCATCAATTGTGCAAAAAGCGTCATCGTTGGCGTTAATTACTCCATCAATCGTGCAAAAAGCCGCAGCGGGCGCGCTTTTTGCTTCGATTCGGCTCTAAAAATCTTTGTGGTAATCTTTTTCTTATGGATTCCTTGACCGAAAAAATCAAGCGTAAGGCGCTCGAAATCGGTTTTCAAAAAATCGGCGTCGCGCGCGCCGAACCGCTGACACTTGAAGGCGAGCGTTTGAAGGAATGGCTCGGCAAAAAACATCACGGCGAGATGCTCTGGATGGAGCGCGAGCCGGAAAAACGCGCAAATCCCGAACTGATTTTTCCCGGCGCAAAATCGATGATTGTCGTCGCTCTGAATTATTTCACGCCGCACGAGCACGAAGAATCGGACGCCAGAGGAAAAGTTTCGCGCTACGCTTGGGGCGACGATTATCACGACGTCGTCAAGGAAAAATTAAGGGAATTATTGGCCTGGATAAAAACGGAAAACGCGGAAGCGGACGGGAAAATCTGCGTCGATACCGCGCCCGTGATGGACAAGGCGTGGGCGTCGCGCGCCGGGCTCGGCTGGATTGGAAAACACTCGAACTTAATCACCAAAGAATTCGGCTCGTGGGTTTTTATCGGCGAAATTCTGCTCAATCTTGAGCTCGAATACGAAACCGAAATGGTCGAAAATCACTGCGGAACGTGCACGATGTGTCTCGACGCCTGCCCGACAAATGCCATAACCGCGCCTTTTATAGTTGATTCTGAGAAGTGTTTGTCTTATGCTACAATCGAATTGCGCTCCCCGGAATTTTCACCTGAAATAAAAGAAAATCTTAGCGGTTGGCTTTACGGCTGTGATATCTGCCAGGACGTCTGTCCGTGGAATCGCTTTGAAAAACCAACTGACGAGACGAGATTTGAACCGCGCGAGGGAAACGTTTCCGCCGATTTGGACGAGATTTTATCGCTTTCACCCGAAGAATATTCTCGAAAATTTCGCCGCAGCGCGATGAAGCGGACGAAACTCGGCGGTCTGCGTAGAAACGCCGCCGCTTTGCTCGAAAATTCAAATAAAAATTAAACCGAAGAAGCTTTATCGGAGAAGAAATTATGAAGTATCAAAACAAAAGTTTTCAAAATATCGGAATTTTAATCGTCGTCTGCGCGTTCGTCGCGCTCGGTTTTATCGGCACCGTTTCGAGCGCGCAAGTTAAAAAAGGAAAATCGACGTCGACGCCGAACAAATCGAAAAAAGCGACGCCGACTCCGAAACGCGCTGCCGCCAAAGCCACGCCGACGCCGAAGAAAAACGCCAAGTCGAACCAGAAAACGACGGCGAAAGTAAAACCGACACCGACGCCGAAGAAAAACACGAATTCGAAGTCAAAAATTGTCGCTTCGAAAACCGATAAGAATACAAAATCGAAAACGACCAAAGATACAAAAAAAGATACAAAAAAAGATACGAAATCTTCTTCGAAAAAAGTTGAGACGGCTTCGACCAAAACCAGCCGCCCGACAAATAGAAATACAAGAACGACGCCGACGCCCGTAAAAACCAGAACGAACACGACGAACAGCAGCAGTAAAACCACGAATCCGAAAACGACCGTCACGAGCAACCAGAATCTGCCCGAAATTGTCGTCAGCTCGCCCGCTCTAATCGTTCGCAGCTCTCCGAGTTCGACGGCTTCTGAAATCAGCCGCGCCAAATTGGGCTCGACCTACAAAGTCGTCGAAAAAAGCTCGGGCTGGTATAAAATTCAAATTCCGAATCGTCAAAACACCGTCACCGGCTGGATTCCGACGACGGCCGCGGTCGATTCGGACAAATCCGGCAACGACGAAATTTATCGACAGGTGCTCGCCAAAAATTCAAAATCCGACAAGATGAGCTTTAACGAATCGGTCGAAGTCTACGAATTTCTGACGCGTATCCAGCCGGAAATCAAAGATTCGAACACGGCGGCCGAGTTTGGTCTGAAACGTCTGACCGCGCTGCGCTCGGCGCTCTCCGCGATTCCCGCGGGCCAGTCGAATCAAAAAGTGTACCAGGATTTTCTGAAAGCGCAGGACGAAAACGTCGTCTACAGCGACCCTTCGGGCGAGTGGTATGTGCGCGCGCCGCTTTTCTGGGATTTGCATTCGAAATACACATCGACGGCGACCGGCGAGCGCATCGCCTGGGAAGCGGCAAAGAATCCTCTGCCCGGCGAATGCGAAGGCTACGTCAACTGCTATATTTTCCTGCTTCGAATGACCGACGGCGAATATCTTAATTTTTATCCGAACGGCGCGCACTCGTCGGAAGCGCTGAAAAACATTATCGGATTTTTAGACCCGATTGCCGCCGACGCGACCGCGAAAAAAGTTTACAGCGGCCCGACCGACGTCAGCGACCGCGCCGAATTCAACTCTTTGATTACCGAGCTCCGCGTCATTATCTCGCGTCTGCCGAACACGGATAAAGAAAAAGCGCTCCAGCAATTAAAGAAAATCGCGGAAGGCTTTAAGTAAAATTTCGCCAATTAAAAAGCAGAGCAAGTTGGGTAGGTTCTCCTGACCGCGAAGGTCGGCTGCTTCCCTAGCTACGCTCTGCCGATTAATGCACAATCCATTGAAAATTGCCCACAATCCATTGAAAATTGCCTACAATCCATTGAAAATTATCAAAAAAAAACTAATTTCTCTGTAATGCAGATTACACTGGTTGAAATTTAGTATTCATCGCGCGGCTTTATTTCCGACGGCCGACAACTGTATTATTTTCTTAATGGAAAATGTTCTCCGCGATGCACACAACCGAATAATCCGCGATTTGCGCGTTTCGCTGACCGACCGCTGCAACTTTCGCTGTTTTTACTGTCTGCCGCACGGCGAGCCGCCGCTTGCCAGAAAAGAAACGATTTTAACTTTTGAGGAAATCGCGGAAATCTGTGAGATTTTCGTCTCCTACGGCATCGAAAAAATCCGTCTGACCGGCGGCGAGCCGCTTTTAAGACGGGATATTGAAAAGCTGATTGAAAAATTATCAAAGCTTAAACCAAAATTAAAAGATTTAGCTTTAACGACAAACGGCCACACGCTCGCAAAACGCGCCGAAAATCTAAAACGCGCGGGGCTCGACCGCGTGACGATTTCGCTCGACAGCTTAAAGCGCGAAAATTTTCAAAAAATAACCGGCGTCGATTATCTGGAAAACGTTCTGGAAGCGATTGAAGCGGCAAAAAACGCGGATTTGCGCCCGGTAAAAATCAACGCCGTCATCGTGCGCGGCCGCAACGACGACGAAATTGTCGATTTTGCGCGGTTTGCACGCGAGCGCGAAGTTTCGTTTCGCTTTATCGAGTTTATGCCGCTCGACTCGGGCGGCGAATGGGACAGAAATCTGGTCGTTGCGGCGCGGGAAATTTATCAAAAAATCAATGAAGCTTTTCCGCTCCGCTTAAAAACGAATTCGCGCGGCGCGGAAACCGCCTGGAAATACGAATTTGCCGACGGCGCTGGCGGCGAAATCGGTGTTATCGCGCCCGTTACGGAAATGTTTTGCGGCGCGTGCTCGCGGATTCGGCTGACGGCCGACGGGCAAATCCGGACGTGCCTTTTTTCGACAACCGAACACAATCTGCGCGATTTTCTGAGAAGCGGCGCGACTCGCGCGGAAATCGCCGGGTTTATCGAGCAAGTCGTTTTGAAAAAAGAACCGCGTCACTACATCAACGACAAAAATTTTGCGCCCGCATCGCGCTCGATGAGCTTTATCGGCGGATAAAGTTTGAAACCCGAAATCGTTTTCCGGCGACTTTAATGATAAAAATGTACATTTTTATCATTAAAGATGCATACTTTTTTATAAAAGAAGCCACTTTAATCATTCGGTATGCTTCTTTTTTAATTAAGTATGCATCTTTAATGATAAAAGAAGCCACTTTTACGATTAAAGTGGCTTCTTTTTTTATTCCGGAGGCTTCTTAAACTATTTCGGAATCATCTTTTTACATTCCGGAGTCATCTTTAATCATTCAGGACGCCTCTTTAAAGAAAAAAGAATCATCTTTTCCCATAAAAATTACATCTTTGGCAACAATCGATACATTATCAATCGATTATCGTGCGCTTTAAGTAGTTTCGATTGATATTCGCCTCAAATAAATTGCCGCTTTCTTTAAATAAATTACTGCTTTCTTCAAACAAATTGCCAACTAACTTTAGTTAATGGATAAATTTAACAAGGGAGAATCGGCTTAAGCCGAATTTAATAAAAAATCAGTTATCCCTTTTACTTTAGCTAAACCTTGACTGGAGGACAAAGAATTTTTTATTTCACATATATTCGGCTAAAGCCGCTTTTTATTTGCAAATCTTGTCTACTAACTGAATCCAGTGGCAATTAAAAGAATTTAATAAGCGAAAAATAGAACGATTTTTTATAATTACGCTCTTTCGAGTTAAGATAAAATAAATTACGAACAAAGGGTAATTATAAAATTTATGGAAAATACAAATTTGGAAACAGCAACGCTCGCGGCAGGTTGCTTCTGGTGCGTCGAAGCGGTTTTCGACGATTTGCGCGGCGTCGAAGACGTCGTTTCGGGCTATTCCGGCGGGCATACGGAAAACCCTACTTACCGCGAAGTCTGCTCCGAAACGACCGGACACGCCGAAGTCGCACAAATAAAATTCGACCCGCAGGAAATTTCCTTCAAAGAAATCCTGCAAGTGTTTTTCGCGGTTCACGACCCGACCACCTTAAACCGTCAGGGAAACGACGTCGGCTCGTCGTATCGCTCGGCGATTTTTTATCACGACGACGAGCAAAAACGAGTTGCCGAAGAAGTAATCCGAGAGGTTACCGAAGAAGGCGTTTACGACAATCCGATTGTCACGGAAGTTACGGCTTTCGACAAATTTTACCCGGCGGAAAATTATCATCAGGAATATTTCGCCAATAATCCGAATCAGCCTTACTGCGCGGCCGTCGTCGCGCCGAAAGTGTCAAAATTCAGACAAAAGTTTCTGACCAGATTAAAAAAATAGCGGATAAAGAAACTTTTTTCTCATCTTCGCCCGTAAAATTTTCGTCTTCGTCCGTAGAAACTGCCTCAAATATCAGAAAAACTGAAAGATATTTGAGGCAGTTTCTACGGATAATCTATTTTTACGTCCGGCCTTAAAGGCGTCGGGATATTTTTCGACCGCAAATGCCGTTGGATTTCGGCGGCGACGCCAAAAGAAACACGGGCGTTAAAAAACGACGTCCGGCGGCATCTCCGGAATCGGTTCGGGCGGCGCGGGAAACGGCTCCGGCGCGGGCGTGGGCTCGGTTACAGGGTCGGTCACCGGATACGGATTCGGCTCGGTCGGCGATTGCGGTGAATCGGGTTCCTTAAACGGAGTTTCAGGGTCTTCGGTTTGCAATTTAATTTCGCTGAATTCTTTCATAATTTTTCTCCTTTGATTATTTGACCGGCACGATTCGCATAATTCTATCGTCGTCTTTGGCGGCGCTGCCGCGCCCGTCGCGGTTTGACGTCGAAAAATAAATCGCGCCGTCCGGGCCTTCGGCGACTTCGCGGATGCGGCCGTAAACGCCGCTCAGTAAATCTTCCTGTGCGACGATGCTGCGGCCGTTTAGAATGACCCGGATAATTCGCGCGCCGCGCAGACATCCGAAAAAGAAATTCCCCTTGAACGCCGGAAAAGCGCTGCCGCCGTAAAACGCTCCGCTCGCCGGGGCGCACGCCGGAGAATATTCAAGCAGCGGCGTCTCCATTCCGGCGCGCGTCTCCTGGTGATGAATTTCCGACCAACCGTAATTTTTTGCGCGCTCGACGATGTTGACCTCATCGCCGCCGCCGCCTTTGCCTTCAAAGCCCGAAGGCCCGTGCTCGGTCTGGAACATCAAATTCGTGCCGGGCTGCCACGCGAGCCCCTGCGCGTTTCGATGACCGTAACTCCAGATTTCCGGCCGCGCGTCTTTTTGATTTACAAACGGATTATCCTCGGGAATCGTGCCGTCGTCGTTCAGGCGCAGCGTTTTTCCGTTTATCGAATCGAGCTTTTGCGCCGAACTCCAGTCGGTCGCGTCGCCGGTCGTCACATAAAGTTTTCCGTCCGGCCCGAAGCGGGCGCGCGTTCCGGCGTGATTCGGCGAAGCGGGAATGTTTTCGATAATCGTTTTCGGCTCGGTAAATTTGCCGCCGTCGAATTTATAGCGGACGACTTTGACCTGTTTTCCGTCGCCGCGATAGGCGTATGAGAGATAGACAAATTTATTTTCGGCGAATTTCGGATGAATGGAAACGTCCATCAAACCGCTTTCGCCCGAAGGCTCGACGTCGGGCACGGTGTAAACGGGCTCGGCACGAAGCTTTCCTTTTTCGAGAAGGCGAACTCTGCCCGGGCGCTCGGTAAAAAGCATATTGCCGTCGGGCAGAAAGGCAAACGCCCACGGAACTTCGAGATTGCTGGCCACCGTTTCGACGCGAAATTTGGCGTCGTTTTTGGCCGTCGAGACGATTTCGTTTTCGGGCAGATTTTTCGGCTTCTGACCGCACGCCGTAGCGGAAAACAAAAGAGCGGAAACCGTAAAGCCGTGGATAATTTGTTTTACTGACATATTTTTATTAGACGACGCGAGCCGCCAATTTCTTCCAACTTTTTATACGATTTACGCTTTTTGCTTACCACCGGGGCTTTTCGTTTTAAGTTTGGAATGCGGTCTTGTTATTGAGACCGCATTCCAAACGCATTTTTAACCGGCCGCTTTTTGCCGGTAGCCGCCATCGATTTCATCGCCGTCGATGCGCTCGATTTGCCGGTCGTCAGCCGCGCCGACTTCGGTTTTTTCGGTTGCGTTGAGAGAGCCGGAAGTTTGCTTTTGCGTGTTTCCGCCGTCTCCTTTCGAAACGAGCGAGCTGACCAGCGCCGCGATGCCGACGCCCGCGCCGACCGCCAGCGCGCCGGTCACAATCGGGTGAATTTTCGCGCGTTGATAGACGCTTTCTTCGAGCGTAAAACGGTCTTCCGCCCCTCGCTGGCGCAAAGCGGAATTTGTCTCATACAAACCGTCCGGGCGATTCGGTTTTGCCGCTTTGCCCGAATTTTGCGCCGAATCAATCGTCATTTCGTTTAATTTTGCGCCGACGCTCGGCATAAATTTCGCCATCGTCGAATGCAGTTTGGCCGTCTCGCCGACAAAAAATTCTTTGACCTGATTTTCCGCGCAGTGCAAAATCGCTTCGGCGACGAGCTCCGGCGCGTAGAGCGGCTGCGGCAGGTCGGGCTCATACGGCAGATAATTTTTCGCGTTTTGCGGAAAAGGCGTATTTATCGCCGTCGGCTTGATTATCGTCACCGAAACCGGCAGGCCGTCGGCCTCGAGCTCCATTCGCAAAGAATCGGTAAAACCTTTGACTGCGTGTTTTGACGCCGAATACATTCCTTGAAGCGGAATCGGGCTGTCGGAGACTTCGCTGCCGAGATTTATCAAAGCGCCGCCCTGTTCGCGGAGATGCTCGACCGCGATGCGCGAGCCGTAAACGATGCCCCAGAAATTAGTCTCGAAAAGGCGCCTGAAATCTTCGACCGGAACGTCCATGATGCGACCGTAAACCGAGCCGCCCGCGTTGTTGACCCAAGTATCGAAACCGCCGAAATTGGCTTTTGCTATTTCAGCCGCCGCTCTCAGAGCCGTTTCGTCGGCGACATCGGCGACCGCAAAAATTACACGCGTGCCGCTTGCGCTTAATTCGTCGGCGAGCTCGCTCAGAGCTTTTTCGTTGCGCGCGACGAGAACTAATTTCGCGCCCTTTTCCGCCGCCATGCGTGCCGTCGTCAGTCCGATGCCGCTGGTCGCGCCCGTGATAACTATCGTTTGTTCGGATATATTTTTTAATTTCATAAATGCAAAACTCCCTTGTTCGTAAATTTTCTCTTTAGCCGACGTCGTTCTGGTCGGCATAAACTTTCACGCTCTCTTTTTCTTTTCCCCAGATATGGTCTTCGACACCTTCGACACCCGCGCGGCGGGCACAGGCGGCGCAGCAGAAAAAGTTTTCCTGCGCCTCGATTCCGTGCCCGATGATACGACACCCGCAATGCGCGCAGACGGGCGCGAGCTTGTGAATCGCGCATTCGAAACAGTCGAAAACGTGGCGCTCGCCCGCCGTTATCACTTCAAACGCCAGATAATAATTGTTGCCGCAAACTTCGCATTGTGCCATACGCTCTCCTTCGGGGAAGTGAAAAACGAATAGTAAAAAGTGAAAGAAAAGTCCTAAACTTTTCACTTTTCACTTTTTACTTCATCTTCGGTTGGATTGCCTGAATCATTTCCAGATGCATTTTCAGCGTCGGAAGAGTTTTCGTCGCAAACGCTTTGACGTCCGCGTCTTTTGCGCCGGTCGATTGTTTTTCAAATTCGGCGACGTCCTTTTTGTGGTCGTCGACCATCGCCGCGACATAAGCTTTATCAAACTCCGCGCCCGACAAAGCTTTTAATTTTTCCATCGTCGCTTTATGTTCCGAACCGACATCCGTCGGCAGCGTTACGCCTTTTTTCGTCGCCAGCGCTTTCAGCTCCGTGTTGGCGTTTGAATGGTCTTCAACCATTTTCTGCGCAAACTTTTTGACGTCCGCGTTCTGCGCTTTTTCCGCCGCCAGCCTGCCGAGCTCGACTTCGGCCATTCCGCCCTGCGCCGCTTTCATCATAAAATCGTCGTCGCCGGTTTTATTTACTTTTTCGGCGTTGGCCGCGTTCGAGCTGACGTTTGTATTGTTTGAAGTGATGACCGCGCTGTTTGCGTTCGAAGGCGCGTTATTTCGATTAGTCGTGTTGCTGTCGGCGCAGGCGCTCAGGCCAAATCCCGCCAAACCGAATAAAATGCCCGATAAAAAAATCTTTCTCATATTTTTCTCCCTCTCATAAAATGAAATTCACGAAAACGAATGTAATTTTAATCAAATCGGTTTCGTGAATTTCAGATGTAAAAATGCTCCTACCTCATATTGCTGTTCGAATTCATATTCATATTCATATTCGAATTTGAATTCATATTTCGATTGCTGTTTGAATTTGAATTTCGATTCGAGTTCGAATTGCGATTTGAATTAGTGTTGCCGTTTGAATTCATGTTGCCGTTTGAATTCATGTTTCGGTTCGAGTTTGAGTTCATATTCGAATTTGAATTTCTGTTCCGATTTGAATTTGAATTACTGTTTGAATTCATATTCGAATTTCTGTTCGAGTTCATATTCATATTCGAATTCGAATTCATGTTCATGTTCGAATTGCCGTTCATCATACTGCCGAGGCTCATCGAACGAGCCATTTGCAGGTGCGATTGCAGCGTCGGCAGCGTTTTCGAGGCAAACGCCGTGACGTCCGCGTCGCCGCCCGTTTGATTCGCCTGTTTTTGAAACATCTTGACGGCTTCCTCGTGGTCTTTGACCATCTGTTTCATATACGCCATATCGAAAGCCGCGCCCGACATTCCCGACATTTTATCCATCGCCGCTTTATGTTTGCTGTCCGTATCGGACGGCAGCGTGACGTTTTTGCTCGCCGCCAGAGTCATCAGCTCCTGATTTGCCCGGGTGTGGTCGTCGACTATCATCTGCGCAAATCTTCTGACTTCCTCGTTCTGCGATTTCTGCAGCGCCTGATTGCTGAGCGCGACCTCGGCCATGCCGCTCTGCGCCGCCTTCATCATAAATTTGTCTTCGCCTTTCGCGCTGGAAATGAATTCATTCGATACAAATACGCCCAGCGCCGCCAATATCAAAAAAAGTCCAAATATCTTACCCATTTTTCAAATCTCCTTAAAATTTTAACTAGAAATTGTCTTTATTTTCAGACATACCCTGTCTTCCCAGCCGAATATAAGAAGGTCAGTATGTAGGAATTTCGTTCAAACAAACTTTGTGTCATCAGTTAATGCAAGACTAATGCCATCTATAATTTGATTTTAAGCTTAAAGTGGATTTTATTATGTCGGCGAGCAAACAAAGGAACTGAAAACAGAGAGCTGAAAATCGGTTACCAGTTTTCAGCTTTCAGTTCTGAAGAGTTTTTCGATGGCGTCGCGCATTCGTTCGGTGTGCGAGCCTTGCCAGTAGACTTTGCGGCAAACGGGGCAAAAATAAAATTTTTCCTGAGCTTCAAGCACGCGCGGCGGGACGGCAGCGGAGATTTCTTGACTGCTCGCCCCGCGCAAAAGCGTATTGCAGACGAGGCAGCGCGTAAACAACTCCGGCGGTTTTTCGATTTTGAAGTGTTCGACGATTTCGCGAAGCTGCTCGAACGGATTTTCGCTTTTGAGCAGAAGGACGTTATCGACGCGCCACTCGTCCGGCAGGCGTTTATCGAGCGTCAAAACAAAACGATTTTCGTCAATCGCGCGCCTGACCAAATCTTTGTCGGAAATCGCGTCTTCCCAGACCGTGTCGATTCCGATTGCGCGAAGCCAGCGCACGACGCGCGCCACGTTGACGTCGGCAAAAAACTTTAATTGCTTGTCTTTCCGGAGATTCAGTCGATGCTCGAACCCGACGCGCTCGCCGCACGCGCAGTTTATCGTTCGTCCGAACTGAAACAGCGTCACGTCATAGTTGCGCCCGCATTTCGAGCAATTTATCGCCATAAATCAAGTGAAAAGTGAAGAAATTTCTTAAACTTTTCACGTTTCACTTATTTGACGCCGATGACTTCGATAATGAAGATGAGCGTCGCATTGGGCGGGATGATATCGCCCGCGCCGTCCGCGCCGTAACCAATCCACGGCGGGATAATCAGCGTCGCGTGGTCGCCGATGTGCAGCTGCTGAAGGCCTTCGTCCCAGCCTTTGATGACCATTCCGGCGCCGAGCTTAAACGAAAAAGGCTCGCCGCGGTCGAGCGAGCTGTCAAATTTCTGCCCGTTCGTCAAAAGTCCTGTGTAATTGACGACGACCTTGTCGCCCGCCTTTAGTTTCGCGCCCGTGCCTTTTTTGGTGACAATGTATATCAAACCCGAAGTTGTCGTTACCGATTCGTTAAAACCCGAAGAAAGCGTCATATTTTTGTTGGTCGTCGTTTTGGTCTTGGTTGTAGTTTTAATTGTAGTTTTCGGCGCAGGTTTCATCGTCCGCCGTATCGTGCTTTTTTTCCTGGCCTGCGCCGACGATGCGGAAACGCAGACGGCAAGAATCAAAAAAACTGCAAAAATAGATTTTTTCATATCGTTTATATCTTGCATTTAAGCGGCGGCAATGTGCAAGCCGATTTTAAATTGAAAATTGAAAATTGATAACTGATAATTAAAGACAGGTACGTTTATCAATTTTCAATTATCAACCTATGAACAAGCTTTCGCTCGCCTGCATATTCGTCCTTTTGCTTTCAAGCGGCTTTTTTGCTGAGGCATCGTTTGTAAAAGTCAGAAACGGGCAGTTTTTCGACGGCGACAAACCTTATTATTTTATCGGCACGAACTACTGGTACGGGACGCTGCTCGGTCTGGAAAAAAACAAAAAGCGCGGCGTCGAGCGTCTCCGCCGCGAGCTCGATTTTCTAAAGGCAAACGGCGTCACGAATCTCCGGATTATGGCGGGCGCGGAAGGCACTGGATTAATCAGCGGCGTCGAGCGCGCCGCGCCGCCGTTGCAGATTGAACAGGAAAAATTTGACGAAAAAGTCGCCGAATCGCTCGATTTGCTTCTGTTCGAGATGGGCAAGCGCAATTTGAAGGCCGTTATTTTTCTCAGCAACAACTGGGAATGGAGCGGCGGTTTTCAGCAGTATCTAATCTGGAACAATCAAATCGACGACGATTTGAAAACGAGAAAGCTGACGTGGGACGAGCAGCGCGACACGGTCGCCAAATTTTACGGCTGCCGGATGTGCACGCAGGCTTACGACAAACAAGTCGAATATATCCTCGGCCGCACAAACAAATTCAATAAGCGAAAATACACCGACGACCCGACGATTATGGCCTGGGAGCTCGCTAACGAGCCGCGCCCGATGCGCCCGCGAGCCGAAAACGAATACAAAAAATGGATTTCCGAGACGGCCGTGCTGATAAAACAAAAAGACAAAAATCACATGGTCTGCATCGGTCACGAAGGCCGCATCGGGACGGAAGGCATAAAGCTTTTCGAGGAAATTCACGCCGACAAAAACGTCGATTACCTGACGATTCACATCTGGGCGAAAAACTGGAACTGGTTCAGGCGCGGCAGTCTCGCCGACGATTATCCGATGGCGGTCGAAAGGGCCAGGAACTACATCGACGAGCATCTCGCCGTCGCCGAAAAGCTCGCCAAACCTCTAGTCATCGAAGAATTCGGCCTGCCGCGCAACGGCGAATCCGTCAACGTCTATTCTTCGACCGGCCTGCGCGACCGTTATTACAAGCATATATTCGAGCGCCTCGCCGACTCTGCCAAAACCGGCGGCAAGCTCGCGGGCGTCAACTTCTGGGCGTTCGGCGGCGAAGCGCGCCCGGTTAAAAATCAACTTTTCTGGAAAAAAGGGGACGACTACACCGGCGACCCGCCGATGGAAGAGCAGGGCTTAAACTCGGTCTTCGAGAGCGACCAAAGCACGTGGCAAATCATCAATTCGTTTTCGCAAAAGATGTCGGGGAAATAAATTAAAAATTACGAATTACAAAAGACGAATTAGAAAAATGCTTTCTTCGATTCGTAATTTTGTAATTCGTAATTCGTAATTTTTAATTCGCAGTCGGCTCGGACGCTTTCGCCTGACGTGTTTTTGCTTTTTGTCGCTGAAGGCGACAAATAATATAGCGGAGGGTTAAGCCGCAGGCGCAACCCTCCGCTGATTATCAACAATTCAACCGCTCGCTGTAGGCGAGCAACATCTGTGGATTGATTGTTCGACGCTTTCAGCGTCGGCAATATTTTATCTATCACATTCGCAGTGTTGCGCTCAACTTCGTTTCGCTTAACCCTACGCTTTATTGTCGGTCATCTTCGATGACAAAATCTGTTTAAAATAAGCATCAATAGCACTACAAATCTGCTCGTTCTGTGAGCTCAAGCCAGCGTTCGGTGTCGTTTTCGAGCTGCGCACTGAGCTTTTGCTGTTCGGTGTAAAGGTCGTTGACTTTGAAGGCGTCGGCGGCGAACCGGTTTAATTCCTTTTCTATCGCCGCGAGGCGCGTTTCGATTTCGGGAATCGAGGCTTCGAGCGCGTCGAGCTCGCGTTTTTCTTTGAACGAGAGTTTTAGAGACTTTGGTTTCTCAGCGGTCGCTGTCGTTTCCATCCTCGCCGACGCGCGAATTTCCGTTTCCCTGTTTTCGGCTGATTCGCGTTCGACGATTTCGAGATAAGCCGTGTAATCGCCCGCGAATTCGCGGATTGCGCCTTTTTCTTCAAACTTGAAAACGCTCTCAATCGTGCGGTCGAGAAAATAGCGGTCGTGGCTGACGACGATGAGCGCGCCGGCAAAGTCGTCGAGGTATTCTTCGAGCGCAATCAGCGTCGGGATGTCCAAATCGTTGGTCGGCTCGTCGAGCAGCAAAACGTTCGGCGCGGTCATCAGGATTCGCAGAAGATAAAGCCTGCGCCGTTCGCCGCCCGAAAGATTGGCGATAAACGAATACTGCGCCGCGGGAGCGAACAGAAATTTTTCGAGCATCTGCGAAGCGGTGATTTGAACGCCTTCGTCGGTCGTCACGTATTCGGCGACTTCCCGGATGTAATCAATCACGCGCTGCTCTTCGTTGAGCGCGCGGCTTTCCTGGTCGTAATAACCGATGTGGACGGTCTGGCCGATTTCCACTTCGCCTGTGTCGGGCGCGATTCGGCCGCTGATAATTTCGAGAAGTGTGGTTTTGCCCGCGCCGTTCGGCCCGATGATGCCGATGCGGTCGTCGCGTTTGACGATGTAAGAGAAATCGTCAATCAATTTTCGCTCGCCGTAGGATTTTGAAACGCGTTCGAGCTCGACGATTTTCGTGCCGAGCCGCTTTGAGCCGACGGCAATGTCAATCGCCGATTTGGCTTTTTCCTTCGGCTGATTCATCAATTCGTAAGCGGCGTTGATGCGGTGCTTCGACTTTCTCGTTCGCGCCTTTGCGCCCGTCCGAAGCCACGCCAGCTCCTTTTTGATAAGCTGTTCGCGTTTGTGACCTTCGGCGGCGCGCAAGGTTTCCTGCTCTTCCTTTTTCTCCAGATAATAAGCGTAATTCCCGTTAAAGCTCTGGACTGCGCCGCGGTCGATTTCAAAGACGCGATTGGTCACGCGGTCGAGAAAATAGCGGTCGTGCGTCACCAGCAAAAGCGCGCCCGAATATCTTTTCAAGTAATCTTCGAGCCATTCGATAGTGTCGGCGTCGAGATGATTGGTCGGTTCGTCGAGAATTAAAATGTCGGGCTTGAAAATCAATTCGTGAGCCAGCGCGACACGTTTTCTTTGGCCGCCCGAAAGCGTTTTCATCGGCGCGGAAGTGTCGTCGATGCCGAGCCTCGTCAAAACATTGCGCGCGTTCGTTTCGATTTCCCAACCGCCCGAAATTTCCAGCTCGTGCTGCAAATTTGAAATCTTTTCGAGCAATTTCGCATCGCCTTCGCCCGCCGCCAAATCGTGACAAGCCGTTTCGTAATCGCGAATCAATTTCATGACGCCCGAGCTGGCCGCAAAAATCGTCTCCAAAACGGTCGCTTCTTCATCGACCGGCGGATTTTGCGCGAGATACGCGAGAGTTTTGCCGCCGGCGCGCGTCACTTTTCCCGTGTCGGGCGTTTCCGTTCCGGCAATCACTCGTAAAAGCGTCGTTTTGCCAGAGCCGTTCGCGCCGATGATTCCGATTTTGTCGGTGTCTTCAAATCCGAGCGTGACGTTTTCAAAAAGCGGCTTGATGCCGTAGTTTTTGCTGACATTTTCGAGCGAGAGAATATTCATAAAGTAAAATAGTAGTTCGTCAATCGTAAATCGTAAACGGACGAGAGCAAATCTATTTTGCTAATTCAATTTTTTATCCAGCGTATTATTAATCAAAAAGTCGAGAATCAGAGGCCTGGCAATTTGCGAGCCCCAGCCGTAAAAATTGTAATCAAAACCGTGCTGCGCGTAAGGAATGACGAGCGTTTCGTGCCGGACGCCCGCTTGTTTTAACTTTTCGGCGAGCAAATCGAGATTTTCCGCTCTGACGAGCTGGTCCTGCCCGCCGTGCATCAGCAAAGTCGGCGGCGAATTAAAATCGACGCGCTCGACGGGCGACGCGAGAAGATATCGTGCGCGGATTTCATCGGATTCGTGCGGGCTGCCGCCAATCAGATTGGCAATCGTCTGCGGCCCGTCAATGACGAATTGATTGGCCGGATGGTCGTATGCCCAGGTTAAATCGGTCGGCGCGTAGAAGGAGACGACGGCGCGGACGGATTCATCGTTTTCCCGGCTTTGAGCTTCCGCACAGGTCGGCGGAAGCTGCGCGTCGTTGGCCGAATACGCGGCGATTAAAGCGAGGTGCGCTCCGGCAGAGCGTCCGAGCAAAACGACTTTGCCGGGCGAAATGCCGAATTCCGCCGCGCGTTTTTTTATTTGCAGAACGGCGCATTTCACGTCGCCGATGGCAGTTTTATAATTCGGCTGCGGCGCGAGCGTGTAATCGATGTCGAAAACGGTAAATCCATTGGCGGCGAGCCACAAATTCCATTGCGGAAAATCTCCGCGCGCGCCCGCATTCCACGAACCGCCGTGAACGACGACGACGCCCGCGCCGCGTCCCGCGACATTTTCCGGCGGCACGTAAACATCCATTTTTAATTCAGTTTCGCCGTTTGATTTGAAAACATAAGTTTTAGGCTGAACGCCCGACCAACCGCCGCTCAAGCCGTTGAAATATTGCGTGAATGAAAGCGCAGCGTGTTTTTCACGCGCCGCTTGAAACGCTGACAGCATCGGGTAAAGAGAAATTAACAAAGCAATCGCGCCTATGATTAAAGCGAGCGCCGTCGTCCAACCCGATTTATAAAAAGCGTAATTGAGCAGAGCCAGAATCATTCCGGTCAAAGCAATCGCGCCGAGCCATAAGCTCCATTCGCTGACCGCCACCGAATAAAGCCAGACATATTTGTGCGGCGCGGGAACGACAATCCAAATGACCGACGCGAACGCCAGGCCCGTCAATAAAAGCGATGTTAAAGTCAGAAAACGGCTCATCGGATAAATAATGGAAAATTTAATGAACAGGCGACGGATAAATTAAAATAAATTCTTTCTGCCTTTAATTCTCTATTATTCATTGTCCATTATCTACTCAATAGTCGCATTTCCGCCTTTGAATTGATAAACTTTCGATGAGCAATTTTCAGGAGAGCTATACGAATAGCTGAGATTTGCCTGACACGGGCATTATCCTTTGAACCTGCTGCGGCTAATACCGACGAAGGGAGAAAAACAATGAGTGAAAATAAAGAAATACAAGAAAAAACGAGCGACGAGGTGAAACTACCGGCTTCGCGCAAGATTTACGTTGAGACTAACGGCAGTACAATCAATCAAAATAAACATAATTTACGCGTTCCGTTTCGGGAAATCGCTTTGACGGCGTCGAAGGATTTTGACGGGCGTTTGGAGGAAAATCCGCCCGTTCGCGTCTACGACACGAGCGGCGTCTGGACTGACCCGGATACAAAATGCGACGTCCGCGAAGGCTTGCCGCAACTTCGGCGCGAGTGGATTTTATCGCGTGAAGACGTCGAGGAATACGTCGGGCGCGAGATTTTGCCGCAGGACAACGGCTATCTGACAAAGGGCGCGGAAGAAATCGCCAAGATAAAGACAAGCGGAAAACTCGAAGAATTTCCGGGCCTGAAACGCGCGCCGCTTCGCGCGAAAGTCGGCCGTTGCGTGACGCAGATGCATTACGCCAAACAGGGAATCGTCACGCCCGAGATGGAATACGTCGCGATTCGCGAAAATCTCGGGCGGCAAATCGCATTTGAAGCGATGCAGAACGGTCTGGAGAATGACCGAAGCTCGCTTTATCACCAGCACGCGGGAAGCAGTTTCGGCGCGGCGTTGCCGAAATTCGTGACGCCCGAATTTGTCCGCCAGGAAGTCGCGCGCGGACGGGCGATTATTCCTTCAAACATCAATCATCCCGAAAGCGAGCCGATGGCCATCGGACGCAATTTTCTCGTCAAGATAAATGCAAATATCGGAAATTCGGCGATAGCGTCTTCCATCGAAGAAGAAGTCGAAAAGATGCGCTGGGCGACGCTCTGGGGCGCGGACACGGTGATGGATTTATCGACGGGCAAAAACATTCACGCGACCAGGGAATGGATTCTCAGAAACTCGCCCGTCCCGATTGGAACCGTGCCGATTTATCAGGCGCTCGAAAAAGTAAACGGCAAGGCCGAAGATTTGACGTGGGAGATTTATCGCGACACGCTTCTTGAGCAGGCCGAGCAGGGCGTCGATTATTTTACGATTCACGCGGGCGTGCGCCTGCCCTACATTCCTTTGACGGCCAAACGAACGACCGGAATCGTCTCGCGCGGCGGCTCGATTATGGCGAAATGGTGTCTCGCGCATCACGAGGAAAGTTTTCTCTACACGCGTTTTCGCGAGATTTGCGAGATTATGGCGGCGTATGACGTGGCGTTTTCTCTCGGCGACGGTCTGCGTCCCGGCTCGATTGCCGATGCCAACGACGCGGCGCAATTTGCCGAACTCGATACTTTGGGCGAATTAACCAAAATCGCATGGGAAATGGACTGCCAGACGATGATTGAAGGCCCGGGACACGTTCCGATGCACTTGATAAAGGAAAATATGGACAAGCAGCTCGAAATTTGCGGCGAAGCGCCTTTTTACACGCTCGGGCCGCTGACGACCGACATCGCGCCGGGCTACGACCATATCACTTCGGGCATCGGCGCGGCGATGATTGGCTGGTTCGGGACGGCGATGCTGTGCTACGTGACGCCGAAAGAACATCTCGGCCTGCCGAACAAAAAAGACGTTAAGGAAGGCGTGATTACGTATAAGCTGGCGGCGCACGCGGCCGATTTGGCGAAAGGTCACCCGGGCGCGCAGTATCGTGACAACGCGCTTTCAAAAGCCAGATTCGAGTTTCGCTGGGAAGACCAGTTTAATTTGTCCTTAGACCCGGAAGTCGCCAAAGAATATCACGACGAAACGCTTCCGGCCGAGGGCGCCAAGCTCGCGCATTTCTGCTCGATGTGCGGCCCGCATTTCTGCTCGATGAAGATTACGCAGGACGTGCGCGAATATGCGAGAGAGCAAAATGTCGAAGAAGAAAAAGCCCTGGCCGTCGGAATGGCGGAAAAATCGAAGGAATTCTTAGCGACCGGCGCGGAAATTTACCACGGAAACAAACCCGAAGGCGTCGGCGAGCATCATTAGAATTAACGAGTTAATTCTATGAAAAATTTAGAGAAGCATCGGAAATGATTTTTTATTGCCGGTGCTTTTTTGTTTGGGAGGATTTCGTAATGTTGAAAGTTCAGCGCTTCGTTTTTGCCGGTCTTTGTGTTTTGTCCTTTGTTTTTCTGTTTTCTGTCAGCACAAATGCGCAGGCGATGCCCGTTTATCTTTATCTGGAAACGGTTGATTCAAACCAAAAGCCAATCGCCGATGCCAGAGTTGACGCAGTCCACCCGGATTTAATGCAGCGAAACACTAAACAAACCGACGAAAAGGGCGCTGCGGTTTTTGAATATATGATGCGGCTGCCCGCGTTTTCCACATTCAAAATCTCAAAGCCGGGTTATTATCCGTTTGATTTATTCGGACTTGTGAGAGCAACTTTTTACGATGGCGAATGGACAAATTACGGTTATAGAGAAAAATTAACGGTCGAGCTCTTGAAAATTCCGCAAAATAAGGCTGAAAGAAAGATTCTCGGAAACGAACAGACAAAGCGTGATTTCTTTTCGGCGGTGCTGGCGGGCGATGCGGCGAAGGTGCGCAGATTTTTGAAATCGGGAATTGACCCGAATATATCGACCGACGATTTGCGCGGCGTTCCGCGTCCGAACGGCGTTCCGGCAATGCTCTACGCCGCCGATAATGCCGATATCGAAACGATGAACGAATTTCTCGCCGCCAAAGTCAATTTGCGCAAAGAGAATTCCAAAATTCGCAATGTTCTCGCCTATTACATCGGCAGTCTCAATCCGATAAAGACCGACGATAATATTCCGTATGAACAGCGCGTCAAATCTTTCAACGAATATATCGACACGCTGATAAAAGCGGGCGCGAGTCTCGACGCGGTCAATTCGCAGGGACAAACATTGCTGACGGTGGCGTTAAGACGCAACAGCGTCGAGCTCGTCAAAAAACTGATTGACCGCGGCGTGCCCGTCAATGCCAAAAACAAAAGCGGTTCGACCGTCCTGGCGGAGATGTTCGATTCTGCGTATTACCCGGAAATTGACGATTGGAAGGGTGAGATAATCAAACTTCTACTGAAATCGGGAGCTAATCCAAATACAACTAACGAAACCAATTATGATTGTAATTCTCCTTTGATGTATTCGGCCAAATACGGGCAGATTGATTTTGTCAAACTGCTGCTTTCCTACAAAGCCGACGTAAATCTGAAATGCAAAAGCGGCGATACCGCTCTCAGCCTGCTCTCATGGAATAACACGCCGAACTACGCGGAACTGCTGAATTTATTGATTGAAGCCGGAGCCGACGTTAATGCGGCGGGAGAAAGCGGCATTACGCCGTTGATGGCGGCGGTCGAGTCGGGAAACATTTCCGTTGTCAAAATGCTTTTGAAAAAAGGCGCGGCGGTAAATGCTCAGGACAAATTCGGCAGGACGGCTTTGGTGTTTGCCGTTCAGGGAATATTTGGAAAACCCGACATTGAAATTGTTGATTTGCTGCTGAAATCCGGCGCCGACCCGAATCTGACGACCAACGGAACGAGCTATGAAAGTTTCGGCACGGCACTCGCCGCCGCCGTTTGGCACGAGCCGCTTTACTGTATTTATCGTTGGAAATCGCCAGATTGCGGGTATCGCGATAATCTTCAATACGCTTCCGAAGATATTGTAAAACTCCTGCTCGCCAATAAAGCCGATGTCAATTTAACCTTTCAAAACAAAGACACGCCGCTCATCGGCGCGGCAAAAGGCGGACGAACCGGAGCGGTTAAATTACTAATCGAAGCGGGAGCGGATGTTAAGGGCGAACAAGGCGGGCGAGCCATAAAAGCCGCTAAAGAAAAAATGCAGTACGCCAAGGACAAAAGCCAATATGAAGAAGTTATCAAACTCCTCGAAGCGGCGGGAGCAAAAGATTAACTCTGCAAAAATTTAATCGGCTCAAACTTTTATTGGTCGCGATTTGCTCCGGACTGCTTCTCGGCATCGTCTTTTCGCACGAATTGTGGTTTCCTGTCTCGCGCACGTTTCCGCGCGCGCCGCTTCTTTTTGCTCTGCCCGAAAATTTTGCAGCCGGTTTTGAATGGCTGTTTAGTTCGATTCTGGTTGTTTCGTTGATTCTGACGATTTTTTCGCGCCGACCAAAGATTTTTTTGGCGGCCGCCGTTTTGTCGCTTCTCCTGCTGAGTTTTTTCGACCAGATTCATATGCAGCCGTGGGCTTATGAGTATCTGCTGATTTTTACCGTCTATTTTTGGCACGATTGGGAAAATGAAGACCAATCGGCAGGCAATCGAACAATCGGTTTGGCGCAAATCGTTCTCGCCGGAATTTACGTCTGGAGCGGCATCCAGAAAATGAATTTCAACTTTTCTCACGATATACTGCCGTCTTTATTGGTTCCGCTCGAAAATCTTTTTCCTTCGATTCAGCTGCCTTTCGGATTTTTGGGCGCTGCGATTCCTTTGACGGAATTTCTCATCGGCTGCGGTTTGCTCTTTCGCAGAACAAGAAATTTGGCGGTTTGTTTGGCGGTTGTGATGCACGTTGTTATTTTGAGCTTGTTAATCGCCAAAAATTACAACAGCATCGTCTGGTTTTGGAATTTGACGATGATTTTTGCGGATGTTTTTGCTTTCTGGCGAACGGATGTTTCATCAAGAAAAATTTTGGCGAACGAAAAACTATCCGCAAGGAAATTAATCGTCTTCGCCGCCATTTTACTGCCAATCTTAAATTTTTTCGGTTGGTGGGATTCATTTCTATCGGGGGCTTATTATTCGGGAAACGTCGAAATTCCGGCAATCCGCATCAGCGACGAAGTCTTTGAAAAACTACCGGCGGCGGCAAAATCGACCGTTTTTCAAACAAAAAATACGGGCGAGCGAATTCTTCCGCCGTTTGAGTGGTCGATTGTCGATACAAATGCTCCCGTTTATTTGGAGGAAAGAGTTTTCCGGCAGGTGACGCTTGAAATCTGCAAGCTCGCAACCGATAAAAGCCAGATTGAGCTGATAATCAGAAAACGTCCGGCGATTCTGGACGGAAGTTACGAAATAAAGCGCATTTCCTGCGCCGAACTCGAAAAGCATTAAAAAAGAACGCCGATTAAATTTTAATCGGCGTTCTCTTTATTTATCGAAGCTGCAGGATATAGCTACTTCTTACTTTTAGTTTTGCTTTTCTTCGAGTCTTTCGTCTCGCTCACCGGAAAGCCGCGTTTTTTCATCAGCGCTTCAATCTGCGGGTCGCGCCCGCGGAAATTGCGATACGCTTGGGCCGGGTCAATCGTGTTGCCGACCGAAAAAATGTATTTTCTGAGGCGCGCGGCGACTTTTTTGTCATACGGGCCGCCCGCTTCGGTAAACGCGCCGAAAGCGTCGGCGGTCAAAACGTCAGACCACAGATAACTGTAGTATCCGGCCGAGTATCCATCGCCCGAAAAGATGTGACCGAACTGCGGCGTGCGGTGGCGCATGACGATTTCGCGCGGCATTCCGAGTTCGGCAAGCGTTTCGCGCTCAAATTTGTCGGGGTCGATTTTCTGCGCGCCGGCCAGATGCAGTTTCATATCGACGAGCGCGCTCGCCAGATATTCGACCGTCGCAAAACCCTGATTAAAAGTCGAAGCTTTTTTGATTTTATCGACCAGGGCCTGCGGAATCGGCTGCCCGGTTTGGTAATGAAGCGCAAATTTCTGCAAAACTTCGGGCGTTGAAAGCCAGTGTTCGAGCAGCTGCGACGGAAACTCGACGTAATCGCGCGAAACGGACGTTCCCGAAAGCGACGGATATGTGACGTTCGAGCTCAAGCCGTGAAGCGCGTGGCCGAATTCGTGAAAAAGCGTCGTCGCGTCGTCCCACGAAATCAAAATCGGCTCGTTCGGTTTGCCTTTGACGAAATTTGCGTTGTTCGAAACGATGGTCGTCACTTCCTTATCCATTTTTTCCTGGCTTCGATACGCGTTCATCCACGCGCCGGAGCGTTTGCCCTCGCGCGCATACGGGTCGAAATACCACAAACCAATGTGTTTCCCGCTCGTTTTGTCCGTTACTTCCCAGACTCTGACGTCCGGATGATAAACCGGAACGCCGGTCACGGGCGTAAATTTGAAATTAAAAAGCTCGCCCGCGACCCAGAACATTCCTTCGCGCAGTTTTTCGAGCTGAAGGTAAGGCTTGATTTCGTTCTGGTCTAAATCGTATTTCTGTTTGCGGACTTTTTCCATATAATACCGGTAATCCCACGGCTCAATCGTAATGCCCGCGTTTTCCTTGTCGGCCAGCGCCTGCATATCGGCGACTTCTTCCTTGACGCGCGCGACGGCCGGTTTCCAGACGGCTTCCATCAATTCCATCGCCCGCTGCGGCGTTTTCGCCATCGCGTTTTCCAGACGCCAGTGCGCGTGCGTTTCGTAGCCGAGAAGTTTGGCGCGCTCGGCGCGAAGCTGTAAAATCTCGGTGATAATCGCATTGTTGTCGGTTTTATCGGCGTTGTCGCCGCGATTGACGAACATGCGCCACACTTTTTCGCGAAGGTCGCGGCGGGCGGAATAAGTCAGAAACGGGTCAACCGACGAGCGCGTATTGGCGATGACCCACGCGCCTTTTAAGTTTTTCGCGTCGGCGGTCGTAGCCGCAGCGTCGCGAATCGACTGCGGCAGTCCGGCCAGCTCGGCCTCGTCTTTGATAACTAAAAACAAGTCGGTTTCGTTGGCCAGAAGGTTCTGGCTGAAACGCGTGTAAAGCTTCGAGAGCGATTGGTTGATTTCCGAAAGACGTTTTTTCTCCTTCGTGCCGAGTTTTGCTCCGGCGCGGACGAAATTCGTGTAGTAACGCCAGACGAGACGCTGCTGCTCGGCGGTTAATTTCGATTTTGCGGGCGAATTGTAAATCGTCTCGATGCGTTTGAAAAGAGCTTCGTTCTGCGTGATTTTGTCGCCGAGAGCGGTAATTTCGGGCTGCATTTCGCGCTCGACGTCGCGCATTTCGGGCGTGCTCATCGTGCCTGCAAAGATGCTGTAGACGGTCGTCACGCGGTCGTAAGCTTTACCGGAGCGCTCCATTTCGGCAATCGTGTTTTCAAAGGTCGGCGCGGCCGAGTTATTTGCAATTTTGTCGATTTCGGCGAGATTTTCCGCTATTGCGGCTTCGAGCGCGGGTTTGAACTGCGCGACCCGAACCTTGTCAAAAGGCGGAGTTCCGCCGTACGGGCCGGCCCAGCCTTCGAGCAGAGGATTTTTTTCGGTGATGGTGATGGAAGATTGATTGTTCATATCTGAGGCTCTAACTTTCGGTTCTGAAACAATATAGTTAGCAGTCAGTAAAAAAGCAAACGCGGCGGCCGGGAGCGCGACGCGCGGCAAAGTAAATTTGAGCATTAAGCAAATCTCCTTTTGAAAATAAATTGTTTGTTAAAAACGCTTGCGCCAGCGAGCGGCGGCGCATTTTTCGTATCCATTAATTATATCAGAAGTGGTCAGTTTTGGCTGATTGCTGGTGGCTGAGCGCTGATAACTATTTAGCGTCCGTTCTGCCAATCCCAGGCGCTGCGGATAATCGTTTCCAAATCGGGATGAGCGGGCTGCCAGCCGAGAATCTGAAACGCTTTGGTCGTGTCTGCGATTAAACGCGAAGGGTCGCCCTCGCGCCTCGGCTCAAAACGCGCCTCAATCGTTTTTCCGGTTATTTTTCGCGCCGTCTCGACAATTTCCATGACCGAATAACCGTGACCGTTGCCGAGATTGATAAACGTCGAATCGCCGTCTCCGCGCAGATATTCGAGCGCGCGAATGTGCGCGTCGGCGAGGTCGGAAACGTGTATGTAGTCGCGAATGCAGGTGCCGTCCGGCGTCGGGTAGTCGTTTCCGAAAATCGAGACAAAGGGAAGTTTGCCGCTCGCCGCCGCGAGCACGTTCGGAATCAGATGCGTCTCCGGTTCGTGCCGCTCGCCGCGCGCGTCACTCGCGCCCGCCGCATTAAAATAACGAAGCGCGACGAAACGCAGAATGTATGCTTTATCGTAGGACGCAAAAATGCGCTCCATAAAAAACTTTGACCAGCCGTAAGGATTTGTCGGATTTTGCGGATGCGTTTCGTCAATCGGGATAAACTGCGGCTCGCCGTAAGTGGCGCAGGTCGAGGAAAAAACGACGCGCCGGACATTTGTTTTTATCAGCGCGTCGAGCAGACGGATGCCCTGCGCGACATTATTCTCGAAATATCCGGCCGGTTCGTTGACCGATTCACCGACATAGGCGAAGGCCGCAAAATGAATGCACGATTCGATATCGTGAGCCTCGACTATTTTCTCGACGAGCGCGCCGTCGCCGACGTCGCCTTCGTAAAACGGAACTTCGGCGTCGACCGCGCTACGGTGACCGCGCGACAAATTATCGAGAACGACGACCGCTTCGCCGCGCGCGCGAAGCAGCTCGACCGCGACGCTGCCGATATAGCCCGCGCCGCCGGTTACTAAAACTGCCATTTAACAATCTCCGAAATCATCATTTATTTTTTCCGCAATTTATAAGATTAATTATTTTACGGTCTTTATACAAAGCCGAAAGCAAATTTCCCGATTAAACAAAAGAACGGTTGTCGATTGACACTGATACCGCCGGAAAATACACTTTCCAAGTGCATCCACTCGAAAATCCTGCCGAAAATTCGCCGAACGCCTCGGCCGCTTCCGAACGTCAAAGCGCGAGCTGGGATGTTCAGAATGCGCCGAAAAATTATTTTTCGCTTGTTTTAACGCAGGGCGCGAGCGCAATTTTCGCTTTTGCTTCGGTCTGGCTGATAACCAAAATGCTCGGCTCGGCGGGCTACGGCGGAATCGTCGCGATAATTGCCGCTTCGCAGGTCGCGCAGGTTCTGGTCAACTGGACGAGCGTCGCGGTCGTCCGGTTCGGCGTCGATGAATTTATCGAGACCGAACGCATCGCGCGCGCTTTCTGGACCAGATTTTTTATTCTCCTGCCGAATCTGGTTCTGGTTTTTCTCACTTCAAATCTATGGTTTCCGCCGCTCGCCGCGTGGCTCAGGCTTTCGCCCGAAATGTTCTGGCTCGTTTTTCTACATTTTACGGCGACCGCTCTCGGAATTCATTTTCAATTCAGCTATCAGGCCGTCAAAATGCCGCGATTGCAGGGCGGAATGATGACGGCGGAAAGAATTTTGATTTTTGCGGGACTGCTCGTTTTGACGGCCGCCGGCCGATTAAACGGCGTTTCGGCATTTCTTTGCTACGCGTGTGTCCCGTTCGTGATGGCTCTAATCGGATTTTTTTATCTGCGGAAATTTATCTTTTCGCGGTTTTCGATTGACCAGCGATTTATCAAAAAGATTTTCGTCTATTCGCTCCCGCTTCTGCCGTTTACGCTCGTCGGATATTTTTCGGGAAGCTATGTCGATGCCGTCTTTATCTCGAAATTTCTGTCGGTGCGTGATTTGGGAATTTATTCGGTGGCGACACAGATAAACGGCATCGCGCTCCAGCTTCCGACGCTCGCAAATTCGCTTTTGATTCCGCTTTTTATCACTTTGCAAAGGGAAAACCGGGCGCAGAAATTAAACGGTTATTTTAAGAACATTCTGCCGAGTCTGACGCTCGCGTGGAGTTTTTTCTGCGCCTTTCTCGGCTTTGCCGGATATTTTTTTATTCCGCTCGTCTTCGGCGCTGAATTTGCCGGAGCGGTTACGCCGTTCTGGATTTTGCTGGCGGCCTCGACTCTGGGTTTGCCGATTTTAATCGGTTATTCGGCGCTTTCTCATTCGATTTCGGCAACTTACATATCGATGTTCGCTGCAATTTTCTCGGCTCTCGGAAACATCGCTTTTAATTTCTGGCTGATTCCCGTCTTTGGCGCCGAAGGCTGCGCGTGGGCGACCGTCGTCATGTATTTCGTCAGCTCCGCCACGTTTTATATTTTGCTGCGGCGAACGAGCCGGATTCCGCTTTCGTGGATGCTCGGCGCGATACTTCCGATTTTGGCTTCGGCAGGCGTCTTTTCATTAACCCGCAATCCTTTTGTTTCGCTGCTGACTTGTGCGATGATTGGTGTTTTGATAATTTTTCTCCATAAAAATTCGATGCGTGAAGCATTCGCTTTTCTGAAAACCTTAAGAAAATGAGTAACTCCATCGTCCAGACTTTCCGCGAAGTTCAGCACAAAGACGTGGTTTGGACAACCAAAAATTTATCGAATACGCCTTTTCATACAAATTTCTGGGTGCACAAGCGAATCGGCGACGCGATTCGCGCAAACGCCCGTCTGGCGCACGGCGTTTTGCTCGACGTCGGCTGCGGCCTTAAGCCGTATGAAAAAGCTTTCGCGCCGTATGTCGAAAAATATTACGGCACCGAATACTCTGCGGACAGCGGTTTTCAGGGAAATCGCGCCGACGTCGCGGGCGACGCCGAACAAATGCCTTTTGCCTCGGCGAGCGTCGACACGATTCTCTGCACCGAAGTTTTGGAACACGTCAAAAATCCCGAAAAGGTCATCGAAGAATTTGCGCGTATTCTCAAGCCGGACGGAATCATCATCACCACCGCGCCGTTTTTTTACCCGATTCACGATTCGTTCGATTTTTTTCGCTACACGGACGAGGGAATCGCCGTCATAATGCAGCGACACGGATTGGAAATAGAAAAAATCGAGCCGCTTTCCGGGACGGGTTTGACGGTTGCGATGATGTTCAATTTTTATCTGTTCGATTTGGGTTTTATGTGGACGAAATGGATGTATCCGATTGGGCTCGTCCTGCGGCCTCTGCTGTGGATTTTAATTTGTCTGGTTAATTGTTTAGGCTGGATAATGGAGAAAGCGATTCCGTCCGGGCAGATGGCTTTTAATCACCTGACGATTGCGAAAAAGAAATAAATATGCGGCCTTTGAAAGTTCTTCATCTGATTCCGACCTTGTCGAGCGGCGGTGCGGAAAGACAATTGGCGAACGTCGTCGGCGGCACGCGCCGGGAGCTAATCAATCACGTCGTCTGCGTTATCGGAGAGCCTTATTTTTTTTCTCAGGACATTCGCGACGCCGGTTTCAAGGTCATCGAGATGGACGTTTCGGGCAAAAGACCGTTTCTCAAAGCCGCGCAAAAATTTCGCAAAATTATCGCCGAAGAAAAGCCCGACGTTATTCATTCGTGGCTGTATGACGCCAATGTCTCGGCGCGGCTCGCCTCTCTGCTCAACGGAAAAACGCCGCTTGTCACATCTTTGCAGCTGGCCGATTACGAGCCGGAAGTCGCCCGCATCGGAAATTACAATCCGCACAAAGTCAGCGCCTTGAAAGCTATCGACAAGTTCACCGCTTTTCTGGCCGCGCCTTTTTTCGTTCCGTGTTCGGAGTTTGTCAAAAATTCATACCGGCGCCGCTACGGGCTCGACGAAAGCAAAACCGAAGTGATTTATAACGCCGTCAATATCGACGCACTGCCCGCGACGAAAGCTGATTTGAAAAAAATCCGCGCCAAGCTCGAGCTCCCGGCCGATGCTTTCGTTTATCTCAATGTCGGAAGGCTCGACCCGCAGAAAAACCACAAAGTTTTATTCGAGGCGTTTCAAGCGGTTTCCGCCGAGATTCCAAACGCTTTTTTGCTTTTAGCCGGAATCGGGCATCTGGAAAACGAATTAAAGAATTTGGCCGAAAGCTTGGAAATAAACGAGAAAGTATTTTTTCTCGGCCGTAGAAACGACGTCGGCGCGCTGCTCGAACTGGCCGACGTGTTTGCTTTCCCGTCTTTTTTCGAAGGTCTGCCGGTCGCGCTCATCGAAGCAATGCTCAAGCGTCTGCCGTGCGTCGCTTCGCGTATCGAAGTTTTTGAGGAAGTAATCGACGACGGCGAAACGGGTTTGTTGATTAATCCGACCTCGGCGGTTGAATTAAAAGACGCGATGATTAAGCTGTATAAAGACGAAAAACTGCGCGAATCGCTCGGCGAAAACGCTTTTCGGGAAGCAAAGGCAAAATACGATATTGCCGTTACGGCGCGGCAGTGGGAAAAATTTTATCAAAAAGTTAAGGCGACCGCTTGATGTATAATACGCTCTATCTTTGTTATTTCGGCCTGCGCGAACCGCTGGTGCAGACGCAGGTTTTGCCTTATTTGCGCGAAATCGGAAAATTGGAAAACCTGAAAGTCAGCCTGCTCACCTTCGAGCCCGATTTCAAACAAAAATGGACGAATGAGCAAATCGAAATTGAAAAACGTAAATTAGCCGCCGAAAATATCGAATGGCACTGTCTGGCGTATCACAAAAGCCCGAGCGCGCCGGCGACGCTTTACGATGTTATGAACGCCGCGCGATTTATCAAAAAACTTTCGCGCCGGAAAAAAATAGATTTTCTGCACGCGCGCGCGCACGTTCCGGTTTTGATGGCTTTGCTGGCCGCAAAATTTACGAAAAGCCAAATCGTTTTCGACATTCGAGGGTTGATGGCCGAAGAATATGCCGATGCGGGCGTCTGGCGGGAAGACTCGAAACCGTTTCGATTTATCAAATACGTCGAGCGCAAGGGAATCGAAAAAGCGTCCGAGATTGTCGTTTTGACCGAACGGATGCGCGACTATTTAATCGAAAACGATTTGAAAAAAAGAGAAAACGTCGAAGTCATTCCGTGCTGCGTCGATTTTTCGCGAATTGGAAAAAACGACATCGAAAAAAGCGTCCGTTTCGAGTTGATTTACGCGGGTTCGGTGACGGGACTCTATCTTCTGCGCGAGATGGGAAATTTCTTTCTCGAATTAAAAAAGCAAAAGCCGGACGCTTTTTTTCGGATTCTGACCGCAACGCCCGCCGCCGTCGTGCACACGACTTTCAAAAGTTTGGGAATCGGCGAAAACGATTACGCGGTCGCCAAAGTTTCGCCCGCCGAAGTGCCGTCGTATCTCAAGCGCGCGGGTCTCGGCATTTCTTTTCGCAAACCGACGTTTTCGCAAATCGCCGCGTCGCCGACCAAGATTCCCGAATATCTGGCGTGCGGCCTGCCGGTCGTCTCAAATTACGGCATCGGCGACACGGATTTTTTGCTGGAAACGGAAAAGGTCGGCGTTTGTCTGAAAGATTTCAGCCCGGAAGAAACAGCCCGCGCGGCGACGGAAGCGCTGCTTTTAAGCGAAACGATTCAGCCGGAAAAGTGCATCGACGCGGCGCGCAAATATTTCGATTTAGCGACGGTCGGCGGAGAAAATTACCGAAACGTGTATCGCCGCCTGTTATTAAAAAACTGAAGAGTCAAATTATTAAAGAAAAATGTCGAAAACAATTTTGATTACCGGCGGCGCCGGATTTGTCGGCTCGTCGCTCGCGCTTGAGCTCAAGAAAAATTATCCCGAATACAGATTATTCGTTCTGGACAATCTGAAGCGGCGCGGCTCGGAGCTCAGTCTCGCCCGTTTGAAAAAAGCGGGAATCGAGTTTTATCACGGCGATATTCGCAGCGCGGAAGATTTCGACGCTTTGCCCGCGGCTGTCGATACGATTATCGAAGCGTCGGCCGAGCCTTCGGTTTTGGCCGGAATCGACGGCGGTTTGCCGAATTACGTCGTCAATACAAATTTATTCGGAACCGTCAACTGCCTCAATTTCGCGGTCAAAAATAAATCCGATTTTATCTTTCTTTCGACCAGCCGCGTCTATCCGATTGAAACCATCGAGCGGATAAATTTTACGGAAAACGAAACGAGATTCGATATCGCCGCCGAACAGATTCTGGAAGGCGTGTCGGAAAACGGCCTCAGCGAAAAATTTCCGCTCGAAGGCTTTCGCTCGCTGTACGGCGCGACAAAGCTTTGCTCGGAGCTGCTTATTCAGGAATACGGGCAGTTTTACGGGCTCAAAACCGTGATAAATCGGTGCGGCGTGCTGACCGGCGCGTGGCAGATGGGAAAGGTCGACCAGGGCGTGATTGTGTTGTGGCTGGCGAAACATTTCTGGCGGCAAAATCTCGGTTATTTCGGCTACGGAGGCGAAGGCAAACAGGTCAGGGACATTCTGCACGTTAAGGATTTGTATCGTCTGGTCGATTTCCAGATTCACAATATCGGCCAATTAAACAATCAAACTTTTAACGTCGGCGGCGGCCGCGAGACGAGCGTTTCGCTTTGCGAATTAACCGAGTTTTGTCGTAACATTACAAAGAATAAAGTTTCCATTCAATCAATCCCCGAAAATCGCCAGGCTGATATTAGAATTTATTTAACCGACAATTCTAAAGTGACACAGGTAACTGGCTGGAAACCTGAAATAAGCGTTCAGGAAATTCTCGAAGATATTTACGTTTGGATAAAAGATAACGAAAACGCTCTGACAGATATTTTGAAGTAAAGAATTATGAAAATTTGTGTAATAACCGGTTCAGGCGGTTTAATCGGCTCGGAAGCAGTTGATTTTTTCGCGCCGAAGTTTGATTTAATCGTCGGCATCGACAACAATATGCGCCAGTATTTTTTCGGCGAAGAAGCCGCCACCGACTGGAATATTCAGCGTCTGAGCGAAAATCATCCGAATTACAAGCATTTTAACGTCGATATCCGGGACGAGGAATCGCTGGCAAAAATCTTTCGGGAATACGAAAAAGATATTTCCCTAATCGTTCACACTGCCGCGCAGCCGTCGCACGACTGGGCGGCAAAAGAGCCTTTAACCGATTTTACGGTCAACGCCAACGGAACTCTGAATCTGCTTGAGTTGACGCGTCAATTTTGCCCCGAAGCGGTGTTTATTTTTACTTCGACGAATAAAGTTTACGGCGACAATCCGAATTTTCTGCCGCTCGTCGAGCTGGAAACGCGCTGGGAAATCGACGAGAATCATCCGTATTTCGACGGCATCGACGAGCAGATGAGCATCGACAACACGAAACACTCGGTTTTCGGCGCGTCGAAAGTCGCGGCCGACATAATGGTTCAGGAATACGGGCGATATTTCGGGATGAAAACGGGAATTTTTCGCGGCGGCTGTTTGACCGGCCCGCGTCATTCGGGCGCGCAACTTCACGGATTTTTATCGTATTTGATGAAATGTGCTATAACAAAGCAGAATTACACGATTTTCGGTTACAAGGGAAAACAGGTCAGGGACAACATTCACTGCGCGGATTTGGTGAGTATGTTCTGGCATTTTTATAAAAATCCGCGCGAAGGCGAAGTTTATAACGCCGGCGGCGCGCGATTTGCCAACTGCTCGATGCAGGAAGCCATCGCCGTCTGCGAAAAAATCACCGGAAACCAAATGAGCTATACTTATTCGGACACGAATCGCATCGGCGACCATATCTGGTATATCAGCGACGTTTCGAAATTCAAACAGCATTATCCCGGATGGAATTTCAAATATAATTTGCAGGACACGCTCGAACAGATTTTTGAAGAATTGAGAAACAGATGAATTACGAAAGAATTTATGAATATCGCTTCAAAGATGTTGATATAAAAAAGAAAAATATCGTCTGGAAGGAGATTGCCGCTTACGTTTCCGGTTTGACCGACCGGCCGCAGACGATTTTAGATCCGGCCGGCGGGATGTGCGAATTTATCAACAATATCGACGCGCCGGAGAAATGGACGATTGACCTCAACGAAGCGTTTCTGGAAAAATATGCCGACAAATCGATAAAAAAAGTTATCGGCAATAATCTGGACGTCGAGATTCCGGACGATTATTTCGATTTGGTTTTTATTTCCAATTTTTTAGAGCATTTAAGCTCGCAGGAGCAGGTCGGCGAGTTTCTGCAAAAGATTTTCAAGTCGGTCAAGCCGAATGGTTTCATCGCCGTGATGGGGCCGAATTTCAAATACGCGTTTCGCGAATATTTTGATTTTGCCGACCACACGGTTTGTCTGTCGGAGACGGGCGCGGCCGAGCATCTGGTCGGCTCGGGCTTCGATATAGTCAAGATTTGCCCGCAATTTCTGCCGCTCTCGTTTCGCGGCGGTTTGCCGGTCAACAAATTTTTGATTCAAACGTATTTGAAAATGCCTTTTGCGTGGAGATTTTTCGGAAAACAATTTTTGATTATTGCTAAAAAATGAAATTAAGCGTTATCATTCCGGCTCATGACGAACAGGACAATATTGTCGAGACAGTGACGTATCTTTACGAAAGATTGTGTCAAGACAATATCGACCACGAAATCCTCGTCGTCAATGATAATTCTCACGACGACACCGAGAAAAATCTTCAGGAAATGCAGACCAAAATACCGACGCTCGTTTATTACAACAACGAGCCGCCGAACGGTTTCGGTTTCGCCGTACGCTGCGGTTTAATGCATTTTCAGGGCGACTGCGTGGCGATAATGATGGCCGATTTGTCGGATTCGCCCGACGATTTGGTCAAGTTTTATCACAAAATGCAGGAAGGCTACGACTGCGTTTTCGGAAATCGATGGGGCAAACAGGGCGAGGTCGTCGATTACCCGCCGACCAAAAAATTCCTCAACCGGCTGGCAAACTTTATCGTCAAAACGTCTTTCAGATTAAAATATAACGACTGCACAAACGCCTTCAAACTTTACCGAAAGGAAACAATCGAAGGCTTAAAACCGTTTCTCTCGCCGCATTTCAACTTAACTTTGGAACTGCCTCTAAAGGCCATCGTCAGAGGCTATTCGTATGCCATCGTCCCGAACAGCTGGCGCAATCGCAAAGCCGGAGAATCGAAGCTGAAGGTCAAGGAGATGGGAAGCCGTTATTTCTTTATCCTGCTTTATTGTTTAATCGAAAAATATTTTTCGCGCGGCGATTATATGAAGAAAGATTAGCGATTTATGAAAAGTCTGTACGCTTTGCTGGATAAAAAATCGATTTATTATCTACTGCTGGCGGCTAATTTGATTTCTGCCCTGGCAGGCTTTTATCTCGGCCTGACGGCGTCTTTCTACGACGCGACCGGTTATTGGAATATGGGGAAAAGCTTCGGACACGGAACTTTTTCCTCGTGGTATTTTCTGCCAATTTCCGCGCCCGAAACGCTCAGAACGTGGGGCTACCCGTTTTTCATATTTTTGTGCCAGCAGATTTACGATTCTTATTTTACCGTCCAAATTATCCAGTTTTTGATTTACGGCGTCTCAATCTACCTGGTTCTGCGTTTGATAAAGCATTTCAATCAGGCTTTGATTTACCGGAACGTGTTTCTTTTGTTTCTCGCGCTCAACCTGAAAATTCCGTTTTATGCCGGACAAATCAATGCCGAAATGCTGTGCGTTTTTTTTATTGTTTTGTATGCATTTATTTATTACGTTCAGAAAGAAAGCGTTTTGAAATCGATTTTGCTGGCGCTTTGCGGTTTTTGTCTTTTCCAGTTGAGGCCCGCTTTTCTGCTTTTCCCGGTTTTCTTTTTTGTTTACAAATTGATTTTTAAGCGCGACAATCTCAAGCTCGACGCGCTTTCCGCTTTTTTATATTTGATACTGCTTTTGCCGTTCGGTTTTTGGAACTACAGCAATCACGGCGTTTTTAAGGTGACGCCGCTCGAGGGCGGCGCGGGCATTCTGCATCTCGGCTACTGGTGTCCGAAGCTGCCGGAAAACTACAAGGAAAATTTTTACTGGGGCAATGTCTGCGTCGCCGATTACACGCAGCCGAGTTTTGTTTCGGCTGAAGAAAGACAAAAAAACGTCGAAATTTTTGAAAACGAATGGCGCGAAATCAACGGCAAGCTCGAGCCTTTTTTTACCGACGAAGATAAAAAGAAAATCGCTCTGATGCGCGAAAATAATCCGGGGCAGTTTGTTTTATATTCGGGCGCTTACACCAACGAGCGCGAAAAACTGCTCAACGAAAAAACGTTTCAGCACGTCAAAGAAGACTTTTGGTTTTATACAAAAACCCGTCTTTACACGTTTTGCCGGTTGTGGTTTACCGGCATAAACAAAGACGAATGGAACAATTCGAGCGGCCTTTCCGCCAAAGCGAAGCTGCTTTATCCATTTTTGAGCTCGTTTGTTTTTACTTTTCTAGGCTTGATATTTGCGGCCCTTTCGCTGGTTGCGGGAATTATAAAATGGAAGGATTTTTACTTTCTCTTTCTGCTGACGATTTATTACGGCTTAATTCATACGCCTTTTGCTTTTCAAGCCAGATTTACCGTTCCGGTTCACCTTTTAATCCTGCTCATGAGCGGCTTCGCCTTTGTAAATATCATTTTCAAAAAATATACTGATAATCGGTAAAGTAAAAACGCGAAATGTTTTGTAAGAAAGTTTTATGGCTGATAAAGAACAACGCGACTGTCCGGGCTGTCACGGCTTAAAAAGCGTCGAGCTGGGTGAGAAAAACAATTTTCTGATGCTCAACTGTAAAACCTGCCGCTCGATTTACTCTTCACATCTTCCAATAGACGGGGAAAAGGAAAATTATGACGAATATTACACGGAAGAAAATCTGCAGGTTCCCGAATTTATCCAAAAGCGATTAGGAGAAATAATCGAAGATTTTTCGCCGTATTTTTCGAGCGGCAGACTGCTCGACATCGGATTCGGCTCGGCCGTTCTGATGCAGGTCGCGCGCGATAAAGGCTGGCAGCCGTCAGGCCTGGAAGTTTCCGCGCCGGCCGTCGAACATGCCAAAAAGCTCGGATTCGAAGTTTTTCACGGCGATTTGACGGAAGCGAAATATCCCGATAATCATTTTGACGTGATAGCGGCGAGCGAAATCATCGAGCATTACCCCGAGCCGGAAGTTTTATTAAGGGAAGTCATGCGCATTCTGCGCCCGGGCGGCCTTTTTTGGGCGACGACGCCCTCGGCCAAAGGCTTGTCTTACCGTTTGACCGGACTTGACTGGACGGTCATCTGCCCGCCCGAGCATCTCCAGTTATTTTCAAAAAAAGCCGTTCGATTGATGTTCGAAAAGGCCGGCTTTTCTGATTTGAAAATTCAAACTTTCGGCTTTAATCCGCTCGAAATAATAAACACCTACCGGAGTCGCCTGAACCGGAAAAACGAAGCGGAGAAAACGGATTTTAATCGTGTCGGGACAAGCTACGCGCTCAATGAAGGCCTGACCAAAAATTCCGCCCGGCAGAAAATTAAAAACTTGCTCAACGGCACACTAAATTTTTTGAGTATCGGAGATTCCCTGAAAATCAAAGCGGTAAAATAATATTTTGCCGCGAAATTGTAATATGAAAGTTTTAGCGATAGTTCACGGAATCTATGATACCTCGCCCGGACAGCGTTATCGCATCGAACAATGGGAGCCGCTTTTGCAGGAAAAAGGCGTCGAGATTACTTATGCGCCTTTTGAAACCGAGGAATTGCGGCAGATTCTTCATCAAAGCGGAAATACGTGGCAGAAATTCAAAGCCGTCGCCGAAGGAATGAATCGCCGCCGCAGACAGATAAAATCGCTTGCCGGATACGATTTGATTTATGTTTTCCGCGAAGCCGCTTTGCTCGGCCCGCCCTGGTTTGAGCGGCGTTTTGCGCGTTCGGGCATTCCGATGGTGTTCGATTTCGACGACGCGATTTTTCAGACTTATCGAAGTCCTTCGAACGGTTATCTGAGCTATCTGAAATTTCCAGCGAAAACCGGCGAAATCTGCCGGCTTTCGGCGCACGTCATGGTCGGAAATCAATATCTGGCCGATTATGCCGGAGAGTTTAACAAAAACGTAACGATTGTTCCGACGACGATTGATACGGAAAAATACACGATAGCGGAAAAAGATTCGGATGCGGAAACTCTGACTGTCGGCTGGAGCGGAAGCTTCAGCACGGTTCAGCATCTGGATACGATACGAGACGTTTTGCAGGAGCTTGCGCAAGCGGAAAAGTTTCGCCTGCGCGTTATCGGCTCGTCAGCCGAATACGAGCTTCCGGGCGTCGAAGTCGAGGCGATAAAATGGCGCTCGGAAACGGAAACCGAAGATTTGCGTTCAATCGACATCGGTATTATGCCGCTGCCCGACGACCTCTGGAGCAAAGGCAAATGCGGTGCGAAAGCCCTGCAGTATATGGCGCTCGGCATTCCGACCGTCTGCTCGCCGGTCGGCGTCAATTCGACGATTATCCGCGACGGCGAAAACGGTTTTCTGGCTGACGGCAAAGCGGAATGGATTGAAAAACTGAAAAAATTAATCCATTCGGCAGAGCTCAGAAAAAAACTCGGCGCGGCCGGACGAAAAACGGTTGAAGAAAGTTATTCCGCCAAATCGCAGGCGCCGAGAGTTTTTGAGATTTTTCAATCGGCGGTCAAAAAAGCTCAAAAAACTAAAACATCGAGTGTCAAATAATCGCTGGCTCGCGTCGCTCACTTCTACCGGTTTCGCCATAAAATGCGGCGATTCGGCTGCGGTAGGCCGGGTTTTTTTCGCTCCGCAGCCCTTTGATAAATCATCGATTAAAGGCTTTCTCGGCGCGTAAAAGGCGAGAAATGCGGATTCGACAATTGATTTATTTTCCGGAATCCGGAAAGCGCGAAAAGTCGTTTCCGGCGTAAAGGCGTTTCCGGTATACGTAGAAAATTCTTCCCGCCCGCGAACCTGCGCGATTTTACCTGCTTAATATGCGTCGAGCCGCCTCTGAATTTTATAAAATTTATTTGCAAGCTTTTTTGCGTGAAGGAATAGCAAAGGCTCGGATAGACGATTCGGGCTTTTCACATTAATCTATTATTTGAAACCGGCGCGCCTCTTTTGTACGGCCGGATAAAGAAACTTTTTGATGAAGGTGACTAATGAGTAAGATTAAATTGCTGCTGCTCGGCTCGATGGCCATTCTACCTTCATTTTTAAAGCGCCCGATGTACCGGCTTTTCTTTGGCTACAAAATCGGAAAAAACGTGCGCATCGGTTTCAGCATTATCGACGCGCGCGAATGCGTCATCGGAGATAATGTTTCAATCGGACATCTGAACGCGTTTGTCGGCAGCAAAAAACTTTCCATCGGCGAGCACGCCCGAATCGGTCATCTAAACATTTTTCGCGGCGGCGACGAGATACGCATCGGGCGTTACACGGAAATCATTCGTCTGAACGAGATAAATTCGATTCCCGACCCGGTTATCGTGACGCCGGCCGAGCCGAAATTTATTCTCGGCGACGGCAGCGTGATTACGGCGTCTCATAAAATCGATTTTACCGACCGCGTCGAATTTGGAAAAAGAGTTATCCTCGGCGGGCGAAATTCTTCGCTCTGGACGCATAACCGGCAGCAGACAAAGCCTATAATTATCGGTGATTACAGTTATATCGGCTCGGAAATCAGAATCGCGCCGGGCGGCGAAATTCCGGCAAAATGTATTGTCGGAATCGGCTCGGTCATAACCAAGAAGTTTGAAGAGGAATATTTCCTGATAGCCGGCGTTCCGGCAAAAACAATTAAAAAACTGGACGCCGACGGCAAATTTCTGACCGAATATAAAACGCGGCCTGATTTGCCCGAAGACATATAGAAATAGCTCGAAGTAATATACAATTAGGGTGGTTGCCTGTGATGCGTCAATTTCAGACGGCAGTCCGGTTTATCGCAGTAAAAGCTAATGAATAAGCTTCTCATAATTTCTTCGGTTCTCACCGCCTTTGCGGTCATGCTGTTTACTTTTCCGGACGGCGTGACCGGGATTTTGGTGGTGATTATCACTTCTCTGGCGGTCGTCGCCGTGCTGCGCAAGGTGGATAAAGAAAATGATTTTCTCGTCAATATTTTTTTTATCGCGCTCATCGCCCGCATTTTGTTCGGCGTGATTATTCATATTTTTGATATGCGCGATTTTTTCGGCGCGGATGCGGAAACTTACGATTTTCTCGGAAACAGGCTAGTGGAAATATGGACGGGGCAAATTTCCGCCAGCGATTTTTTATCGCAGAGAGCGCTGGCCACCAGCGGGCCGGGCTGGGGAATGAATTATCTGACCGGCTTCATCTATCTGATTGTCGGGCACAATGTTCTGGCCGCCCAGTTTTTTTGCGCGGTGGTCGGCGCGGCAACGGCTCCGCTGGTTTATATCTGCTCGCATAAAATATTTCAAAACAACCGGGTCGGGAAAATTTCGGCGATTCAGGTCGCGCTTTTTCCGGGATTTATCATCTGGTCGTCGCAGCTTCTCAAAGACGGTTTGATTATTTTTCTGCTCGTTCTGTCGGTGACGATGGTTCTGCACCTGCAAAAGAAAATCAGTTATCCGGCCGTCGGAATATTAATTTTATCGCTTTTCGGGATTCTTTCGCTCAGATTTTATATTTTTTATATGGTGGCGATTGCCGTCGCCGGAAGTTTTATCATCGGCGCGAGCGGCTCGGTCAAATCCATCGTCAGGGGATTTATCGCGCTCATCATCGTCGGCGGCGCCATGGCTTACCTGGGCATTCTGCAAAATGCCGGAAATGAATTTGAAAAATACGGGAGTCTCGAAAGAGTGCAGATAAGCCGGCAGGATTTGGCGCGCTCGGCCGAATCCGGTTTCGGCGAGAACACTGACGTATCGACTACCGGAGGCGCTATCTCGGCTCTCCCGGTCGGCTTTTTATATCTTATGTTCGCGCCGTTTCCGTGGCAGGTTTCAAATTTTCGGCAAGCCATTACGCTGCCGGAAATGATGGTCTGGTGGTCGATGATTCCGCTGCTTTTGAGCGGGCTTTGGTATACGATAAAAAATCGCCTGCGAAACTCGATTTCGATTTTAATTTTTACATTGCTTTTGACGCTCGCCTATTCTATCTTTCAGGGCAACGTCGGAACGGCCTACCGGCAGCGCGCGCAGATACAGGTTTTTTTGTTTATTTTTATCGCCGTCGGCTGGACGCTGTGGCAGGAGAAAAAGGAAAATCGCAATATCATGCGGCGAAAAACGCTCGTCGGCAGCAACTTTTAATTTACTAAAAAGATAAATGTGCGGAATTGTTGGAACAGTTTATAACAACTCGCGTTCGGCGAGTCGTGAAATAATCGAAAAAATGAATCGGTGTATCGCGCATCGCGGCCCCGACGACGACGGTTTTTATTTTCACGAAAACGTCGCGCTGGCGATGCGTCGGCTGGCGATTATCGACCTCGCGCACGGCAAGCAGCCGATTCACAACCGCGATAAAACGAAGTGGATTGTCTTTAACGGTGAAATCTACAATTATCAGGAGCTGAGAGAAGATTTAGACCGGCGCGGGTACGAGTTTTACACAAATTCCGACACCGAAGCGATTGTTCATCTCTACGACGAATACGGCGCCGATTGCGTGCAATTTTTGCGCGGAATGTTTGCTTTTGCAATCTGGGACGAACGGGATAAAAGTTTGTTCGTCGCGCGCGACCGCGTCGGCAAAAAACCCGTTCTCTACTCGCACCAGCCAAACGGCGATTTGATTTTTGGCTCGGAATTTCAGGCGCTTCTGGCGCACCCGGACGTCTCGCGCGAAGTCGATGAGAAAGCGATTGACGGCTATTTGTCTTATCTTTGCGTGCCCGCGCCGCAAACCGCTTTCCGGCAAATCCGCAAGCTCGAACCGGCGCACTGGCTGCGCTGGAAAGACGGTCAGATTGAGACAAAACGCTACTGGCAGCCGGATTTTTCAAAAAAAATCAAGATTTCCGAGCGGGAAGCCGAAGAAGAAACACTGCGCATCTTGCGCGAATCGACGCGTCTGAGGATGATTTCCGAAGTTCCTCTGGGCGCGTTTCTTTCGGGCGGCGTCGATTCTTCGACGGTCGTCGCGCTGATGGCCGAGGCGAGCGAGCAGCCGGTCAAAACTTTCTCCATCGGATTTGAAGAACAGGATTTCAGCGAATTAAAATACGCCAGGCGAGTTGCCGAACACGTCGGCGCGGAATATCACGAATTTATCGTGCGCCCGAACGCTCTCGAAGTTTTGCCGACTCTGGTCGAGCATTACGGCGAGCCTTATGCCGATTCGTCCGCGATTCCGACGTATTACGTTTCAAAAGAGACGAGAAAATATGTCACCGTCGCGCTCAACGGCGACGGCGGCGACGAATCGTTTGCCGGATACGAGCGCCACGCGGCGATGCGCTTGGCGGAAACTTACCACCGTCTGCCCAGAGTTTTGCGACGGGCTTTAATCGAAAAACCGATAAATCTCGTGCCGACCTCGGAAATTCAAAAAAGCCGCGTGCGCGACGTCAAAAGATTTTTGCAGGCTGCGTCTCTGCCGCGCACCGAGCGTTATTTCCGCTGGGTGTCGACCTTTAATCGCGAGGCTAAACGCGAGCTTTATACCGAAGATTTTTCGCGACGGATTGCGGGCAGCAATCCGTCCGAAGTACTGGAAAAATGGTTCGTCAAGGCAAACGGTTCGGGCATTCTCGACACGACCCTCCTGACCGACCAGATGACGTATCTGCCGAACGATTTGCTGGTCAAAGTGGATATTGCCTCGATGGCCAACTCGCTTGAAGCGCGCTCGCCGTTTCTCGACCATAAAGTGATAGAATTTGCCGCGAGCCTGCCGGAAAACATCAAGGCGCGAAGATTTGAAACAAAATCGTTTCTAAAAAAAATAGCGGCGCGGCTCGTTCCGCGCGAAGTCGTCTATCGTCGTAAAATGGGATTCGGCGTTCCAATCGGCAAATGGTTTCGCGGCGAGATGAAGGATTTTCTGCGCGAGTCGCTGTTATCGGAAAAATCTCTGACGCGCGGCATCGTCCGGCGCGAAATGATTGAAAAATACGTCCGCGAGCACACGAGCGCCGAGCGCGACCACGCGTTTCAGCTGTGGACGCTTTTGATGCTCGAACTTTGGTTTCAAAGATTTATTGATTAAACTTAAAAAGCAGAACCTATCCGCGAATTTATATAAGACAAAAGCAAAATCTTAGTGTAATATTCGTATTTCTTCGTGAAAAAATATGAAAGGCGTCGTATTAGCAGGCGGTCTCGGCTCAAGGCTGAAACCGCTGACAAAAGTTACAAACAAACATCTTCTTCCGGTTTATGACCAGCCGATGATTTATTATCCGATAAAAACGCTGGTCAACGCGGGAATTCGGGATATTATGATTGTGACGGGCGGAAATTCCGCCGGAGATTTTTTGAAATTGCTGGGAAACGGTAAAGATTTCGGCTTAAAGCACTTGAATTACACGTATCAGGAAGGCGAAGGCGGCATTGCCGACGCGCTTTCGCTGGTCGAGCATTTTGCCGACGACGAATCAATCTGCGTCGTGCTCGGCGACAATATTATCGAGGGAAATATCCGCGCGGCCAAAGAAGATTATGAAAAACAGGCAAAGGGCGCAAAAATTCTTTTGAAAAAAGTCGACGACCCGCAGCGTTTCGGCGTTCCCGAGCTCGACGGCGAGCGCGTTTTGCAGATTGAAGAAAAGCCGGAAAATCCGAAATCCGAATTCGCGGTCATCGGCATCTATTTCTACGACGCGGGCGTTTTCGAAATTATCAAAACGCTTTCGCCGTCGGCGCGCAACGAGCTGGAGATTACCGACGTCAATAACAGTTACATCAATCGGGGGCTGATGACGTGGAACAAACTCGACGGCTGGTGGACTGACGCCGGAACTTTTGAAAGCCTGCTCCATGCGACCAATCTGGTGGCCGAAACCGGCGCGAATAATTTAGAGGTGAAAAGTGCAAACAGCTAAAGAAGAAATCGAATTCGTCGAAGGCGAAATACAGGATGTCGTCGCGTATCCTTTGAAAAAATTTGTCGATGAGCGCGGCTGGCTCTCCGAGCTTTTTCGTCACGACGAGCTGGCCGAAGAATTTTATCCGGCGATGGCCTATGTTTCCTTGACCGAGCCCGGTTTTCAGCGCGGCCCGCACGAACACGTCGACCAGGCCGATTTGTTTTGTTTTCTCGGCGCTGGAAATTTCATATTGAGAATGTGGGATAATCGTGAAAACTCGCCGACTTTCAGGCGCGTCATGACACTCGTCGTCGGCGAAAAAAATCCGATGGCGGTGATTGTCCCGAAGGGCGTCGTCCACGCTTATAAAAACGCCAGCGAAACGGAAAAGGGAATGGTCATAAACTGCCCGAACCGGCTTTATATGGGCGAAGGCAAGCGCGAGGAAATCGACGAGATTCGTCACGAAGACGACCCCGACACGATATTTAAAATGGATTGAAATTTAGTCGTTAGTCGCTAGTCCTTTGTGAGTCGAGTTTAATTTTTGTACATAATTTAATCTCAACGACTAAGGACAAACGACGAATGACTAAATAAAAGTCAGCAGGCGATGGCGAGCTTCCCGCACGATCGTTTAATCAAATGCCGCCGGGATTGAAAAATCGCGGTCGCCTTTGATTTATCGCCTGCTGACTTTTTATCGAAGTGAGCAGTTTTTTTCTGCTTACCGCTTGCCGCTTACCGCTCGCTTATTAAGTATGAAAATAGTTCGTATTATCGCGCGTCTCAACGTCGGCGGGCCGGCGCGCCACGTCGTCTGGCTCACAAAAGAGCTTCAGGGGCGGGAATTTCAGACCGTTTTGCTGACCGGAACCGTTCCCGAAGGCGAAGAAGATATGAATTATTTTGCCTTTGAAAACAAAGTCGAGCCCGTTTATATTCCCGAAATGAGCCGCGAGCTTTCGCCGAAAGACGTTGTTTCGCTGTGGAAGGTTTATCGCCGGATTTTGCGCGAAAAGCCCGACGTTATTCACACGCACACGGCGAAAGCCGGAACAATCGGACGCGCGGCGGGTTTTCTTTATCGATGGCTGACCTGGAAAACTCTTTTCGGCCGCCCGCGCCCGGTCAAATTTGTTCACACCTATCACGGCCACGTTTTTCACAGTTATTACGGGCGCGCGAAAACAAAGATTTTTTTATTTATCGAAAAATTTCTGGCGCGGCTGGCGACCGATAAAATCGTTGTCATCACCAAACAGCAGTTTGACGAGATTCACGAAAAATTTGGCGTCGGGCGCGCCAATCAATTTGAAATCGTTCCGCTCGGCATCGATTTGAAGCCGTTTGAAAACGCGCGCGAAAAAAGAAACGTTCTGCGCGATGAAATCGGCGCGCGCGCGGACGAGATTCTCGTCGGCTTTGTCGGCCGTCTAACCGAAATCAAAAACGTTCCGCTTCTTCTAAAAGTCGCTAAGTTATACGAGGAAAGGAGAAATGCGGATTCTCCGAAATTGAAATTCGTTATTGTCGGCGACGGAAGTTTGCGCGCCGAACTGGAAGCGGAAACTTCCCGGCTCGGCCTCGAAAATTCCGTAAATTTCCTGGGAAATCGCGAAGACGCCGATGTTTTTTACGCCGGACTCGACGTCGTCGCGCTCGTTTCACTGAACGAGGGCACGCCGCTTTCGCTGATTGAAGCGATGGCCAACGAAAAAGCAGTCATCTCGACTTCGGTTGGCGGCGTGGTCGATTTGCTCGGCGAAATCAAAGCGGAAAAAGACGGATTCGTCGTCTGCGCGCGCGGCCTACGCGCCGCATCCGGCGACGCCGAAGGTTTTTATAAAGGCCTCATTCATCTGGCGGAAAATGCCGATTTGCGCGAACGCAGCAGCCTTGCGGGCAAAAAATTTATACGGGAAAATTATTCAAAGGAAAGGCTCGTCGATGATATAAAACGGCTTTACGGCAAATTGAAAATTTCCTGAATAACCGCTCGTAATTGCTTGATTTTAACCGAAAATTCATTTGTAATAAGGGCAAGACGAAACTTTCACCAGATTTTTAATGTTATCGAGTCCAATCGTATTTGCGGTCATTAGTTTTGCGTTATCACTCGGGCTGACCTTCGGGGTGCGCGAGCTGGCGCATCGCTACGGTTTTGTCGCCAAACCGAAATTAGACCGCTGGCATAAGCGACCGACCGCGATGATGGGCGGCGTCGCGATTTTTCTCGCGACCGTCGTCGCCTCCTTGCTTTTCGTCGAGCACACGCGCGACTCGTGGATGATTTTAGCCGGCAGCTCGTTTCTTTTTCTGGTCGGTCTGATTGACGACGTCCTGCATATCAAGCCGTATCAAAAACTTATCGGCCAGCTCATCGGCGCGGCCGTCGTCATCGGTTCGGGGCTGACGCTGCAATGGACTGATTCGGCGATAATAAATATCGCGATAACGATTTTCTGGCTTATCGGCATCACCAACGCGATAAATCTGCTCGATAATATGGACGGTCTGGCCGCCGGAATCGCGGCGATTGCGGCGTTTTCGCTGGCCATCGGTTTCGGCGCGAGCGGTCAGGCGAACGAACTCGCGCTGATTTCGATTTTTACCGGCGCGCTCGCCGGGTTTCTGATTTTTAATTTTAATCCGGCTTCGATTTTTATGGGCGACTGCGGCTCGATGTTTGTCGGGTTTCTGCTCGCCAGCTCGGTTTTGCTGACGCAGGTCGGCGGTCGCTCGCGCGGCGTCGTTTCCATTCTCGGCGTTCCGGCTTTGATTCTTTTCGTGCCGATTTTCGACACGACCTTTGTCACCGTTTTGCGAAAAATCTGGGGCAGAAAAGCCTCGCAGGGCGGGCGCGACCACACGTCGCACCGCTTGGTCGCGCTCGGACTTTCGGAGCGCAGCGCGGTTTTGATGCTTTACGGCTTCGCGCTTTTAGCGGGCGCGACATCGCTGCTTGTCCGCGAATTAAAGCCGACGCAGAGCATCGCTTTGATTTTAATTTTTACGATTGTGCTGACCATCATCGGCGTTTATCTTTCAAAGGTAAAAGTTTACGAAGAGCAGCAGGAAGAGCTCGCCCTGCAAAATAACGCGGTCTTCGGATTTCTGCTCAATTTTTCTCACAAACGCCGTATTTTCGAAGTTTTTCTCGACGTTTTTCTTATCTCGCTCGCCTATTACAGCGCATATGTCTTGCTGTTCGGCGAGCTGGAAAACACCGCCAACTGGAATCTGTTTTTGAAAACGCTGCCGATTTTGATTGTTTTGAAGCTCGCCGCCTTTCTCGTCGGCGGCGTTTATCGCGGCATCTGGCGCTACACCAGTCTCGGCGATTTGGTGACTTTTGCAAAGGCCGTCGCGCTCGGCTCGATTCTCAGCATTCTGGCGATTCTGGTGCTTTACCGCTTTCACAATTTTTCGCGCGCCGTTTTTGTCGTTGACGCCGTCGTGCTTTTGGCGGCGCTGGCGATGAGCCGGATGGCTTTTCGCTTTTTCCGGCAGCTTCTCCCGTCATCGCAATCGGCCGACGGCCTAAGAGTTTTGATTTACGGCGCGGGCGACGGCGGCGAGATGGTTTTGCGCGAGCTGAAAAATAATCCCGACTGGAACTACTCGCCAATCGGATTTGTCGACGACGACCCTTTGAAAAAAGACAAATTGATTCACGGCTTAAAGGTTTTCGGCGGCAACGGCTCGCTGGCCAAGATTTGCCGCGAAAAAGACGTGCGGGAAATTTTGATTTCCTTCCGAAATATCTCGCCCGAAAGATTAGACGAGGTCAGGGAAATCTGCCGCCTGGCGGACGTTTCGCTAAAACGCGCGCAGCTGAAAATCGAGCCGCTCGATTTTGAATAAATTACGAATTTCAAATTGCGAATTACAAAACGGCTCTCTTTAACTCGTAATTCGTAATTTGAAGTTCGTAATTCGTAATTTATGTCTTTAAAGTCCATCAAACTCGAATCTCCCGCGCGGCGCGCAGTGCTGCTCGTCGCCGTTCTGGTCGTGCTGGCGGGCGTTTATTTCTTTGCGAAATGGTGTCTCGGCAGTACGATTGCCGCGCAATCTCTGTTTAAGGAACACGCCGAAGTGGCGATTTACCTGTCCCCGTCCGACCCGCAAGGCTATTACGCTCTCGCCGTTTTGAACGAAAAATCGTTTCTGGCCGAAGATTTGCCGAAAGCCGTCGCCGAATACGAAAAGGCGACCGCGCTCTCGCCGTATGATTTTCGGCTCTGGCTCGCTCTCGGCCGGGCGCGCGAGCGCAGCGGCGATGCGGCGGGCGCGGAAAACGCTCTCAGACGAGCCGTCGAACTTGCGCCGAATTACGCGGAAGTAAGATGGACGCTCGGAAATAATCTTCTCCGGCAGGGCAAAACCGAAGACGCTTTTAACGAAATCGGAAAGGCCATCGCGGGCGATTCGAAATATATCAATCAGGCGGTCGCGACCGCGTCGGATATATTTGACGGCCAGCTTCCCGAGATAAAGCGGTATCTTGGCGATTCGCCGCAGGTAAATTCGGCTCTCGCCACATATCTGGCCAAACGGAAACGTTTTGAAGAAGCGCTGCAAATTTGGAATTCTCTGTCTGAAAACGACCGGAGAACCGTTTTCAGACAAAGCAGCGATGAGCTTTACAACGAAATGATTGCGGCGAAAAAATATCGTGCGGCGGCGGATATTCAAAAACATCTGACGGGCGCGACCGATTTATCAATCGGAAAAATCAACAACGGCGGATTTGAAGAAGAGCTCAAAACATCGAATCCGAGCGTTTTCGATTGGCAGTTTGCCGAAGGCCTGCAGCCGCAAATCGGGCCGAACAACGCACAGAAACACGGCGGAAATCTGAGTCTTTTGATTATTTTTAATTCGCCCGAAGGCAGAGATTTTCGCGCAATTTCGCAAACAATCGCGGTCGAAGCGGGTAAAAAATACGAATTTGAAACGTTTTACAAATCGGAGCTGAAAACCCAGGCGACGCTCAAATGGGAAATCGCCGACGCTTCGGACGGGAAAATCCTGGCCGCGACCGGCGCGATTTCGAGCAGCGCCGACTGGACGAGCTTGAAAACGGAATTCGTCGTGCCGGAAAACTCCGAGGGCGTCGTCATACGGCTCGCGCGCGACGCCTGTAAATCGATGATTTGCCCGATTTCCGGCAGCGTCTGGTTCGACGATTTTTCAATCAGGTGAAAACTGAGAGATGAGAACCGTTTTTATCTTTTAGTTCTCAGTTTTTAGCTAACAATTAATGGCAAAAGAAAATAAAACAAACGGTGTTTCGAAATCTTCCGATTGGTTTGACGCCATCATCGTCAACGAAAAGCCGACGCGTCTGAGCGGCGTCGTGTTCATTCTGCTCTCGGTCGTTTCGATGTTTGCGGCTATTGCCTACGGCGCGGTCGATAACTGGGCGTTGATTTTTTTGACGATTCTGACCGGCTTAATCGCGATTTTCTGGATACTCGATGCGTGGATAAGTAAAGAATTTCGCTTTAGCGCAAACGCGCTTCAGATGCCCGTTCTCGGCTTGATTTTGATAGGCGTCATTCAGCTTTTGCCGCTTCGAAGCAATACTCCGCCCGACGGCGCGCTGGGCATACCCGTTTCCGCCGCGCTTTCGCTCGACCCTTATTTAACGAGGCTTGCGGTCATTCTGCTGATTGTTTACTTTGTCTTTTTCGCCGCCGCGCTCGTTTATATCAACAACCAGAAACGCCTGCGGAGAATCGTCCTGACGATTATAATTTTCAGCGCCGCGATGGCTTTTTTCGGGATTTTGCAGCGGCTCGCCAATCTCGAATCGATTTACGGCCTGCGCCCGAGTCCGCAGGCGATACCGTTTGCCTCGTTTGTCAACCAGCACCATTTCGCCGCTTTTATGGAAATGACAATCGGCCTGACGCTCGGGCTTTTGTTCGGCAAAGCGACTAACAAAGACAAAAACCTGCTTTTGATTATCGCGACGATTTTGATGGGAATCGCCGTCGTTTTGACCGGCTCGCGCGGCGGATTTTTAAGTCTTCTGGGCGTTTTGGGATTTGTCATTGCGGCAAATTTTCTGCAAAGACGAAACGAGGAAAAAACATCCGGCGCGGCGAGCAATTACCGGCGCAATTTCGCTTTAATCGGAGGCGGAATAGCCCTGCTTTTGATTTTGTTCGGCTCGGCCGTTCTGCTCGGCGGCGACGAATCGCTCCTGCGCGGGACGGGTCTGCAAAACACGCAGGCCGACATCAGCAACGGCCGCGCTCATTTCTGGCAAATCGCCGGCAGGATAATCGTCGATAATCCCGTCATCGGCGTCGGTCTGAACGCGTTCGGCAACGCTTTTCCGCACTACGACACGTGGAACGGCACATACCGCATCGAGCAGGCGCACAACGATTATCTGCAAATCCTGGCGGACGCCGGAATTCCGGGCTTTCTCGCCATCGCCGCGTTTATCTTTCTGCTTTTCTGCCAGAGTCTGAAAATCATCGGCAAAGCGTCCGACCGTTTTCGCCGCAGCTCGGCCATCGGCGCGCTCGCGGGCTGTTTCGGCATTCTGCTGCACAGCTTTTTCGATTTTCCGCTGCGCACTCCCTCAAACGCTTTTTTCTTTCTGCTTTTAACCGTTATTGCGACCGCTTCGATTAGCTATCCGAAGCTTTATAAAAAGGAAAAGTAAAAACTTTAGAAAGTTCCGTCGGGAATAAGATGTTTACGGGAGGAATTTCAGAAAAATGGTTGACGAAAGAACTATCGCCGAGCTTCACAGGCCAATCAACAAGCTCGAAAAATACGCAAATGACAATATTACTCCCTGCCCCGGGCGCAACGTCTATTACGATACTTTGGACGCGGTTGAAATTTGCCGCGGCCGGATAAGCGAAATTTCGGAGTTGACGGACAATCTGACTTACGTCAAAAAAGTGATAAGAGCTCTGAAGACGGCGCGCGATAACTATCGCTACATCGCGGTGGACGACGGAGGATATGGAATATCTACTTTTCACGAGGTTATCAGAGACGCGACCGCCTTGTACGAATCGCTCGGCGGGCGCGAGGAAGACCTTGAAAGCGAAGCGGGCGAACGCGAAGCGGAGCTTTTGTATTTGGCGGACGACCCGTGGGAAAGATGCTTTCGCGCTTTCGCGCTCGCCGATTTTATCGGCTGCGCGATTGAGGCGGAGAAAATAGTTCTCGAAAAATCAATCGAGCTGCGCCGCGAAATTCTGCTTCTTTTGCTAATCAGTCTTCAGCGCACCTGGCGGAGCGAGATGGCTGAAGATTTGGCGAAGACGTTAATGATTCCCGCCAACTATAACGAGCCGTGGCTGACCGCGCTCATCGAGCTGACGATTGGCACTGCGTCCGCCGACGAAGTTGCCGCAAAGGCCGAGAGCGACGAGCAGCTTTGCCAGTTTAATTTTTACCACGGGGCGCGTCTTTCGACGGACAGGCAGGAAGCAGAGGCTCGCGCCGCGTTCAAGGCGTGCGCCGAGGCCGAGGCCGACTGCGACGAGCGTTATCTGGCGCTCGTCGAACTAAGCTCCGACAATCGCGCGCCCGTCGTCTCTATCTACCAGCTCGCCCTCAGGTCAAAGCGCGCGGAGGCGGCGCGCGACGAAACGCAGGCCGCCGCGCTCGCCGCTGACGCCTACGAACTGGCGCGCCGGCATCTCGGCGACGAAGACCCGGTAACGCAGTCGCTTGCGCTTCGTGTCGCCTTTCTCTAATTCAGATGCGAAGGAAATCGACCCGGCCGCGTTTATCACGACGCACTCGCTCCCGGACGTCGAAGGCGGATTAATCAAAAAACCGATTCTGCATTAATTATTTATTGGTGAAAATTCAGTATAAGCGGCTTGAAAACTTTGCGTAAAAACTAAATTCAGCTCTTTTTGTGCAAGTCCCGTAAACGATACGGATTCACACCTGAACGTTGAAGATTCACAGCTGAATGACGAACATTCACAGGTGAACTTTAAAGATTCACAAGTGAACGACGAAGATTCACAGGTGTTGATTGAAGATTCACAGGTGTTGGCCGCACATTCACAGCTGTCGGACGAAGATTCACAGATGATGTTTGTACATTCACAACTGTCGGGCGGGCATTCACACGTGTTGATTGTTCATTCACAGGCGTCGAACGAAGATTCACACGTAAAATCATATATTCATCAGCTCTTACATACTTTTGGCGCAAAGAGGTGCAAAGCCATTAGTCATTAACGACGACGCGGACAAAGCCCTTTTCGAAAATCAGGTACATTATCCACGGCTGCTCGTTTGAAAGCGCATCGTTAAATTCGACTTTTTTCAGCGTGCCGCCGAGAAAAATTTGTTTGTCGATAAATTCCTTGAGCTCCGGCTTTTTGTCGAAGACGACGTAATCGAACGAGTTAATCGCCGTGCCTTCCTGGTTCGTCGCCGTCGTCCGGAAAGCTTTTTCGTTGTCTTTGACGTCGCAGATAAAATTCAGAGACTTTTCGCAATTTGCGCGATACTCGCGCGGCGGCAAAACGAATTCCTTGCCGATAAGCGACGCGACCGCCTTGTCGAGCTCTCTCCAATCCTCGTCTTCTTCCGTCTTTTTGCCCGCGTCGCGCGCTTTGTGAATTTTTCCGGCCAGAGAGAAAAGATAAAAATATCGAAGCTGCGCGATTTGTTTCTGCTCGTTGTCGGCCTTCAGACGATTCAGTAAACCCGACGCGTAAAACGCCGATTTGTCCCAGTTTTCCGTTCTCAGAGCGTCGGTCAGAACTCTCCACTCAATGTCGGAAATCGTCGCCACGTTCGGAATCGAAATCGTCTGGCTCGTCTCGGTCGGCGAAGTGATGATTTTCTGCCCGAAAGCCGTTGAAATCGAAAGGCAAAACAAAATTGCAGGAATAATTATTTTCATAGTAAGAAGTGGTAAACGGTAAGCGCAAAGTTTTTATGTTTTCACTTTCCACTTACCATTAGTCGTTTTTCTTCACCAATCTTTCGCGCGCGTCGATTGCTTCTTTGTATGCGCCGCCGGTGACGTCGCCGATTTTTATCGCGGCTTCGTAGATTTTTACGGCATAGGCCGGGTCGTCGAAAAATTCGTAAATTCGTCCGAGCGCGACGTAAGTTAAAGAAAGCAGCGCCGTGTCGGTTTCCGCGCTCGCCGAGCGCAGCACGTTCGTATATGCGACTTTGGCTTCCAGAAGCCGGCGGTTGCGCGCGTCGACTTCTTCTTTCGCCGAGCCTTCGGCGGCCAGGCTCAAAACGCGTCCGAGCGCGTAATAGATGCGCGGCGATTCGGTCGGATATTCCGTTAAAAGCTGTTTGAGCTGCGTTTCGGCTGACGTGTAATCTTTATCGACGGTGATTTTGTCGATGGCGAGCAGCTTTGTCGTCACCGGATTTTCGATGATTTTTGTGACGACGGTCGTCGTATTTTTCCGGCGCTCTTCGGCGCGTTTGCGCGCGTCGGCAAACTGCGCGAGGCGATTTGCTTCTTTGGTCGTGTCGAGCGTCAAAATTATTTCGCGCATCGAGCTCGCAATATCAAAATCGGATTCTTCGAAACCTTTCAGCTGGTCGGCGAAATAAAACGCGAGCACCGCGCCGCGCTCGTAGGCTTCGGAAAGCTGCAAAGCGGAATCGTCGGCAAACGTTTGCTTAAAAGCGGCGAGCTCGGCCGCAACCGCTTTTTTCTCGTCGACCGTTTTCATCAAATCGATTTTCTGCCGCGCCTGCGACGTCGCCAGGCGGACTTTTCCTACTTCCGTCTGCTTGGCGTCAACCGCCGCCACCAGGGAACGCGAAACGGCGAGAAAAATGTCGGGCGAGATGTTCGGGTTCGTTTTCCGGCGCTCGTCGAGAAGCGCTTTGAGGCCTTCGCGAAAAGTCGAAATGTCTTTCGCGTTATTCGCCACAATCGGGTCGATTACGAATTGCAGATAAGCGTTGCGAACTTCGGACGTGCCTAAATTCGTCTCGGTCGGCAAAATCGCGTAATAATCGTCGCCGACGTTGATGAAATTGATTGTCCCGCGCGGCACGAGCAGCTCGGGAACGATGTAAAAGCGCCGCTCGCGCTCGCGAACTTCGGTTTTCTCGATGGTTTTTTTCTTGTTGGCCGATTTCGACTCGATTTTTATTTTTTCGGCGTAGGTGAGCTGCGGCCTGGTATGCATATAGGCGAGCAGCTCGGTGACCATCAGCTCGGTCGATTTGCGAAGCGTGTCGCCCGCCGCCTGATAATCTTTGACGTATTCGTCGAGCTTTGTGCTCAGCGCCGAGCGGCGATAAAATTCGCGGACGAGCGGCGAATAATCCAGAACTTCGAGAACGTCGCCGGGCAAATCGGTCGCGCGCGTCGGTTCGGATAAATCCGGAACGGGCGAGAGCGTGTAAGCCATCGAGATAAACGGCGCGATTATTTCGGAATCGGTCGCGTTCGGATGACGACTTTTATACTGTTTGAGAAAAAACGCCAGTTTTTCGATGAGTTTTTCGTCAACTCCTTTCAAATCCGCGCGCAGTTTTTGTCTGAAGGCCGAGCCTTTTTCCGTCAGCGGCGTTTCCATTCCGGCGGCCTCGAGCGAGGCGAGCACGACAATCAACCGTTTGTCAGGCTCGATGCGGACGCCGTATTGCGACAAATCAAAACTCTGCGGCTGCGTCGTTTGAGCAAACGCATTCATCGCAAAAGCGAAAACAAAAACGAGAAATAAAACTTTTTTCATTGCAATTTATGAAATCAAAGCAGATGAAAGACGCAAAATGTGTAAAAAATCAGAAGGGGAATAATCTTACAAATATCTCTACATATTTTGCGTCTTTCCGGTATTAAAGATGCTTTTTTTTATGGCAGAGATGTCTCTCTCTAAAGTCTAAAATCCAAAGTCTAAAGTCCAAAGTCAAATACTTTTCGACTTTGGACTTTAGACTTTAGACCCTGGACTAAAAATCTTTCAGATTTTATTGGTAGCTGCTGAGAGCATCGCCTTCGTTGTCGAAAGTATCGAAAACGGTTAAAAGCTTGGTAATCGCCAGAAGGTCCTGGATTTTCTGCGTCAAATTCAGAAGCTTCAAAGTTCCGCCTTCCTTATTGACCGCCGTAAAGCTCGAAACCAGCTCGCCGATGCCGCTCGAATCGACGTATCCGACCTGACCGAGATTCAAAAGAATCTTGCTTTTGCCTTCGCCGAGCAGGCGGCGAATCGTACTGCGAAGCGCGACGCTGCCTTCGCCGATGGTCACCTTGCCATCCATGTCAAGAATTGTTATATCGCCCGCCTGGCGTTCAGAAATATTAAGTTCAGCCATTTTTATCTCCTCGAATAATTTTAAAAGGTTTTGATTGCAAATTTTAGTGTAAAAGTTCCGGTTACACAACTTATTTAACGCTTTTTCGTCATTTTTATTACCGTTCCGCCTTTCGGGTGATGAAACCACTCGACTTCGTCCATAAACGTGCGGATAAATAAAATTCCGCGCCCGTTCGCTTTTAAAAGATTTTCGGGATTGGTCGGGTCGGGAATTTCCTCGACCGCAAAGCCCTCGCCGAAGTCTCTTACGCTAATTTCAAAATCCGTGTCGGAACTGCTTAACGCAATCTCGACCTGCTTTGTTTCATCTAAAAGGTTGCCGTGTTTGACGGCGTTGGCGACCGCTTCGCGCACAGCCATATCGATAGGATACGTTTCTTCCTCGGAAAATCCGGCGCTCGTCGCAAATTTGAGCGCTTCGACAACGGCTTTATCAATCGATTCAAGCCGGCTCGGTAATTTTATTTCGGTCGTTTCTGCTGTCACAAGTTTATGTTTTGAAGTTAAATGTTTTCACGCGTTTGTGTCAAGAAAGCAATTAAGATATTAGAATTAGTATATGAAAATAAATCCCGCACGGCTTTTAGAGGGGAAAATAGCTCTGCCCGGCGACAAATCAATCTCGCACCGCGCCGCGCTCATTTCGGCGATGGCCGAGGGCGAAGCGCGCATCGAAAATTTCGCGACGAGCGCCGACTGCGCTTCGACGCTCGCCTGTCTGAAAAATTTAGGCGTCGAAATCAAGCGCGAAAATTCGACGGTTTTCGTCAAGGGCGTCGGCAAAACCGGATTTCAAAAATCGAAAATGTCGCTCGACTGCGGAAACAGCGGAACGACCGTCAGGCTGCTGGCCGGGATTTTGGCGGGACAAAATTTCGATTCGATTTTGATTGGCGACGAATCTCTGTCGAAGCGCCCGATGAAAAGAATCGTCGAGCCGCTGAAATTGATGGGCGCAAAAATCGAATCCGAAAACGGCTGCGCGCCTTTGAAAATTTACGGCAAAAATCCGCTCTGCTCCGTTTCCTACGATTTGCCCGTCGCTTCGGCGCAGGTCAAAAGCTGTCTTCTGTTAGCCGGTCTTAATGCGAGCGGAAAGACGAGCATTAAAAATCCGAAATCCAAAACAAAGACGCCGACCTCTAGAAATCACACGGAATTGATGCTCGAATTTCTCGGCGCGCGCGTTGAGGAAAAATACATCGAATCGGAAGAGAATTTTGTGCAGGAAATCTCGATTGATGCTTCCTCGACGCTTGTCGCGAGAGATTTGCGCGTTCCGTCGGATATTTCTTCCGCCGCATTTTTTATCGTCGCGGCCAGCTGTCTGGAAAATTCGGAAATCGTTCTCGAAAACGTCGGCTTAAATCCGACACGGACGGCGATTTTAGAAGTTTTGCGCGGGCTCGGCGCGGAGATTGAAATTTCGGGCGAGCAAAACGCCGGCAATGAACCAATCGGCGATTTGCGCGTTTCGGGATACAGGCGTCTTCGACCGAAAATCGAATCGAATCGAATCGACGGCGAAATTATCGCCAATTTAATCGACGAAATTCCGATTCTGGCGATTTTCGGCACGCAAATCGAAGGCGGTCTGGAAATTCGCGGCGCTTCGGAACTGCGCGTCAAAGAATCGGACAGGATTGCGGCCGTCGTCGAAAACTTAAAACGAATGAACGCCGGAGTAGAAGAATTTCCGGACGGATTTCGGGTCGAAAAATCCGACCTGAAAGGCGCGCGCGTCGATTCATTCGGCGACCATCGAATCGCCATGTCTTTTTCGGTCGCCGCGCTTTTGGCCGAGGGCGAAACCGAAATCGACGGCGCCGAATGCGCGGGCGTTTCGTTTCCTGAATTTTTCGACATATTGCGAAGAGCTGCAAAAGAATAGCTCGCGGACAAACGCAGATTTAGCGGATTAATTTTAAAAATAAATCTGCGTCAATCCGTCTTATCCGCGTTCACCTGCGGGCAATTTCTTGCTTTTCTCCTTGCGTGTTGGCGGCTTTGCGTTAAAATCTTCTCTAACCTAATGTCAAATTCGCTGCAAAGAACCATTCTCACGGGCTTTATGGGCGTCGGCAAATCGACCGTCGCGCGGCATCTCTCCAATCTGCTCAAATGCGAAAAAATCGACCTCGACGCGTTTATCGAAGAAAGTGAAAAACGGACGATTGCCGAGATTATCAAAGAAGAAGGCGAAACGCGCTTTCGCCAAATCGAAACGGAAAATCTGCAAAAGGTTTTGCAGACCGACGCCCGCATCATCGCGCTCGGCGGCGGCGCGTGGACGGTCGACGAAAACCGGCGGCTCATCAAATCGATTAAATGCACGACCATCTGGCTCGAATCGACCTTCGACCACTGCTGGCGAAACATCAAATTTTCCAGACGCGAGCGGCCGCTGGCCAAAAACAAACGCAACGCACACAAGCTTTTCGAAGACCGGCAGCGATTTTATTGTCTGGCCGACTGGCATTTTATCGTCAAGCCGGAACTGAATTCCTACGAGCTCGCGAAAAAAATCGCCGAGGAGGTTTTTTTATTAAAATCCGACTGAAAATTTTTGAAAAATGTTTTAGACTAAATTCACAATAAAAGCCGCAGATATTTAAATTATTAAAATCCGCGGTTTTTATAAAAATTGGAATTACCGGGAGGGAAAAATGAAAATTAAACTTTTAGCAACATTTATTTTAGCTGCGTTTCTGCTTTTAAGCGGATGCGGCAAAAAGGACGAAGCCAATACAAACGCCAACGTCAATCGACCGACTTTGGCGACGCCGACGCCGATTGTAAAAACAAACGAAACGGCAGCTGTCGACACCGGCACGAAGCAGAAAATTGAATCCGCCTTAAAGGCGAAAGGATTCACCGACGTTGAAGTCGATACGACGACCACGCCGGCGACTCTTCGCGGAACTGTTCCCAAAGGAAAATTAGCGGAAGCGGTTCAAACGGCTCAGGAAGCGGGCGGAAAGCCGGTTAAAAATGAATTAAAGGAAAAATAATTCAGGGGGAAATAGAAAATGTCTTTGCAGGAAAAATATCAAACGTTAATTGATTTAGCTAATCAATCCGGCATCAGCGGTTTGAACATAACCGAAGGCGACGGCTTTATAAAAATCGAAGGCAGCGCGCCGAGCGCTGACGTCAAAAAACAACTTTGGGACGAATACAATCGCATCGACCCGGAATATCGTTCGGGCGACCTTGTTCTGAACGTTTCCGCGCCCGAAGCGACCGCGTCGACATACACGGTTCAATCGGGCGACAGTCTGAGCAAAATTGGGCATCACTACGGCATCAGCTGGCAGCAAATTTTTGAAGCCAACCGCGATAAGCTCGATGACCCGGATAAAATTTATCCCGGGCAGGAATTGACGATTCCGCAGGCGTAAAATTTTATTGACTTCCAATTCGGCGCTTTGATATGTTTGCCTTTAGTAAACATATCAAAGCGTTTTTTCAATTAAAGGAGGTTTTATGCGGTTATCGTTAAATGTTCTGATAATTGTTTGCTGGAAAATTTTGAAAAGCCGCTGATAGCCGAAAACGAGAAATAAAGAAAAGCCTGTGCACCGAATTGCACAGGCTTTTCTTGTTTTCCGCGAAAATTTTATTTTTTCGATTTTGCGGAATCGTCCCAGATTTTTTGAACTTCTGCGTCGATTTTGGGTTCGTCCCGAAGTTTTTTGCCCTGCGCCATCGCCCACCGCTCAAACCACGAAATACCGGATTTGCCGTAAAAATTTTCCTGTGTTTTATAAGCTTCGTCCGCTTGCGCCTCGTCCATCGAGACGTATTTGTAGCCGCGTTTTTCAATCATTCCGAAAAGCTCGTCGGCCGTGTCGGCGACCAGACGGCTCGGCGTTAAAACCATCGTCTGATTGATGTCGCGCCCGAACATTTCCTGCGAATACGCTTCGTAGTGGTCAAACATCTGCGACATATATTCGACGAACGCCGTTTGAATTTCCTTCATCGTGTTGACGTCGTTGTCGTTGCGCGCCATGTCGTAGGCGTAGGAATACATCCATTCGTTGTTGTCAATCGTGTATTTGACGGGCGTCAGGCCGCGCGCCGCGAGCCACGATTCGAAACGATTTCGCTCGTCGGCCGTTTTGCCCGTGTTCAAATACGGATAGCTGAAATACCGGAGCGCCAAATTTTTCTCGGCGAGAATCTTTTTCACTACGCCCTCGTTTTTCTCGACGTTCGCGACGTATTCCTCATACGGCGTATCGTAAAACCAGATGTGTTTGAAATTACCGATGCCGATTTCAAAACCGGCGTCGCGCCACAAACGAACGATGTTGGCGCGCACCGGATAAAGCTTTTCGCCGTCGGAAATGCTTCCGCCGAGGACGAATCCGATGGCCGGAATTTTGTGCGCCTTGAGCTTGTCAATCACCAGCCGCGCCGTCGCGTCCGAGTCTTTCGGCGGATTTTCCGTCCGGTCGACCGGCGGAATAGAGACAAAGCCGATTGCCAGTTTTTTATTTCTGGTTTTATTCTGGGCATTGACAAAACCGGCCGGGCTGGCCGAAAATAAACCTAACATAACTGCCGAGATAAGCATTAAAGCCATTGAAGCCGACCAAAGCGAACTGGCTGCGCGCGTCTCGGTATTTTTTTGTAAAATTTTTGCTATTCTTTGCATTAAATTACCTCCGTTTGCCGCCGTCGCAAAGGGCGGCAAGTCTTGATTCGCCGTCAGGCGAAGTCCCTCTAAATTTGCCAGAGCACTGGCGTAAATAAGGCGCGAGGCGCCAAAACTTTTTATCACCGCTTCGTCCGCCGCAAATTCTCTTTCGCGCCGAATCACGTTTGAAATCCACCACGCGCACGGATGATAGAAAAATAAAACTTCCGCGATTGACTGCGCGAAATTTGCCAGACAATCGTAACGCCGAATATGAACGAGCTCATGCGCGATGACGGTTTCGAGCTCTTCCGGGCGTATCTGCAAAAAAACGCTCGCCGGAATCAAAATCAAAGGCTTGAACCAGCCGACGACAATCGGCGTTTCGACCAGATTCGATTGCAGCAGCCGAACCGGGCGCGTGACTTTCAATTTCTCGCAAAGCGCCGAAAATCTGCTTTGCCAATCATCGTCGGCCGCCGCGATTGCGCGCGTTTTAAGACGACGAAGCTGCCAGACGCCGCCCGCCAGACGAAAGGCGAAAAGCGCGACGCCGAAAAACCAGAAAAATACGACGAACGGCAGAAAAACGGAAAAGTTTTTGTCGAAAAAGTTTTGCAATGTTTCGATTGAGCCGAAAACGGTTTCGTTTTTCTGGTTTGCCGCCTGCGCTTCCCGTTTTCCCAAAGCCGGAAAATTTTCGAAGCGGCGCGAGTTTTCGCTTTTTAACTCCGAATCGAGCTCGGCGGAAATTTGCTTTTGCGACAAACGCGCCGCGTGATTTCCGCTCAGGTTTACAAAAGTCAAAATCGGCAAAACGAGTGCCAGCGCGAGCGCAAAAAGCGAAATTAGATAACGCGCGTTAGCCGAAGATGGCCGCAGAGCGCGCAGAAGCAAAAACAACAAAAGCGCGACGAGAGCGATTTGCCAGATTGAATGAAGCAGCGTCCAGCCGAGATTTTCGACGAAGCTCGAATTTGTCAGAATTTCCCAACTCATTTATTTTTCTCCTCAGCGTCGGCTATCATCCTGCGAATTTCCGCGAGCTCGTCAGCGCTCGTCGGTTTTGTCTCTAAAACGTGCTGAACGAGCCGCAGCGCCGAGCCGCGAAACGCTTTGTCCAAAAGGTCGGAGACGAGATTTTTCTGCGTTTCGTTTTGCGTCTGCTTCGCCCGGTAAACATGCGCTTTACTCGAAGAATCGCGCTCGACCAGACCCTTTTCAAGCATAATCTGCATTAACTTCAAAACCGTCGTGTAGCCCATCGGCTTGCGCTCGTTGATAACGTCGTGAACCTCGCGGACGGTCGCGCGCTCGAGTCTCCAGAGAACGTCGAGAATCTCTAATTCGGCTTCAGTCGGTTTATTGTGCTTTGTCATTTTTGAATCAACCTAACGAAAAACTTGTGACAAAACAACCATATACGAAGACTTTCGTAGATGTCAAGTTAAAATTGAGAATCGATAATTGAAATTTGAAAACGGAAGGGCGAAATCTTTATTTTCCGTTTTCCATTTTCCGTTTTCAATTATTTATTGTTAGAGTTTTTTTTATGGCTTTAGAGACAGATTTCATCGTCATCGGAAGCGGCGTCGCCGGGCTTCGCGCGTCAATCGAACTGGCGCAGAGCGGCGCGCGCGTAACGGTTTTGACTAAAGACAAAGCGAGCGAATCGAACACCGAATATGCGCAGGGCGGCGTCGCGGTCGTGCTTTCGGACGACGACAAGGCCGAGCTTCACGAAGAAGACACATTGATTGCGGGCGCGGGACTCTGCGACGAGGAAGCGGTCGAAACGCTTGTGACGGAAGGCACGCGCTACATCAAACAGCTCATCGAATGGGGAACCGAATTTGACCGCGAAGGCGGCAAATTGATTTTTACGCGCGAAGCCGCGCACTCGCGCCGGAGGATTTTGCACGCTCACGGCGACTCGACCGGAAAGGAAATCGTTCGCGCTTTGATTGCGCGGGCGAGAGCGGAAAAAACGATTGTCCTGATGCCGTTTGCCAACACGGAAAGTTTGCTTGTCGCGGGCGGCCAATGCGCCGGCGTCGGATTTTTAGACCCGATTTTAAGAGCGCCGCGCGAGATTTTCGCGAAAGCCGTTATTTTATGCACGGGCGGCGCGGGGCAGCTCTATCTGCACACGACGAATCCGACGGTGGCGACCGGCGACGGAATGGCGATGGCGTATTTTGCGGGCGCGGAAATGGCCGATATGGAGTTCGTGCAGTTTCACCCGACGGCTTTGAATCTCGAAAACGCGCCCAGATTTCTGCTTTCCGAAGCGATGCGCGGCGAGGGCGGCGTTTTGCGAAACAAATACGGCGAGCGCTTTATGTCGCGCTATGACGAAAGATTGGAATTAGCTCCGCGCGATATCGTCTCGCGCTCGATTGTCGCCGAGATGCGCCGGACGGGAACGCGCAGCGTTTTTCTCGATATGACCGCTTTGAGCGAAGATTTTTTGAAAGAAAGATTTCCGAAAATTTACGAAACGTGCAAATTTTACAATTTGAATATTGCGACCGATTTGCTGCCCGTTTCGCCTGCTTCGCATTACATAATGGGCGGCGTCCGCACCGACCTGCACGGCCGGACGTCCGTTCCGGGGCTTTATGCGGCCGGCGAAGTTTCGTGCACGGGCGTTCACGGCGCAAATCGGCTGGCGTCAAATTCTCTGCTCGAAGGCCTCGTGTTCGGCGCGCGCGCGGGCGAAGCCGCAATTTTGGATAGCGGTCAGCGGTCAGCGGTCAGCAGCCAATTTTCCGACATTCCGCATTCCGCATTGCGAATTCCGCATTCGGAAATCGCGACGGCCGTTAAAAAACGCGTCAAGCGCGTGATGTGGGAGAGAGTCGGAATTTTGCGCGATAAAAATTCGTTAAAGCGCGCGCTCTCCGAATTTGAACAGATTGAGCAGGCGAATTTGAGTGTTTCGTCACGCAACTTTGTCAGCCTGGCGATTTTAATCGCCAGAGCGGCGCTCTGGCGCGAGGAATCGCGCGGCGGGCATTTTCGCAATGATTTTCCCGAAACGCTTGACGCCTGGCGCGTTCATTCGATTCAAAAACAGGGCGCGGAAATCGCTTCGAGCAAAAAGATAAATTTTCGCGCAAAAGAAAAAAGCGTGAGCTGATGACCCGCGCTTTTTTCCGTTTTTTTTGAGACGACTCAAATTTCTATTTTTTCGTGGTCGTTACTTCTTCGGTAATTTCCTTTTCTTCGTCATTTACCGTTCTTTGCTCGTCCTCTACATTTCGCATCATCCGGCTAATCGGGATGGCTAGAAGCGCCAAAACGACCGCGGAAATTACCAGCGCAATCGTCGTCCAGGTAAAGAGCCCGGGCATTTGTTCGAGTTTTTCGGGGTCAACGTGACCGCCGACAAGTCCGCCGATGAGATTTCCGACCGCTGAAGCGAGAAACCAGATACCCATCATCTGCCCGACGTATCGACGAGGCGAGAGTTTCGTCATCGACGACAGCCCGACCGGACTTAAACAAAGTTCGCCGACCGTCTGAAAGAAATAACTTGCCGTCAGCCACATCGCCGAAACTTTCAAAGCGCCGTTGCTGCTGAGAACGCTGTTAGCAGCGAAAATCATAATGAAAAAGCCGATGGCGGCGAAAAACAGACCGAGCGAAAATTTTCCGGGACTCGATAAATCCATTTTTCGCCTGCCCATCCATGTCCAGAGCGCAGCGAAAAGCGGCGCGAGAATGATGATAAACGCCGAATTTATCGATTGAAACCAAAGCGCCGGAACTTCGAAACTTCCGATTGTGCGCTCGGTAAAATCTTTAGCGAAAAGATTGAGCGACGTCGGCGCCTGCTCAAACGCCGACCAGAAAATCGCCGCAGCGACAAAGAGCACGACGATGACCAGCACGCGCTTTTTCTCATCGCCGGTTAACCCGCCCGCGATAAACAAATATCCGAAAAAGACAACGGCGAGCCCGACTAAAACATAGGTCATATACTGCCCGACCGATTGCGCGTTTATCTTAACCATTCCGGAGGCGGCCAGAAAAAAGACGACGGCGATAACCGCCACGCTGACGCCGACAATCAATTTCACATTCGTTTCGCGTTTTGACTGAACAACCGGGTCGGGATGTTTTGCCGGCTCCATGCCGATATTGCCGAGCGTCGATTTCGAGCGCGTTATATAAACCGCCAGACCGACGAGCATGCCGACGCCGGCCGCGCCGAAGCCCCAGTGCCAGCCGACTCCTTCGCCGAGATAGCCGGTTACAATCTGACCGACAAATGCGCCGAGGTTGATTCCCATATAAAAAATCGAGAAACCGGCATCGCGGCGCGCGCCGCCCTCAGGATACAAATCGCCGACGATGGCCGAGATGTTCGGTTTTAGCAGTCCGGTGCCGAGGACGATGAGAATCAGTCCGAGAAAAAACGTTATTTTGCCGCCGGCAAACGCCGACAGGCCAATCGAGATATGGCCGGCCGAAATACACATCGCGCCGTAGAGAATCGCGCGCCGCAAGCCGAGAAGACGGTCGGCAATCCAGCCGCCCGGCAAACTTGCAAGGTAAACGCTCGCGCCGTAAATGCCGACAATCGCCGACGCCTCGCCGCGGTCAAAGCCGAAGCCGCCCTGGGCCAGCGCCGCCGACATAAATAAAACAAGCAGCGGACGAAGACCGTAGTAGGAGAAGCGCTCCCACATCTCGGTCAGAAAAAGCGTCGGAAGCCCGCGCGGATGTCCTCCGAATCCGTCGGTGTCGCTTTTTGGATTTAAAGTTTCTGCATTTGCACTCATAATTTCCCCTTTACGTTATTTGAATTTTTTAAAGAATTGGGCAAAATATAACAGATTAGCGCAACAAAACAAAGGTTTTAGACGAATTATTTAAAAGGCGAAAGTGAAAAACAGTCAAATAATTAATATTTTAGGCAGTTTTTGCGGGTTTGCCGGATTTATAAACAAACCGGAATTTTAGTTTCCGGCGCAGTTAAGTTAAAATTTCTTGCGAAGAATAATTGGAGGTAACTTATAAATGCTTACTATCTTGGGTATTGTTCTCATAGTAGTTTCTACTATTTACATCTATCGAACGGCAAAACAAAACGGTCATAATGCGGTTTTGTGGACGGTCATTACGGCTTTGGCCGGCGTCGCTTTGGAGCTCGTTATTCCTTTGGCGCTGGGCATTATTATCGCGTCCGTCTGGATGTCTCAGGGCAAGTCGCTGCTGCAGATTCAGCAGGATATTCTCGTTCCGGCAATAATTATCGGAATAGTTTGTCTGGTTTTGAACTTTGTCGTTGTTTTCCTGATTATGAAAAAAGTTTCCCCGATTGCTGAAGAAAATCTGGCTGAGCCGCCGCCCCCGCCGTCCGATTTTAATGTTGACAGCTAGATTTTATGGAATTATTTCAACAACTCGGCGCGGAAATCGAAAATCTCTGGCGCGATAAAGACTACGACGAAAATCTCTTTCCCGAAATCGCCGCAAACAGTTTGCGAGCGGCGCGAATGCACGAGAAAATTTCCGCCTGGCAAATTATCGAATGGACTTTGCAGGAGACGAATTTGCCCGTGCAGCAGGACGTTTCCGGCAAGTTCGGCGACCCGCCAATTACGCTTTACAATTCTCCGCGCTTTCACATCGACGTTTATTTCTGGCTCGAAGGCACGACGGCGATTCATCAGCACGCGTTTTGCGGCGCGTTTCAGGTGCTTCACGGCTCGAGCCTGCACAGCTGGTATGATTTCGAGCGGAGCGAGAGCGTCAACACTTTTACCGAAATCGGCAGCATAAATCTGAAATTATGCGAGCTGCTGACGGTCGGCGATGTGCAGCCGATTTGGGCTGGAAAGCAGTATATTCACGGGCTTTTTCACCTCGAACAGCCGTCGGCAACCATCGTCGTCCGCACGCACAAAAGCCCTATGTTTCTGCCGCAGTATTCGTATCACAAGCCGTTTCTGGCGATTGACCCGTTTTTTGAAGAGCCGAACACGCTCAAAAAACTCCAGAGCATCACGACCTTGATTCGCTCGAAACATCCCGACACCGATAAATTTATCGCCGGCTTGCTCGAAAAATCCGATTTTCAAACTTCTTTTCAGATTCTTTCGACCGCCAGAGCTTATTTGCAGTCGAACCAGGTCGACCAGCTTTTTAATCTCGGCGCCGGGCAGAATCGTTTTGAAGCGCTTCTCGACGTGGTCAAAAAACGTCACGGCGAGCGCGCCAACATTTTCCCGAAGGTTTTCGCGCATCAGGCAAAGGTGGATGAAATCGTCAAGCGGCGCAGTTATATCAGCGAGCCGGAACATCGCTTTTTTCTCGCCTTGCTGATGAACGTCGAGGGCAAGGAACGCATCTTCTCGCTGATAAAGCAGCGTTTTCCCGATGACGAACCGATTGAAAAAATTCTCGACTGGACGTTTGATTTGGCGCAGACACGCGTCCTCGGCTTAAATATTCCAAACGCGCTCGGCATCGCTGATTTCGGCGACCTCGATTTATTCATTCTCGAAAGTCTTTTGAAAGACACGCCGGACAAAACTGCGGAACAAAATCTCGAAAGCGAATACGGAATGAAAATTACGGACGAGGTGAGAGAAAATTTACAAAAAAAACGCGAGCAGATTCGTCAATCCGTAATCTTCGGGCCGCTTATGCAGTAATGAAAAACGCCGTTTCGGCGCGCTGTCAATTTGCCAGCAAAAGCAGTTTCCACTAAACTATAAAACTTGCGCCCCTGTAGCTCAACGGTTAGAGCAGCAGACTCATAATCTGTTGGCTGTAGGTTCGAATCCTACCGGGGGCACTCAACCAATTTTGAGAAAAATCTTCAGAAATTTATTCCGCGTCTGAATCAAATTCCGGCGCGTTTGTATTTTTAAACGGAAATCCCGTCGCCTCATTTTCCGAAAATAATTCATCGCATTTTACGCATCCGTAAGGGTATTTGGGATAATGCTCAAAGTAAGTCGACCGGTAAAGAGAGCTTCCGCATTTCGGACAAAATAAATTGTCGATTTTATATTTTGTATAAAAAATCATAAATTTCCTCAAGACAATCTCCGTCGTTTGCGCCGTCTTTTTCGGCCGGAAAAGTCAGCGATTATCTTCTTGATTCTGCGAAACACCAATATCAAAAGCACAAGAAAATTCATTAATCAAGCCTAAGCGTCGCAAACAAGACGTTGACGATGAGCATTTTATTTTTCTCCACTTTAAGAACTTTGGTGGATATGCCGGTGGAAACCGCCGTAGTGCAACAGTTGTGGTGCTGATGCCACGCGCCATCGCCGCCGACGGCTAAGACGTCGATCCAGCCGTGCCGGACGCAGTATTTTTCGCGCCTTAAATATTCGACTTTACCGTTATCGACAACGTATCTCTTTGTTCGCTCCTCGCCATGCGCGGTCACACTCACCGTCTTTTTAAAAATAAACATTGCCTTCCCACTATAATTATAACATTATCCACTATTATGGATAAAAATAACACAGTATAAAATTGACTGTCAATAATTAAATGGATAAAATTTCTAACATTGTAGATGCCCATCATATTACAATTTTCGTAATGGATAGTAGAAAACCCGGAAGACTCGGCGAGTTTGTAAAAAAAATTCGCTCGATAAAAAATCTGTCAGTGGACGCCGTGAGCGAAAAAAGCGGCGGTAAGATTAGCAGTTCTTACGTAAATAAAATTGAAAATGAAAACGTCAATGTCACAACTCCCAAACTTAAAGCTCTGGCAAAAGGTCTGGGCGTAACCGAATCTGAAATTTTTGCCGTCGCCCGCGGCGTCGATGTCGACGAAAAGGCGATTGCCAATGAAAGATTTTCCCAAATTGCCGAAGGCTACGCGCTGCTTTCAGCTCAGGAACGCGAAAATATCGAGCCGCTTTTAACCGCTATCGAAATAGCCATCGAGCGTTCCGAAAAAAGAAACAGAACCTCAAAGGGCCATATCCCGACGATAACGCTCGAAGAGGCAAAAGCAGACGATGAAATAAAAACCGGGAAGAAATAAAAACAAAAATGCCTCGGAACTAATCCAAAGGCATTTCCAAAGTTTCAGTTTTTTTAGATTATTCGAAGATTGATTTTAGAAAATCAAAGACATTTTTGATAATCGGATTGTCAGATTTTCCGCCGATTGGAATTTCACCTTCGCTGGTAAAACAAACCTGACCCTGCGGACAGGATTTACCGCCGATTGGAAATTGCCCATCGGCAAAAGCTGAAACAGATAAAACGAATAACAAAACAAAGATTGTCGCAAATTTTTTCATTGAATTTAGCTCCTTTTAATTTTGGGATTTGAACAGATATTAAACAATCGTTCAAACACATATTAGCAAGAAATCTTGCTAACGAGATATATGCTTCCAGAAACTACTCCTAAACTGACTACTACTGACCTCCTTCATTTGATTGAAGAAGCAAGAAACGCGGAATTATGTAGAAATACCGAGTCTTTGCGGAAAATTTTGCAAATCGTATGGAATAATATTGAAGAAACACCGAATTTTAATAATTACGAAGAAGTTATTAAAGCTGAACTTCTACGGCTTTGCGGCATATATTTGAGTTTTTACGGCTTTGCACGAAATTTTAAAGATTATCAAATCAGAGGCAAAGATTTGCTAACTAATGCTATCGAGATTTTTGAAGTAAGTGAAATTTCGGATAAAGCTGCTGAAGCAAAAATCAACTTGGCTTTTTGTTACTGGAATTTAGGTGAAGTTAGTGAAACGGAAGCAATTCTAGATATTGTGGAAACTGATTTCGGTAAAAATTTACTTCATCCGGTATATCTTCAAATCTGTGTGAATCGTTTGTTGCTTTGTTTCTTCAATAAACATATTAAGTCTGCACTAAAAATTATTGAAGAAATTAATTCACCGATGCAGTTTTGTTCTGATGTCCGACTTCAGGCGATGTTTCATAATCAAGCAGGTATTTTTTACACAAATACTAAAGAATATGATAAAGCCGTTTTTCATCTAAATGAAGCAATTCGTTTTGCTAAAAAAGCAAATAACAAATTCTTTATTGCCATCAATCTTAATAATCTTGCCTATCTTTATAAAGAAATAAAAGATTATCAAAAAGCATTCGATTGCATTTCTGAGTCAATCAATGAAGTTCAGGCAATTGAACATAAAGGTTTTCTTCCGCATGCTCTTGATACAAAAGCTTTGATTTATCTGGACTGGAATAAATTTAAAGACGCTCTTGAAACAATCAATCAGTCAATTGAGTGTTTCAGGCAAGGCGAAGATTATCGCGGGTTGACCGATGCGCTTTGGACGAAGGTTAGATGTCTTTTTCGGCTTGAACGCGCGGAAGATGCTTTTGTTGCTTTTGCCGAGTTGGAACATATAGCTTGTGAACGCATCGGAGAAATCGCCGTTAGAAAATTTGCTAAAAATCTGGCAGAAGAAATTTACATTTTGCGCGGATTACCGTTTACAGATGAAGTGGCCGAATTTAAAAAATCGAGGGTGGCGAAGGCTTTGGTTGAGGCGAACGGGTCGGTCGGGGCGGCGGCGGCGATTTTAGGGGTGAAAAGTCACCAGGCGCTTTCGGATATTTTGAACAAGCAGTTTCCCGGACTCGTCGAGGAATTGGGATTCAAAAGGCGGGCGAAGCGGGGCAGCAGGGGCGCGAAGTCAGAAGCGATAGATTTGCGAACCGTCGTTTTAGACAAATCCGACATTCACCAGGAGAGAGAAATCTCGCGGCTGGTTTTGCGCGACAAAAATTTCTCTTTCGATTTTCATTTTTCGTCGGAAAAATTCGAGACTTTTTATTTCGACAAATATCTGATGCAAAAATTCGGCATCGACTGCGGGGCTATCGTCGCCGTTATTCCGGTCGAAGAATTTCATGCCGGACAGACCATTCTGATTTCAAACGAGGAAATTTTTATCGTCGCCAAAATCGAATATGATGCGTGGGCAAAAATTTATTTTATTCTCGACGAGCGCGGGCTGCCCGTTCCGCTCGGCGAAAAAAACGTTATCGGCGCGCCCGTCGGCTATTGCCTGATGGAAGCCGCCGACAAAAAATTTATCGAATTTTCGCGTTTGGGCTGAGTCTAGTTATCTTTAATTTTCTGAATGGAATAACTGACGCTTTTATTTGGCCATTTAAGAAATTTTTTTGGCCGCGTATTTTCCGCCGCATTTTTCAGCAGCGAAAGCGTTCCGCTGCCGAAGTTTGCGCCGATTAAATCGATGCGACCGTCGCCCGTAAAGTCTCCGGCGATAACATTTGAAGGAGAAAGCCCGACGCCGTAATTTCGAGTAAACGTGAAATTTCCCGCGCCGTTTCCGTATAAAGTCAAAATGCTCGCCTGGTCGGAATCGACAACCGCCAAATCCTTGTTTCCGTCTCCGTTAAAATCTTCGAGCGTCGCCGAAATCGGAATTTTCCCGACCGAAATATTATTTGCCATCACAAAACTGCCGGTTCCCGTTCCCAAAAGGACGGCTACGCTGTGCGCCGTAACCGTGCCGTTGACGACGATTAAATCGAGAATATTGTCGTGATTGATGTCACCGGAAACGATTTGCGAAGGCGTTTCGCCGGCGTTGTAGCTGACGGCCGGAGCAAATGTGCCGCTGCCGCTGCCGGAAAAGATTGAGATGTTTTGCGACGTCAGATTGACGGCGGCAATGTCTTTTGTTCCGTCGCCGTTAAAATCGCCGACGGCGACGCTGACGGGCTTTGTTCCGGCAGGCAGATTGAGAGACGCATTGTAGGTTCCGTCGCCGTTATTGAGAATAACCGAAATCGTGTTCAAACTCTGATTGGCCGTCGCCATATCCAGACGATTATCGCCGTTAAAGTCACCGACCGCGATTGATTTCGGGCCTGCGCCGGGCAAATCGATTTTAACGGGTGCGGGAAAAGTTCCGTTGCCGTTATTGAGAAAAAGCAAAACGCGGCTGTGTCCGATTTCCGTAACGGCAATGTCCGTCAGATTATCGCCGTTAAAATCGCCGGCGGCCGCGGCGGTCGGGCTGACGCCGGCTTCGTAATCGCCGGTTGCCGTAAAATTGCCCGTCCCGCTGCCTTTTAGAATTAGAATCGAGCCGGTCGAATCGTGCGTCGGAACGGCGGCGCGGCGCGCGTTTCTCGCTTCGTCGAGCTGATTGGTGACGGCGATTATGTCCGTCTGCCCGTCGGCGTCGAAATCGGCTTTGACGAGCGTGACGGCGTTGTGCTCGACGTCAAAATTCTTAATCGTTTCAAGCCCGCCCGCCTTATCGTTTAAAACAACGGAAATCGTGCGCGAAGGCTGATTGACGACGCAGATATCGGGCCAGCCGTCGGCGTCGAAGTCTTTCGCCTCGAATTTAACCGGGCCGGGGCCGGCGTCGAAGACAGACGCATCGGGAAAGCTCATCGTTCCGCTGCCGTAAAAAACGGAAACGTCGTCGGCCGCGTAATTTAAGACGAGCAAATCGCTTTTCGAATCGCGGTTAAAATCGGCGACGGCAAGCACGCGCGGACTTTCGCCGACGCTTAAAGTTTTTTCGTTGTAAAACTCTCCGAAAAAATTGCCCGAAAAAAGCGAAACGCTGTTCGAATCCTTGTTCGCCACCGCCAAATCCGGGTGGCCGTCAAAATTAAAATCGCCGACGGCTATTGCGTGCGGCGACATTTCGGTCGCGTATTCGCCCTGCGGCGAGAAATTTCCCCAGCCGTTGTTGGCGAGAATCGAAACGGTATTTGAATCGGCGTTCGCGACGGCCAAATCGAGCCCGCGCAGTCGATTGAAATTGCCGCTTGCGATATCCTGCGGATTCATCCCGACCGGGACGATTTGCTGCAAATCAAAATTGCCGAGAGCGTTTCCGTAAAGAATCGAAACGGTATTCGACGCCGAATTTGCGACGGCCAAATCCGATTTGCCGTCAAAGTTAAAATCCTGAATCGAGATGGCCGCCGGCGAATCTCCGACGGAGACGCTCGAAGCATTTGAAAAGCCGCCGCTTCCGTTGCCGTAAAAAACGCTCAAAGTATTTTCGCCCGCGTTGGCGACGATTAAATCGTAGAAATTATCGGCGTTAAATTTCCCGATTTTGATATTCTGCGGGTTTAATCCGGTCGTGTAAACGTATGCCAGCGCAAGATTTCCCGAGCCGTCGCCGAGCAAAATCGAAACTTCCGAGCGATAAGAATCCGTCACGGCCGTATCGATTTTGCCGTCGCCGTTAAAATCCGCGCTCGCACTGGACGAAGGCTGTTCGCCGGCGCGGGCGCGATGCGGGGCGATAAAATTTCGATTTTGATAATCGGAAAAAACATTCACGCTCAAGCCCAGCAGAAAGGCCGAAAGCAGAAATATTTTTGTAAAACTATTTGGCATTGTACAACTCGGAAATTTAGACCGGGGCAGACTTAAGTCTTATCGATTCTACACAAATCCTTCGCTCATTTCAAAAAATCGACGACCGGGAAGCATTTCCGTATCTTTCAAACCGGCGTAATTTAAGTTAAAGTATTCGATACAACAAGCTTTGTGAATTTTCGAAAAAAAATCAATTATGAACGCATCGTTTGGTCGCAATTTGCGGCTTGTCTGCTGCTCTTTGTTTATCTCGCCTCGGGCGCGATTTTCGATGTTCAGACGGCAAAGCGTTCGAACTTGATTTTTTGTCCTTTGATGAAAGTCTGGGTGACGGAAGGGAATTTCGCCGCATCGAAAGCAAAAAACGAACCGCTGAAAGACCTCTGCGCCGCCGCAGACAGCAAGCAGACTTTCTTCGACAAAAGTTTCCAAAAACTTCTTTTTACGAATATCAAGTTTGATTCGGCCGGATTCGAAGCGCTTTTTTTCGATTACGCGAAAAGCGGAAGCGAGGCTTTCGCGGCAGCCGGTTCAAATTCTCATGACGCGCCCGAAACGCAGATAGTAAAATCAGTCGTCGTCGAAAAAAGCCTCGCCGGCAGTCAGAAAGACTTCGGCAAAAAACGCGCCGAAAATTTCGTTCTAAATTTGCTCGCGCGTCCGTCCGGCGCATCGTCTTCGACGTCTTTTGACCTGGCTCAAATTTATAAACTCGATAAAATCTCACGCCGCATCCAGCCGCGCGCGCCGCCGTCCACACTGTAAAAATCCAAAAATTTCAAAATTAAACGTTTTCGGAAATTCATCCGAAACATTATTTGTTATTCAAATCACGAAAACACAACCGATTTGAAATAAATTTTTTTACAGGAGTAAGAGGCGTATGAAACGCATTTATAAATCAATAATTTTGACGATTTTTTTGACGATTTGGATTGCGCCGCCGGCAAACGCGCAGCAAAACGTTTCGGCCGCCGTTTTGAGCGGCCAAATCGAAGACGCCGACGGCGCGCAGATTGCCGCCGCTTCAATTTCGCTGAAAAATCTCGAAACAAATCAAACTCGGACGACTTTGAGCGACGCGAGCGGCCGGTTTCGTTTCGCCTACGTTCCAATCGGCAGCTACGAGCTCAAAGCGGAAAAGACGGGTTTTGAAATTTCGACCAGAAATCTGACGACAACAATCGGGCAGATTTTACAAATCCCGATTCGATTGAGCGTGGCGAATGTTTCGGCGCAGGTCGATGTCGCTTCAAACGCTGAAATTCTCGAAACGACGCGAACGCAGGTGGCCGAGACGATTTTGCCGCGCGACGTCGAGCGTTTGCCGCTCAACGGGCGCAATTTTCTCGATTTGGCGTTGCTCGTCCCGGGCGTTTCGCGCACAAATACGGGCAGCGTTCAGAAATTTGCCGAAACTTCGGCCGTTCCGGGAACGGGAATCTCCGTCGCCGGGCAGCGCAATTTGAACAACAGCTTTATCGTCGACGGCTCATCGGCCGACGACGACGCGGCCGATTTGACCGGAACTTTTTACAGCCAGGAAGTGATACGCGAGTTTCAGGTCGTTACCAACGGCGCGGTCGCCGAATTCGGGCGCGCGTCGAGCGGTTTTATCAACATCGTCACGCAATCGGGAACAAACGATTTTCGCGCAAAGGTTTACGGCTTTTTGCGCAGCGACAAATTTGACGCGCGAAATCCGCTGGCGCTGAAAAAAGACTCTTTGACACAGACGCAGTATGGCGCAAGCGCGGGCGGGCGCATCATCGCCGACCGGACGTTTTTCTTTTCAAATTTCGAGCAGACGCGCCGCAACGATTCGGCGATTATCACGATTTCGGCGGCAAACGTCGCGGCCATTAACAACCGGCTGAACGCGGTAAATTATCCGGGCGCGCAAATAGAAACCGGGCTCGTGCCGAGCGGTTTTGACACGACGAATTTTTTCGCGCGCATCGACCATCAAGCAAACGCGAAAAATTCGCTCACAGCGACGTATTCGTTTTACGATATCGACGCTGTTAACGCGCGGACGGTCGGCGGCTTAAACGCCGTCAGTCGCGGAACGAACCTCGAAAACTCGGACAGCACCGTAAATCTGCAAAACGTCACCGTTTTCGGCTCGCGCTCGCTCAACGAATTGCGTTTTCAATTTCGCCGCAGCCGTCTCGCCGCGCCCGTCAGCGATGAAATCGGCCCGGCCGTCAATATTTCCGGCGTCGCGAGCTTCGGAACGGCGACCAGCTCGCCGACGGCGCGCGACATCGATTTGTTTCAGCTGAGCGACGCTTTCAGCCAATCTTTTGCCACGCACTCGCTGAAATTCGGCGCGGAATTTCTTTACAATCGTGTGAAAATCGCGTTTCCCGGCGCGCTGCAAGGCATTTACACATTTACGAATCTGGCAAATTTTCTGACGGGAAATTACAGCCAGTTTCAGCAGGCCTTCGGCGCGCCGTCGCAAAACTTAAACAATCCGAATTTCGGCGTTTTCGCGCAGGACGAGTGGCGTGCGCAGCGGAATTTGACTTTCAATTTCGGCGTGCGTTACGACGTCGAAAATTTGCCCGCGCCAATCAAACCCGACGCGAACAATTTTGCGCCGCGCTTCGGCTTTGCTTTTTCGCCGGCGCTAAAAACTGTTATTCGGGGCAGCTTCGGGCTTTATTACGATAGAATTCCGCTTCGCGCCGTTTCAAACGCTTTGCAGCGCGACGGCTCGAAATACATCGTCGTTCAGCTTTCGCAGACTTCAATCGGCGCGCCCGTTTTTCCGAATGTTCTCGTCGCGCCGCCTTCGACGCTTCTCGTCAAACCGAACGTCACGCGGATTGATTCAAGCATCGAAAACAGCTCCAGCCAGCAGGCGAATCTGCAAATCGAACAATTGCTGCCGTTTCGCTCGTCCGTTTCGCTCGGCTACGTTTACCTGCGCGGTCTGAATTTGATTCTCTCGCGCAACGTCAACGTTCCGTCCTGCACGGCGGCCGTCAATCCGAATCTATGCCGGCCGGACGCGAATTTCGGAAACATTTCGCGCTACGAAAGCTCGGGCGATTCTTACTATAACGCCCTTGTTTTTTCGTTCAATAAACGCGCCGGAAATTGGGCCGGCGTGCGACTTTCCTACACTTTTTCAAAAACAATCGACAACGCCGGGAATTTCTTTTTCTCGACGCCGCAAAATAATTTCGATTTGCGCGATGAACGTGGCTTGTCCGACAACGACCAGCGGCATCGCCTGACGTTGAGCGGAACTTTCAGCGTGCCGAAAAGAAAAAACGAAAATCTTTTCGGCAAAATCTTTGAAAATTTTCAGCTTAATTATATTTTTAATTACGCCTCGCGCCTGCCGTTTAATGTCCAAACCGGAAGCGACCGCAACGGCGACACGAACAACAACGACCGTCCCGCCGGCGTCGGCCGAAATACGGGCAAAGGTTTCGATTTCGCGTCGCTCGATTTGCGTCTGAGCCGACGTTTCGATTTCGGCGAAAAAACAAATCTGGAGCTGCTCGTCGAAGGCTTTAACGTCTTGAATCGCGCCAATTATTCCGTCCCGAATAATGTTTTCGGCAACGGCACAGTGCCGCTCGCTTCGTTCGGGAGACCGACCGCCGCGCTTGACGCGAGGCAAATCCAGTTTGGCTTCAGGCTGAATTTCTAAGGAGTTTGCATGAAAAAAATAAATTCGCAAATTAAAGTTTTCGCCGTTTTTTGTTTTCTGCTTTTACTTTCAAGCTGTGCGCCGAAAACGGAAACAAACAACAATCCGGCGGCGCAGACAAGCGTCGAAGACGCGGATTCAATCCGCGTTTCCGCGTTGGACACGAACGCCGCCGAGCCCGCGATTGCCGCCGACGCGAGCGGAAATGTGTACGTCGTTTATGTCGAGCACGGCGCGGATAAGTCAGCCGACATTTATTTACAAAAATTCGATGCGGACGCAAAATCGAGCGGCGGGCGAACGCGCGTCAACCCGGAAAAAGGACAGGTCAAAGCGTGGTTCGGCGACGCGCCGACGATAAAAATCGCCGCCGACGGGTGCATCTTTATCGGCTGGACGGCAAAAGCGGCGGGCGCGGAAAAACAGGGCGCGAGCGTTTTGAATCTATCCGTTTCCGCGGACGGCGGCAAAAGTTTTGCCGCGCCGGTAAAGGTAAATGACGACGTTGCGCCCGCTGCGCACGGAATGCATTCCCTGGCAATCGACCGCGACAACCGCGTTTTTATGGCCTGGCTCGACGAGCGAAATTTGAAAGCGGAAAAGACGGCTTTTAATCGTAAAAACGCGAATTCTGCGGATTTTCAAATCGTCGAAATTCATCATCATTCGAATCAAGACGAAAAAGCCGAGCCAAACAGCGAAGTGTTTTTTGCCGTATCGGCAGACGGCGGAAAGACATTTTCGGCAAACAAAAAACTTTCGAGCGAAGTTTGCCCGTGCTGCAAAACTTCGATAATCAACGCTCCCGACGGCAAAATATTTGTCAGCTGGCGACAGGTTTTGGAGGGCGATTTTCGTCATATCGCGGTCGCCGCTTCGGCTGACGGCGGCCAAACTTTTGCAAACCGTACAATCGTCAGCGATGATAAATGGACAATCAACGCCTGCCCGGTTTCGGGCGCTTCGATGACGTCGGGCGAAGAAAATTCGCTGAAAATCGTCTGGTACACGGCGGGCGAAGCCGGAAAGCCGGGGCTTTATTACGCCGAATCGAGAGACGGCGGAAAAACCTTCAGCCCGCGCGCTTTAATCAGCGCGGAAACCGTCACCGGGACTTCGACCATCTTAAATGAGCCCGGCAAAAACGCGCGCATCGTTTTTTCGGAGGCAAACAATCAAATCGTCATCGGCTCGGCGGAAAATTCGGCGGGTAATTTCAGCGTCCGGCAAACGATAAACCGGGCGACGCTGCCAGCCGCCGCGTTTGCCGGTGAAAAATTGTTCGTCGCCTTCGTCAGGGAATCGGAAGAAAAACAGGGCGTCTGGCTTTACAGGGAAAAGTAATTGAAAGGTAAAAACTGAAAACCGGGAACCGTTTTTACTTTTCAGTTCCCGGTTTTCAGTTTTTTCAAAACTTCAGCTAAAAGAAATTCCTAGCCTTGTTTTTTGTGCTTGCAGCACGTTTTGTCGCAACTTTCGTCGCTGCTCACGACCGTCACGTTTTTCATATCGACGCTCGTCGTCTGAGCCGCGTCGCTCTTTGCTTTCATCGGACACGAGTCACCGTTTTTGCAGCAGCAATCGGGGTTGTCGCAGCACGAATCCGCTTTCGCGTCGGTTGCGCCCGAAGTTTTGTTTTTCATCGGGCAGGAGTCGCCTTTGCAGCAGCAAGCCATCGCCGTTTTCAGCGAATTATTTGTCGTTTTATAGGCGAAAGCCGCAACTGACAGTCCGAGAACGAGCAATACGGAGATTGCCATTAAAAATCTCTTTTTCATTTTTTTTACCTCACAATTTAGAAATGCCTGAAGTTTGCCAAACCCTTTCGGATTTGACGCTTAAAAACTCGCGTTTAGACAAATTTCTAAATTCTGAAGATACAGTTTTTGATAAAGATTTTATTTTGATTTAAGACGGTTGAGCAGTAAGCGGCGGAAACTTCGAAATCGATTTTGACGAAAGAAAATTTTGGCAAATCGACTTTTATTTTCGCGGCCGGCAGCGCAATCTGCCGGTTTTTTTCAATCTTTCTGGTTTTATCAAAAACGGCCGGAAGAAAACCGCAGCAATCCAAATTTGAGCTTTCCGATAGTTTCGAAAAATTCGGCGCGATTGTCTCGCTTTTGGCTTTGTTGCAATGACTCTTTCCTTTGGCGGCGAGCGGGCAAAAGTCCGCGTTTTTCGCCTGCGCAGATATCGTGCCGCAGCAGACGAGAAACAAAACGCCGCTCAGCCAGAACACCATAAATGCGGCGATTGGCTTTACTGCGGATTTTGCGAAAAGATTATTCATCCAAGATTAAAATAATCCGAAACGCGCGATTTGTCCAATAATTTAGCATGAAAATGATTTATTTATTATGAAATTTTCACCGCCGAGACGCGGAGATTTCGCTGAGAAGCGCAGAGAAAAATTCTCCGCGTAATTCTGCGTTTCCTCGGCGTCTCGGCGGTGAAAAGAAACTAAACATTGAAACGGAAATTGACGATGTCGCCTTCCTTCATCACGTATTCCTTGCCTTCGAGACGGAGAAGTCCTTTTTCGCGCGCGACGGCGTAGCTTCCGGCGTTCGTCAAATCCGTGTAGGAAACGATTTCGGCGCGAATAAACCCGCGTTCGATATCCGAATGAATCTCGCCCGCCGCTTTCGGCGCTTTTGTCTCGACCGGAATCGTCCACGCGCGGACTTCCTTTTCCCCGGCGGTCAAAAAGCTCATCAAACCGAGCATTTTATACGCCGCTTTGATGAGCTTGTCGACGCCGCTCGATTCGAGCCCCAAATCCGCCAGATATTCCTTTCGCTCTTCGGCTTCGAGCGCGACGAGCTCGGCTTCAAGCTTGGCGCAGATTAAAACGACTTCGGCGTTTTCGGCTCGCGCGTGTTCCCGTACGACATTGACGTGCGCATTCGCGTCCGGATTCGACAACGTTTCCTCGTCGACGTTGGCCGCGTAAATCGTCGGTTTGGTCGAAAGCAGAAACCAGCTTTTTACAAGCGCTCGCTCGTCGTCGGATAAATCTGCGCTTCGCGCCGGACGGCCTTCTTCGAGAACGGGCAGAAGTTTTTCGATAATTTCGATTTCGCGTTTGGCGTCCTTGTCGCCCGATTTTGCCGCACGCTGCGCTTTATCGCGGCGTTTTTCGACCGAAGTCAAATCTGCCAGCGCCAATTCGATTTGAATCGTTTCGATATCGCGAACCGGATTGACCGAGCCTTCGACGTGGATGATGTTTTCGTCTTCGAAACAGCGCACGACCTGAATGACGGCGTCGGTTTCGCGGATGTTGGCGAGAAATTGATTGCCGAGACCTTCGCCTTTCGATGCGCCGCGGACGAGTCCCGCAATATCGACGAATTCGACCGTCGCGGGCACGATGGTCGTCGTTTTGACGATTTTAGCGAGCGGTTCGAGCCGCTCGTCCGGCACGCCGACGACGCCGACATTCGGCTCGATTGTCGCAAACGGGTAATTGGCCGCGAGCGCCGCTTCCTGCGCCGTCAAAGCGTTAAAAAGTGTAGATTTTCCGACGTTGGGCAGTCCAACGATTCCTGCTTGTAACATAATTAAAAATTCAAAATTTCAGATTCAAAATCAAAACGGATATTGTAACCTTTAAGTTTGATTTTGAGAAATCGAAAAATTGTGGCTTAATTTTCTGAGAAAAATATGTTTCTCTCTTTAGCTCTAATTTTGCTTATCGCTTCGAGCGGCTTTGCTCTGACTTATCTTTTTGCCGAGGACGAGCCGTTTTTGTGGCGGCTGGCGGCGGGAAATATCGTCGGCGCGACGGTTTTCGGGCTGGTCGGATTCATCGTCGCCAATCTTTTCGGGCTTTACGCTTCGACCGTTCTAATCGCTCTGGCGCTCACGCTCCTGCCTTTGATTTTGTTTGCTAAACGAGACATTCAAAAAAGATTCGGGCGCGATTGGGAGAGAGCGAAGGGGAAGATGCAGAACGCAAATTACAAGACGATTTTGCGGTTCGGCTTTTATGTTTTCTTTTTCCTGCTGTTCTGGCTTTTCTTCGAGCGCGCGATGTTTGAGACGCGAGAGGGAATCTTCACGGGCGGCTCAAACAATCTCGGCGATTTGCCGTTTCATCTCGGCGCGATTTTCGGTTTTACCGAAGGACAGAATTTCCCGCCGCAAAACCCGTCGTTTGCGGGCGCGCGATTTTCTTACCCGTTTATCGCCGATTTTCTGACGGCGTGTTTTGTAAAAACGGGCGTCGACGTCAAAACGGCGATGCTCGCGCAAAACGTTTCATGGGCTTTTTCGTTGCTCGTCGTGTTGGAAAGATTCGTTTTTAAATTTACGGGCAATCGTCTGGCCGGAAAAATCGCGCCGGTTTTATTGTTTTTCAGCGGCGGGCTCGGCTTTCTCTGGTTTGCCAAAGATTACTGGCAGAGCGCGCACGGCTTTTTCGATTTTATCTGGAATATCCCGAACGATTACACGATTCGCGAAGCAAAATTTCGCTGGGGAAATTCCCTGACGACGCTTTTTATCACGCAGCGAAGTCTTTTAATCGGAATGCCTTTGATGGTGATTGTACTGCAAAAAATCTGGGAGATTTTTACCGCAAAAGAAGATGAGGAGAAAGCTCAATCTTCGGAAAATGTCTCCTCGTCTTCTCATCTATTTTTCCCGTTTGTTCCTTTTTTGGTCGGACTTCTCGCCGGAACGCTGCCGCTCGTCCACGCGCACAGCCTGATTGTTTTGTTTATCGTCGGCTCTTTTTTGTTTGCCGTCAGTTTTGAAAAATGGCGCGAGTGGATTGCCTTCGGCATCGGCGTCGCCGTCGTCGCCGTGCCCGAGCTTTTTTTCGCGATGCACGGAAGCGCGACGAAAACGAGCGAATTTATCGACTGGCATTTCGGCTGGGACAAGGGCGAGACAAATTTTTTCTGGTTCTGGCTGAAAAATACGGGCGCTTTTATTCCGCTTTTGCTGTTCGGGATTTGTTTGATTTTTCTACCGCGGAGACGCAGAGACACAGAGAAGGATAAAAAAGGAAAGCACGAAACCAGGGACAACGGACTACGGGCAAAAGACCAAATCCTTTTTTATCTTCCGTTTTTCTTTTGCTTTGTTGTCTCGAACGCGATGAAGCTCGCACCGTGGGAATGGGACAATATAAAGGTTCTGATTTACTGGTTTGTCGGTTCGATTCCGTTTGTCGCCTTTGCTCTGGCCTGGATTTATAATCAAAATAAGGTGTTTAAAATCATCGCCGCCGCCTTTTTAATTATCTTGATTGCGGCGGGCGCGATTGACGTCTGGCGCGTCGTCTCCGGGCAAATCAATTACAAAGTTTTCGAGCCGGACGCGATACGCATTGCCGAGCAAATCAAGAAAAAAACCGCGCCCGACGCATTATTTCTAAACGCGCCGACATTTAATACGGTGGTCGTTCTCTCGGGCAGGCGCTCTTTGATGCGCTACGTCGGCCATCTTTCGTCGCACGGAATCGATTTCGGGCCGCGCGAAAAAGATTTGCAGCGCATTTACGAAGGCGACGCGACGGCCGATATTTTCCTGAAAAAACAAGGTATTGAATATGTTTTAATATCGCCGGAAGAGCGCGCTTATTTTGACCAGATTGGCGAGCCTTTGAACGAGGAGTTTTTTCAAAAGTTTCCGGTAATCGCCGAAAGCGGCGACTATAAAGTTTATAAAATTAAGTGAAAAGCGATGGGTGATAGGCGATAAGTTAAAATAATCACTTATCACCTATCACTTATCACCTATCAATCAATGACTGAAGAATTAAAAGAAACGACTGACAACGGGCAAAAGACGACGGATTATCTGTGGCTTTTGAACTGTACGCTCATCACGGCCGTCGCGACATTTTTGCGCTTTTACTGGCTTGAATTAAAGCCGCTGCATCACGACGAAGGCGTCAACGGTTATTTTCTGACCAATCTTTTTCGCAACGGCGAATACAAATACGACCCGGCGAATTATCACGGCCCCGACCTTTATTATATCGCGCTCGCCTTTTCGAAAGTTTTCGGTCTGGAAACGATAAGCATTCGCGCGAGCGTGGCGATTTTCGGCGTTCTGACGGTCATCCTTGCTTTCTTTTTAAGACGCTACATCGGCAAAATCGGAAGTCTCGCCGCTGCTTTGTTTCTCGCGCTCTCGCCCGGAATGGCTTATGTTTCGCGATATTTTATACACGAGATTCTGTTCGTTTTTTTCAGCTTCGGCATTGTTCTCAGCATCGTCTATTTTATCGAGCGGCGAAAGGCCGGAGTTTTTGCGATTGCGTGGATGTCTCTGCTTCTGCTCATCTGTTTTTCGCCGTCGGTTTTTAATTTGTCTAATCTGGTCGGCATCGAAAATCAAACTTTCGTGTGGATTATTCGCGGCGGATTTTTTCTTATAGAAGCCGTTCTGGTCTTTTTCGTGATGCGGATGCTTCTCGGCTGGAATGAAGGCCGCCCGATTTATCTTCTGCTCGCTTCGGCCTCGATTGTTTTGCTGTTTGCCACCAAAGAGACGGCTTTTATCACAATCGGTACGCTGGCGATTGCCTGCGTCTCGACCTGGATTTGGCGCAAAATTTACGGCCCGATTATCGGCGGCATAAAAGAAAACGATTTGGAAAAAACCGATTTGACGTGGTCGAATTTTCGCGCCGCGCTCGGCGACCGAACCGATTTGCTTTTGATAACCGTCGCCGCCCTCGCCGTTTTTATATACGTCGGAGTTTTGTTTTTCTCGTCGTTTTTCACCAATCCGGAAGGCGTGCTCGACGCTTTTCGCGCCTACGCCATCTGGACGAAAACCGGCTCGAAAGACCACACGCAGAACGGCATGTGGGCTTACGTCAAATGGGGAATGAAAATCGAATCGCCGATTATGATTCTTTCGGCCATCGGAACATTGATGGCGCTTCTCAAGGCGCGTCACAGGTTTGCGGTTTTTACCGGATTCTGGGCGTTCGGAATGTTTGCCGCCTACACGCTCATTCCGTATAAAACGCCGTGGCTCGCGCTTTCGTTTCTTTTGCCGATGTGCATCGTCGCCGGTTACGCCGTCGGCGAAATGCTGCGCGCGCGAGACATCGTTTTGAAAATCCTCGGCGGCATGATTGCGGTGATGGCGACCGCCATTCTCGTCGGGCAAACCTACGATTTGAACTTCGTTCGCTACGACGACGAAGACCGGGTTTACGTTTACGCGCACACCAAGCGCGGTTTTCTCGATTTAATCAAGCAAATCGAGTATTACGCCGAAAAAAGCGGCAAAGGCAAAGAAGCGACCGTCGAAATCGTCTCGCCCGATTACTGGCCGATGCCGTGGTATCTGAACAATTACACGCACGCCAATTTTCACGGTCATTTCGTCGATGCCAACACGTCCGAGATGATTGTCATGAAAAAAGAAGAACAGGACGCCGAGGCCATCGAGCGCTACGCCGCGCATTACAAATACGTCGGCACATACCCGCTTCGTCCCGGCCCGGATTTGCGTCTTCTCGTGCGCAGCGATTTGGCCGATTCGGATGCCAAAGACCTTTTCGAAATGGTCGATGCGATGCCGGTCACGCCCGACGACGTGCCGGCGCAAAACGAAAAGCCGAAGACAAAATAAGACATTAATAACTAGCGCATAAATTTTCGCCGGATTGCCAGGGCCAGTAAAGCAATCTGCAGCGGAATAAAAATTGTTTCAAATATTACAGTGCCTTCGGTGAACAAATTTGCCGGCGACTGTTCGGGTTTTTGCAGTGTTCCGGTTTTTATGCTGTAAATAACCGCATCGGGAAAATCTAAAGGACGAAAAGCTTCTGCTTCTTCCGCCATTTGTAGAATTCCTTTTTCGATATTATCTTGAAAAGGCTGGGGCGCGCTCGTTTTCAAGATATCTTTAACGAGTTCTTCGTTTAATTTATCGTGTTTGAAAGAAGCACTAGGAAGAAAATAAATAACCGGAAAAAAGATAACAATAAAGAAAATAAGAACAAACAGCGCCCACGCCCAGCTTTCGCCGTAAGAACTTGTCCAACGGTAAAGCCTGTCCAAAAGACGTGGGTTATATTTTCCGAGATGTTTCCACGCCTCCCTTATTTTCTTTTCTCCGGCTAATCTCCAAAAATTAGTCCGCCACTCTTTAGAGTCCTGTTTTTTATCGAGACGCTCGGCGTTAAAAGCCTCTTTTCTAAATCTCTGGGCGTCCTGATAAAGACCATTTTCCTCTGCGTTGACGGCAATTTGACGAAAGGTGATGCCCAGTAATTGATAAGCAGATTTTTTCTGCTCGGTTTCACGGCTTGTTCCTTTTCCTTGCTCAATATCCCGGTTAAATAAGTATGTGGAACGATTTGCAAATTGGGCGCTTTCCCAGGCGAGATTAAAGTCGTCGTTCCACTCTATGTCTTCAAAACTAAATTTATGCGCGTCGGCATCGATAAACCAGTTAGAGCATAAATTGGTATCTCGAAAGGAAACGCTTCCGGGATTTTTAAGATTAATCGAACGAAAATCGAAACCGGATTTATCTTCTTTCGTAAACTTTATTCCGCTGAAATAAACATAGCCGAAAAAATAAGAATGTCTGAAGTCGGCATAATTTTGAAACTGTGTGCGCTGAAAATATGTATGCGATTTCTCGTCAAAGACGGTTGCCCAAAAACTTACCGGCTTGGATTCGGAAAAAATGACCTCGTCGAAGGAAACTTTCGAACTGAAAGTCGTCCAATTAAAGTTAGCTTCCGTAAATTTGCTTCCTTTAAAATTAACTCCGTTAAGAAAAGTTGCCTCCTCAAATGAAATCGGGCAGCCGAACTCGATATCGTTAAAATGGGCATGGTCGGAAAACACGGTGGCTGTAAAATCGATTTTTTTATTCGAATCATTAGCGGCAGTTAAAGCATATTCGCGAAAACAGGATTTCCAGTCTTCGGTCGCGAAGTTAGCAACGTCGGGAAACCAAACCGCGCGAAAATTACAATCTCCGTTAGCTTTCTTGCTTTCGATAGCTTTCCAGAATTCTTTGCTTTTTTCTTTTTTAGGATAATGAAGAATACAGTAGCTATTACCTTCGTGGAGATATTTGGCCGATTCGTAACAAACATTTTTAGAAACCTGCTCTCTTTCCTCGATGGTGAAGCGTTCTCCGCAAAAACAGGGTGAGTCGTTGGCGGGAGCGTCGCTGCCGGCAGCCGGTTCGGCAGATTTTTTAACACGCAATTTAAGACGAACAAGATAGCGTTTTTTAATATTCCCGGTATCGGACGGCATTTCTTTACCTCATCGTTTCACGTTAACAATGAAGCGGAGAACTTTGGGAGTTCAAGGCTTCGGGAAATCGTTTGAAAACTTCTAACGAAAAATAGAATAATCTCGATAAAACCTGAGAAAATCCGATTGATTTACACGATTGAGGGTATATTGCCTTTAAAGTAATATTTTGTCAACAAAGTTTTTGCCGTTTAAAGGGCGGTTGCGGCAGGCAGGAAAAGTAGCAAAAACGTCGCAGGGATTGAAAGCGGCGACCATTTTATCAAAAATTTTCGCGGGCGCTTATTTATCTTTTTCGGTGGATTTCGCCTGACGGCGTTCTTCGAAACGATGTTCTAATGAGCCGAAGGCGGTCAGAATTATCAGCGTCATAAAAGTGGCGAGTATCGCCAGCCCGAGCCCGCCGAGACCGACGGCGACGCCGATAGCGGCCGTCGCCCAGATGCTCGCCGCCGTCGTCAGTCCTTTAATTTCGCGCTGGTCGCTTATTTTTAAAATCGAGCCCGCGCCGATAAACCCGATGCCCGTGACGATGCCCTGAATCACGCGCGAAAGCCCATCGATGCCCATCCCGTAGCCCGAAGCCGCGAGCACGAAAACGCACGAGCCGAGCGTGACCAGAATATGCGTTCTGAGCCCGGCCGCCTTGCGCGCCCGCTGGCGCTGCATCCCGATAAACGCGCCGAGCATAGTGGCCGCGACCAGACGAATCAGGACGTGTATGAACTGCCGCCCGTCGGGCAGCCCGTGAGTTAATTCTTCCCAGAAAATATCCATTTTCTTTTCCCGTTGTAAATCGAAAATCCGCTTTTCTTTACGGCAGATAAAAGACGGGCGCGTCACGTAGCGTATCAAAATAAGCGGTCGCCGCGTTTGGGATAATGTCGGCCGTGACAATTAGCTTCTGAGTCCAGTTTTGTTTTCCGCCGTCGTCGGTCGGCCCGTTTGCGGGATGGCTTTTTTCTCCCGTGAACGTGATTTTGTAACCCGACTGGCTGTTCCCGGCGGTCGTCGCGCCGAACCATCGCTGGCTGGAAAATCCGTCCTGTTTTTGTTGATACGCTTCTTCGAGCCGTGCGAGCCGCTGCATCGCAAACGAATCGGTCTCGCTCAGCTCGCCTTTGGCTTTTAGTTTGGCGATGTCGTAAAGCGCGGGCAAAAGCTCGAACCGCATGCCGTAGCCGACCATATAAGGCGTCTCCGCCGTTTTGCCCGCCGTGTTCTCGCCGTAAGTGTCAAAACCGCTCATAATCATTCCCGCCGGGTCAGAGCAGTCGTTCGAATTGATTGTCTCGTCGCCTGATTTGACGATTGACTTGCAGCTTCCTTTCAAATAATTGTGAAGCTCGAGATTAAACCCGAGGCCGTCGCCGAGCTCGGTCAGCGCGGGAATCGAGAGATTGACCATTTCCGCCGTCAGCTCGCCGCTGAAGCTTTTGGCGGCGTGAATCGTGCCGCTGCCGGTTTTTGAATCGTAAACCGCGTTAAAGACGACGCTGCCGCTCGCCGCTGCGGGCTGCCCGCTCGGCAGATACTGAAACTCGACGTTGCCGACCTCGTTTTTCGTTATCACGACCCAGCGGCTCGCCTCGACTTCGATTTTCAATTTGTTGACGTGATTAAGCGTTTCGCCGGCGGCCTCTTTAGTCGCCGTATAATTTTCCTCATACGTCGCCTTAACGATAAAGCGCGCCGTCATAGGAGGATTTACCTTAGTCGCCACATTCTTTTTCTGCGCCTGACTTACCGGCGCAAAAATTATAGAAAGAAAAAGTAAAAAAGTTATCGAATATTTCATATTCTGTCGCCTCCCGGAAGCATTCTAACGCAAAATCGATTTATTAAAAAATCGTTCGCTCTCGCTAAAATTTTATCCGAACTGTTTTTAATAAATCGTGTTTCTGTTATTTATCTTGTAACCATAAAGCATCGTTTCGGTCTTTTGCTCTGCCGGTGGATTGTTTGTTAATGAGCAGTTGAGTTTTACCGATGACGGGAATCTGCAGATTTTCGATTTCGATTGTTTTGTGTTCTTTCCAAGCGTCTTCAAATTCAACGCCGTCAATCTGTGTTATGACGTCGATGCGGCTCGGGACGAGACCGATTTGAAAAACCATTCCGGGCGTTTTCAAATCTTCGGGAGATAAATCAAAAAGCGGCGCGCCGAATCGCTCAAGCGCCCGCCAAACTCGATTCGCGTTTTCTTCGGAAATGCGAAGCCATAAATCAATGTCGCCCGTCGCGCGAACGTAGCCGTGAAAAGCCATCGCGTAGCCGCCGACGACGAGAAATTCAACTTTCTCGGCGATAAACGCGGATAATATGTCTTTGAAGTCCGGGTTCAGCAACGGGTTCTCCTTTGAATGCCCACGCGTCGAGCGCAAGCTGCCACATCATTGCCCAACGCTCGGCCGGAGTCGTGTTTTTCAAGTCGTCGGTTTCTTCCTTTAATGAAGTTTTTCGAACCCGGACGTTTCTTTCTAAAATCTTCATACGTTGATTTTAACACTAATTTATTCTGATTCCGCCAACTTTTTCGGGTTTCTTGTCCGAGCTTTGTTTCAAATAGGGCGAGTTGTCCATATCGCGTTTTGACTGCGCGCCGGTTGAGTGCCATTTCATCCATTCGTCGGGCGCGTCGAAGGTTTCGCCGCCGTGTTTGGTGATGCGCGAGCGGATGCGGCACATGACGGGCGTGTTGATGCCGACGCCGGAGATGACGGCCTGGCCTTTGGTTAGAGCGGGCAATTCGGCGAGCATCGCCCGGCCCGCGCCTTCGACGCTCTTTGCGACCGTGTCCTGGTCAATCGGGTTGACGATGCGCATAATTATCTGCGTCATGCACTGCGAGAGAACGTCCTGGTCTAATTTTCCCGGCCGCTGCGTGATGAGCCCGATGCCGACGCCGAATTTGCGGCCTTCCGATAAAATCTGCTTCAAAATGTTGGTCGAAACGACGCTCGCGCCCGCCGGGGCGAAGCGGTGCGCTTCTTCCAAAAGCGTGAAAACCGGGTAATTCAGAAAATTTTCGCCGCTCGTCGCCTCCTCCCTGACGGTCATCATGCGGGCTTTGTTGACGCGGCGCAGAAGCGTGCCGACGATGACCTGCTGCTCGTGCTGCTCGATATCGGAAAGCTCGAGAATAGTGCACCGGCCGGGTTTGAAAAGCTCCTGGAGCTCGATGTGCTCGTGCGTGTGAAAAATGCTGTCCGGTTTGTCGAAGCGCGAATCCATGCGCCACAAAAGGCCGTCAATCGAAGACGCGTTGCTGCTTTCCTTTTTCGCCTCGTCGCCGTATTTCTGCTTCAAAACCTCGTCGCGCAAATCGTGATAAGCGTAGGCGTAATCCTGGCGGCGCTCGGCGCGCAGGCGTTCCTGCAAAGAGCGAAACGCCTGCGCGAGAAAATGCTGCATTTTGTCAGAAGTTCCTTCGGGCAGAAGATATTTGACGTCGGCTTCGGTCAAAGTCGAAAAGCGCACTTTAATCGTCTCGGGCTTGTAGATTTTGACTTCCGGCCGGTAGTCGTCCGCGCCGAAAAACTGCGGGTTGCCCATAATCGAATTCATCGTTTCGTATTCGCCGTGCGGGTCGACGATGAGAACGGCGGCGCGGTTGTATTGATTCATCAATTCCTCGACCAAAACGCCCGCCGTGTAGGATTTGCCCGAACCGGTCGAGGCTAATATGGCAAGATGCGTCGAAACGACGTCTTTGACCGAAAGCACGACCGGAACTTCGCCCGCTTCGCGCGTCAGAAGGCTGCCGACGTGCGCCGAGCCGACTTGATGAAATTGTTTCGGGCTGAGCATTGCGGCGAGCGTCTCGGAAGACGCCAGATAAATCCGGTCGCCCGGGTTCGGCGGAATGCGCGGGTTGACGAAATCCTTCAAAGTTGAGCTGAAATAACCGATTGTCTCGACCGTTATCTCGTAAATCTCGCAGCCGTCGCCGTTAAAGCCGATGAGCGAGGAAACGAGCGCGGGCGTCGTGTTCGGGTCGGAAAGAAACGTGTCGGGCAAGTTCTGGATAAGCCGTCGCCCTTTTATCGTGCCGACAATCTGGCGGTTTTCGCTGCCGACTTCGGCGCGATAATAAACAAATTCGCCGATGCGCGTTTTTTTGTTGTCCTTGGTGATAAAAAGATATTCGTGCGGCAGCTCGCCCGGGCCTTTGACCGTTCCGGTAAGAAAATCTGTTGTTGTCATAATACTTGTTTCGGAATAGAAATTTTGAGGTGATTATAACACAGGCGAGGGAAGTGAAAAATGAAAAGCGAAAAGCGAAAAGTTAAGAAGAGATTCTAAAACTTTTCACTTTTCACCTTTAGTTTTTCACCTGCTTTACTCGTCGAAATCGAGAAGTTTGTCTTCGATATCAATCAATTCGCGCCGCAGATTCGCTTCCATTGTCGTCGCGACTTCGGATTGTTCGAGCTGAATCGCCTGTTCTTCCTCATCGCGTTCGAGCTCGATGCGTTCGTCCTCGTTGACGCGATTGAGCTGCGCGTTGAGTTCATCGCGGCGTTTTTCCAATTGCTTTCTGGTTTGTTTAGGTTCTTTCATAGATTAGTCCTTTGTCAGTAGTCATTTGTCCTCTGCCGGTTTAATTTTAATTGAGTTTAGAGTTTAAGCTCAACCTGCAAAGGACAAATGACTACTGACCATTCCGGCTCGAATATTCCTTCCAGTTCATCGGATTGCTGCCGTCGTCTAATCTGACCATCGAAATCGCGCCGGGCGAAGGGCAGACGAGCGCGCAGAGATTGCAGCCGACGCATTCGGCTTCGTCAACCACCGGATAGCGTTTGCCGTCGGCCGCTTCCTGAAAATCGAAACACTGGTGCGCGCCGTCTTCGCAGGCGACGTAACAGAGATTGCAGCGGATGCAGTTTTCATTGTTGACGCGCGCGACGACTTTGTAATTTAAGTCGAGGTTTCCCCAATCGGTGACGTGTCCGACGCTCTTTCCGATAATTTCGTTCGCCGATGCAAAACCTTTTTCGTCGAGATAATTGTTCAAACCGTCAATCATATCTTCGACGATGCGGTAGCCGTAATGCATGACGGCGGTGCAGACCTGAACCGTGCCCGCGCCGAGCAGCATAAATTCGACCGCGTCGCGCCACGTGTTGATGCCGCCGATGCCGGAAATCGGTATGTTAAATTCCGTATCGCGCGCTAATTCCGACACCATATTCAAGGCAATCGGTTTGACGGCCGTTCCGCAATAGCCGCCGTGCGCCGCCATTCCGTTGACGTTCGGGTAGGGAATCAACGTGTCGATGTCGACGCCGATGACCGAATTTATCGTATTAATCAGCGAAACCGCGTCCGCGCCGCCTTTTGCCGCCGCGCGTCCGGGCGGAACGATGTGCGTCACGTTCGGCGTCAGTTTGACGATAACGGGCAGCGTCGAAACTTCCTTCACCCATTCGGTCACCATGCACGTATATTCGGGCACTTGTCCCATTGCCGCGCCCATTCCGCGCTCGCTCATCCCGTGCGGGCAGCCGAAATTTAGCTCGAAACCGTCAGCGCCGGTGTCCTGCGATTTTTTGACAATCTCGTGCCACGCCTCGCGCTTTGATTCGACCATCAGGGAAACAATCACGGCGTTGTTCGGATATTTCTTTTTGCACTCGTAAATTTCTTTTAAGTTTACGTCGAGCGAACGGTCTGTAATCAGCTCGATATTGTTCAAGCCAATCATCCGATTCGTGCCGTAGTCGATTGCCGCCAGACGCGACGAAACATTGACAATCGGCTCGCCGAGAGTTTTCCAGACCGCGCCGCCCCAGCCCGCGTCAAACGCGCGCTCGACCATCGAACCCATATTCGTCGGCGGCGCGCTCGCCAGCCAGAACGGATTCGGTGATTTTATTCCTGCAAAGTTTACACTTAAATCTGCCATAGTTTTGTTAGAGTTACGCCTTTATGCGTGAAAATCAATTTAAGCTAACGCTTTTATACTCAAAATCAATCTTTAAAGTTGATTTAATATATCCAATAAATTCTAATTCGTTTGGATTTGGTGAATATTGTCCGACAACGACTAATTTTTTCTCTCTTGAATCATTATCACAAAATGAATAATGTAGAAGTTGACCCATCGCTTCTCTGATGCAGTTCGCGGCATATGAACTTGTTTTTACCTCATAGAAAATAATGTAATTCGTCTGAAACAATTTAACATCAACATTATTTTCTTCAAATAAGACAACCGAATCTTCGCCAAATTCTTTGATTAGTTTTTCCTTCAAAGCCAATTGAAGTTTTTTATGTTTTTGCTCGACAAAATATGAACGAGAAGCAATATTTCTGATATGAGTTTTTATAACTTGGATTTCTGAGGCTTTTCGAGTTCTCAACCTATTTTTCGGTTGTTCTCGTATCTTCTCGTTTGCTTCATCTTCGATGTCTTTATTCCCAAACTTGTCCCAAAGATGTCGCATATATTCGTGAACGCTTAGATTGGCTGGCTTGTTTTGCATCATGAGTTCTTGAATGTCCGAGATTTTTGTTTTTCCGGTAACTGCGAGTCCGAAATTTTCAGCAATTTTCCTTAAAATATCCTTTTTGTAAATCGGAATCAGTCTTTCGTTTGAAAATAAAAAAGCAACTTTCCATTTGAAAAGATGAGGCAATCGAATTTCGTTAATCAATGAAAATTTACCTTTTTCGGCATATTCAATAACTCTAATCAAATCATCTTTAACATTTTCAAAAGCACTATCTCTATTTTCGCCATAGCCTCGCAACCAAGAATATTTTTCATCGTCCTTGAAATTTTTATGAAGTTTCTCTTTCTGTTTTCTTTCGTAAATTCCAAATGCAAAAGAATTTGAACCTTTTATGCTTCCCAACATACGGGTTTTTGTTTCCACCCAATAACAAAATGTGTCGAGGTCATTTACTCCCACATATTCCTGTAAAGACATCTTCTTAACATTATCAAGCGACCATCTTTCCAAAAAGCTGTCCAAAAGATTTGCTGATTCCTGAGTGTTCATCTTGCAATAAATTTAGCCATTTTACGCATAAATACGTAACTCTAAACTGTTTCAAGTTTTTCCTTCAAAGCCCGCAGAAATTCTTCGTTATTTAAAATATCGTTTTCAATACTCTGAACTTCGCGCGAATCGTTTTCCATAATCCGCCGCAGCTCGCTGTTGATTTGCGTTTGATACGGCGCGGCGTTCGGCGCGTCGGCTCGCGCGCGGAAATATTCTAAAATATCGTTGTCCAGATAAAGCGAGATTTTCGATTTTGCTTCCTTCTTTTTATTGATAAAGCGCGAGCGTCGGACTTTGTATGTGCCGGGCTTTAACATATCGTCGTCCGTCCAGCCCTTTTCCAAGCCTTTCTTGTATTCTTCTTCAGTGAAGGTGTAAGTCGTTTCCTTATCGGTTGTATTCATTGTAAATCTTTACCTGTTTCGCATCGGCCTTTCTCGCCGAGATAATGCGAATTTTTTCTTCGCGCACGGTGAATGCAACGAAAAGCAGTCGTGTCGGTGAAAGCGCGATGATTTGGTAACGGATTTCTTCAACGGAATTCTTCCCGTCAAACAGCTCGACGGCGTTTTCATCCTGAAAAGCGAGTTCCGCTTCTTCAAAAGTTACACCATTCTTTTGCTCGTTCAATTTCGCTTTTTCTTCGTCCCATTCAAATTCCATTTTCAATTATACCGACATATCTATACATATCAAGAATTTGAAGTTTAATGCGCGTGTGTTTTCTCAAAAACGGGAACTCGCGCGCCCGCAAATTCCACTTTTTCGCCCGTTAAAGCCTGATGAATGCCCTGCGCCGCGTATTTTCCCATCTGCGCGGCGTCGACCGCTTCGGCGCCGCCGTTGACGCAGTCGCCGCCCGCGAAAACAAGCGGATTCGACGTTTGCATCAATTCGTTTACCTTCACGCGGCCTTTTTCGTCCGTTTCGACATTTGCGACCGTTTCAAAAAACGATTTTTGTTTTTGCTGCCCGATGGCCTTGATAATCATATCGCACGGAATTTCGAAAATCTGATTTGTCCCGTCCGTTTTCTCGCATCGCAGAGCGAGAGCCGAGCCGTTTTCGCCAGCTAAAATCGCAATCGGCGCGGCCTGCCAGACAAACTCGACGCCGTCTTTTTTGGCCAGCTCGTATTCGTATTCGTAGGCCGACATTTCTTTTGCCGTCTTGCGATAAATCAGCAGAACCTTTTCCGCGCCCAATCTTTTGGCCTGCGTGACGGCGTCAATCGCCGTGTTTCCGGCGCCGATGACGGCGACCGTTTTGCCGACCGGAACGCTATTCCAATCGCGCGTTTTCACTTTTTCGATAAAATCGAGCGCGTCGACGACGCCCGCCAGATTTTCGTCGACGACGTTAAGACGATTTGTCGCGCCGAGCCCGACGGCGAGAAAAACCGCGTCGTGTTTATTTTGCAAATCCGCAAAAGTTATTTTGTCGGAACCGGCTGCAGTAGCGGGCGGGTTATTTTTATTAGCTGAATTGTTTACGTTTGACCCATCCGCTACCGCAGATGGTTCTGACGCGCCAACGATTTCCGTATTCACCAGAAACTGGACGCCGACCTGGCGGACGGCTTCGGCTTCGGCCAGAGAATCGGCCTGCGACATTTTGTATTCGGCCATTCCGTATGTGTCGAGGCCGCCGGGCAGCGATTTTCTTTCATAAACAATCACGTCGTAGCCGAGGCGCGCGAGGTAGGTCGCGCACGAAAGACCGGCCGGGCCGGAGCCGACGATGCCGACGCTCTTGCCGTTCACGTCGCCTTTCGCGTAAATCTGCCGGCCTTTGTTTATCGCGTAATCGGTCGCGTAGCGCTGGAGGCGTCCGATTTCAATCGGTTTATCAAGCAAGGTTTTTTCGACGCACGCGCCCTCGCACAAGACCTCGACCGGGCAGACGCGCGCACAGGTCGCGCCAATCGGGTTGGCGTCGAAAATGACGCGCGCCGAGCCTAAAAGATTTCCGCTCGCGATTTTTTTGATAAACGAGGGCACATCGATGTGCGTCGGGCAGGCGTGCATACACGGCGCGTCGAAGCAATACAGGCAGCGATTCGCTTCAAAAACCGCTTCGGCCTCGGTCAAAGCCGGGTTGATTTCCGCAAAATTTTTCTCGATTTGCTCGATATTCAAAGGTGATTCGTGAATTAATGACATAGTTTTTATTTATTCTCGCCGTCCGGCTGCGGAAGCGATTCAATCATTTTAAGTAATTCGTCCAATGACGCCGGCGCTTTATTTTCATTAACGGGCCGCATTTGTCTGACAACGCCGTCGTCGCGCACCTCGACGGGCATCGAGTTTATCAAATTCCAAATCTGCTCGCGGTCGTGAATCAAAGGCGGAATGATTAATTTTGCGTTTTCAAAAACAAGCTCCATCTGATTGTCTTTGATTCGCCCGCGCCGACAATCTCGCCGTCATCGCTCGTCACGTAAATACGCGTCCCGACGCGAACGGCTCTCGAATAGCCGACAATCGATTCCCATTTCACGCCCGAAGAATATTTTTGTCTTTCCCGCATCAGCCGACTTTTACAAAATACTGACCGTCGAAACGATAACTGATGGATTTATTGGTAACTCGTCCGGACGAAAATTTCGTGTCTTCGATGACAACGGGGATTTTGAGCGTTTTCGTTTTCTTGTCAAAAGAAATCAATCTAATCGGCCGCTCTTTCCGGTCAACCACCGAGAAAAAATCGTATCCGAAACCGAGCGTGTTCGTCAGGCCCGATTTTGTTTTAATCAGTTTCACTTTATCGTCGAGCTTGTCGCCTTCGATTTTGTATAAATTCGCCGATTGAAAATTATCTTTAGTCGAGCCGATAAACGTCGAGCAGACGATATAAACCGCGCCCGCTTTTGTGTCGAGCGTGTAGATATCGGTCACAAAACCGCCGCCGCCGGAATCTTCATCTTGTGTGGATATTTCGTCGGTTTTTGAATAAACCTTGCCGTCGGTCGCCTGATACTGGTAAACGCTGGCGAAATCGTGCATCGTTCCGCCGTCTTCCAAATCCCACGAATAAATGCGAAACTTGCCGTCGTCGGACGTGGCGATATCCATATACTGGGCCAACACGCTGAACTTAAATTGCAGAGTCGAAGCGGTTTTTGTGTATTTCAGAAGCTTTTCGGCAAACGCGTCCTGCACTTTGGAAAGCTTGTCCTCGTCGTAGCCGCCGCCGTAAGTTCCGTATTTTTGAACGTCCTTGACGGCCGCTGTCAACTCTTTCTCGATTTGCCCGTTGCTCTGGGCGAACGCCGACAGCGCGAAAACGAATACAAATAAAACGACAAAGTTTATCTTCAAAAGTTTTTTCATACATTTAATCGGCCACGATTGGTCCGTAAGCGTCCGGTCTTCTATCGCGGAAAAACTGCCACGTGTTGCGGACTTCGCGGATTTTGTCCATGTCCAAGTCGGCGACGACGAGCTCGTCTTTATCGCGCGAAGCCTCGGCAATAATTTGCCCGCGCGGGTCGCAGAAATAGCTCTGACCGTAAAATTCGCCGATGTTCCACGGCGCTTCGTAGCCGACGCGGTTGATGGCGCCGACAAAATATCCGTTGGCGACGGCGTGCGCGGGCTGCTCCAGCTTCCATAGATATTCGCTCAAACCGGCGACCGTCGCCGACGGGTTAAAGATAATCTCCGCGCCGTTCAAACCGAGACAGCGCGCGCCTTCCGGGAAATGACGGTCGTAGCAGATGTAAACGCCGATGCGCGCAAACGCCGTGTCGAAACACGGGTAGCCGAGATTTCCCGGACGAAAATAAAATTTTTCCCAGAAACCGGGATTGACGTGCGGAATATGCGTTTTGCGATATTTGCCCAGATATGTTCCGTCGGCATCGACGACCGCCGCCGAGTTGTAATAAACGCCCGCGATTTCTTCTTCGTAAATCGGCACGATTAAAACCATTCCGTATTCTTTGGCGACGTCCTGCATCAGGCGAACCGTTTTGCCGTCGGGAATCCGCTCGACCGCTTCATACCACCTGGTCTGCTGCTCGGCGCAGAAATACGGCGTCGTGAAAATTTCCTGAAAGCAAAGCATTTGCACGCCTTTAGCGGCGGCGTCTTCGACCATTTTCATCTGGTGTTCGAGATTCGCCCGTTTTATTTCTTCAATCGGCGCATCGGTCGGCGCGACGTTGGCCGCCTGAATCAGACCGCATTTTATAATTCGTGACATAAAAATTATTCCTCTTATTTATCATTTCCTAGTTCTACTGTTGCTCCATCTTTATTGATACTCATCTTCATCGGATCAACGCCTTTTTTCCCTACTTTGACAGTTGTGAAAGCGGACTCGACGTTCTGATTCCACGCATCAAAAAATTTCATAATCTCGCTAATTGTTACCTTCTCTTGTAAATTTATTTGGTCATGTTTCTGATAGATAAATTGCAAAAACAATGCACCATACCTTCTTTTTGCAAAACGAGTTGATTGGTCAAAGCAAGCCAAAGCAGTTTTTGCAAGAAAAACAAGCATTGTTGTAGCTACCGTCCCGAGCGCGGCACTTCTGACGATTAAGTAGATAAGAGTAACTTGAGGAGTCGCTGCTTCGTTTAAGTCTTTTAGCTGAATAATCGTATTATGTTTAATGTCGTAAAAGAGACCTATTGCAACAATTAGAGTAACTACAAAAACGAGCATGCCAGCAATAGTTAAGTTTTTGGATTTTTGCTTTAAGTCGATAATCGCGATATCTAGAAAATCTTGTATACCGGGATTGACAGCCCTTTGTGTAAGAATTTCATTGTCTTCCATATTTATACTGCTCTCTTCCATCCTAAATATTTTCTAGAATCTATGTTTATCTGTAATTAAGATTTTATTTCGCCGGCTGATTGAATTTCGCGTCGTCAATCGCCGTGTTTTGTTTTACTTCCGAAACTTTCAAGCTCCATGACTGGCCGGGAATTGACCATTTTATCGAATACGGCATTTTGACGCCTTCGACGGCGCGATAATCGTCGTAATCGATTATCGTCGGAAAAACGCCGATAGGCAGCGGCGAAGCAGCGTAGCGGCGAACGAGCAAGCCCGTCTGTTTGTCGAAATAAAGCCGCTCGCGTGCGCCCGCCTGTGTTGTCGCGCGAACCACGTAGACCGCCTTTTCATTTAATTTATCCGTCCCGGCGACGGTCATTTCCTTGTAAATTTCCTTGAGGCGCGTCGGCTGGAAAAACTGCGCGTCGCGTTTGAACTGCTCGGCGTCGGCCGTGTGCATTTCATCGACGCCTTTTTCGCTCGCCCACCAGCCTTTCGTGCCGTCGAATCCGTTTGATACGACGGATTTCGGATAAGTCATCACCATCAGCATTTTGTCGGGCGATTTGACGAAAACCTCTTCCGCAACGGGCGAGCCGTCAACGTCGGTGCGCGTGCCTTTTATCCATCTCGTCGAAATTTTCTCGACCGCCGATTTACCGCCGATGGCCGCGACGTATTTGTCGAGAACTTCGTCAATCGTCGGCAGAGTTTCCTTTGTCGGCTGAACATTGGAGCGCGCCCACAAACTTTCGCCGAGAACGGGCATGCCCTGCGGGTGCGATTTTCCGTTATGACACGTCGCGCACGAAACTTCATTACGCCCGCCGAAATTTTCCTTGTTGATGGCGAGCGTCATTTTTATCATTTCGCGCGCCGTCGTCTTTTCCTCTTTATCGTCCTTTTCCCACTGCATCGGAACGTGGCAGAAATTGCATTTGACGCCGAGCGAGCCCGACATATAGGTCATCACCCTGTCCAAATCTTCGGCGGGCAAATCTTTGAAAACCTGTATGTTTTTGTAAACTTCGGCGGCGGTTTTCTGCTTCGTCTGCATTTTTCCGTTCTGCGTAAAGACAAAGGCGCTGCCGCCGAGAAAAATCAACAAAAAAAGAATTTTTAATTTCTGTTTCATAATCTTATTTTTATTAATCGGCGGCACTTTCTTCGGGCGGAAACGCTTTCATCAAAACCCAGTGAGCGAAGAATGAGACGCCGAAACCGACAAACCATGCGTAATCGTACAAAAATCTGAGAGTAGGAATTATGAGGCCAATCCAAGCGAAAAAGCAACCCAAAATCGTCGCCGCGACGGCGCGCCAGTTCCAGCCGCCCGCGTATCTGTAAACGCCTTTCGTGCGATACAAATCGCCGAGATTTAAATTTTTCCGCCGGACGAGCCAATAGTCCGCAATCAAAACTCCGGCAATCGAGCCGAGCCCGCCCGAATATCCGAGCAGCCACGAGAAAATATAACCGCTCGGGTCGGCCAGAAGCTTCCACGGCTGCATCAGAATTCCGACAATTCCGGTTATCAAGCCGCCCGTTCGAAAGGAAATAAATTTTGGAAAAGCGTTGGCAAAATCGTTGGCCGGCGAGACGACGTTGGCCGCAATATTGACCGAAAGCGTGGCGACGACAATCGTAAACATCGAAATCGCGACGACCACCGGCTGCGAAAATTGTCCGACCAGCTTTACCGGGTCCCAGAGCTCGTCCGACTTTGCGTGCGGAAAAACGATAACCGCCGCCGAAGTTATCAAAATCCCCATCGCCGCGAAAATGACCATCGTCGTCGGCAAGGCGACGGTTTGCCCGACGACCTGCTCGCGCTGGCTTTTCCCGAAGCGCGTAAAGTCGGGCATATTTAAGCTTAAAGTCGCCCAGAAGCCAATCATCGCCGTCAGGGACGGAATAAAAATCGTCCAGAATTCGCCGATTGTTTTGAATTTGTCTTCTTCGTGAAGCAGAAAACCGATGCCGCCCGCCTGGTATAAAATCCAGCCGAGCAGAAGTGCCGTCATCACCAGAACATACGGCGCGGCCCAGTTTTCGACCATCCGCAGCAAATCCATTCCGCGATAAATAATCAAAATATTCATCGCCCAGAAAACCAGAAACGAAAGCCATTCGGTCGGCGTGTGCCCGCCGACCGCACCGCCGAGCAAAGTGTTCCAGCCGGGAATAAACGAGCCGAAAAAAGTGTGAATCGCCTGCCCGCCGATCCACGCCTGAATCCCGAACCAGCCGCAGGCGACAATCGCGCGCATAATCGCCGGAAGATTCGAGCCGTATGTGCCGTAAGCGGCGCGCGCGTAAACCGGAAACGGGATGCCGTATTTCGTGCCCGGATGCGAATTTAAGAGAATCGGCGCGAGCACAATCGTGTTCCCCAAAAGAATCGTCACGAGCGCCTGCCACCAGTTCATTCCGGCGGAAATCAAGCCCGAAGCCATCATATACGTCGGAATGCAATGCGCCATCGAAATCCAGAGCGCGGCGTAGTTATACGTCGTCCAGTTGCGTTTCTCGATTGGCACGGGCGCGAGGTCTTCGTTATACAGCGGCGACTTTTCGATTTCCCGCAAAGCTTCCGCCTGCAGCTCGACTCGTCCGTCTTCGTGTTGGATTGTTTCAGCCATATTTTTTACTTTTCACTTATAAGTTTAATGATTTAAGTCAACCGAGATGTTTTTTCCGAGCCAGCTTAAATAACTATCACGAGCGCGATTGATTCGGTCTGCCCGTCGTAATAAAGAATCTCGCTGAAATCTCCAAACCTGGTTTTTAATTCTCTTTCGATAAGGCTGATAATCATTTTAATTACACTAAATCTTCGCGCATTCGCCACGTTTCAAAAATCGCTTAATTCCCCGGAATATATTTCTTTTCAGTATGACCTTTTAACTGGGCCGGATAAAAATATACCTCGCGCAAGTCGCCTCTGCTGTAGCGCAGCGCCTGATCGTTGAAGTGCGGCGATTTCGGGTCGCCGCTCGCGCCGCCGGCAGTTACGGCCTTGGCGCGAACCTTTTTTCCGAACTCGACGACAGCTACAAAACTGTTGCCGCTTGTGCCGTACCATTTCCTGGTGGTGCCGGTCGGAGCGGCGCCAAATGACGCCAGAGAACCCCAGTTTCCAGAAGTAAATCCAACCGCAATACTCGGCGCGTTATCATTAAAAGGCTGTACAATATCACCCGTCAAGCGCTGGAAACGATTTATCTCGCCCCACGCCGTTCGCCAATTTCCGAAATCCGTCGCCAGTCTATCCGAAGCACGCCTCAACGCCCCGAGCAACTGAGCTGGCGTCGCCTTTGCCATCACATTTTCCTGTGACGGAACGCTCGGACTCGGACCGATTTCGCGAAGCAGTTCCGTTCCCCAAAGTATTGCCAGAGAGGTTGCGACCGACTCGGTCGACCAGCGTAAATCCCACTCCCGCAGAACGCTGATTTGGTCTTTTAACGCAGTCTTTGATGAATCTTCCCGGGGCAGCTTGTCCCATGCCGCCACGAGCGCCGGGACGGTTTTTTCAAACCATGGCAGATAATTGTCATAAGCGGCGTCGCGCAGCTTGTCGAGCGTGAAATCCTTTCGGTTTTCCAGCACCTTTATCGCGTGCAGGCCGCGTGCTGACTCGATACCGTTATCGACGTATTTCGGGAAGTCTGACTGCTTCAAACTGCTCGGGCCGGCGGCCGACCAGGGCGAGTTGTTGCTGTTATAAACCCATCCGCTCGCCGGGTTCAGCAGATTCGGAGATTCTTCAAATGCGAGCAGACCCTTCCAATCGCTTTCGGCATCGCTTCCGTCAACCGGTTTCGTCCAATCGAATTTTTGGTTTCGCCGCGGTATGAAATTAGCGTGGAAATAAGCGACGTTTCCGTCCGCGTCAGCATAAATAGTGTTGTTCGACGAGTTTGTATGCAGTTCGAACGTTTGCCGGAACTCCTTGTAATTTCTGGCTTTGGTTCGGGTAAAAGACTGTGTCAGCGCCTTAACCGGGTCATTCATCAGCCCAACCGTAATCCAATCGCCGGTTGCTTCGTCTTTCCTTATGACCGGGCCGTGGTGCGTGCGGTAAATTGTAAACGTCCGCTCCGCCATTCCCTGCGTGGTTTTATACGGTACTTTAATGACCGACGTCGTCATCGGTCTTTCCAGGCCGCCAAACTTGTAGAAATATTTATCGCCCTTTTTCAAAACAGTCTCGCGCCACTCGTCGATTGCGTCAGCCGCGCTTGAAGTATGCATCCAGCCGAGGCGCTCGTTAAAACCCTGGTAAATAAAAATTTGCCCCCAGGTTGCCGCCCCGTAAGCATTGAGACCTTCTCCGCTGGTAACCTGCAATTCTGAACGGAAAAAAAACGATGTGTGCGGATTAATGAGCAGCAAAGCATTTCCGTCAGCCGTGTTCTTCGGCGCAATTGCTATCCCGTTTGAACCGCTCGGCTCGGCAGGGAAATCGGGCTTCTGCAAGCTGACAGTCGGCTGCGGCCCGTAAAACGACTGTAGCCGCGCAAGATTGATTGTTTCAATATCGCCGCCGATGCTGCCCTCTGTAAAAGACAGTGCCATCCACGGCTCGAATCTGTTGATTACGCGCGGTTTAACGTCCGGATGTTCGGCCAGATAAAAGTTCAAACCGTCCGACCAGGCGGTCATCAGCTTTTGCAGCCACACAGGACTTTCTGCAAATTTCTTCTTTAAATCTTCCGGCTGAATAAAGATTTTCATTCGCAAATCACGCCAGACGGCCATCTCGCCTTCAGCCTCGGCAAGCCGCCCCATCGCGTTCAGATAATTAGTTTCGACGCGGTTGAAATCATCTTCCGCCTGAGCGTAAATCATACCGAATACGGCATCAGCGTCGGTTTTGCCCGTAACGTGAGCGATGCCCCAATCATCACGAACAATCGAAACATTTTTTGCCTGCCGTTCCCAACGCGCCGCTTCCGCCCGGCTCGCGCCGTAAATTGGCATCGACAACAAAAGCGAAATTAAAACGAACAGATACATATAACGAATGCGACGGGAGTTTACTGTAGTCATAAGGTTTTTCTCTACGAAAATACGCTGAATTGTTGGTTTTTCACGCGTCAATATTTCGTCATCAAATATTCACACAAGTTCCGCGTTTTAAAAACTGCCCGTCGCCGGCCTTTCCCTTGTGCTCGCCGTTTTCGATGACGACGCGGCCGCGCGATAAAACCGTTTCGACTTTGCCTTTTACCTTCCAGCCTTCGTAGGATGAATAATCGACGTTCATATGCTCGTTCGCGACGCCGAAAGTGTGTTCTTTTTCGGCGTCGAAAATAACGATGTCGGCGTCCGAACCAACGGCAATCGTTCCTTTTTTCGGGAACAGCCCGAACATTTTCGCGGCGGCGGTCGAAGTCAGCTCGACAAAACGATTCAGAGAAATTCGATTTTCGACGACTCCGCCGTTGTAAATCAGAGACATACGATTTTCGACGCCGGGCGCGCCGTTCGGGATTTTCGAAAAATCGTCTTTGCCCAGTTCCTTTTGCTCCTTCATACAAAACGGGCAGTGGTCGGTCGAGATAACCTGCAAATCGTCCATTTTCAGACCTTTCCAGAGCTCGGCCTGATTGTGTTTTTCGCGCAGCGGCGGCGTCATCACATAGCGCGCGCCCTCGAAATCCTCGCCGTAATCTTCGATTGAATGAAAAAGATACTGCGGGCACGTTTCGGCAAAAACGGCGATGCCTCGGTCTCTGGCTTCGCGAACCTTGTTCAGCGCGTCGGTGCACGACAAATGCACGATATAAACGGGCGATTCAGCCATTTCGGCAATCGCGATGGCGCGGTGGACGCCTTCGGCTTCGGCAATCGTCGGGCGCGTCAGAGCGTGATATTTCGGCGCGGTTCGTCCCTTTGCCAGAAAACGCTTGATAATTTCGTTTATCACGATTCCGTTTTCGGCGTGCATGCAAATCAAGCCGCCGCGCTCGCCCGCCGCGCTCATCGCGCGAAAAATCGTCGCGTCGTCGGCCAGAAAGACGCCCGGATAGGCCATAAATAATTTAAAGCTCGTCACGCCTTCGTCCATCACCTGATACATCTCGCGCTCGTCGCCGTCTTCGAACTCGGTCGTGATAAGGTGAAAACCGTAGTCAATCGCGCATTTTCCGCTCGCTTTTTTGTGCCAGTTGTCGACGCCTTGAAGCAAGGACTCGCCTTTGTTCTGGACGGCGAAATCGATAATCGTCGTCGTCCCGCCAAAGGCCGCCGCGCGCGTTCCGGTAAAAAAATCGTCCGATGAAGAAGTTCCGCCAAACGGCAGCTCCATATGCGTGTGCGGGTCGATGCCGCCCGGAATAACGAGCTTTCCCGCGGCGTCGATAACGACATCGGCTTCCATATCCAATGTCTTGCCGATAACCGAAATCGTCTCGTCCTCGATTAAAATATCGGCCCGATAATCGTCAACCGCTGTTACAATTCGTCCGTTTTTGATTAGTGTTTTCATTCTTTTTCTATTGTCGGCAAAAATAAGATTTTCCTGGCTGTTTTATTATAAATTGCCACTAACTTTAGCTAGTGACAATTTATAAAACAAAACAATTGTTTCAATTAACAAAGCGCAAAACCGGCATCGAGAGCGCGAATCAATTCGTCGACGTGGTCTTTGGTCGAGTTGAGCATCAACCCGGTGCGAATGACATTGCCGTAAAGCCCGCCTTTGCCGATTAAAACGCCCTGCCGCTTGGTTTCTTCAAAAACGGTCAGAACGGCTTGCGGCGCGGGCTCTTTTGTTTCGCGGTCTTTGACGAGCTCGATGCCCTGCATCAAGCCCATTCCGCGGACATCGCCGATGACCGGATATTTTTCTTTTAGCTCTTCGAGCTTCGAGCGAAAATAATCGCCGACGACGCGCGCGTTTGTCTTTAAATCTTCTTCTTCAATCATCTTGATAACGGCGAGCGCGGCGGCGCTTGAAACCGGATTTCCGCCGAAAGTCGCAAACGTCATTCCCTGATATTTGTCGGCGACTGCGGCCGTCGCGACGGTCATTCCGATTGGCACGCCGTTGCCCATTCCTTTGGCCGAGGTGATGATGTCGGGCTTGACGTCCCAGTGCTCGATGCCGAACCATTTGTCGCCCGTGCGTCCCCAGCCGGTCTGTACTTCGTCAGCGATAAAAAGCCCGCCGTGCTCGCGCGTGATTTCCTCGACGCGCTCAAAATATCCGGCGGGCGGCACGATAAAACCGCCGACGCCCAAAATCGGTTCGGCCATAAACGCCGCGATTTCGCCGGTCGTCGTGGTCATAATCACGTCTTTAACGTCTTCGGCGCACGCCGCGCCGCAGCTGTCCGGTTTCAGACCGAACGGGCAGCGATAGCAGTAAGGCGCGCGGGCGTGGACGATTCCGGCGACCTGAGAGGGAAGCGGCCGCCACGTCGAATGTCCGACCGACGAGAGCGCCGTCGCGCTTCGGCCCGAATAGCTGTGGCGCAGAACGACGATTTCGTGTCGTCCGGTGGCGAGCTTCGCCGCCATAATCGCCGTGTCGTCGGCTTCGGTTCCGGTCGATGTAAAGAAAGACTTTTTCAAATCTCCGGGCGTGACTTCGGCGAGCTTTTCCGCCAAATCGCCCTGCGGCCCGTTGGCGTAAAGCGTCGAAGTATGCGCGATTTTGTTGACCTGCTCGATAATCGCCGCATTAATCGTCGGATTGGCGTGCCCGACGCTGACCGTCAGAACGCCGCCGAAGCAGTCGAGATAGCGCCTACCCGTATCGTCCCAGACGTATTCGCCCTCGCCTTTGACCAGTGCAATCGGCTCGGCGTAATATGTGGCGACCGCCGGAAAAAGAAATTCCTTGTGTTTTCTGACAATTTCAGATGGTTGTTGTTTTTGTTCTATTGGATTCATAATTTTATAAGTCGCGGATTCGTTCCGCATAAACAAACATTAAATCATCGCCGTTTTCGATTTCCGCGCCGGTGCTTTTGTAAAACTCGACCGCGCCCGCGTTCGAATAATTTGTAAAAACAAAGGCGTTTATCATATTTTCCCGGCTGACGATGTTTTTCGCGTATTCAATCAAAGCCGTGCCGACGCCCCTGCGCCGAAAATTTTCGACGACGTCGATTTCGTAGATAAAAAATTTAAAAGATTCTTCTTTCAAACGCTCGAGCCGGTAGCCGAGCAGAAAGCCGGCGAGCTCGTTTCCGGCTTCAGCGACAATCAAATAATTCGCGGGATTCGATAAAAATCTCTGCAAATATTCGGCGGAAACAGTTTTTCCGGCAAAAGATTTAACCAGTCTGGCGCCGTCTGCGGCATCCTTCGGCTCAAATTTTCTGACCGTCAGCTCCATCAAATTTTATTTCGAAGCGCTTTCAAATTTCTGCATCATTTCCTTCATCAATTCGGCGCTGCTTTTTGGCGTCCAGCCGTGTCTGCCCGTTCGATTATACATAATCCAGCCGTCGTATTTCGGCTCGGCTTTCGTCATAAAATCGTCGAAAAAATGAACGCCGTTGTTCAAAAAATAATCGTCCGCTTCGCCGACCCAGATGTGCAGCTTGCCTTTCAGGCGAGGCGCAAGTGTTTGCCAGTTGCGCTCGACGACAAGCCGCAAATCGTATTTTTCCCACTGTTTGGCGACTTCGCGGTTGATTTTGCCGGTCTTCGCGTCCCACAGCGGAACGGGTCGTCCGTCTGCGCCGCGCGTGCTATAGGTGGCGTTCCAGGCGCCCCATTGCCCGCCGGACATCGTGTAGCTGTCACCCGCGCCGAGAACGTTTTCCTTCTGGCATTCGAGCCGCATCGTAAATTCGGTGTCGCCGTTTGCTTCGCGCGCCGACGGGCGCTCAAAGCCGTTTTTGTTGACGTATGCGTTTTCGTCCGTGTAGATGTTAACCAGCTGATAGGCGCGAAAATCGAGCGGGTCGGGAAAGCCCGACCACGTGCCGTTAAAATAGTCCGGATAAAAGATTTGCAGCGCGAGCGAAACCCATCCGCCAGTCGAGCCGCCCGTTAAAAATCTCGCTTCGGGCTTTCCGGCGGCGCGAAACTGTTTTTCGATGGCGGGAATCAATTCTTCGGTCAAAGAATCGCCGTAAGGCCCGCTGTTCGCCGAATTTATTTGATACGAATCTCCGTAAGGCCCGTCGCCGTCGAGAAAAACGGCAATCATGCGCGGCGTATCGTCGGCCAGCCACGTTTTGCGAAAATTCGATTTCTCACTCATCGCGCCCTGAGCAACGTTAAATTTTGTGCCGTAACCGCCGATGCGAATCAGCAGAGGATAGCGCCGCGTCGTGTCGCGCTCGTAATCGCGCGGCAAAACGACGCCGGCGCGGACGAAAATCGGCCGGCCGTAAAATTTGCTGAGAAGCGGCGATTGGATTTTTAGAAATTTGACGTAATCCGTGTCGGCGGGCATCTGTTCGGGCGGCACGGTTTTTGTCAATTCGAGCTTGATTACGCCGCCGCGTTTTGTGTCAAGATTGATTTTCTGAACGGCGCTGTAAAGATTTCCGGGCGCGTTCAAAGAGCGCAAATCGTTGTTAATATCCAGAAGCGCCTGCACGTAGTAATCTCCGGCGGCCAATTCGGCGAGATTTTTTATCGGATACGTGATTGTGCCGTTGTCAATCACGACTCTGGTCGATGCGGGCGCAAAGTTTTCGACGTCTTTTGCCAGAATCGGCGGCGCATTCAGGCTCGTATCGTCATAGTCGGCAAACCGCGGCTCGCGCTCGCCGCTGCGATTGAGAAAAACAAATAAACGCCCCTTTTGCGGCGCTGAAACAAGCCCGCGCGCAATCGTCGTTTCAAACTGCAGCGCTGTCGCCTGCGCTTTTACTTTTATCGCGGCAGCTATCGAGAAGAAAGAAAAAAATAACAGAAAGGCGACGAATTTATTAAGTCTAAATTTCGGGTAATGATTCATTTCTTTACTCCTCAAATCTGCGGCTGATACAAATCCGGATAAATTTACTGCGTTTGCGCGACGTTTTTGACCGATGGATTCGGACGCGCCCGCGTCGTCGCGTCGATAAAAAACAAACCGTCAAATTCTTTGCCGATAGTTGCCTGATAGAAATACGACTGCTCGGAAGTCGGTTCGTAGGCCGAGCCGATGGAACGCATCAGGTGCGGCGTGCCGAGCCATTCGGCAAGTGCGGCGTTTTTGCCGGACGAGCGAAAATCCAGAATAAAACTCTTCGCGCCGGTCTGCGCCAGATACCAGTCTACCGAATCGACGGGCGCGGGATTGGCCGTAAAAGACATCAACATCGTTTTCGCCGGGTCTTTCGGCCGGAGTTCGCGCGATTGAAACGAGCCTTGATTAAAGCTGAAACCGAGCGCGTAATAATCTTTGCCGTAAAAACGCCGCAGGTGATTGCCGAAATGCGGGTAAGTTCCGTCATCGTCGCCGGTGGAAATATGACCGTTGTGCGCCCAGACGACAAAGCGCGTTCCCGCCGGTTCGCGTTCGACGATGCGCCGGAAATTGTCGGCCATATAAAGGTCGCGGGCAGCGACTCCTCTGATGTCCGAATAGCTGTAAGAATCAATGAATTGCAGGATGACGCGCGCCCGCTCGCGCATCTGCTCGTATTCGGACTGGCTCGATTTAGCCGCCAGTCGCGGTGCGCCGAGCTCGAGAAAAACGAACAGCTCGTTGTATTGATTTCTCAGCTCGTTCATCTTCGCCAGCGC
>DASWRI010000051.1:0-2342 GCA_036403235.1 Pyrinomonadaceae bacterium | reverse complement strand
AGACACAGAATCGGCTTTTTTATATTGTTTTCTCGAAGCTCCATTCCTTCTTCCGGCAGTGCCACCCCGAGCCAGTCGATGCCTGCCTCTTCTAATTTCTTCGCGCAGGAAATTGCGCCGTGCCCGTAACCGTCTGCTTTAACGACCGCCATATAGCTGATTTTTGCGCCGATAAATTCTTTTACAGAGTTAAAATTAAAAGCGAGATTGCTCAGGTTAATTTCGGCACAGGTCGGACGTTTTACAAAAAATTCAGACATTTTTAGGCTGATAAAATTGATTAAAAAACAATTGCAAGCTACTGATTTTACAAGAAATTTCAATTTAAGTCAGAAATTACTTTAAGCGTCTGCAAGTCGACTGTTAAGGTGATTTCTAAAGCGGAATATTACCGTGCTTTTTCGGCGGATTCGAGTCTCTCTTGTTTTGCAAAAGCGAAAGCGCGCGAATAAGCTTAGGACGTGTCAGAGCCGGTTCGATGACTTCGTCGATAAAGCCCTTTTCAGCGGCTACATACGGATTTGCAAATTTTTCTTCAAATTCGGCCACTTTTTGTTTTCTAAAATCCTCGTCGTGTTCGGCAATTTCCTTTCGATATAAAACGCCGACAGCGCCTTCCGCGCCCATTACGGCAATTTCCGCCGTCGGATAGGCGAAATTTATATCCGTTCGGATGTGTTTTGAAGCCATAACGCAATAAGCGCCGCCATACGCTTTGCGCGTAATGACTGTAATTTTCGGGACGGTGGCTTCGGCAAAAGCATAAAGAAGCTTTGCGCCGTGCCTGATAATGCCGAAATGTTCCTGATTGACACCGGGAAGAAATCCGGGAACATCTTCAAACGTAATTAAAGGAATGTTGAAGCAATCGCAAAAGCGAACGAATCTGGCAGCTTTGACCGAAGCGTCGATGTCCAGAACGCCGGCTAAAAATGCCGGTTGATTGGCGACGACGCCGACCGAATATCCGCCTAAACGTGCGAAACCGATAACGATATTTGGGGCGTAATGCTCCTGGACTTCAAAAAAATAATTTTCGTCAGCGACCGAATGAATTATGTCCCGAATGTCGTAGGGCTGTGTCGAAACTTCCGGAACTATTGAGTTTAGCTTTACGTCAGTTCGGTTTGAAGCGTCACTTGTCGGCCGAAAAGGCGGATTGTCGAGATTATTAGATGGAATAAATGACAGCAGCTCGCGCGTCAGGCGCAGGCAATGCTCGTCGGAATCTGCGGCGAAATGTGCGACGCCGCTTTTTTGATTATGCGTCATAGCGCCGCCCAGCTCGTCTTTTGTAACCGTTTCGTGCGTAACGGTTTTTATCACGTCCGGCCCGGTGATGAACATGTAGGAAGTGTCTTTAACCATTATGTTAAAGTCGGTTATCGCAGGAGAATAAACTGCGCCGCCGGCACATGGGCCGAGAATGCAGCTAATCTGCGGAATGACGCCGCTCGCCAGCGTGTTTCGTAGAAAAATATCCGCATATCCGCCTAAACTGACGACGCCTTCCTGAATCCGAGCGCCGCCCGAATCGTTCAGACCGATAACAGGAGCGCCGGTTTTCATCGCCAAATCCATAACTTTACAGATTTTTTGAGCGTGAGTTTCCGACAAAGAACCGCCGAAAACTGTGAAATCCTGTGCAAAGACGAAGACTTCGCGGCCGTCAACAAGACCGTGACCGGTAATGACGCCGTCGCCCAAAATTTTCTGATTTTCTAATCCGAAATCCTGTGAACGGTGAACGACAAATTTGTCGAATTCTTCAAAGGAACCTTCGTCAAGAAAAAAATCGATGCGTTCGCGCGCCGTCATTTTTCCCGAAGCGCGATGTTTATCTATGCGCGCTGTTCCGCCGCCTTCTTCGGCAAGGCGCGATTTTTCCTGCAAAAGCTCAAATTTGCTCATTATTTTTTTAGTCGGCTGCATAAAGATAAAGTTTAGCTAACTTAACGTGTTTTGCAAATTATTAAAGGTCGGAAATTTCCTTTTCGACTTCGGGAAAAAGTTTTTTACGCAAATTCTTGAGAAACATATCAGTCTGAGCAATTTCTTCATTTATATCATTTAAGTCTCTTTGAATTTCGTAAACAAGAGTGGTCAGCTCGTTTTTTTCGCGCGTCAGAGACTGGCGGCGAATATCTCTCAGCTGTTCGGCGTTGGTCGTTCCGCGCATGCTGACGTAGCGGTCGATGCTTTCGGGCAGCAAATCGTCAGTAATTTTTGCGAGCTGCAGACGAATCGTGGTTTGTCTTTCCGAAAGAGTGAGTTTTAAGGTTTGCAGACTGGCCATCCGTTGCTCCGAGCGATTTAGAAATTCAAAAGCTATCAAAAGCTTT
>DASWRI010000050.1:0-9845 GCA_036403235.1 Pyrinomonadaceae bacterium | reverse complement strand
CATTTCTTCGATGGCCGTCGAGGTTTCCGCGATTGAAGAAGCGAGGCTCGCCGTATTTGCCGTCACCTGCTCAATCGAAGCGGCGGTTTCGTTGATTGACGAAACGACCTGCTCGGTCGAATTGGCGACGGACGCGGTCTGCGTCGCCGTTTCTTTGAGCGAAGCCGCCATTTCGTTGACGCTGCTGACCGCGCCGTCGAGCGAGCTGATTTGCTCGTTTGCGCCGTCCGTCACCTCGTCGGCGATGCGCTTGATTTGATTGGCGCGCACGGTTATTTCAGTCACTTGGAGGTGCACGCGGTCAATGCCGGTTCCCGAATTTTCCGCCCTTTTGCTTGATGTTTTGGTAGCCATAATATTTTAATTTTCAACCTCAATTTCGATTTCTTCGGCAGTTTTGACCACTTCGGCCAAATCTAAAAGCAAAATCAGCCGCTCGCCGACGGTCGCGATGCCTTTGAGATATTTTCCGCTCATCCCGCTCAGAGTTTCCGACGGCGGATTTATCGCTTCGGGCGGAATTCGCTTGAATTCGCGCGCCGCGTCGACGATTAAGCCGATATTTCGTCCCTCGACATTGACGACGACCAGCCGCGCGCGGACGTCATATTCGATTTTCGGAAAACCGAAACGCGTCCGCAGATTGATGGCCGGAATCACCTGACCGCGCGAGAAAACGACGCCCTCGACGGCTTCGGCCGAGTTCGGAACGGGCGTAATATGTTCAATCATTTCAAGCTGTTGAACGTCGCCGCTGCGGACGCCGTAAGTCGTTCCGGCAATCTCGAACAGGACAAACGAATCTTCATTAATCTGGTCGTAAATCATATTTTTTGCTTGAGCCGGCGCGTTATCGCCGAAACGTCCAAAATGAGCACCACGCGCCCGTCGCCGAGCTCGGTCGCGCCGCTTATTCCCGGCGTCTGCGCGAGCCGGTCGTTGATGGCTCTGATGACGATTTCGCTTTGACCGATAATGCGGTCGACCGCGATTCCGACCGCCTGTTTGCCTTCGCCGACGACAAAAGCATGAAACGCGCCGCGCGCCTTTTCTTCGAGCGCAAACACGCGCGCGAGCCGGACAATCGGCAACGCCGCGCCGCGATATTCGATGACTTCGTTATTTTCAAACTGCCGGAGCGCGCCCGTCTCGATTTCGATGACTTCGCGGACATTCGACTGCGGAACGGCGAATCGCTCACGGCCGGCGGCGACAATCAACGCGTCGGCAATCGCCAGCGTAAGTGGTAATTGTATCCGAAATTTTGTCCCTCTGTCCGTTTCGGTTTCAAGTTTGATTTCGCCGCCGAGCTCGTCGACCGTTCGCCTGACAACGTCCATTCCGACGCCGCGGCCGCTTGTTTTATCGGCTTCTTCGCGCGTCGAAAAACCGGGCGAGCAAAGAATTTCAAGCAAGCCCGATTCGTCTAAATTTTCGTCGGCGTTTAATAATCCGCGCGTTCGCGCGCGCTTGGCAACTTCTTTGCGGTCAATGCCGCGCCCGTCGTCCATTATTTCAATCTCGACCGTTTCGCCGATTGTTTCCGCGTGAAGCCTGATTTTTCCTTCCGGCGATTTGCCTTTCGCCTCGCGCGCGGCGGCGTCTTCGATTCCGTGCGAAACGGCGTTTCTGACCAGATGCAGAAGCGGGTCGAGCATTCTCTCGACGAGCAGCTTGTCGATTTCGGTATTTTCGCCCGTAATTTCCAGCCGGATTCGTTTGCCGGTTTCTCTGGCCAAATCGCGCACGGCAAACTGCATCCGCTCGAAAATCTCGCCAATCGGAATCATCCGCACGCGCATTACGCCGTCGCGCAAATTGCGCAGCTGGCGTTCAATCGCGTGGTTAAGCTCCTGCAAACTGCGCCACTCGCCGCTCGGCAGAAGGTTCTCGATTTGCCTGATTTGCTCGGCCAGCTTGGCGCGGCTGATGACGAGTTCGCCGACCATCAGCATCAATTCGTCGAGCCTCGCCAAATCGACGCGAACGACGTTTGACTGTCCGAATAATCCCGATTTTTGCGATTCGGAAATTTTCGATTCTCTGGCGACGGCAGTTTCCCGAGCTTCTGTTTCGATTTTCTCAAAATTTATGCCGTCACTCTGCCAAGCGGCGAAAACGCTTTCGTCCGAGCCGGTTTCGACGACAAATTCGAACGCGATTTTGCCGCCTTCTTTGACCGCCGGCGTCGATTTTTGAATTGTCCCAATCGCCTGCAGACGCTCGCGCACGCTGTTGACGTTGACGCCGCGTTCGGCGAGCTCGGCCGACGATAAGAAGGTGAACAGATAAAGCGATTTATCCGCCCGCAAATTTTGACTTGCTATTGATTCGATTTCAGAAGGCGGGCGGCTTTCGACGATTTCTCCGTCAATCGTCAAAGATTCGAGCAGCTTGATTTCAATTTCGATTGGCGGAATTTCGCCGCCGTCGCGCCGCGCGGCGACGATTTCTTCAAGTTTTTTGGTGCTTTTAATCAGCGCATTTAAACCCTTTTCGGTAAAAGCGGTTTGCCCGTCGCGCAGCAGGCGCAGATAGCTTTCCATATAATGCGCGAGCGTTTCGGCAGCCGAGACATTCGCCATCGCCGAGATGCCTTTGAGCGTGTGAAAGCTGCGAAAAAGCTCGCCGACGACATTTTTTTCGATTGCCCGATTGGCCGCGAGCGAATCTTCGAGCGCGAGCAGATTGCGCCGCACGCTTCGCAGATGCTCGTCCGACTCGGCAAAATAATCGTCGAGAAACTGCTCAAAAAACTGCGCGTTAAATTCATTTTCGGGCATAAAATTTATTTGTTTTTGAGCTTAGCCGTCTGCCAGCAGCTTATTGGCCTGCGCGACCAAATCCTGCGGCGTAAAAGGTTTTGTCAGATAAACGTTTGCTCCCGCTTCGAGCACCTGCGCGCGGCTTTCTTCGTCTCCGCGCGTCGTGACGACGCAAATCGGAATGTCGCTGTAAGCCTTATGCCCGCGCACGAATTCGATGACCTCGACGCCGTGTATGTCGGGCATATTCAAATCCAAAAACATAAGGCTGACGGGCGCGAGCGCGAGCCGCTCGATAGCTTCGAGCCCGTTGTTCGCTTCGTCAAATTCGACGTCGCGCAAGCCTCGCAACGACGCAATCATCATACGCCGAATAGTCGGCGAATCATCAACCACCAAAATCCTCTTCATGAATTTATACTCTTATCCAAATGATTCTACTTTACTTTTATGAAAAGGATAAAACAACCTTTTGCCGGAAAGAAGCTTCCGAAATATTAGAGACTTACTCTAAAAATTTACGATTTATCAAAAAAATCTAAAAAAGGCCGGGAGTTTTAAAACCCTCAGCCTTTTTGGTCGATAAAGCCGCTCAAAAATTTGTTTCATTCTTTATTAAAATCGCTGTAAAAATTAAGCGCATACCTTTTTTCCCTCGTCGAGCTTTTAAACGTCCTTACATTTTGATAAGACAATCGGCGAAAAACACTTCACATTTTTTGCCAATAAAAAAAGTATCGCCGTCCCGGCATTGCCGAAAACCTATTTTCGTTAAATGATGAATAAAATTTGATATTTTTCTTATCGTATTGCAGGCAAATTTTTTGAGAAGCGGGAAAAAGAAAATTTATGGCCAATAATGTAGATTTTGATGCTTTAGTCGAAAAAACAATTCCGGCTGACACGACTCTGGAAGACCTCGGCAATCTTTTCGCGGCAAATCTTTGAGCGCATAAACTCTCTGCGGCGGAATTTCTGCCATCAGATTATTATCAAAATTCGGTTGATTGATTGCTGATTCGTCATTTCATCAACTCACTTAGCTTTTGCAAAAATTCCTGCGCGCGCGGCGTGTGAAAGCGATATTCAATCTCGCCCGACCAATCCGGCTGAAAAAGATTGGCGGCAAAAGCGACGAGCAGAGTTTTCTCGCCTTCGAGCGAAAAACGCATTTCGCGAAGCCGCGCGTCGATAAAAGGAACGTCGATAAGCGGGTTTGAGCCTTTCAGCGCAAGCAGTCTTTTTCGCGTCAAAGCGAAGAGCGACGTGATGGCGACCTTTCTCCAGCTGTCATATCTTCCCGGACTGCGAAAGTTTCGAAACGTCATCGAGCCGCTGACATCTTCTTCAAACAAAACCAGCCCTTCAGCCTCCAGTTGGGGTTTATATGCCGCCGCGACGCTTTTCGCCCTGATAATAAAAATCGTCGAAAGAATCGTGAATACAAAGCCGAGCAGAAAAAAAACGCCCGCCGGAATCAATCCGAACAAAGTTTCGCCGAATCGAATACGATTATTGGTCAGCGAAGGCAGCAGCAGCCAAACGCCGCCGATGACAATTCCCAAAATCAACAGCGAAATTCCCACTTTCAAACCCGTTTTTCTCATAATGTTTTTCTCCCGAAATTTTATGTCGGCTTCAATGCGTTTATATCTTTGTCATTCCATTGTTTTTGGTACGACATTTTTCAATTCTCCAATCTTACAATTGCGAAACTTTGCCTCTCGCCAGGTTTCTCAACTCCTCGACAATCGGATGATATCGCCGGAAAAAGTTCGGTTTTGGATTTGAAGCGAACGCCGACCCACATAAAACCGATGGTCGTTAGAAAAACCTCAAGATTATTTTCGTCCACGCTGACAAATTTCAGACGGCTGTTGACCCAGAGAAAAAAGAGCGTCCAGGCGAGGACGAGCGCGACGACCATAATTATGTCCGGCGCAGGCTCACGATAAGCGGCGATTAGCCGGACGAGCGGAAAGACAGCCGCCGGAAAATTAAAAATCTTCGAGGGCAGCGTCCATTTTGAAAATATATTTCGTTTCATAAAAACTCCCGTTTTGATTGAAAGAAACTTTTCAAAGCCTTTAAGCGTTTGCGCGTTTCCCAGACGAAAACGGCGCGCATCAATGGATTCAAAATCGGTCGCAGCCATTTTGGTTTCGCCGAAAAATTAACTTTGTAAATCACTTCGGAATGCGCGTCGTCAATTTTTAAATGACGAATGCTCGCCGCAAACGAATCGAAAAACGGCGGCCGATTGAGCATCTTGACGGCGGCGACTTTGCCTTTTTCAAACGAAACATAGACGGTTCGCACGGCAAAGCCGCCCAAAATCCGTTTGCCGCGACAAACCGAAATCGCGCCGCGCGCCGCTTCGCCGAATTCGGGTTCGAGATACGCTTCGCGCAAAAGCGTGTCCCATTCGAGCCGCCGCCCGTAATCGTGCAGCAGCTCGAACACGGCTTCGGCCGGTGCGGGAATAATCTCTCTGATTTCAGCTGTCGGCATAAATTGTTTTTTACAGCAATTAAAATTTTATCCGGACTATCCGCATGCGGATTGGCCGAATTCGTTGAGAATCGTGCTGACCGAAACGTCGTCTTTTCCCAGTAATTTTTCCTTGACAGCCAATTGTAAAAAGGCTCTGTGAACGTGTTTTTAATAGAAGTCCGCATACAGAGTATGAAAAAAAACGGTGCGCATTCAAGAATATTGTATAAAAATCAAATTTTTCTGTCTTTTTTAACCGTTTTCCGAGACTGTGTGAGTTAAAACGTCTTTTTAATTAAGCGTGAGAAAGCTCTTTATAGGAAAACACATTCAACCCGGCTGAATATTTTCCTATCTAATCGGCACAATTTTATTTGAATAAGGGCACTGCTGCATAAACCTTGAAAGGTTTTTGAGACAAGGGGGATTTAATACAAAATGAAGCGACTCTACATAATATCTTTGACATCAATAATTCTATGTCTGGTTTTCGGCTGGCAATTTGCCGGAAAACAAATGGCCGAAAAGGATTTTATGACGCCGATGGCCGCGCCCGCCGCCGGCGTCCAGCAGCAGCCAAACATCTCCAAAGGCGCGAACTCTTCGCTCGCCGTCTGGTCGGATAGCCGCACATCGATTTTTCGCGCGCCCGAATATGCGAGCGACGGGCAGGGCGGCGGTTTCGATATTTACGCGGCGCGCCTCGACGCCAGCGGAAATTTGATTGACGCCGCGCCGATTGTCGTTTCCGAACAGCTTTACGACCAGAGTCTGCCGAGCGTCGCGTGGAACGGGCAGAACTGGCTCGTCGCGTGGCGCACGCCGCGCTTGAATAACCAATACAACATCGACGTCGTCGGCGTCCGCATCGCGCCCGACGGAGCGATTCTCGACGCCTCGCCCATCGTCATCGGGACAAGCGAAGCGTCGGGCGATACGAATTATCTGGACGTCGCCAGCGACGGCGTGAACTGGGTTGTGACCTGGGGCGGCGGCTATTATGAATCGCAGATTCGCGCTGCACGAATCGCCAATAACGGAGCGGTCATCGACTCGGGCGGCGGCGGTAAAGTTTTATTTGACGACACCGGACTTTTTACCGCGCCGAGCAATACCCGATTTGCGTTTGCCGGAAATCAATTTTTGCTGGTCTGGGTCAGTTTGACGAGCAACGGCTACGGCATCAAGGCACAGCGTTTTAATCAAAATCTCGACCCGATTGATGCGTCACCGTTTATAGTCAATCTGGTCGCGGGCAGCTCGGGAGCAGGCGCGGACGTGGCGACCGACGGAACAGATTTTTTTGTGACGTGGCTCGATTCGCGTTATGCTTACAACGAAATTTACGGAACGCGTGTATCGGCCGCCGGGCAGGTTCTCGACCCGAACGGCATTAAGCTTTACGGCGTGCCGGGAAGTTATTCGCAGGGCCGAGTCGCCGTTTGTTTCGACGGCGTCAATTACGTCGCCGCTTATCACGCGCGCCCGGTCGACACGGAAAATATCTACGCGTCGCGCATCGCGCCGAACGGAACGCTTTTAACGCCGAATCCGATTGTCGTCAGCGATACGGCTTCGGTGCAGCCCGCGATTGCAAAGCTCGCCGGCGGCGTCAGTCAGGTCGTCTGGACGGACAGCCGTCTGAGTAATGATACGACGAGCGGATTGTTTAGAAACTCCGACATTTTCGGCGCGCGCATTTCGGCGGACGGAACGCCGACAGCGCCCGCACCGATTGCGCTCGGCGCGGCGCGCGAGACTCAGCCGCATCTCGTTTTCACGACCAATGGAAATTTCGCAAACGTTTTTCGCAGCACCGTTTCGGGCGCATCGAGCATTTTCTTTCAGCGCTTTGACGCGAGCGGAAACGCGCTTGACGCGAACCCGATTTTAGTCGCCAGTGGAACGGAAAATGTCAAAAATCCGTCAATCGCCTGGAACGGCACTGATTATCTCGTCGTCTGGGAGCTCAACACGCAGATTTTCGGGCGTCGCATTGCGTCGGACGGCACTCTGACCGGAAGCGAATTTGCGATTATGCCGGGCAATCAGCCGGATGTCGCCGCGCTCGAAACCCAGTTTCTCGTCGTCGACGATTACGAGCCGACCAATCATATTCGCTTCGCGCAATCGGTCAGAGTCGACGCCAGCGGTACGGTTCTCGGCTCGCCTTTAAAAATCGGCAGTAATTATGATTTGCGCCCGCGCGTTCGCGCCTTCGGAGCACGCTGGCTCGCCGTTTGGGAAAGCGACATCTCGCACGACAATCGAAACTCGAATATTCAAGCCGCGTTCGTCAACCCGGACGGAACTTCGACGGGCGAATTTGCCGTCAGCGCGCTCGGCGCGGATACGCCTTCGTTTGCCGTGGCCGGAGACACGGCTTTAATCGTCTGGTCGGGCGCTCAAGGCAAGATTTACGGTCGCCGCATGACGGCCGACGGCAGCTTGCTCGATACGGCGCAGGGAGTTGTTTTGGCGAGCGCGCCGCAGCCGCTTTACGCGCCGGCCGCCGCCTGGGACGGCTCGCGTTTTATCGTCGCCTACAACGACAGCCGCAACCGCAGCCTCGAACCGCCCGACGACGTATGGGCGACGCTCATCGGTCTGGACGGGGCGATTTTAACGCCGGGCGGCTTTCCGGTTTCAAAACTTTCGACGCCGGAAGAACATCCGACGGTCGAAGCCCGGAACGGCAGAGCAATTTTTGCTTACGCGCTTTTTGACGATAAAGCGCCTTTCTCGAATTATCGAATTAAATTGAGAAAATTCCCGTTTGACCAGAATTATTCGCTCACGGCGACGCCCTTTTCGCGAACGGCTGCACCCGGCGCGAGCGTGACTTATCAAATCGACGTCAGCGCGCAGAACGGTTTTAACGGTCAGATAAATCTCGGCATCGATGGTTTGCCGAACGGCGTCACGGCCGCCTTTAATCCGCCCGTCGTAACGGGCAGCGGAGCTTCGGTTTTGACCATCGCGACCGCGCCCGACACGCCCGAAAACATTTATCGCTTTACCGTGACGGCGACGAGCGGAACGCAGCAGAGCAACGCCGAAATCGTTTTGTATCTGGACGACAATCCGCCGCCGACCGGATTTTCCGTAACAAATTTAGGGACGCTCGGCGGAACGGAAAGCGAGGCGCGGGCCATCAACAATAACGGCCAAATCGTCGGCTACTCTTTCAACGCGAGTCAAAAACGCCGCGCGTTTTTGTATTCAAACAATCAGATGACCGATTTGGGAACGCTCGGCGGCCTGGAAAGCGAGGCGAACGATATCAACGATTCGGGTTTGATTGTCGGGCAGGCCAAAAATGCCGATGCCAATAATCGCGCGTTTCTTTATAGCGGCACGACGATGCGGGATTTGGGCACGTTCGGCGGCGATGAGAGTTACGCTTCGGGCATCAATAACTCGAATCTGATTACCGGCTCGGCGACGCTCGGCACAGGACTTTATCACGCCTTCCGTTTTCAAAACGAACAGATGCAGGACCTCGGCGTCTTAAATGGTTATTACAGCTACGCGCGCGACGTCAATTCCGCCGGAAAAGTCGTCGGATTCAGCTATCTCGACGGCAGCGACGGCGGCGTGCGCGGTTTTCTTTATCAAAATTCGACGATGACGGCTCTCGGAACCGTCGGCGGCCGAGACAGCTCGGCGACGGCGATTAACGACAGCGACCAGATAGTTGGCTCGTCCGCGTATCTGCAAAATTCGGGAACGCAGCACGCTTTCCTCTATTCAGGCGGGCAAATGCGCGATTTGGGAGCGCTCGGCGCGGCGCAGAGCTTTGCCGAAGACATCAATAACGCCGGTCAGGTCGTCGGCTCGGTCGAGCTGACTTTGTTCGGTAGAGATTATCGCGCGTTTCTTTATGACGGCACGACGATGCGAAATCTGAACACTTTGATTCCGCAGGATTCGGGCTGGATTTTGAATCAAGCGCTCGGCCTCAACAACAACGGGCAAATCGTCGGCCGGGGAACTATCAACAGTCAAACCCGCGCGTTTTTATTAAATCCGGTCGGAACTCAAAATACGCCGCCGACGGTGTCAATTACCAGCCCGGCGGTAAATGGCAGGTTCGACGAGATATCGGCGATTACCGTCAACGCTTCGGCTTTCGACGCGGACGGCGCGGTGGTCAGGGTCGAATTCTACGCCGACGGCATTTTAATCGGCACTTCGACCAGCAATCCGTATGCAATTTTGTGGACCGGAATGGCGCAAAATCACACTTATACTTTGACGGCCAAAGCGATTGACGACCGCGGCGCGGTAACCGTTTCCGCTCCGGTCACGATTACTATCGGCAGCTCACAGCAGATTCGGCGCACGCCGTTCGACTTTGACGGCGACGGCAAAACAGACCTTTCAATCTTTCGCCCTTCAGCCGGAGAATGGTGGTATTTGAGAAGTTCAGACGGACAAAACCGTGCTTTTCAATTCGGTAGTTCGTCAGACAAATTAACGCCCGCAGATTTCACCGGAGACGGCAAAACAGATGTTGCTTTTTGGCGACCATCAACCGGCGAATGGTTTATTCTTCGTAGTGAAGATAACAGCTACTATTCGTTC